>DATAVR010000170.1:0-17040 GCA_036267635.1 Polyangia bacterium | reverse complement strand
CCGTGCGCGCGGTCTGCACGAAGTGCGGCAGCAGCGTGGCGAACGCGGCCAGCCCGAGTGAGCCGCCGATCTGGCGCAGGAGCGAGTTGAGCCCCGTCGCGTCGGTCATGCGGAAGCGCGGGATGCTGGCCAGCGCCACCGTGGTGAGCGGCACGAAGATCAGCGCGAACCCGAACCCTTGCAGAATGATCGCGGCGACCACCGAGTGGCTGCTGGTGTCGAGCGTATAGAGCGACATCTCGTAGGCGCTGAGCGCCACCAGCGCGACGCCGATGATCACCATGATGCGTGGCTGGACATAGTTGTAGAGCCGCCC
This sequence comes from Polyangia bacterium, assembly GCA_036267635.1. Taxonomy (GTDB): domain Bacteria; phylum Myxococcota_A; class Polyangia; order Fen-1088; family Fen-1088; genus JADGRB01. The sequence continues at coordinate 16,724 of DATAVR010000170.1, read as the reverse complement.
CGCCAGCGGGATGGCGACCATCATGGCCAGCGCCCGGGGCATCAGCGCCAGGCCGGCCTGGACCGCCGAGAATCCCAGCAGCTCCTGCATGAAGAGCGGCAGCAGGAAGGTGATCGACATCAGGACCGAGAACATGATCGACCCGATGATCGTCCCCGAGAGGAACACCTTGTCCTTGAACAGCGACAGATCGACGGCCGGCACAGGCGCCGTCAGCTCCCGGATGACGAAGGCCGTGAGCAGGAAGAAGGCCAGGAAGGTGCAGATCGCGACGGGCATCGAGGAGAACCAGTCGTTGCGGCTCCCCTCCTCGAGGACGTACTGCAGCGAGGCCAGCCCGAACGTCATGAGGAGGACGCCCTGCCAGTCGAGGTTCTTGCGCTGCTCGGCGGCGCGCTCGCGGTTGGAGCGGCGGATGTCCTCCGGCTCGTGCACGAAGCGGGTCACCATGAAGATGCCGAGCAGACCGACCGGGATGTTGATGTAGAAAATCCACGGCCAGCTCATGTTGTCGATGATGTAGCCGCCAAGAACGGGGCCGGCCGCCGGACCGACGACCACCGCCAGCCCGAACAGCGCCATCGCCATCCCCTGCTCCTCGGGGGGGAAGGTCTGGCGCAGGATCGCCTGCTCGGTCGGCTGCAGCGCGCCGGCGCCCAGCCCCTGCAGCGCGCGGCAGAAGACCATCATCGGCAGCGAGCGGGCCAGGCCGCAGAGCGCAGAGCCGAGGAGGAACAGACACAGAGAGAAGAGGTAGACGCGCTTCTGGCCGAAAAATCTTCCCAGGAAGGCGGTGAGCGGCATGACCACCACCGTGGCGATGACGAACCCAGTGGTCACCCAGGTCATCTCCTCGACGGTGGCGCCGAGCGAGCCCGAGAGGTGCGGCGTGGCGACCGCGACGATCGAGGTGTCGATCGCCCCCATCAGCGTCCCGAAGGTTACGGAGAGCGTGACCAGCCACTTGTTGACCGGTGCGCGCGCGGTTGCGATGGGGAAAGCCCCGGCGACGGCGCTCATGAGGGAACCCCCACGCCGCCCAGGAAGGCGTTTAGGAGGCGATCGGCCTCGACCGTGAGGCCGTCGCCGACCTCGTGGATCACGTCGCGCATGACGAGCGAGCGCATCATCCCCATGAAGAAGAACGGAGCCAGGTCGGCGAAGTCGGAGCGGATCGCCTTCTCGCGAACCCCCTGGCTGGTGAGCTTCTCGACACGTGTGTACATCTCTTTCATCTTCGTCCGCATGTGCGCACAGAGGGTGGGGAAGGTCCGCTGGTACCGTCCAGTCTCGTTCTGCAGGACGATCTGCACGAACTTTCGGTGACGCTCCCAGTAGCTGAGCATCGCCACCACCAGGGCGCGCAGGCGTTCGCGGAAGGGGCGCCCGAGGCTGCCCTTCAGCGCGGCGTCGACCTGCGCCAGCATCTCGGCGTAGCGCGCGTCGGAGAGGCCGGCCAAGAGTGCCTCGCGGTCGGCGAAGTGGTTGTAGAGCGTTCCCACCGCCACCCCGGCCCGCTCCGCGATCTCGCCCATGTGGCCGGCGTGCAGGCCGGCGTCGGCGAACACGTCTTCGGCCGCCGTCAGCACCGCCTGCAGGGTCGTCTCCCGGAACCGCTCGCGCAGGCTCTGAGGCGGGAGCGGGCGTTCATCGGGTGAACGGCGGTTCATGCTTTGAACAAGTTCCACTTTTCCGGCTCCGCTGTCAAGCCTGACGTTTACCGCGTGGACGGTGTGACGCCGGGCCGCTTCTGGGATGCTCAGCCGGAGGCGAGGTTCCAGTCGACGCCGACGAAAGTCGGCTCCGGGACCAGCGTGACGCCGAACCGGGTCCGGACCGCTTCGCGGATCTCTCGGGCGAGGGCCATCAGCTCGGCGGTGGTCCCGCCGCCGTGGTGAACCAGCGCCAGGGCGTGGGCGCTGGAGACGCCGACCGGACCGCGTCGCATCCCTTTGGCGACGCCCGCCCGCTCGATCAACCATCCGGCCGAGAGCTTGATTCGGCCGTCGCCCAGCGGCCAGCGCGGCATTCGATTGCCCTCGTCGCCGGCGCCCTCCGCGCCGGCCCGCGCCGCCACCTCGTCGGCCTGCCGGGCATCGAGGATCGGGTTCATGAAGAACGAACCGGCGCTGCGCCGGTTGGGATCGCCCGCCGCCACCAACATCGACTTGCCGGCCCGCAAGCCGAGCACGGCCGCCCGGGCGTCGCCCAGCGTGGGCGCTGGACGGCCGGCCAGGCTCTCGGCGAGCTCGCGGTAGCGCAGCGACGGCCCGGCGCCGGGGCGGAGCGCGAAGGTGACCGCCAGGACCACGAAGCGCTCGGGATCGCGCTTGAAGGCGCTGTCGCGGTAGCCGAACCCGCAGTCGGCGGGAGCGAGCTCGCGCGTTTGCCAGGTTCCCCGTTCCAGCACGCGCACGGCGCGGATGGTCTGGGCGACCTCCTGACCATAGGCGCCGACGTTCTGGATCGGCGTCGCGCCGACCAGCCCCGGAATCCCGGAGAGACATTCGATCCCCCCGAGCCCGCGGCCGACCGCCTCGGCCACCAGCTGGTCCCAGGGCTCGCCGGCCGCGGCGGTCACCTCGCCGGTGGCCGGGTCGAATCGTTTGCCGCGGGTGACGATCCGGACGACCAGTCCGTCGAACCCCGCGTCCGAGACCACCAGGTTCGAGCCACCGCCGAGGATGGCCACCGGCAGCTTGCGGGCCTCCGCCCAGCGCAGGGCCTCGGCGACCGCCGCCGCGTCGTCCGCTTCGGCGAAGTGTCGGGCCGGTCCGCCGAGGTCCAGGGTCGTGAACGGCGCCAGAGGGACGCCGTCGCGGATCACGATTGCCACGCTGTCAGGATACGCCGTTACCAGCCGCAGCGACGTCCGGCCAGGTGTTCGGCTAAGTCTCTTCGGGCTCCCACAGCGGCTCGGGCTCGCCGTAGAGCCGGGCGGCGTGGCGGCTCATCACGAAGAGAGCGTCCGACAGGCGATTGACGTAGGGGATGACGGCGGCGCCGATCGGCTCGGCGTCGGCGAGGCGGACGATCAGACGTTCGGCGCGCCGGCAGACGGTGCGCGCGAGGTGGAGGTAGGCGGCGACCACTCCGCCGCCCGGGAGCACGAAGCTGCGCAGCTCGGGGAGCGTTTCGTTCCAGCCGTCGATCTCCTGCTCCAGCATCGTCGCGTGCCGCGCCTCGATGACCGGTTGGTTGGGGCGGCGATCGGCGGTCAGCGTGGCCAGGTCGCTGCCCAGGTTGAAAAGCTCGTTCTGCACGCGCCGCAGGATGGCGGCCAGCGCGTCGGCACCGTCGGGCGCGCCGGAGGCGGCCAGCACGGTGCGCGCGAGGCCGATGCAGGCCGACAGCTCGTCGATCGTGCCGTACGCCTCGATGCGCAACGAATCCTTGCGCACCTTCTGACCACCTACGAGGCGGGTGTCGCCGCCGTCGCCGGCTTTGGTGTAGATCCGGTTCAACCTGACCATGTCTGCCTCATACCAGGAAGCAGCGGCGCTGTTCAAACCGATCCCCCGCGCCATCCTGTTCGACGCCGGGTTCACGCTGACGTTTCACGACGGCGCGCGCATCGCCGCCTACGCCGCCCAGGCGGGCGTCACTGCCGACGCGGCGGCGCTCGAGCGGGCGGAGCGGGCGCTGCGCGCCGAGCTGCGCGAGACCGAAGGGGTCGTCATGCGCACGCACGCCGACGGCGGCTTCAGCTGGCATGAGCGGCTCTACCGCCGGCTGCTCGCGCTCGCCGAGACGCCCGGCGACGACGCCTCGCTCGATCGCGCGGCCGCGGTGATCCTGCGCGCGCACCGGGCCAGCAACGCCTGGCGCCGGATCGGCGCTGGCGTTCGACAGGCGCTGGAGCGGCTGCGGGCTGCCGGCTTCCAGCTGGCCGTCGTCTCCAACAGCGAGGGGACGATCGAGCAGATGCTCGTCGAGATCGAGCTGCGCGATCTCTTCGCCACGGTGGTCGACTCCTCGGTGGTCGGCTTCACCAAGCCCGACCCGCGCATCTTCGCGATCGCCCTCGAGCGGCTGGGCGTCGCGCCCGGCGACGCGCTGATGGTCGGCGACTCGCCCTCGGCCGACGTCGACGGAGCGCGCGCCGTCGGAATTCGCGCGGCGCTCATCGACCCCTACGACTTTTACCCCTGGTCGCGCGCGCCACGATTCAGTGACGTGGCGGCGCTGACCGAGGCGTTGCTCGGGTCGCTCGACTGAGCGACGCGACGAGAGACTACGCGAGGGCGTCTTTGGCGGCCTTGACCGGGCGGGCCTTCAGCACCTTGCGGGCCGGCTTGGCCTTGATCGTGATCGGCTCCTTGGTGAAGGGGTTGATCCCCTGGCGTTCCTTGGTGGCCGGCTTCTTCACGACGACGAACTTGGCGAACCCCGGGAGGACGAAGATCCCGTTCTTCTTGAGCTCTTTGTGACCGACGGTGGTCAGCGACTCGAGGAGGCGGGCCACATCTTTGCGCGCCAGCTTGTCCTTGTGAGCTTCCGCAAGCGTCTGGATAATCTGGGACTTCGTCAGCACCTTCGCCATGTCGTTCTCCTTTTCGATCTTGTCGAAAGCGGGCGCTGAGGGCGCGCGCCCGCGTTTGTGGCCCAAGACTCTAAAGACAAAGATCGCGCGACGGAACAAAAAACAGCAGAAAAGCCGCAGAAATTGAGCGCCGCGGGCGAGGATCGCCGTCACGTTGCCTTTTCCTTGCGCGCCGCCAGCGATTCACGCTACGCAAGAACGCAATATGCACGAAGGTGCGCCGCCGTCGCCGTTCCTCAAATGGGCGGGCGGCAAGCGTCAGCTGCTGCCGCGGATCTTGAATCTCGCACCTGCGCGCATCGATACCTATTACGAGCCGTTCGTCGGCGGTGGCGCCGTCTTCTTCGCGCTCGCCGCCGGAAGGCGCTTCGGGCGGGCCGTCCTCGGCGACGCCAATCCCGAGCTGGTCAATTGCTACGAGACTGTCCGCGACGACGTTGAGCGGGTGATCGCCGAGCTCGAGGACCACCGCAACACGAAGGTGGCCTACTACGCCGTCCGCGCGCAGGATCCCGACAGTCTCACCAACGCGGCGCGTGCGGCTCGGGTCATCTACCTCAATCGCTGCGGCTACAACGGTCTTTATCGGGTGAACAGCGCCGGTAAATTCAACGTGCCCTTCGGTCGCTACCTGAGGCCGAAGATCTGCGACGTGCCGCGGCTGCGGGCGGCCTCGCGCGCCCTGCAAGGCGCGGAGATCGTCTGCGGCGACTTTCGGGAGATGCTGGAGAAGCGACGGCCCGGCCGACACGACTTCGTCTACCTCGATCCCCCGTACGTTCCGGTCTCCCGGACCGCGTCCTTCACGGGCTACGCCAAGCGCGCCTTCGGCCCCGACGATCAACGCCGATTGGCCGACCTGCTCGGCTCGCTCTCCCGCGCCAGCGTCCCCGCCGTCCTCTCGAACTCGGACTGCCGGGACACCCGCCAGCTCTATGTGGGGCTGAAGTTCCAGCGCGTCCCCGCCCGACGCGCGATCAATTCAGTCGGGCGGAGCCGCGGTCCGGTCGCCGAGATCCTGGTCCGGACCGCTGCGGTTGCCCTACCCCGCGCCTGAGCGGGCCGTCGTTTGGTGGTCCTTTGGGGCGTGCTATGGTGCCGCGCCATGAAGAAGCTGGCCGCCCCCTTGATCGCCGTTGCCCTCGCGCTCAGCTGGGGTTGCTCTCACAAAGCCAGCGGCTCCGGCTCGGCCGATTCAAAGGCAGAGGGCAAGGCAGAGGGAAAGAAGGGCGCGCCCGCCGCCGGCGGCCTGGTCGTCGACGAGGTGAAGGTCGGCGAAGGGGCCACCGCGACCAAGGGGAAGATGATCTCGGTTCACTACACCGGACGTCTGACCGACGGCACCAAGTTCGACAGCTCCCTCGATCGGGGCCAGCCAATCGATTTCCCGCTCGGCTCGGGCGTGGTGATCAAAGGTTGGGATCAAGGGATCGAAGGGATGAAGGTCGGCGGCAAGCGCAAGCTGACCATTCCGCCCGATCTGGCCTACGGCGCGCGCGGCACGCCGGGCGGCCCGATCCCCCCGAACGCCACGCTGGTGTTCGACGTCGAGCTGGTCGGCGTGCGGTAACGCGCGCCAGACCCCTGGCATCTGACGTGATGGTTTTCGCGCTAGCGAAAGCCTCAAACTTCACTAAACTCCGCGCCCTTACCACCGCACCCGAAGGAACAACCGGTCATGGCCATCTCTCTCGACAAGGTCCGCAACATCGGAATCTCCGCCCACATCGACTCGGGGAAGACCACGCTCTCCGAGCGCATCCTCTTCTACACGGGCAAGATCCATAAGATCGAAGAGGTGCGCGGGAAGTCGGGCGTCGGCGCCAAGATGGACTCGATGGATCTCGAGCGCGAGAAGGGGATCACCATCCAGTCGGCCGCCACCTACTGCGAGTGGGACGGCTACAACATCAACCTCATCGACACCCCCGGCCACGTCGACTTCACCATCGAGGTCGAGCGCGCGCTGCGCGTCCTCGACGGTGCCGTGCTGGTGCTCTGCGGCACCTCGGGCGTGCAGTCGCAGTCGTACACCGTCGATCGCCAGATGCGCCGCTACAACGTGCCGCGCCTGGCCTTCATCAACAAGCTCGACCGCGCGGGCGCCGATCCGGCGCGCGTCACCGCCCAGCTCAAGGACAAGCTGCGCCACAACACCATCACCACCCAGCTGCCGATCGGCGAAGAGGCCAACTTCGAGGCGATCATCGATCTCATCCGGATGAAGGCCTTCTACTTCGACGGCGACGACGGTGAGGACATCCGCGAGGAGGAGATCCCCGCCGACCGCCTGGAAGAGGCGAAGACCGCCCGGCACGACATGATCGCTTCGATCGCCGATCACGACGACGCCATCGCCGACAAGTTTCTGGCCGAGCAAGACCCGTCCATCGAGGAGATCCGGGCCGCCATCCGGCGCGTCACGATCGCGCTCAAGATGACGCCGGTCTTCATCGGCTCGGCCTACAAGAACAAGGGCGTCCAGCTCCTGCTCGACGGCGTCAACATGTACCTCCCCAACCCCAAGGAGGTCAACAACATCGCGCTCGACCAGGACAAGAAGGAGGAGAAGGTCATCCTCCAGTCCGATCCGAAGGCCCCGTTCGTAGGCCTGGCGTTCAAGTTGGAAGACGGTCGCTACGGTCAGCTGACCTATATGCGCGTCTATCAGGGGTCGCTGACCAAGGGCGACTTCATCGTCAACAACAGCAACAACCAGAAGCGCGTCAAGGTGCCACGGCTCGTCCGCATGCACTCGAACGAGATGAACGACATCGAGACCACCACCGCGGGCGACATCGTGGCGCTGTTTGGCGTGGAGTGCGCTTCGGGCGACACATTCACCAACGAGTCGATCAACTACACGATGACGTCGATGCACGTCCCCGAGGCTGTCATCTCGCTGGCCGTATCCCCCAAGGACAAGGGCAACGCCACCAACTTCTCGAAGGCGCTCAACCGCTTCACCAAGGAAGACCCCACCTTCCGCGTCCACCGCGACGAGGAGTCGGCCCAGACCATCATCAGCGGCATGGGCGAGCTTCACCTCGAGATCTACATCGAGCGGATGAAGCGCGAGTACGCCTGCGAGGTGATCTCGGGCAAGCCGCAGGTCGCCTACCGCGAGGCGATCGGCCTGCACGCCGAGTTCAACTACACGCACAAGAAGCAGACCGGTGGCTCGGGTCAGTACGGCAAGGTCGGCGGCTACATCGAGCCGCTGCCGGCCGATCACCCGACCGGCTTCGAGTTCGAGGACGACATCGTCGGCGGGTCGATCCCGCGCGAGTTCATCCCCGCCTGCGAGAAGGGCTTCCGCGAGGCGATCAAGAAGGGTCCGCTCATCGGGTTCCCCATCGTCGGCGTCAAGTGCGTCATCAACGACGGCGCCTCCCACCCGGTCGACTCGTCGGAAATCGCCTTCCGCACGGCGTCGCTCATGGGCTTCCGCGAGGCCTACGCCATCGCCAAGCCGACCATCCTCGAGCCGATTATGCGGGTCGAGGTGCAGTTCCCCGAGGAGTTCCAGGGGGCGGTCATGGGCGGGCTCAACCAGCGCCGCGGCACCATCATCTCGTCGGAGAAGCAGGAAGGCTTCGTCCAGGCGATGGCCGAGGTTCCGCTGAACGACATGTTCGGCTACTCCACCGACCTGCGCTCCGCCACCCAGGGCAAGGGTGAGTTCACCATGGAGTTTCAGAAGTACGCCGAGGTCCCCAAGCAGGCGCGCGAGGTCATGATGGCCGAGTACCGCGCCAAGCAGAACAAGTAGCCGCCCGGGCCGGGCCGGGGGTTGTCAATCGTCCGGGTGGCGTGCTGTCATCGCCCCCGGTGCGGAACGGCTATCTGACTGTCGGGTGGTGGAGGGGAGCGCCGCTGCGGGTGCACTGGACGCTGCCTCTCGGCGCTCTCGTTCTGGGAGGGGGCAATTTTCAGCCCGGGGTCTTACTCGGGTTCACGCTGCTCGTGCTCGCGCACGAGGTCGGTCACGCCCTTCTGGTTCGGCGCTACCGCTGTCGGGTCATCTCGATTGACGTTCACGCCCTCGGCGGTGTCTGCCGCTGGTCGGGGGATGCCACGGCGATCGAGCGGGCGAAGATCGCCTGGGGCGGGGTCGACGCGCAGCTGGCGCTGTTCTGCGCCACGGTGGGCCTCTTGGCCTGCTTCGGCGAGCCCGAGTCCAGGATCCCTTCTCAGATTGCCCGGACCTTCACGACGATCAACGGGTACATGATGGCCCTCAATCTCCTGCCGGTGGCGCCGTTTGACGGGGCCGAGGCCTGGAAGCTCCCCCGCCTGCTGGCCGCCCGGAGGCGCGCGCGGGCGCCCGCCCTGGCGCCCAAGACGGTCACGCAAAAGGCCGTCGATGAAAGGCTCCAGGAGCTCGCGCGCGATCCGTGGAGCGGCAAGCACTGAGCGGCTTTTCGGCCCCGATGGCCTCTACCCGACGCTGATGGTCGCGCAGCCGAGCACGACCTGAACCTGGCCGGCGACGTCGGTCTGGAAGCCCGAGCAGGTCGAGGGGCAGGCGATGATCTGGGTGGGGGTCCCGGCCGTCGGGTCGACGTCGTAGTACCAGCCGCCCTTGCTGCAGGCCGAGGCGCCGGTGGTGTGACCGACGGTGGTCATCGTTCCCGAGCCGCTGGTGAAGCTGACGTTCACCTTGTTGTAGTCAAGCCCGGTGCCGCCGGTCGAGGGTGGGATCTTGTACGAGCAGGCGATCGCCTTGGTCTGCGCCTGCGTGAGCGCCGTATGGAGCTCCTGCGTAACGTTGGTGTCGGTGACGCTGATGACGAGGGCATTCCCGGTGCCCCCGGCGGTCGCGAGCATGTTGAGGTTCGTCTGCGCCGTCGTAGCCTCGGCGCCGGGGTTGAATATCCCGACGACGAACGTGAGGATGGGGGTCGAGCCGGTGGCTGCGCTCGACAGAATGCTGGAGATGCCGGGAATGTCACTGGGCGCGCATTCAGTGGGCGGGAAGCCCGGGATGAAGCCGCCGGGCAGCCCGTCGGTGACGAGCACGATCGCCACCTTGTGGGCGGGGTTGGCGGTCTGCTGACTCTGCGCCCAGGAGACGGCGCCCGTCAGCGCCGGCCCGGTCGGCGTGTATCCGTCGGGCGTGTGCCCCGACAGCGATGAGGCGAGCCCCGCGGCCGCGCCCGGCAGCGTTCCGATCGCGACGTTGGGGGTCGCGTATTCGCTGTTCGTGCAGATGTCGCGCAGGTGGCAGTAGCCGGGGAAGTTGGTGCAGCCCGCGCAGGCGGTGGTGGGGGCCGTCGGCCCTGGGGCGCAGTAGCTCCCATCGGTGCAGCTCTTGATTCGAGAGCAGGCCTGCGTGCCGCAGGTGGTGGCGTCGACGCAAAGAGGAGAAACGGCGGTGGTTGACGCTCCGCTGCTGACGCAGGTATCCCGGAAGTCGCAGTTCCCGAACGTTCCGCAGTCCGAGGTCATTGCGCAGGTGGCGGGCGCGCCGCTCTCCTCGTCGGGGAAATACTTGAGCGCCACGCCGAGGCCCGCCGAGCTTGAGTCCCCAAAGAAACCGCTCAGCGCGGCGCTGACCGCTGCCCACTTGGTCGTTCCCGCGCCTGTCGTTTCCTTCATCGACAACGAGCTGTCCATCAGGAAGTAGAGATCGAGCGGCACCGGCTGCGCGCCCACGGTGGAGGCCGCGCAAGCGCCGTCTAGGCTCGCGTCGGTGGCGCCGCCGCTGCCGGTGGCGCCGCCGCCCCCTTTCCCGGTGGCGCCGCCGCTCGCGCTGCTGCCCCCTTTCCCGGTGGCGCCGCCGGAGCCGGGCAGTTGTTTGACGCCGGCGTTGCACCCGAAGAGCATTGCGGCGGCGAACAAGAGGGATGTCTGTCCCACGAAGCGTCTTTTGAAGCGTCGATTCGTCGTCATCGGTTTTTTTACTCGAAGATGATGGTGCTGCAGGGGAAGGCGAAGGCGATGTCGTTGTTGTTCGGCGTCTGCCAGGTCGTGCAGGCGCTTCCGTTCAAGAGGAGCTCGCTCGATGAGGTCGCGCTGATGCTCCAGCCGTTGGTGGCGTTCTGCGGAATCGTATTTCCCTCGATCTTCACGCTCGCCTTGGCGAGCATGGTGGTGTCGACCTTGATCGACTTGCCGCCGACGTCGCTGAGATCGAACGTGCAGCTCTTGACGCCCGAAATGGCCGAGCTGATCTGATTCTCCAGATCGGTCTCCGAGGTCGAGGCGGGCGAATAGACCTTGGCCGTTCCGGCGGATGTCCCGTAGGTGGCAATCGCAACGCCACTATTGCCGGTCATCGTCGACTTCCCCGCCGCCGCGTACAGATTGTCCCACGAGTCCATTCCCGCGTTCTTCCCCACCCCGGTGCATGTGTAATAGAGTTGGCTCTGGGTCTGGATGCCGTTCACCGTCGGGAACACGACCGGTTGTCCGGCCCCCGCGTTGGCGAAATTCTGAAGTGCAGCGGGCGCGAGGTTGTCGCCTTGAGCTGGCAGTCCGATGACCAGCGTCCCGATGCTCGGGGTCGAGCTGTACATGGCCTGGAGGAGGTACGTCACCCCGTCGGCGGCGCAGTCCGCCGTCGAGTCGTCGCAGAAGTCGGTTTCGCTGTCGGTGGCGAACAGGATGTATTTCGCTCCGGTGCCCGTGTCACTCATCAGGGCCTGCTGGACGAGCGGGAGGATCTGCACCGCCGGCGTCTCCGCCTTGAACTGTGGTTGGCCTTGGGCGGCGTAGAGGGTGTTGATGGCTGTGTAGTTGTTGAGGGCGGGGCTGACCGTGGTCCAGATCGGACACTTGGAGGGCGTCTGGCCCGCCTGGCCTGTGAACACGCCCAACCCGAATCGGACCTGGCCCTGAAGGCTATTGATCACGCTCAGAACCGCCGTTCGAAGGCTGAAGAACGTGCCCGTGGTCGCGTTCGTGAACTCGCTGCCAGATTGATCGACGACCACGAAAACCGTGGGGATCTTGGGCGCGAAGGTGTAGTTCGCGGTCTGGCAGACGGCGTCGGTGCCCGCGTCGCTGACGGATGATGAGCCGCCGGAGCCAGTCGCGCCTCCCGTTGCGGACGCGCCACCTGACCCGGTGGTACCCCCTGAACCCGTCGCGCCACCGGAGCCGGTGGTGCCGCCGGAGCCGGTCGCGCCTCCCGTTGCGGACGAGCCACCGGAGCCGGTCGCGCCTCCCGAGCCGGTCGCGCTTCCCGAGCCAGTCGCGCCGCCGGACGCGGTGGTGCCACCCGACCCCTTTGAGCCCCCAGCGCCGGGGGAGCCGCCGCCCTTGCCGGCGCAACCGAGCACCGCGCAGAGGGAAAAACAGGTGACGATCGAACGAAGCGCTGTCGCTCTGGGGGATGCGACGAGGCGGTAGTCCAAAGAGACCTCCCTATGGCACGCGGGGCGAAGCGGGAGGATAAGCCGAAATTTGCCCGAGCACACGTTCATATACCGCCCGGTCAGCGCGCCACGCCGGTTGCAACTGGCTGGCTCCTTCTATTAATGTCGCCGACTCAGCACGCCTACTCATAAAGGTTCAATGATTTATCGGTCGTTCGGGGTCGCGTTCGTGGGATCGGTGGTGGCCGTTGTCGCCGCTCAGCCGCTTGCCGTGGGGGCGGACGCCTCCGCCGACGCCGACGGCCAGATCCGACATGGCATCGAGCTGCGCAAGGCGCACGACGATGAAGGTGCCGCGCGCGAGTTTCAAAAAGCGTACGACCAGGTCCACACGCCCAGAGCCGCAGGGCAGCTGGGCCTGGCGGAGCAAGCGCTCGGGCGCTGGGAAGACGCCGAGCGGCACGTGGGAGAGGCTTTGCACGCGGCCGCTGACACCTGGGTCGTCAAGAACCGAGCGACCCTGGACGAGGCGCTCGGAGCGATTCAGAGCCACCTCGCGCGCATCGAGGTGATCGGTGATCCGGAAGGGGCTGACGTCTCGGTCAACGGAAGGGTGGTGGGAAAGTTGCCGCTGAAAGAGGCGGTGCGCGTCAGCGCTGGCGAGGTCGAGGTCGAGCTCCACGCACCCGGTTACGTTCCCGCGCAACGGACGCTGACGATCGTCGGGGGGCAATATCAGCGGCTGGTCCTTCACCTGGCCAAAGAGACGCCGGCGTCGGCCGGGGACGCGACGTCGGGGACGAAGATGGGCGGCGATCAGAAGACGCAGCTGGGATCCACGCCGGTCACTCCCGTGGTCGAGACGCCTCCTCCCGTGGAGGGCCCTTCGCTCGCACGCACGATCGTCAAGTGGAGCGCCGCCGGCGCCGCGGGCGTCGGTTTGGTTGTGGGGGTGGTCGCCACTATCGAACACGGCAACAACGTCTCGGCGTTCAACAATCACACGCCCGCCTGCGCCGACAACAACGGCACGGCCGTTCTCCAGAACGGCGGCTCGCCGGCGCCAGAGTGCCAGGGGAGCCTCGACAGCTACCGCAGCGACGCTACCTGGGCGATTGTTGGATTCGCCGGCGCAGGGGCGTTCGCGGTCACCTGGCTGGTCCTGCAGCTGACGGAAGGCTCGCATCCAGCGGCCGCCGAGCACGCGCTTGCTGTTCCGTTGTGCGCGCCATCGTTATCGGGTCTGGGCCTGTCGTGCGAGCTTCGCTTTTGAAACGGAAGGGTGGCGTGATGAAACGAACCGTCGTCGAGCTCCATAGTATCGCTCTGGCTACCGCGCTGATTCTCGGCGCCTGCTCCACGGGACGGCCGTATCAGCCGCAGGATGGGGGGTCCGATGCGGTGAGCAGCGGGAGCGGCGGCGGCGCGGGCAAGGGGGCCGGAGGTGCGACGGGTGGCGCTGGCGGGCACGCCGGCGGCGGAGCCGGGGGTCACGCCGGAACCGGCGGCGCCGCCGGCACTGGTGTGGCGACGGACGGCGGCGCGAGCGACGCGGCGAAGGGCCCCGGTCTCGGCCACAGCTGTTCGAGCGGGACCGACTGCGGCTCCGGCTTCTGCGTGCAAGGAGTCTGCTGCTCGAGCGCCTGCACCGACAGCTGTTATGCCTGCACCAACGCGCTCACCGGATCGTCGCCCGACGGGACCTGCGCCGTGGTCTCGCAGGGGCTCGCGGATCCTGCCGGCGGGTGCAGCCCGGGTTCGCTCAGCTCGTGCGGGAACACCGGTCACTGCGACGGCAATGGGGCGTGCGAGAAATTCGGGAGCAGCACCGTCTGCCTGGCGGCCAGCTGCGCCGGCGGGGGGTTCACCTCGTCCAGCACCTGTGACGGCAAGGGGAAGTGCGCGGCGGGGACCACGACGGACTGCAAGGGCTTCACCTGTTCGGCGACGACGGGCTGCGCGACGAATTGCACGGCCGACGCCGACTGCCCAGCTGGTTACTGCACGTCGACGATGACCTGCGCGGCCACGACATCCGACGGGTCGACCTGCAGCAAGAACAGCCAGTGCACGCACGCCAACTGCATCTCCGGGATCTGCTGCGCGGCCGCCTGCACGGGGACCTGCATGACCTGCGCGACGGGGCTCTGCAAGCCGGTCGCGTCCGGCGGCTCTTCGGCGGGTGCCTGCGCGGCCGACACCGCCGCCTGCGGACACGACGGGACCTGCGATGGCAACGGCGGCTGCCGGTACGCGACGACGAGCATCAGCTGCGGAGCCGTCTCCTGCAGCGGCAACCAGCTCACGCCCACCGGGCTCTGCAACGGGACCGGCACCTGCTCGACACCCGCCGCGACCGCCTGCTCGGGCGGCGTGATCTGCGCGTCGGGGACCGCGTGCAAGTCATCGACTTGCACCGCCGACGCCGACTGTTTCGGCGGGCTGTGCCAGAGCGGCGCCTGTGTGGCAAAGCGTCCGAACGGGCAGGCCTGCACGGCGACCGATCAATGCACGAGCGGATTCTGCGCCAACGGCGTCTGCTGCGGCAGCGCCTGCACCGGCACCTGTCAGGCATGCACCAACAAACTCACCGGTTCTTCGCCCGATGGAACCTGCGCTGCGGTCTCGCAGGGGGTGGCGGACCCGGCCGGGGGTTGCGCGGCGGGCTCGGCCGCCTCGTGCGGGAACGACGGCCACTGCGACGGCAAGGGTGCGTGCGAGAAATACGGCAGCAGCACCGTCTGCCTGGCGGCCAGCTGCGGCAGCGCCGGCTACACCTCGCCCAGCACCTGCAACGGCATGGGGACCTGCACGGCGGGGACCACCACGGGTTGCAAGGGCTTCACCTGCTCGGCGACGACGGGCTGCGCGACGAGCTGCTCGGCCGACACCGACTGCCCGGGCGGCTACTGTACGTCCGCGATGACGTGCGCGGCGACGATGTCCGACGGGTCGACCTGCAGCAAGAATAGCCAGTGCACGCACGCCGACTGCATCTCCGGGATCTGCTGCGCGACGACCTGCGCGGGGACCTGCATGACCTGCGCGACGGGCCTCTGTAAGCCGGTCGCCTCGGGCGGCTCTTCGGCAGGCGCCTGCGCGGTCGACTCCACCGCCTGCGGACACGATGGGACCTGCGACGGGAACGGCGGCTGCCGGTTCGCGGTCACCAGCGTCAGCTGCGGGACGCCCTCCTGCACCAGCGCCCAGCTCACGCCGATCGGGAACTGCAACGGGAGCGGAACGTGCTCGACGGGAACGGCGGCTGCTTGCGCCAACAACCTCATTTGCGCCAGCGGCACCGCGTGCAAGACGACCTGTTCCACCGACACGGACTGCGTCACCACGGCCTACTGCAATAACGGGAGCTGTCTCCCCAAGAAGAGCAATGGATCGACTTGCGGCGCGCTCAACCAGTGCAGCAGCACGTTCTGCGCCCCCGACGGCATCTGTTGCAACAGCGCCTGCGGCAACTCGTGCCAGGCCTGCGACACCGCTGGCAAGGTCGGGACCTGCAGCCTGGTCCAGTCGGGGCCGGTGCATGGCAATCGCTCGGCCTGCTTGGGCGGCGCCACGGCCTGCGCGGGCTCCTGCATGGGGCTGTTGAGCGGGCTCTGCTCGTACCCGACCAACGGCTGTGGGACGGCCACCTGCTCCGGCACGCAGATCGTGGCGACGGGAATCTGCAACGGCAACGGCAGCTGCTCGGTCCCGGCGGCCCAGAACTGCGCCGGCAACTACGTCTGCTCGGCCAGCGCGTGTAAGACCAGCTGCACGGCCGACGCCGACTGTCTGTCGGGCTACTTCTGCGAGTCCGGATCGTGCCACCTGGCCGCCGTGGCCGTCGCGACCGGCGAGTGGCATGCCTGCGTGCTGCTGACCGACGGGAGCATTCGTTGCTGGGGCAGAGGCGGCGACGGCGAGCTCGGCAATGGGAAGGACCAAGACAGCGGCTTCGAAGAGAGCCCCACCCCGGTTCCTGTCATGGGGTTGCCGGGCCCGGCCTCGGCGATCGCCGCTGCGAGCGACTCGGTCTGCGCGCTGATCAAGAGCGACGGGTCCGTCTGGTGCTGGGGATCCGGCGCCTCCGGGCAGTTCGGCAACGGGACCATTCCCACGAACGACTTCGAAGACTCCTCGACGCCCGTCAAATCCAACCTCGCGGGCGCCAGCGCCATCTCGATGGAATTTGACAACCAGGTGTGCGCGATCGTGAGCGGATCCGTCTACTGCTGGGGGGGAGGCGTTCTGACGCCGACCAAGGTCGCCGGTGTTTCCGGCGTGACCGCCATCGCGTCCGGCGACTACCACACGTGTGCCGGGGGCGGTACTTCGGTCTGGTGCTGGGGCGACAACTCTGCAGGCGAGCTCGGAAACGGCTCCATGGTGTCCACGGAGACTCCGCAGGCCGTCCAGCTTGCCGCTCTCAAAGGCGGGTCGATCCTGGCCCTCGCGGCGGGCTCGGACCTTTCGTGTGGCCTCTTCGGGTCCGGCGGGTCCGGCGGGGGCGTCTATTGTTGGGGCTCTATTACGGCGACTACAACTCCCCAAGCCGTGCCGGGGTTCTCTGGTGCAACGACCCTCGAAGGCGGCGAATACGAGGTATGCGGGATAAACGGTAGCGGCGCGCTTCTCTGTTGGGGCATCAGGAACGACACCCCTGTGGGCGACCCCCAGCCTACGAACCCGGGCGTGGTCGCGGGTATGCCAACTCCGGTGATCTCGGTGGCGTCCGGGATCAGTGACCCGGTTACGTGCGCCGTGGCCAAGGACGGCGCCGCGTGGTGCTGGACGTTTGAAGCCATCGACGGCATTCTCGGCAGCGACACGCTGTCGGGCTCGACCACGCCAGTGCAGAT
>DATAVR010000169.1:0-17395 GCA_036267635.1 Polyangia bacterium | reverse complement strand
GGCGGCGCCAAACCGAGCGCGCCGACCGCTCTTCCGCGATTCATCCCCGCCGGCCCTCATTGATCGCCCGAGAGCCGCCACAATTGTGGCGGCTCCGCCGGCACCGAGATGCGAAGGCGAACATATTGCGACCTCCCGCCGGTCCCTGTACCCTGAGCGGGTCAAATTGGGAGGTCGAATATGAGATTGCGTGGGTTTGGACTGGGACTGCTGGCTCTCGTGTCGGTCGGATGCAACAGCAAGAGCACGTCGCCTGCGTCCGTGCTTCCGGCGGGGACGGGGCTTTGTGAGGACACCTGCGCGAAGACGTGCAGCGCCGACAGCGATTGCGACACCAGCCAGGGGGAGCTCTGCTGTGACTACGGCACGGCCGGCAAGGCCTGCAGCCAAGCCGCGGCCTGCCCGATCATCTGCACCGACGACTCGCGCTGCGACTCGACGAAAGGCCAAGCCTGCGAGCGCGTCGATCTGTCCCTCTCGGGCAAGTATTGCGCGGCGCCGTCGGCCGGAATCCAGCTCTGCTCGGCCGACTCCGACTGCGCCTCGACCCCCGGCGACGTCTGCTGCGGTATCTACGACCAGCCGTACTGTCTGCCCGCCGCGGATTGTCCGAAGCCGTGCACGAAGAGCACCGACTGCAACACCGCCAACAGCGAGATTTGCTGCACCTCGATCCCGAAGGTCGAGCCGCACATCACGGCCGCGGGCCTCTGCCTCAATCCGACCTACGCCGCCTGCCCCACGGCTTGCGCGCAATCAACCGACTGCAACACGGCCAACAACGAGATCTGCTGCAACGGCATCTGCTCGACCACCTGCGCGAAGTCCTGCAAGACCAGCTCGGACTGCAACCAACAGATCTGCTGCAAGTCCGCGCTGGTAAACGAGCCGCCGCCGACGGTGGTCTTCTCGACCGGGCCACACTGCACGGGGACGCCGAACTACAGCACCTGCGCCAGCTGCGGATCGGCCTATAGCTGCAGTGGATCGACGACAGGATACTGCCCGGGCTGCACGCCATCGGCGTCTGGCGGCGGGTCCTGTCTCGGCACGCGCTCGTACACCTGCTCCGACTGCCCCGGCTGCAGCGCGAGCTACTGCCCGGGCTGCACGCCGGGGGCGTCGACTGGCACCTGCGAGACCGAAATCTCGCTGACCTGCGCCACCTGCGGTGCCGATTACGGCTGCTCCTCGACTGAATGCCCGGGCTGCACGGCAGGCACCACGGCGAGCTGCACCGGAACGACCGAGGAGACCTGTGCCATCTTCAGCGAGTCGGCCTCGTACGAGACGTATTGCGAGGAGGCGACGGGGTGTACCTGGAACAGCGCGACCAGCACCTGCAGCGGGACGATCGCGCCGTGCGCGTCGATCACCAACCAGACGGCGTGCGGCGACCAGATTGGCTGCGCTTGGTCGTCCTCGACTTGCTCGGGGACGCTGACATCCTGCCCGTCGCTGACCACCTCGACGACGTGTGGCTCAGCGCCTTACTGCTATTGGTCGAGCGGGGCGACGAGTTGCACAGGGACGCTCACGCCGTGCGCGTCCATCGCCGACCAGACGACATGCGACAACCAGCTCGACTGCGACGAGTGGTCGGGCCCGGCGACGACTTGCACCGGAACGCCGACCCCCTGCGCCCAACTGAGCCCCACCGCCTGCACGCTCCAGCCGGGCTGCCAGCTGGTCAACAACTGAGCGTCGTACGGTGAGCGCCCGGCAGCGTCCAGCTGCCGGCGCCTCTCCCGTCACAGCCGATCTCCGGCTGGCTGCGGCGTTCCGAGACTACGCCTCGAGCGCGCGATCGGCGCGGCGCTTGCCGCCGCCGCTCGGCTTGCCGTTGCCGCTGCCGTTGGCGTGGCCGTTGGCCGCGACGAACTTGCGGGCCGCTGACTTGAGCGCGTCGGCCTTGTTGGTCTTCTCCCAGAAGAAGTCGGCATCCTGCCGGCCGAAGTGACCGTAGGCGGCCGTCTTCTGGTAGATGGGCCGTAAGAGGTTCAGCTCGCGGATGAGCGCGCCGGGGCGGCAGTCGAAGTTGGCGCGCACGATCTCGGAGAGGCGATCCTCGGAGATCTTGCCGGTGCCGAAGGTGTGCACCAGCAGCGACACCGGCTCGGCGACGCCGATCGCGTAGGCGACCTGCACCTCGCAGCGGCGGGCGAGGCCAGCCGCCACGACGTTCTTGGCGATGTAGCGCGCGTAGTAGCAGGCCGAGCGATCCACCTTCGACGGGTCCTTCCCCGAGAAGGCGCCGCCACCGTGACGGCCCATGCCGCCGTAGGTGTCGACGATGATCTTGCGGCCGGTGAGACCGGAGTCGCCCATCGGCCCGCCGACCACGAAGCGGCCGGTCGGGTTGATGAAGAACTTGGTCTTGTTCGACACGAGCGCGGCGGGGAGCACCGGCTTGACGACCTCGTCCATCACCGCCTCTTTGAGCGTCTTGTACTTCACGGATTCGCTGTGCTGGGTCGAAACGACCACCGCGTCGATGCCGAGCGGCCGATCGTCCGACGAGTAGCGCACCGAGACCTGGCTCTTTCCGTCGGGGCGCAGGAAATCGACCACGCCCTTCTTGCGCACCTCGGCCAGCTTCTTCGAGAGCTTGTGCGCCGTCATGATCGGCATCGGCATCAGCTCGGGCGTCTCGTCGCAGGCGTAGCCGAACATCATCCCCTGGTCGCCGGCCCCCTGCTCGTCGCGGGTGTAGACGCCCTTGCCGTCGACGCCCTGGGCGATGTCGGGCGACTGCTGCTCGAGCGCCACCATCACGCCGCAGGTCTGCCAGTCGAAGCCCATCTCCGAGCTGCTGTAGCCGATCTCCTTGACGACGCCGCGGACGATCTTCGGGATGTCGATCTGCGCCGAGGAGGTCACCTCGCCCGCCACCATCACGAACCCGGTCTTGGTCAGCGTCTCGCAGGCGACCCGCGATCCCTTGTCACCTTTGATGAGCGCGTCGAGGATCCCATCCGAGACCTGATCGCACAGCTTGTCGGGATGACCTTCGGTGACGCTCTCGGAGGTGAACAGGTACTCGGACATTGAAGACTCCTTAACGACGGGATGGAATGGAAGGCCGGGAGTTTCCCAGCGCACCCGGCAGGAGTCAATGCTGGCCGCGCCGCGGGCGACGATTCGCGTCGCTTTCTACAAGCCGGCAGGCGCTGCGCCGCCGTCCACGGCGACGGGTTGCGGCTGTGGTGTCAGCACCGGCGGCCCTTGAGATTTGGTCGGGCAACAATTGCAGGCGCACGGGGGGCAGGCTTCGCCCGGGGCACAGGCGGGGCAGGCACAGGCGCACCCGCCGCCGCCCGGGTCGATTCCGGCGTCGACCGGCGAGCCCGGTTGCATCCGCGCGCACGATCCCGTTGGGCAGGGCGCGGTGACGCACTCGATGTTGAGCGAGGTCCAGCCGCAAGCGTCGGCGGTGTCGGCCGCGCAGGAGGTGACATCGGTGTGTGCGAAGCAGGGATCGGGCGCTGGTGTCGCGCCGCAGCCGCACGGCGCGCAAGAGGTCCCCGCCGGACAGGCCGGGCAACCACAGACCGAGCCCGGCGCCGAGCCGTTGCCAGTCCCGGTTCCCGCGCCGGCCGTCGGGGCGGTCATCGTCGTCGTCGTGCCGTTGCTGCAGGAGCAGCTGCAGGCGGCCCCCGCGCAGTCCGCGCCGGCCGGACATTCGGGGCAGTTGCAGGTGCAGGTTCCGGAGCCACCGCCCGTTCCCGTCGCGCCTCCGGTCCCCGTCCCGCAACCGCCGCCACCGGCACCTCCGCCGGTGCCGCCGGTGCCGCACGCGCAATCACACTTCGCGCAGGGCTGGCCTGGGGCGCAGGCGGGACAGCCGCAGGTGCAGGTCCCGCCGCCGCCCGCGTCGGCCGGCGCGGGTAGCGGACAATCGCACTGGACGGCAGGACATGGTCCGCTGGCCGGGCAGGCGACCGGCTGAACGCAGAGGCAGCTGCTGCCTGACGCTCCGCGCGCGAAGCAGAAGCCACCGCCGCCACAGTCCTGACCGACCGGACAGAGGGTGGGCGCGGCAGTCGTTCCCGCGATCGCCGACCAGACGCAGCTGGCGTTGGACTGGCAGCCGGCCGCCGTCGTCAGGCTGGTGCACGGATCGGCAGTGACGCAGACAGCGGTCGGGCAGGAGGCCCCCGCGGGGCAGGCGTCGACCGTGCTCCAAGCGCAGAAATTTTTCGTGTTCTGGCAATCGCCCGCGGTCGTGTGGGTCGCACAAGGATCGTTCACCGTCACCGCGGGCAGCTGGACCGTGGCCGTCTTGGGAGCCGACGGACTCGGGCCGTTGAGCGACTGCGATTGGCAGGCGAGAAGACAAAAGAGAGGGGCGCCAAGCATCAGGGCTCGTTTCATCGAAGGCCTCCAGCCGGACGAAACAGCAAGGAGCGGGCCACCGCTGAAGCGGCGAAAAGTCGGGGCAGCCGGCGATTGGTGTCTGCCCGAGCCGCTCAGAATTCTGATTGGGCGCGACACCGCGCTCAAAAAATCAGGGCCCGGCGGCGCAGCCGACGTCCCGCACCGGGACGCCGGGCGGAGGCGCGAGCGTGAAGGCAGCCGGCGGCGGGGAGTCGCCCAGAGATCGGTCCTTGAACCTGATCTCGACGCCATCGTCGAAGCTGCCGGTCTTTTCGGCGAACAGGATGGTGCGCGGCAACCGCTGTCCCGCCACCGACTCGAAGTCCTGGTACGAGGTGCGCCAGAGCGGCGCGCCGTCGGCCCCCAGGCGGGTCGCCGCGACCAGCTCGCGCGCGGGGCCGTCGCCGCGGAAGAAGAGCTGCAGCGATCCGCCGGCGCGATCGGGCATTGTGAGGACGTCGGCGCCGAGGTGCGGGTCCCACCCGACGAGCGGCGCGCCGTCGGTGGTGTCGGGCAGACGCGCGTCGCCGAGCAGGATCGCCGCCACGTCGGCGGGGGCGAGCGGGATCCGGATCAACGAGGCGACGTTGGCCGGACAGGCCGGCCCGCGCGACAGCTCGTTCTTGCGCGCGTCGAGAAGCGCGAACGTCGTACCGTCGGTGGCGAGCGTCGCCACCGTGCCTTGCAAGCTCACCTCCGCCTCGAAACGGAGGCGCCCGTCGCGTTCGACCAGCATGTTCACCGTGGCCCGCACGCGCTCGCCGCCGAGCCAGCTGGTGGCGCGTACGCGCGCGCTCATCCCGGGAACGGCCCGCTGCCGGGCCGCGAGCGCGGCGGTCAGCAGCTCGGGCGCCGGTGCCGGGTACGGACGAATGACGGGCGGCGCGTGGATGCAGGCCGCGGCGAAGAGCCCCACGGCGATCGCGGCGCGCGCCAACCGGCTCATCGGCCGGCGGCGCTCTTGGCGTCGAGCGTGCGGATCCGCTCGCCCAGCTCGCGCGCGATCCGATCGCTCGGCGACAGGGTGAGCGCTCGCTTGTAGGTAGCGAGCGCCCGGTCGTGCTCGTGGCGCTGGGCGTAGAGATCGCCGAGGTGGCCGAGGATCTCTGGATCGGCGGGCTCCAACCGACCGGCCTGCTCGAGGAAGCTGTCGGCGCGCGCCAGATCCCCGGAGCGAAAGTAGGCCCACCCCAGGCTGTCGACGATTCCCCCCGTCCCCGGCGAGAGCGCCATCGCCGCCTGCAGGCGCTTGATCGCGCGCGGCAGATCTTGCGCGTGGTCGGCCGCCACGAAACCGGCGAAGTTCAACGCTTCGACGTTGCGGGGCTCGCGCGCCAGGATCTCCGCGGCCCGCGAGATGGCGCGTTGCCAGTCGCCGCGCCGATCGTCGACCGCCGCGCGCTCTAAGATCAGCCGATTCTCGAGCTGACCGTCGCCAAGCTTTTCCGCCAGCGCGTCGTCGAGGACATGCGCGGCGCGCGCGGCATCGCCGCGCTTTTCCTCGAGCTGGCTGCGGGCAAACGCCAGCTCGATCTTGTGCGGACTGTCAGAGGCCGATCCGGCGATCGCCTCCAGCGCCTGCTGCGCCTCCTCGAGCTTCCCCTTGTCGCGCAGCAGCTCGGCCAGACGGAGGCCGGCCTCGAAGTAGAGCGGATCGCTCTTGGCAACGCCGCGGTAACTCTTGAGCGCGCCCGCCTGATCGTCCTTCTCCGCCAGCGCGGCGGCGATCATGATGGCCACCCGCCCCGGCCCGGCGCCGAGCTTGCGCGCACGCTCGGCGAAGGCCAGCGCCCGCTCGGGCCGCTTCACCGTCCGCTCCAGCGCGGCCGCCTGCTCGAGCGCGTCCACGTCGGGGACGTCGGCGTTCAGGCGATCGGCCAGCTCCTGCGCCTCGCCGAGCTCGCCGCGCAGGACCTGCCACCCGGCGAAGGCGATGGCGATCTCCAGCGGGGCGTCGGCCCGATCGATCGCCTCGGCGAAGCTCGTCTTCGCTTCCTTGTCGTGACCGCCGGCGGCCTGCAGCTCGGCCAGCAGGACGCGCGCCTCGACGTCGGCCGGCTCGTCGTCGAGCGCGGCGGTGAGCGCGGTGGCCGATTCGTCGCGGGCGTCCATCGTCCAGGCGAGCGCCGCCAATTGAACTCGCCCCCGTTGCGTCTCCGGCGCCGCGTGGACCAGCCGCCGAACCGTCTCCAGCGCCGCCGAGAGATCGAGCGTCCCGATCTGAACGTCGCAGAGCTCGAGGTGGGTGGTCTCAATCTGTTCGGCGTCCTCGTCGGCGAGCGCCAGACGCGCCGCCTGCTCGAGCGAGGGGATGGGGTCCTTCGCCGGCTTGGCCGACGGCTCCTCCGAGCGCGCCTCGGCCAGATGGGCCTCGGCCAGATAGCCTTCGACGGTCGGCATACTGGCGAGCGAGCGCGCGATCTCGTCCGCGGCGTCGTCGCGCCGGCCGAGTCGAATGAAGAGCTCGGCCAGCTCGGCGCGCACCTCGGCCGCGTCGGGATCGAACGGCAACGCACGCTGCAGCTCGGCCGCCGCGTCCTGCCAGCGATCCTCTTCCTCATAGAGGTAGCCGCGGGCGACGTGCTCGTAGGCCTCGGGGCTGACCGCGCGCGTTTCGACGATCCGACCGTTCACGATCTTGGTGATCGGCTGCGGCGCCGTCGCGCACCCCCCCACCAGGCCCACGATCACAGCCACCGTAGAAACGAGCGATCGCGTGAGGGCGAGACGGCTTGGCCGGCGCGACCTCGTCGCGGGAGGGTTTGGGAACCCTGTGAGGGTTCCCATCATAGTGGAATGTTGCCGTGCTTCTTGGGGGGATTGGTGTCGCGCTTGTTGGCGAGCGCGCCGAGCGCGCGGCACAGGCGGGCGCGCGTCTCGCGCGGGCGAATGACCTCGTCGACGTAGCCGAGCGACGCGGCGGTGTACGGATTGGCCAGCTTCTCGCGGTATTCGCTCAAGTAGCGGGCGCGAGCGGCGTCGGGATCGGAGGCCTTGGCCAGCTCGTCGCGGAACACGATGTTGACCGCTGCCTCCGGCCCCATGACCGCGATCTCCGCCGACGGGTAGGCGAACGAAAGATCGCCGCGGATGTGCTTCGACGACATGACGTCGTAGGCGCCGCCGTAGGCCTTGCGGGTGATGACGGTGAGCTTGGGGACGGTCGCCTCGGCGAAGGCATAGAGCAGCTTGGCGCCGTGGCGGATGATGCCGCCCCACTCCTGTGCCGTCCCGGGCAGGAATCCGGGGACGTCGACGAAAGTAATGAGCGGCAGATTGAAGCAGTCGCAGAACCGCACGAAGCGCGCCGCCTTCACCGAAGCGTCGATGTCCAGGCAGCCGGCCAGGTGCGCCGGCTGGTTGGCGACCAGGCCCACCGGACGGCCGTCGAGCCGCGCGAACGCCACGATGATGTTGCGCGCGTGCTCGGGCTGGATCTCGAACAGCAGGCCGTCGTCGACGACCCGCTCCATGAGCGCGTGCATGTCGTACGGCTTGGCCGGCTCGCGCGGGACCAGCTCGTCGAGCTCCGGGTCGGCGCGATCCGGACGATCGCGCGTCGGCAGCCGCGGGGGATCCTCGCGGTTGTTCTGCGGCAGGAACGAGAGGAGAGTCCGCAGCCCCTCGATGAGTGAGGGCTCGTCGGCGAACGCACGGTGCGCGACGCCCGAGCGGACGTGCGCTGCCGCGCCCCCCAGCTCCTCCTTGGTCACCGTCTCGTGCGTGACGGCGCGGATGACGTCGGGGCCGGTGATGAACATGTGGCTCGTCGACTCGACCATGAAGACGAAGTCGGTGATGGCCGGCGAGTAGACCGCGCCGCCCGCGCAGGGTCCGAGCACGCCGGAGAGCTGCGGCACCAGGCCCGAGGCCAGCGTGTTGCGCAGGAAGATGTCGGCGTAGCCGGCCAGCGAGACGACGCCCTCTTGAATACGCGCGCCGCCCGAGTCGTTGAGCCCGACGATCGGCGCGCCGGCTTTCATCGCCAGGTCCATCACCTTGCAGATCTTGCGCGCGTGCGCCTCGGCCAGCGATCCGCCGAACACCGTGAAGTCCTGCGCGAACAGGAAGACAGTGCGGCCGTGGACGGCGCCGAACCCGGTGATCACGCCGTCGCCGAGGATCTTGTTCTCGGCGAGGCCGAAGTCGGTCGACCGATGCGTGACCAGCTTGTCGAGCTCGACGAAGCTGCCGGGATCGCAGAGGAGCTCGACCCGCTCGCGCGCGTTCAGCTTGCCGGCCTTGTGCTGGCGGGCGACGCGCGCGGCGCCGCCGGCCTCGGCCGCCTGCTTCTCGAGGGCGGTGAGCTGCGCGAACCGATCGAGCTTGCCGACCTCACTGTCGGTCTTGCTCATCTGGGGAGCCCCAGCCGTTCGATCACGTAGCGGTGGAGCGCGACGCGCGCCTCGCCAGGCGGCTCGACGAATGCCAGGTCGCCCGGCTCGTCGGCCACCTCGCGGTCGGGGCCGCCCGCGGTGATGCGCGCCCGGAGCGCCAGCGCCAGCGCGTCGCCGCCCGGCAGCTGGAAGCGCGCCTCGACGATCCGCCCCGACTCGAACGGCGCGTCCCCGGCCAGCCGCAGGCCGTCCTCACCGATGTTCCAGGCGAGTCGGAAGGCGCGGCGCGCGTCGGCGCGAAGCTCGACCGGGACGGCGATGGGGGCGCGCAGGCTCACTCAACGTCCATCATAGCCGAGGGCCGCGAGCGCGGCGTCGTGCAGCGCGGGGCGGAACCGCCGGAACCGATCGTCGGTCGGGGCCGGGACGGCGGGATGAACGCGGTTGGCGAGCAAGACCATGACGACCTCGCGGCTCGGATCGATCCAGAGCGAGCAGCCGGTGAACGCCAGGTGCCCGACGGCCGCGCGTGAAAGCAGCTCCCCTGCTTGCGATCCGGAGGCCGCCGGACCGTCCCAGCCGAGCCGCCAGGTCGACCCGGGCACGCCGGACGGCGACCAGAACTGCCGGACGACGTCGCCCGCGACCAGGCCGCCGTCATCGAGCTCGCCTTCGTGCCCGCGCCAGGCGCGGACAAGCGCGCCGGCGATCGTGGCCAGCTCGCCCGCGGTCGCGAACAGGCCGGCGTGGCCGGCGATGCCGCCCATGGCGAAGGCGTTCAGGTCGTCGACCTCGCCCAAGATCAGACCGTGGCGCAGCGCGGAGACCTGGGTGGCGGCGACGGTGCGATCGCCGAGCAGGCGCGCCCGCGCGTCGGAGTCAGCCAGGCTGACGAACGTCGTCGCCAGGAGGCCGAGCGGCCGGGCGATCCGATCGTGGAACAGCACGTCGAGCCGCGCGCCGGTCAGCCGTTCGAGCAGCCAGCCGAGGAGGATGAAACCGAGATCGGAGTAGACGGCGCGCGTCCCGGGCGGATATTCGAGCGGTTCCCGGGCGGCCAGACGTTCGACCGCCAGCCGCTCGGCCGGTGAGTGCGCCGCCTGCTTCCAGAACGGCCGGTGCGCCGGGAGCCCCGAGGCGTGGCTCAACAGCTGGCGGACGGTGATCTCGCCGCGCGCGCCGTCATGAAGACCGCCCTGGCTGGCGGCGGAGAATTCCGGGAGCAGCGTCGCGACCGGCGTGTCGAGCGCCAGCCGGCCGGCGGCGACCTCCTGCATGGCGAGCACGCTGGTCACCACCGCCTTGGTCAGCGAGGCGGCGTCATAGACGGTGTCGGCGAGCGCGGGGAGCCGGCGCGGGGCCAACTGGCGGGCACCAAACGCCTCATGGAAAAGCGTCTCACCCTCCACCCCGACCAGCACCACCAGCCCAGGCACGGCGCCGTCGGCGACCGCCGCCGAGCACATCCGTGACACCGCCTCGAACCGGAGCTTCAAGCGCAGGCGACTATAGCGTGGTGGATCGTGGTTACGTTGGCGAAGGATGGATAAAGGAACCTCGACCCACGCACGAGCTTCCGCCGCGCGCAAGCGCGTTCGAGCGGTGGCACGGCCCCGCTCGGATGATGCGAACGCGTTCATGCCCGATCCAGAAGGTGGACCGGCGCATATTGGCGACGATCTGGCGGAGAACCTGGCGGAAGAGTTCGTCGATGCGGTGACCCGTGGCGACGGGGCCGATGACGCGGCCATCGACGGTGTGGTCAGCGAGGAGATCGGCGGCCCGTTCGTCTTCACCAGCGCGGCGGACGAGTTTGCGCACGACACCGACGCCGCCAACCCGCCCGACGCGGAGCGTGAGCCTTTGCCGCGTCCCGGCGCGGGTCTGGTACAAGTCCCGGACGAGGAGTAGCCGGCGCCCGCGGGGCCTGGACCCGCGCCCTATTTCCGGTTTAGCCTGGCGGACTTCGCGCATGAAGTTCGGCCAGTACGAGCTCCTCGAGCTGATCGCCGTGGGCGGGATGGCCGAGGTATTCAAAGGGCGCGTCGTCGCGGCGGAAGGGTTCGAGAAGCTCGTCGCCATCAAGCGGATCCTCCCCGACCTCGCGGAGGACGAGCGCTTCGTCAAGATGCTGCTCACCGAGGCGCGCATCCACTCGGCGCTCTCTCACCGCAACATCGTCCAGATCCACGATCTCGGGATCTCCGAGGACGGGCAGTACTTCATCGTGCTCGAGTACGTCGAGGGCTACGACCTTCGCATGATCACCGAACAGCTCGCCGCCGAGGGGGAGATCATTCCCGAGGTGCTGTCGCTGCACATCGCCTCCGAGCTGGCGCAGGGGCTGCACTTCGCGCACGAGCTGAAGGGCGATGACGGGCAGCCGCTCGGGCTCATTCACCGCGACGTGACGCCGTCGAACGTCCTCATCTCGATGGCGGGCGAGGTGAAGCTGTCGGACTTCGGGCTCGCCAAGCGGCGCCACGATCGCTCGGTGGTCGGGAGCCTCAAGGGGAGCCTCTCGTACATGTCGCCCGAGCAGGCTATGCAGCTGGCGCTCGATCGTCGGACCGACATCTTCTCTCTCGGCGCGGTCCTGTTCGAGCTGCTCACCGGCCGTCGGCTGCGCGAGATCACCGACGAAGTCGCCGGCTGGAGCCATGTGGCGTCGGGCGCAGTCCCCTCGGTGCGCACGCTGCGCCCTGACCTGCCGCCCGCCGTCGAACGGCTGCTCGATCGGGCGCTGGCGGCGGATCCCAATCAGCGGTTCCCCGACGCCGGCGCGTTCGGCACCGCGATCCGGCAGGCGCTCGGGGAGATGAACATCCCGGTCGGGGCCAGCGATCTCGGGGCGCTGCTGGGCGTGGTGAATCCACCGCGGCGTCCGCGCAGCCTGATGATGGAACGATCCAAGGTGATTCGGCTCGGCCCGGAAGCGCGCGCGCTGCGCGAGGCCTTCGCCGCGCCCCCGACGCCCGCGCCGATTCGACGGACGCCGCGCGCGGAGCCGGAGACGCCGCAGGTCGACACCTCACTACGGAAGACGCAGTTCGGTCGGGGCGACAGCAGCGCCGCGCGCCCGGCGGCTTCCGCGCTGGCGCAAGCCGCCCGGCCAGCGCCCGCTCCGGCGGATCCGGACGCCACGCCGCCCCCGACGACAGCACTGCCTCCGACCCGGCCGCGCACGGGCACGCCGCGCCCACCGGGCGACGGTCGGGTGCGGCGGCCGTCCAATCCGCCGAACCCAGTGTCGAACTCTCGGTCGAACTCTCGGTCGAACCCTCCGTCGAACCCTCCATTGACGGCCCGCGGGCCCGTCGCGCCCTTGCGGACCGGGTCGGGTCAGTATCCCGCGGCGGTGCCGCAGCGTCCGTCGCCCGTCGGTGGCTCGGGGAGAGTCGGCGCCCGCGCACGCGACGGATTCGGATCGGGACCGCAGGGTCGGGCACAGCCTTTTCCGGGAACACCCGGGCACGGCGTGCCGCGCCCACAGCTGGCGAACCAGGCGCGGCGGGTGGGAACCGCGCCTTTCGGAATGCCGGCGGCGGCCGGGCTCCCGACCTTCGCGCCAGGGCGTCCACAGCGCGAGACCGCGCGCGTCCAGCAGCTTCGTCCCCGCCGTCGCTGGCGGAGCGCGCTGCTGTTCCTCATCGTGATCGGCGGCGGCGGCGGCGCGGCGGTGAACCGCTGGG
Source organism: Polyangia bacterium (assembly GCA_036267635.1). Taxonomy (GTDB): domain Bacteria; phylum Myxococcota_A; class Polyangia; order Fen-1088; family Fen-1088; genus JADGRB01. The sequence continues at coordinate 4,989 of DATAVR010000169.1, read as the reverse complement.
TCGTGCCGCTCGACGTGCTGCTCGTTTGGCGCAACCCGGCCGATCTGACGATCGCCACGGACCCCAGCGGCGCCACGCTCCGCCTGGACGGCGTCACCCTCCCCGCGACGTCCCCGACCACGGTGTCGGTGCGACGGGATCTGCTCGACCACGTGGTCGAGGCGACGCGGGCGGGATGCTACCCGGCGCGCGCGACGGTGCGCTACGACAAGACGCTGACGTTGTCGTTCCTGATGCCGCTGCTGGCCCAGCCGATTCCGCCGCCCGTCATGGGTCCCTCGCCTGCTCCGGGCCAGACGCCGCCCGCCCCCGCCAAGACGCGCGCCGCGCCGTAGCTCAACGCGGATCGAGGCACGGCGAGGCGAATGGCCGTGGCGGCGTGCGGTCGCGGCCAGGCATTCGGGCCGCGCGGGTTGGTGGTCGCGGCGAAGGGCAGTGGAGTGCGCCGGGGGCGTGAGCCGGGGGCGGAGCTGGCCTCGCGACTGGGGTTGGAGCCCCGGGCGCCGGCTTGGCGGCGGCGGCGGTCGCCGTGGTCGGGCCGGCGATGGCCAGGTGCCCGCGCAGGTGCCGAACCATTTTGCGCCCGATCCCTTTGATCCGGACCAGCTCGTCGACGGTACGGAACGGACGTCGTTTTCGGTAGGTCACGATGGCGTCCGCTTTCGAGGGACCTACCCCGGGCAGGAGCGACAGCACCTCGGCTGGGGCGGTGTTGAGGTTCACCACGCCGTCGACCCCCTTGCCGGCCCATGCGCGCGCGGAGGGGAGCACGAGCAACAGGAAAACGGCAAGGGTGGCGCGCCGACGCACGTCCCGTTGTCGGCCGCGCCCGCGGCCTGGTTGCTCAGTCGGCGGGGACGCAGATGGAGGTCTGCGCGCAGGGGGTCGACGAAAGCACGACGCTCCCTTCGACACCGGTCGGGCGGCAGTCGTAGCCGCCACGGCAGTCGCCGTTGCTCGAGCAGGTCTTGGTGCAGTAGCGCGTCTCGCTCGAGCGCGGCGCGCACAGACCGACGTCGAGGCAAATCTCGTCGGCCGTACAGTCGTTCGTCGGGCCGTTGGGACAGATCGTGAGCGAGCCCGGTTCTCCGCCGGCGTCCGCGGGGAAGATCCCCGGACAGATGGGGAGCGGACCGGCGTCGAGGCTCATGCCGGCGTCGAGGCTCATGCCGGCGTTGGCGCCGCCGTCGGGAACCGGGAGTCCCTGCCGATCCTCGCAGTAGGGGTTGCACCGCTTGGTCAGGTATTGGACCGGGAAATAGCGGATGCAGGCCGCCTCGCTCGGGCACGTGGTTTCATCGCATCCCAGGATCGTGCAGTAACCGCCTGGCTGGGAGATGTCGCAGATACGCGCGCCGTTCGGATCGCAGTCCGCGGCCGTCTGGCAGCTGTCACCGATCTGCTTGCCGCACGACGCGAGGGCGAGCGCCGACGTCAGCGCCAAAACCATCGTGGTCACGGCCCGGTTGGACATCGAGGCCCGCCTTTTACCGTGAACAGTCGGCCGGTGCCAGGACGCACGCCACGCGACCGCCGTACGGCCGTCGACAATCGACGTTCTGCAGTCGGCCCCAGTCGCAGCGACGATCGGCATAGATTTTGTATATGGAGCAGGGCACCGGTCTTGAAACGCCGACAAAAATATGACTAGCGAGACCCAAGTTGCAGTTGCCCGCCATGATTCCGGGATCGAGGTAGAGCCTGAGTTGCTCCGCGCGGCCCCGGTTTGGGACGGGATCCTCGGCGAGTTTCGAAACCATCTCACCGCCCTGCTGGCGGTGGCGAGCGAGATTCGGGCGGCCGCCCCGCTGACCGGTCCGGGCCAGATCGCCGGAGCGTTGGCCGAGACCGAGTGGAATATCCAACGGTTGGATGCGCTGGTCGGATTCGTAGACGGCGTCCTCCGCGATGGGACGCCTGTGATCGCCGACCTGGACGATGTGGTCGAGCGGGCGCTCCGGCTCGCGGCGCCGACCTTGGGGCGGACCTCGGTTTCGGTCCACAAAGAGCGTCGGACCGGTGTGAGCAACCGGGGGAGCGCGCTCGAATCCCTGCTCGCGGCGTTGCTGGTGGAGCTCGTTCGGGCGGAGGGCAAGGGCGTCTCGGCGGGCGAACGGCCCCTCCAGATCGAGATTCATGTCGAGGTCACGCGCAGCACGATGTTCCTTTCGATCGAGAGCGACGGTCGGCGCCCCTCGGTCGAGTCCTGGCGGTTCGCCCTGGCCTCCGACCTGGCGTCCCGCCTCGGAGCGACGGTGGCCACCCTGCCTGACGGGGCCGGCTACCTGGTGCGCCTCACATAGATCATCAGCCGGGCCAGCCCTCGCCCCTCCCCCTAGGTTGCGGCGGGCTGGCCCGGCACTTTCCCCGACGACGAATCCCCGAAGGCGGAATCGCGGCCTGGCGCGGCATCGTGTTATCCTGCGACCATGGTCCCGCGGCCTCACGCGAGCCAGCGCGCGTCCGGACGGCGACGACGGACCGGACGACCTGATTGCGCCCTGCGCCCGTCATGAAGGTTCGATTCTGGGGTGTCCGCGGGTCGCTGCCGGTGCCCGGGCCGAAAACCGAGCGCTACGGTGGAAATACCTCGTGCGTGGAGGTGCGCTCTGCCGCCGGAACGCGCGTCGTCGTCGACGCAGGAACCGGGATCCGCAAGCTCGGCAAGGAGCTCGCAGAAGGAGAGGCCGGCCACAGCGACGTCCACCTTCTCATCAGCCACACCCACTGGGACCACATCCAGGGGCTGCCCTACTTCTCACCGCTCTACCAGCGCGGCAACAAGCTGTCGGTCTACGCGCGCAAGCGCGACGATCTCCACCTGCACGCGGTGTTCGCCTCCCAGACCGAGGATCCGTATTTCCCAGTGCCGTTCGCCGAAGCCCGGGCGGAGATCGCCTTCCGTGAGCTGACCGACGCCGCCAGGTTCGAGATCGCCGACGTGAAGGTCGCCTGCGCGCGCCTCAACCATCCGTACATCGCCACCGCCTATCGTCTGACCGCAGACGGCGCGTCGGTGGTTTACGTGTCGGACACCGCGCCGTTCAGCGACATCCTGTTCGAGGACGAGTTCGTCGAGCGCCCGCCGTCGCCGGGCGCCGAGCTGCCAGCCAAGGACAAGCAGAAGCTGGCGAAGATGCGCGAGGGCGTCGTTCGCCTCTGCGAGGGAGCTGACCTGGTCGTCTACGACACGATGTTCACCGCCAACGACTACCGGCGAATCCCCCACTACGGCCACTCGCGTCCGAGCGACGCGGTCGACATTTGCCGCGAGGCGGGGGCGAAGCGGTTGGTGCTCTTTCATCACGCGCCCGAGCGCAGCGACGCCGAGATCGACCGTATCCTGGCCGACACGCGCGCGCTGGCCGAGCAGGAGGCCGTCGAGCTGGAGGTCTCGGCGGCCTACGAGGGGTTGGACGTCGAGATCGGGAAGGGCTGATGGAGATCTCGTACTGGGGCGTGCGCGGATCGATTCCGGCCCCGGGGCCGGCGACGGTTCGCTATGGCGGCAACACCTCCTGCGTCTCTCTGCACCCGAGCGGCGGGGGCCTCATCGTGCTCGACTGCGGCACCGGCGCCCGCAACCTGGGGATGGCGCTCATGGACGGGCCGTTCGGTCAGGGGCGCGGCGAGGCCAGCATTCTCCTTTCGCACGCCCACTGGGACCACATTCAGGGGTTCCCGTTCTTCGTTCCGCTCTATCAGCCGGGGAACAAGTTCCACATCTACGGCGGCGCCCAGAGCTCGGCGATGTTGGAGGGGATCCTCGAAGGGCAGATGGCGCCGCAGTATTTCCCGGTGCAGACGCTGAAGAACATGGGCGCCGGGATCGACATCGCCGCCATCGACGAAGGGAAGCCGATCGAGGTCGCCGGTTGCACGGTGCGGGCCTCCACAAATCCGCACGGGCGCGCCGGTGCGCTGGCGTTTCGGATCGAAGACGGTGCGCGGGCGATCGTCTACGCCAGCGACGCCGGTTACGGCCCGGGCGGACCGCCGGCCGCGTCGGTCGCCCTCTATCGCGGCGCCGACGTCCTCATCCACGACAGCACCTACACGCCGGAGGATGGCCGGCGCTACGCCGACCGCGGCTTTTCATCTGTCGAGGACGCCGTCTCCGCCGCGATCGCCGGCGCCGTCAAGCGCCTGGTCCTGTTTCACTACGATCAGGACTACAACGACGCCGAGGTCGACGCCCTCTGCGCGCGCGGCCGCCGTCTTCTCGACGAACGGGGAGGCCGCAACATCGAGCTGTCGGGCGCCATCGAAGGCGCGACCCTCACGATTTAGATCAGATCGCGTGAGGGAGAGACGGCTTTGCCGGCGCGAGCTCGTCGCGGGGGGCACGGGACCCTTTGAGGGGCTTTGCCCGAGAATACCCGGGCCGGGGCTAATTCTCGGGCAGCGAGGGGAATTGTCGGGCAGCCGGCTGCTACGCGGGCGGCTTCTTGCCGTCGAGTTCCCTAAACCGCTTGTCGGTTCCCTTGATCGCCTTCCTTACTTCCTGAATGGGCGGAGCGAGCGGCAAATGCTCGGGGGCCGAGCCGGTATTTTGGATCATGACATTTCGAACTTCTTGCCCAACCGCTGTCGCCGCGCCTTCAAGCTGACTCTGACCACGAAGGCTTTGCCTCCCAATCCCCTTTCCCGGCCGAAACGGTGGGCAGCGGATGGAAATGGTTAGGCAGGCGACGCGGGGAATTGACTAGGGCGTCGCCGTGGGCGGAGAGGGCGCAGGGGGAACTATCGGTGTCGGTACCTGCGGGGGCTGTGGTTGCAACTGTGGCGGAAGACCGAATGGCAGCCCCTTCGGAAGTTGCATAACGATTTGCTGCTGCTGCGGTTGCTGCTTCAGGTAGCTCTTCCCGTTCTGATTCTCGATGACCTTCAGCAGCGGTGTGGCGCTGAGCGAATGGCTTGCTGCGTGGAAGACGGAGAGCACCGCGTCTTGCAACTTTGGATCAGTCTCAAGATCCTCGACGATGATTC
>DATAVR010000168.1:0-58560 GCA_036267635.1 Polyangia bacterium | reverse complement strand
CGTCAGGCCGAAGGTGGCGAGGGCAGCGCGGACCGCCGCAGCGCGACTTAAAGGCCTTGAATCACGGGAGTATCTCTCCCGTATCATCTTCAATCCCGACGAGGTCGGCGCGCAATTTCAGGCCCTGCGAACCGCTGATGCGCGGCGCGAGATCGAGTCGTTGATCATCCGTCTCTACTTCGAGCGCCGGCGCCTCAAGGCTGAGTCTGCCGCTGCCGATGACCTGGACATGCTTCCAGGTTCGAAGCGGGAGCTGCGCATCGCCGAGATCGAGGCTGAGCTCGACGCGCTGACCGGCGGCGCCTTCACCCGTCTTGCGCGCCACCGCCCGATCGAGGGAGAGTCTCAGCCCGAGCCATGACGGAAGCCGCCCGCCCCTCGCGTCGCCAGCATCAACGTTACAACGTCGACGTGCGGGTCGCTGTCTCGGTGGCCAACGAAATGCACGACGCCCGCACCCGCGACATGTCGCGGGCGGGGCTATGCCTGGTGGCGACGCAGCCGATCGCGCGCGACACCGAAGTTTCGCTGGAGCTGGTGCTGACCTTCGGCGAGGACGGGGTCTCCGAGCCGCTCAGGATCGGTGGCCGCGTCGCCTGGTGCACCGCGCTGTTCGGCGCTTACCAGATCGGCGTCAAGTTCGTGAACGTCGAGGACGAGCGCGCCAAGTACCTCGACATGTTCGTGGGGTTCCTCGACGGCACGCTGGCGCCGGGTGGAATGCTCGGCGAGGCGGATGACCTCGCTTTTCCGCTTCAGCGCGCGGCCGATCCTGACGATCCGTTTGCGTACTAGGCATGCAAGCACAGCCTCCCCGAGCTCAAAGCCGCCGCCAGCACCAACGCATCGACCTCCGGATGTCGGCCGAGGTCCGCACCACGCAGACGGTGTTCACCGCGACCACCCGCGATCTCTCCGAAGGGGGCGCCGGACTCAGCTCCGACCGCCCGCTCGGAGAGGGCGAAGAGGTGGTGATCGGCCTGTTCCTGGTCGTCGACGACGTGGAGAGCGATACGCCACCGCTGTGGGTCAAGGGGCGCGTCGCCTGGAGCGCCGAGAGCGACGACCACCGCCACAACGCCGGCGTCCGATTCGAAGTGATCACCGACGCACAGCGCGCCTGGCTGCGCCAGGTGCTGCAGACGATCTCCCCGGCGACTTAGTCGGGACCCTCGAAGGGTCCCCCGCCCCCCGCGACGAGCTCCTGCGAGCAAAGCTCGCACTCCCTCACGCGATCTGGGCCCCGAGGATTCGTTCGGCGACGCGCGCGCCGTCGAGCGCGGCGCTGACGATGCCGCCGGCGTAGCCGGCCCCTTCGCCGCAAGGATAGAGGCCCTCGGCTGACGGCGAGACCAACGTCGATGGATCGCGCAAGAAGCGCACCGGGGCGCTGGTTCGTGTCTCGGCGGCGATGAGCAGCGCCTCGGGCAACAGGAACGCCGGCAGACGGGCGCCGATCTGGCGCAGCCCCGCGCGCAGCGCCTCCGCCACGAACCGGGGCAGCACCGCGCCGATATCCGCGGACGCCAGCCCAGGCCGATAGCTCGAGGGGCCGAGCGAATCGCTCGCCCGACCGGCCAGGAAATCGCCCAGCCGCTGCGCGGGCGCGCGGAACTGGCCGCCGCCGGCGCCGAACGCCGCCCGCTCGATCTCGCGCTGAAACTCGACCCCGGCGAGGGGGCCGGCGGCGGCGGGACCGAAATCGTCGACGCCCACCGAGACGACCAGCCCGGAGTTGGCGAAGGGCGAATCGCGACGCGAAAGGCTCATGCCGTTCACCACCACCCCGTCGGGCTCGGTCGCCGCCGGCACGATCCAGCCGCCGGGGCACATGCAGAAGCTGTAGACGCCGCGCGCGCCCGCGCTGGCGGTCAGCTCGTAGAACGCCGGCGGCAGCCGGGGATGGCCGGCGGCGGCGCCGTACTGGATCCGATCGATGAGCGGCTGCGGGTGCTCGATCCGGACGCCGACGGCGATCGGCTTGCGCACCATGGCGATTCCCGCGGCCGCCGCCCAACCGTAGACGGCGCGCGCCGAGTGGCCGACCGCCAGCACGACGACGTCGGCCGGGAGCTCGCCCCCGTCGACGCGGACCGCGCGGACGCGCCCCGCCTCAATCCGCAGCCCGGTGGCGCCGGTCTCGAAATGATGTGCGACGCCGAGCGCGCCCAGGTGGTCGCGCATCGCGCTCAAGACGCGCGGCAAGCGGTTCGAGCCGACGTGCGGGCGCGCTTCGGCCTCGATCTCGGCCGGCGCGCCGAAGCGGATCAGATCGGCGACGACCTCGGCGACGCCGGCGTGATCCTTCGACCGCGTGTAGAGCTTTCCGTCGGAGTAGGTCCCCGCGCCCCCCTCGCCGAAACAGTAGTTCGAGCTCGGCACCAGCTCGCCGCGGGTGAGGAGCGCCAGGTCCCGCCGGCGCGGTTGAACCGGCTTGCCCTGTTCGAGGATGGTGACCGGAACGCCCCCCTCCGCGAGCCGCAGCGCCGCCCAGCTCCCGGCCGGGCCCGAGCCGATGACCACTGCCCGCGGCGGCGGCCGGCCGGAGGGCCAGCGGATCGGCGCGCGCGGCGGCGCGACCGGCGCCAGCGGCTCGCCGGCGCGGGCGACCGCGATCCGCAGCCGCTGCCCGAGCGGCCGACCCTTGCGCGCGTCGAGCGAGCGCCGAAGGACGCGCAGCTCGCCAGCCGCCCCGGCGCTCCACCCGAGCGCCCGCTCGACCTGCGGGGCGAGCGGCTGGTCGAGATCGGAGAGCGCTACGAAGAGATCGATCGTCTCGGCCATCGCGCAATCGGAGACTAGGCGGCGCCCGCGGAGAGCCCGACGCGCCGGCGGGCGTCGAGGCAATGTCGCCCGCCCGCCGCAAACTCGCGGCAAGGTTTGGGCCGATTTTCGTAGATCGTACAGGCGTAGCGCGGCGACGAGCCGGGCTCGCCCACCTTCAGCGCGGCGCACCGCGCCCCCTCGCGGCGGATTTCGAACCGGTGGCCGTGGCGGACGATCAGGTCGGGCTCGAGCCCGACGACGGGATCGCGCACCGAGACGGTGACCGAGTGATAGGCCTCGCGGCAGCAAGCACCGCAGCTGTGACAATCGACCGGCGGCTCCCACCGCGCGCAGGCGCGAAGGCTGCGCTCGGTGCGGGCTCCGTCACCGACGATCGGCGCTGCCTGGCGACACCGCCCGACGGGAGCGCCGCGCCCACCGAGATAGAACCAGGCGCAGCCGCCGCAGGTCTGCTCGGCGGGTCCCCAGCCAGCTCCGATCGGGTGCCGCACGCCGGCCAACGCCGCGGTCAGCGCCAGCGCCTCCTCGATCGGTGCGCGCCAGGGCGAGGCGTCGAACCGCGCGCGCGCCGCATTCGCAATCCGCGTCGCCGGATCGGCCTCACCGGCCAGCGGATCCTCGGCGAGCGCATCGTAGTAAGCGCGGTAGTCGGTGGTCGGCGCCATCGGCGCGCGCAATCCGAAGCGTCCCGCCAGATGCGCGCCGAGGCGCAGACAGGCGTGCTCGCGCACGACGTGCGCCGCGGTGTCGTCGAGACCCCAGTCCGGCGTCGTGAGGGCCCCCTCGCCCTCCGTGATGGCGTGACAGAGCTCGTGGAACACGAGCTGCGCAAACGCATCGTCGGCGTCGAGCGTTTCGTTTACGCCAATGGCGATCGTCCCGCGTCCGTCGCTGCTGGCGTAGGCGTCGCGCGTGCGCACGATCGAAAATCCGATCCGCGCGACGGCCGCACGCCAGATCACTTCGATCGGCGGCGTGGCCAGCGCGCTCGGCAGGGAGCGCATCGCGGAGCGTGACATCGCCGGTATTGTGAACCGCGGCCTGCGCCGCCGCGAGCCCGGGCGACGCAAATGGGTGACATAGACCTGACTACTATTTGCTATCTCCCTTACGTTTTACGCCGCAGGGCGACGACGATTTTTTTGACAAGCCCCTTGCCTTGTCGGTGGTCCGGATCAAACCTTTGCACCCACACGCGGGAAATCCGCGACGGCCCCAGAACCCGGATCGTCGACCGAGCGTCGGCACCGTTCTCAACGAAAGGGGAAGAAGCCGTGTTCGCTGATTTGCGAAAGCTATCCTTATCTTTTGGTACCGCGACCGCTTTGGTCAGCCTGGCCCCGTCGTTCGCGACGGCCGGGGCCCTGCGCGACACCGCCAGGGCGTCGTCCCCCAACACGGATGCCGACACCGACCCGGGCGGTGAGGTACATGCCAATGCCTGCCTCGCGCAGACAATCTGTGCGGTGAAGGAAAAAATTCGCTGGCAAACGCCGGCCTGGACGCCGTCGCAATGCGGACGGATCGCCGACGCGGTCGCCACCTCGGCGAAGCGCCACGATCTGAGCCCGACGTTGATGTTGGCGATCATGGTCAACGAGAGCGACATGAACGAGAAATCGGCGCGCGTCTACACGCGCGACGGAAAGGTCTACGCCAAGGATGGCGGATTGATGGCGATCCGCTGCCTGCTCGACGATCGCGATCGTTGCACGAACGGCAACGTGCGCGGCGTCGCCTGGAAGGATCTCATGGATCCGGTGACCAACATCGAGCTCGGCGCGCGCGAGCTCGCGCACTGGCGCGACGGCGGCGGCGTGATGACCAAGACGATCGTCAAGCTGGACGCCGACGGCCACCGCCAGCGTGTCACCAAAGACGTTCCCTGCGATCACAAGACGCACGCCTGGTGGGCGCACTACAACCACGGCCCGCGCTACATCGACAAGGGCTATCCGCGCCACTATCCGCACCGGATCGCCGTCCTCGATCACGCCTTCGCGACGGTGATGAACACGCCGGCCCCCGAGCTGACCGCGGGACGAATCACCATTCACGATCCCGGCAAGCGCGATCGCACCGTCGATCGCCCGCTCGAGCCGCGCTACAAGAAGCTCTGCTCGCAGATCCTCTCGGGCGGCACCTGCTCGGCAGTCGCGCTCAACTAACTAGCGGGCGCTCTCCGCCGCGGCCGCCGGCGGTTGCTCCGCGGTGGTGCTGATCTTCAACCCGAAGGCGGTCCCGAGCCCCAGCCCCGCGAGCGCCAGTCCGACCGCGGCGGCCAGATGTGGCCCGCGCGGCCGAAATCTCCGCATCTTCAGGCGCAGCTCGTTGTCCTTGACCGTCGGTCCCTCTTGCGGGTCGACGAGATCCGGCGCCGTCTTTTCCTTCTCCTTCGGGGCGCGCGGGGAGATGCCCTCGGCCAGGGGCATTGGGTGAGCCAACGGCGATATCGCTTCGATCTGGCGGATGAACGCCACCACGTCGTCTTGGTGCAGCTTCGATCCCACTACGAAGTCGTCGAGGGCGCGCGCCATTTCGGCGGCGGTGTCGAAGCGGCGATGGCGCTCGCGCTCGAGAGCGCGCAGCACGATCCGCTCCAGCTCCCCCGGGACGTCGGCGCGATGCGCGCCCAGACGCGGGATCCTCATCTCCATGATCTTCTTCGCGGTCTGAAGGTCGCTGTCGCCGGTGAACAGGTGCTGGAGCGACAGCATCTCGTGCATCACGATCCCGAGCGCGAACAGATCGACCCGCCCGTCGATCGGTTTGCCCTGCAGCTGCTCGGGCGCGAGGTACGCCGGCTTCCCCTTCACCGTCCCCTCGCGCGTCGAGCGGGCCGCGCTGGTGAACTTGGCGACGCCGAAGTCGAGCAGCTTCACGCCCCCCCAGGGCGTGACGATGATGTTGGAGGGGGTCACGTCGCGGTGGACGACCTCGAGCGGCGCGCCCTTCTCGTCCTGCAGCCGATGCACGCAATCGAGCGCGCGGCAGATCTCCCTCGCGATATATGCCGCGATCGCCGGCGGCATCCTCCGATTGGCGGCGCGCAACGCGCGCAGGATGCGGGAAAGCGAAGGCCCGTTCACGTATTCCAGCGCCAGGAAGAGCGTCCCGTCGTCCTCACCGAACTCGAACGCCTGCACGACGTTGGGGTGATGGATGAGGCCCAGAATGCGCGCCTCGTCGACGAACATGCGAACGAAGTCCTCGTCCCGCCCGTAGGCCGGCAGGATTCGCTTGATGACGACATCCCGCTCGAAGCCCGCCGGGCCGAGCGTGCGCGCCTTGAACACTTCGGCCATGCCGCCGGCGCCGAGGGGATGCAGCAGCTCGTAGTGGCCGAGCTTCGGAGCACCCGCGATGCGCCGCCGAGCCCGCGCCAGCCAAAATGTCTTTCCCAGCAATTTGTCCAATAGCACAGCCGTGCGCCTCCGATCAGACCTTCGATGACTGTCCTCAACTCATCTCAAGAGCCGTGCCAAAGCGCACCCCCGCCGAGGCGCGTGCTTTCCCCCTCATCGCTCTCGATCCCCGGCCAGGGCCGTAACGAGAGAGAGGGCGCGGAGTTACGCCGCCGTGACGAGGGCAGTCGGCTCCGCGGCGCGCGATCTGGGCCTTAGCTTCAAGAGCAAATGGACGGGGAAAAGAAAAAACTGAGGTTCTCGCTCGGCTACCTCATCATCGCGTTCTGGGCGGTGCTGCTGCTGCAGCAGGTGTTCAGCGCTTATCTGCAGCCGACACGAACCTCCTACAGCGACTTCAAGGCGGCGGTCGCCAGCGGAAAAGTCGCGGACGTCTCGATTGGTCACACGGTCATTCGTGGGCATTTGAAAGGCGAGCCCGAGTCCGAACCGAAGGGAATGGAGACGCAACCCGCGCCGAAGCAGGCGTCACCTGCGCGCGGCTCGACGTTCGAAACGGTCCGCGTCGACGACTCCGATCTGATGCGCGACCTCTCGGCGCACGGCGTGAAGGTCACCGGCGTCGTCGAGAGCAGCTTCTGGCACGACGCGACCAGCTGGTTGATCCCGCTCGTCATCCTGGGCGTCCTCTGGATGGTGGTGATGCGGCGGGTTGGGCAGGTCGGCCAGAACGGTTTTCTCGCCGTCGGCCGCAGCAAGGCGAAGGTCTATATGGAGAAGGACGTCCACGCGCGCTTCTCCGACGTGGCCGGCGTCGACGAGGCCAAAGAGGAGCTGCGCGAGGTGATCGACTTCTTGAAGACGCCCGCCCGCTTCGGACGCCTGGGGGCCAAGCTGCCCAAGGGGGTATTGCTGGTCGGTCCGCCGGGAACCGGCAAGACGCTGCTGGCGCGGGCCGTCGCGGGCGAGGCGGGTGTCCCCTTCTTCTCGATCAGCGGGTCGGACTTCGTCGAGATGTTCGTGGGCGTCGGCGCCGCACGCGTGCGCGATCTGTTCGAGCAGGCCAAGCAGAAGGCGCCCTGCATCGTCTTCGTCGACGAGCTCGACGCCCTCGGTAAGGCGCGGGGCATCGGCCCGGTGACCCATGAGGAGCGCGAGCAGACGCTGAACCAGCTGCTGGTCGAGCTGGATGGATTCGACGCGCGCGTCGGCGTCATCTTGATGGCCGCCACCAACCGGCCCGAGATTCTCGATCCGGCGCTGCTCCGCGCCGGACGGTTCGATCGCCACGTTCTCGTCGACCGACCGGGCCGCGCGGACCGCCTCGAGATCCTCCGGCTGCACGCCAGCAAGGTCCCCATGGACTCGCCGCAGGATCTGGAGGTCATCGCCGCGATGACCGCCGGGTTCGTCGGCGCGGATCTGGCCAACATCATCAACGAGGCGGCGCTGCTCGGTGTGCGGCGCGATTGCGACCGGGTCGGGATGGCCGAGCTGCAGGAGGCGGTCGAGCGGACCGTGGCGGGCCTCGAAAAGAAGAACCGCGTGCTCTCGCCGGCCGAGAAGAAGCGGGTCGCGCACCACGAGCTCGGGCACGCGCTGGTGGCGCTGTCCCTCCCGCACGGCGAAGGCGTTCACAAGATCTCGATCATCCCGCGCGGCATCGCCGCGCTCGGCTATACGATGCAAGCCCCGACGGAGGACCGCTTCTTGATGACCGAGAGCGAGCTCAAGGACAAGGTGGCCACCCTGCTCGGTGGCCGCGCCGCCGAGGAGCTCATCTACGACGAGGTCTCGACCGGCGCGCACGACGATCTCAGCAAGGCGACCGACATCGCGCGCAGCATGGTCAAGACCTTCGGCATGAGCCCACGGGTCGGCCAGGTGAGCTTCGAGAAGGATCGCCGCGGCCTCATGCTGCAGTCGCCGACCGACGTCCAGCTGCACGGCGAGTACAGCGACCAGACCGCCCGCGCGATCGACGACGAGGTCCGCCGCATCATCGACGAGCAGCGCGACCGCGCCACCGAGATCCTGGCGCTGCGGCACGAGGTCCTGCTGCGCGCGGCGCAGGTCCTCTTGGCCAAGGAGACCATCAGCGGTCAGGAGCTGCGCGATCTGCTGGCCGCCAGCGCGCCGCCGGAGCCCGCGGCCGACGAGCCGCACGCCTCCGACGTTCACGCCATCTAGCTGACAAAGAAAAACGGCGGCAGCGATTGCTCGCCGCCGCCGTCATTTTCTACGAGGTCGCGATTTCGGTCGAGCTAGCCGGCAGCGCCGGCAGCGCCGCCGCCAGCGCAGGTGTAGTGACGCATGCCGCCGGCGCCGGGCGCTCCGCAGGTGCAGGTCATCCCGCCCGCGTCGGTGCACATCGAGCCTCCCGTCGTGCATACGTCGCCCGCTCCGCAGGTACCACCGCCGGCCCCAGCCGCGCCCGCACCGCCAGTGCAGGTGTAGTGACGCATGCCGCCGGCACCCGGCGCTCCGCAGGTGCAGGTCATCCCGCCCGCGTCGGTGCACATCGAGCCTCCCGTCGTGCACACGTCGCCCGCTCCGCAGGTGCCACCGCCGGCGCCAGCCGCGCCATTCGCGCCGCCCGCACCGCCAGCGCAGGTGTAGTGCCGCATGCCGCCGGCACCAGGCGCTCCGCAGGTGCAGGTCATCCCGCCCGCATCGGTGCACATCGAGCCTCCCGTCGTGCACACGTCGCCCGCTCCGCAGGTGCCACCGCCAGCGCCAGCCGCGCCGTTCGCGCCGGCGGCGCCAGTCGTGACCGTGCAGGCGCCCGGGCAGTTATAGGTCAGCTCGCCACCACCAGCGCCAGCCGCGCCGGCCGGGCCGCCACCGCCGCCTGGTGCGCGACAGGTACAGGTCCGATGCCCCGCCATCGTGCCCATCATGCAGGTCTCCATGCAGGTGTCGCCCGCCGCGGTGCACATCATGGCGTTCCCACAGCCTGCACCCGCGCCGCCCGCGGCGCCGCCCGTGCCGGTCGCCGTCGTGCCGCCAGTCCCGGTCGCGCCGCCCCTACCGGTGGCCGTCGTGCCGCCAGTCCCGGTCGTCGTCGTCCCGCCGGTCCCGGTGGTCGTCGTGCCGCCCGTGCCGGTCGTCGTCGTCCCGCCCGTGCCGGTCGTCGTCGTCCCGCCGGTACCGGTCGTGCCGCCCGTCCCGGTGTCAGTTCCGCTCGAGCCTCCGCAGCTCGGAGCAAACATCGCGAGCGCGAGCAGCGCACAGCCGCTCGTGGTCAACAGAACCTTCTTGGACATGATCAAGCGCGTCATTGGATATCCCCCCGGGGATGAGAGTTAACTGGGGGGATATGTGTGGCGACCTGCTCACCATTATCAAAAAATCAGAAGGGCTTCGTAATGTCGACTCCCAAACGAGGGACACATGCCACGCAAATATGTGTGTTTATTGGGTATTTCCCAATGACAGATAAACCTTAGGGGACTTTGGCACCTCGCCCGCGGTGTGCAGCCGGGAGGGCGAGATGAGCGCACCCCAGAGTGATCCGACAACGACCGCCACGCTCCAACGCCAGATCAGTGATCGCATTTTCGTCCCTCCCCTTCGCACGCCGCCCAATGCAGAAGGAACGCCAGAAAAGTCCGGGGCGCGGGCAGCGCGATTTCAGCTGCTTACGTTGGGGCGCGTTCCGCGGCGGTGACGTGCCGGGGCCGGGTCGGTTACCGCTCGCGGACCAAATCCCATAATCGGGAGCGCCCCGCTCTTGTCTCGTTCGGACGCGACCTTAAAAACAACCTTCAAGGGGACGGCGTGAACGCAGAAATTTCTTCGAGCGTGGCGGCGGCGAATCATTTCGCGATCGGGCCAGACGGGCTCAACATTCTCCTGGTCGACGACGAGCCGGATATCGGTCTCGCGGCGGGCGAGGCCCTGCGCGACGCCGGGCATCGGGTCAGCATCGCCACCAGCGGCGCGCAGGCCCTCGATCTGGTCGGCAAGCAGCTCTACGACGTGATGATCTGCGACGTCCGTCTTCCTGGAATCGACGGGCTGACCCTGTTCCGCCGGACGCGCCAGGAGTCGCCGGAGACGACGGTCATCTTGATGACCGCCTTCGCCGCCGTGCAGGACGCGGTGGCCGCCGTCAAAGAAGGGGCGCACGACTACCTCACCAAGCCGTTCGACATCGACGAGATCACGTTGCGGGTGCGCCGCATCGCCGAGCACCGCGCGCTCTTGCGGGAGCTCGAGGAGGCGCGGGCGCAGCTCGCCCGCCAGAACGCCAGCGAGACGGTGATCGGGCGCTCGACGCAGATGCTGCGCCTCATGGACCGGGTCAACACCATCGCCACCAGTCACGCGCCGGTGCTGATTCGAGGCGAGAGCGGCACCGGGAAAGAGTTGGTGGCGCGCGCGCTGCACGAGCGCGGCCCCCGGCGCGGCAGCGCGTTCGTCGCCGTCAACTGCGCCGCGTTCCCCGACACGTTGCTGGAGGCGGAGCTGTTCGGCCACGAGCGCGGCGCCTTCACCGGCGCGGTCCGGCGGCGAGACGGGCGGTTTCGGGCAGCGCACGGCGGGACGTTGCTGCTCGACGAGGTGGCCGAAATGTCGCTCCCGGCGCAGGCCAAGCTGCTCCGCGTGCTGCAGGAGGGGACCGTCGAGCCGCTCGGGACCAACGAGTCGCTGCGGGTCGACGTGCGGGTCATCTCGGCGACACACCGCGACCTCAAGGAGCGGATCGCGGACGGACGGTTCCGCGAGGACCTCTACTACCGGCTCAACGTCCTCGACGTCGACATTCCGCCGCTGCGCGACCGGCGCGGCGACCTGCCGCTCCTGGTCCAGTACTTCCTGAAAAAATTCACCCGCCCCGGGCGCGACCTGCCGAGCGTCTCACCGGCGGCCTGGGGCGCGCTCTCCCAGTTTCCCTTCCCCGGCAACGTCCGGGAGCTGGGCCACGCCATCGAGCACGCCGCCGTGCTGGCCGACGGCGGCGACCTCGACGTCCGCCACCTGCCGCGGGACATCGCGCGGGCCGGCGAGATCACCGAAGGGACGACCGCCACGCCGCGCCCGCTCGGCACTGCGCTCAAGGAGTTCGAGCGCGAGTACCTGCAGCGCGCACTGGCGCAAGCCGACGGCAAGCGCACGGTGGCCGCCGAAATCCTGGGGATCTCCCGCAAGAACCTCTGGGAGAAGCTCCGCATGCACGGCTTCAACGACTAACTTCGGGAACCCTCGAAGGGTTCCCGCACCCTCCCGCGACGGACTCCGCTCGGCAAAGCCGAGCTACGTCCACGCGATCGACTTCGGGCCCGGTCCCCGCCAACGGAAGCGAGGCCGAACGCGCGAAGCGGAGGCGGCAGGGAGCTCTCCCCGCCGTGAACCCGCAGGCCGCTCTGATCGTTCGCGGCCGAGGATTCCTTCTCGTGAGCGGCGGGGAGAGCTCCCTGCCGCCTCCGCCCCGCCGGAGAGAGCGAGCGGCCGAGGATTCCTTCTCGCGAGCGGCGGAGAGATGTCCCTGCCGCCTCCGCCCCGCGTGAGAGCCGAGCGAGCGAGCTACCGGGGCTGAAATTCGGAAGGCGGCGCGGCGCCCGGGAGCGACATCGGGTTGCGCGTCAGCAGATCGCCGAAGACGCCCGCCATCATCACCAGCGTGAAGACCAGCGACACCGAGAAGACCAGGCGGTTGGCGCCCGGCGCCTCGGTCATGTGCATGAAGAACAGCACGACCAGCGACGCCTTGAAGGTGGCGATGATCAGCGCGACCGCGATGTTCGGGTGATAGTGGCCCGTGTAGACGGTCAGGCCCGTGCAGGCCAGCAGGATGGCCCAGACGAGCCAGTAGCGTCCGGCTCCGTGTCCGTGGTGCTCGGCTTTTCCGGCTTCGGTGTGGGCTGGTTCGTGGGCCACGATGAGTCTCCGGTTGCGCTAGATCAGGTAAAGCAGCGGGAAAAGGAAGATCCAGACCAGGTCGACGAGGTGCCAGTAGAGCCCGCCCAGCTCGACCGGTACGTAGTTGTTCGACGAGAACTCCCCCTTGAGCACCCGCGCCAGGATCCAGATCAGGATCGACATCCCGATGATGACGTGGAAAGCGTGGAGGCCGGTGGAGAGGAAGTAGACCGTGTAGTAGAGGTTCGCCCCCGGCGCCGTCACCTCGGAGAAGTGATAGAAGACGCCCGGCAGCGCCCCCTCCTCGAACTTGTGGTGGTACTCGATCCCCTTGATGCACAAGAAGGCGAGCGCGCAGAGGATGGTGAAGATCAACAGCCCGGCGCAGGTCTTGGTCTTGTTCTGCTTGATGGCGTGGTAGGCGAGCGCGACGCTCAAGCTGCTGGTGATGAGGACGATCGTGTTGGTCGTCCCCGCCCACAGATCGAGGTGGCGCGAGGCCTCGTGGAAAGCCTCGTAGTAGAAGTGGCGGTAGACCGTGTAGCCCAGGAAGAGACCGGCGAAGAGCAGCACCTCGGTCCCGAGGAAGAGCCACATCCCCAGCCGGACCGCATAGTCCTGCTTCTCGATTGTCTCGAAGTGGTGGGCGAGGTGCGGGCCGGGGTGGGCGCCGTGGCCGCCGTCAGATGACGACATGCTCCACCTCCTCCCCCGGCTCCTGGTACGAGTGCGAGTCCCGCGTGATGACCGGCGTCTCGTCGAAGTTGTGCTTCGGCGGCGGCGAGGTGGTCATCCATTCGTAGCCGCGCGAATCCCAGGGGTTGTCGCCGGCCGGCGCGCCCCGGACCAGCGCGTAGATGAGGTAGATGAGAATGATGACGAACCCGAACGCCAGCAGCGAGGCGCCGGCCGTCGAGGCCACGTTGAGCGCCTGGAACCGCTCCGGGTAGATGTAGTAGCGGCGCGGCATCCCGGCGTTCCCCAGCAAGAACTGCGGGATGAAGGTGGCGTTGAATCCGAGGACGATGAGGGCCGCGGCGACCATCGCCCACCCCTCGTGATACATGCGGCCGAACATCTTGGGGAACCAGTAATGGAGCGCGATGAGGAAGGCCATGATGACCGCGCCGACCATGATGAAGTGGAAGTGGGCGATGACGAAGTAGGTGTCGTGCCAGTGCACGTCGAGCGAGACCGTCGCCACCGCGATGCCAGTCATCCCGCCAAAGACGACAAAGAAGAGAAACCCGCAGATGTAGATGAGCGGCGCCTTGATGGCGATGGAGCCCCGGTAGAGCGTCGCCACCCAGTTGAACACCTTGATGGCGGTGAACACGCCCACGAACATGGAGATGACCGCGAAGGCGCCGTTGTCGGTCGACGACTGCCCGGAGACGAACATGTGGTGGCCCCAGGCGAAGAAGCCGACGAAGGCGATCCCCAGCGAGGAGTAGGCGATCATCTTGTAGCCGAAGATGTTCTTGCGCGCGAAGGCCGAGATCGCGTCGGAAACGACGCCCATCGCCGGCAGCACCATGATGTAGACCGCCGGGTGCGAGTAGAACCAGAACATGTGCTGGAACAGGACCGGATCGCCGCCGCGGCTCGGATCGAAGAGGCCGAAGTGCCCCACCTTCTCGATCCCGACCAGCATGACCGTCAGGCCGATGACCGGCGTGGCCAGCACCTGGATGATGCTGGTCGCGTAGATCGCCCAGACGAACAGCTGCAGGCGCATCCATCCCATGCCGGGCGCCCTGAGGGTGTGGATGGTGACGATGAAGTTGAGGCCGGTGAGGATCGACGAGAAGCCGAGGATGAAGATGCCCAGCAAGACCGGGAACAGCGTCATCGGCGTCGTCGTGCTGTAGGGCGCGTAGAACGTCCAGCCGGTGTCGGTGCCGCCCATGATCATCCCGGAGAGCGCCAGCGTGGCCCCCGTCCAGTAGAGATAGAGCGACAGCAGGTTCAGCTTGGGGAAGGCGACGTCCTTGGCCCCCAGCATGAGCGGCAGCATGAAGTTGCCGAACACACCGGGAATCGCCGGGATCATGAAGAGGAAGATCATGACCACGCCGTGCAGGGTGAACATCCGGTTGTAGGTGTTCGCGCCCATGATGGTCGGCCCGGGCGTGAGCAGCTCGATCCGCAGCGCCATGGCGAAGATCCCGCCCAGCAGGAAGGCGAACATCACCGACACCAGGTACATGACGCCGATCCGCTTGTGATCGATCGTCGTGAGCCACGACCAGACGCCCCGATCGGCGTTCAGGTAGTTGACAACCGGGATGACCGGTTTGTCAGCGTTATCGGTGCTGAGCTGGCTTGACTGGCTCATAGATCGCTTCCTTCGAGGGGACGGCCTCGAGACCCGGCGTGCGCAACGACTTGATGAACTCGACCAGCGCGGCGGCGTCGGGCGCCGCCAGCCGCCCCTTGTAGGTCGGCATGACCGGCTTGAACCCCTTCACGATCTTCCCGCGTGGGTCGATCATCGAATCGGTCAGGTAGGCCTCGTCGGCGATCACCGTCTCGCCGTTGTCGAGGGTCTCCTTCTTGTCGTAGAGATCGAGCCAGGTGGGGCCGATGTGCGGCTCGCCGTCGAGCGAGTGGCACTTCACGCACCCTTGCGCCATCGCCACCTGCTTTCCGTACTCGACGATCGATCCGTGGAACGCCGGTCCTTCGTCGCCTCCGGAGTCGACCCGCCCCGACAAGAGGCCCTTGCGCTGATTGAGCAGCCACTGGTCGAATTCGGGGCCCGCCATCACCACGACCTCGCCCCACATCTGCGAGTGCCAGGTGCCGCAATACTGCGTGCAGAGGATCTGATAGTGCCCCGGCTTGGTCGCCTCGAACCAGGTCTCGGTGTAGCGCCCAGGGATGACGTCCTGCTTGATGCGGAAGTCGGGGACGAAGAACGAGTGAATGACGTCGCGGCTGGTCATGAGCAGCCGCACCGGACGGTTGGCGGGAACGTGCAGCGTCGCGATGGCGTTCGGGCCCTCGCCGCCGTAGGAGAACTTCCACATCCACTTCTTGGCCATCACGTAGACGTCCATCGCGTTCTCGGGCGGCGTCGTGTACCAGACGTAGTCCTGGTAGCCCTGGACGAACCAGGCCAGAAAGAAGAACAGCGGGACGCCGATGACGACGATCTCGAACTTGACGCTCGGGACGACCAGCGGCGTCGACTGCCTGGGCCGCCGCTCGCGGTATTTGAAGAAGAAGACGAACGCCAGGAGGCCGGTCAAGACCGAGGCGATCATCGTGACGATGATGACGAAGAAGTGCAGCTGATCGACGCGGACAGCGAACGTCGCGCTGGGGTCGGGCAGCCAGAGCAGCTTCCGCATGAGATCTTCGAACCCGCTCATACCGTCCTCCCGTCAGCGGCGCCGACGGCGACCCGGCGCTTCCGCATCGCCAGCTCCTTCCGCCAGAGCACGGTCATGAGACCGGCCAAGGCGAAGAACACCAGCCCGGCGCCGATGCGCATGAAGCCGTAGACGAACGGCCCGTACCGGCGCGTGCTGGGATCGTACCGGTAACAAGAGAGAATCACCTTGTCGAGCGAGGTCCCCACCTTGCCGCCGCTCGCCTCGACGAGCGCCATGCGGAAGTCGCGGGCCGGATAGTCGACGCCGTAGAGGTAGCGCGAGATGACGCCGTCGGGGGTCAGCACGAAGGCCACCGCCACGTGGGCGAACTGCTTCGACAAGGGGTCGTACTTGTAACGAAAGCCGACCGCGTCGGCGAGCTGGCGGGCCGCCGCACCACCGTCGGCCGAGGAGACCCAGAACGGCCAGTCGGCGCGGGTGAGCGGCTTCCCCAGCCCTTGTCCGGCCTGTTCGAGCACGCGGTGCTGGTTCTGTTGCAAGAGCTTGGGGTCCTCGCCGGGATCGATGCTGATGTCGACGGCGGTGTAGTCCTTCCCGAGCCCGAGGCCGACGGTGTGCGCCGCCTTGGCCAGACCGTCGAGCACCAGACCGCACAGCATCGGGCAGCGGTGGTAGCCGAGCGTCACGACCACGGGACGCCCCTGCCCGAGCAGCGTGTCGAGCGCCATCGGCGCGCCGGTCACGTCGGTGAACGTCAGGCCGCGCGGCACGCGATCGCCGAGGTGCTCGATCACGTCGATGTCCTGCAGCGCCGCCAGCGGCTCGGCGCTCCCCTGCGGGAAGACGATCTGCGGCTCCGCGTGCGCCACGGCGGTCGAAAGCAACAGCGACGCCGCCGCCAGACCGAACGCGCTCGCCCGCTTCATTTGGGCGCTCCATCCGGGAGCGTGCCGGAGGCTGCCTCGTCCATGGCACGCTCGATCGGGATGTGGACGATCCCCTTGCTGCGATCGACCCAGCCGTAGCCGTTGAGGCGCGCGGTGCGCTCGGCGCGCCAGCTCGCCAGCCGGTGGTCCCCCTCGAACAAGACCTGATCGACGATGCCGATCTCGGGCTTGCCCAGGTCCGGAGCGCGCGGAACGCCGGTCACCGCCTCCACCTTGGCGGTCTCGTGGTGGAGGATCTTCACCGCCCAGATCGTGCCGAGCCCGAAGATGGCCAGCGAGACCACGCCCACCATGATCACCTTGCCGAAATCGATCTCGTCCTCGGACTCGTGTCCGGGGGGATGGCTTCCGTGTGCGTCGTGGTTGCTCATGGCTGCCGGTACCGAATCGACTCGCCGAGGTAGGGGTCCTTGACCGGGACGGGAAGCTTGCCGCGCAGCCGGGAGACGCCGTAGGCGATCCCCACCAGCCCCACGCCGAAGAAGGCGGTCACGTCGGTCCAGCGCAGCGAAAAGCCGTCCGGGTCGCGGCTCGGCATCACCAGCCAGTAGATGTCGACGAAGTGGATGAACAGGATCCACCCGGCGACGATCGCCAACTGGCGCGGGTTGCGCTTGAGCGATCGCGACAGGAGTGCGCCGAAGGGGACAAAGAAGTGCCCGATGATGAGCAGGACACCGATCCAGCGCCAGCCAGGGTTGAAGCGGGTGATGTAGAACGGCGTCTCGTCGGGGAGGCCCGCGATCCAGATCAGCATCAGCTGCGAGAAGGCGATATAGGTCCAGAAGCAGATGAACGCCAACATCAGCTTGCCGATGTTGTGCGTGTGCTCGTCGTTCATGTTGCCGCCGAACACGTTCGCCGCTCGCCCGCGCTTGGTGATGATCGCCAGCAGCGACAGCGCCGCCACCAGGCTGCCGCCGAAGTAGTAGACGCCGAACACCGTCGAGAACCAGGTCGGGTTCAGGCTCATCAACCAGTCGAACGCGGCGAACGTGATCGCCAGGGCGATGAACGGCAGCCCACCTGCCCCGAGGTTGCGCTGCTTCTGCAGCAGCATCACGTCGCCCGTGCTGTCCTGTTTCTGAGACCAGCTGGCCAGCCGCCAGGAGATGAGGATGGCCAGCCCGAAGTAGATCACCGCCCGGACGACGAACGCGGTGACGTTCAGGTAGGCCGCCTTGCCAGCGATGAGCTTCAGCGCCTCTCGCCCCAGGCTCGCCGGCGGGTCGACCCAGACGTAGACGTGCTTCATCCCGAAGATGAGCGGGATGAACAGCAAGAGGAAGATCCCCACCGACGACGACATCGCCTCGATCGGGCGGCGCAGCACCGTGACCCAGCGGGCGTGGGTCGCGTGCAGCATCATCAGCAGGATGACCGAAGCGATGGCGATTCCGGCCCAGTAGGCGAAGGCCATCAGATAGGAGAACCATCCCGCCGGGTTCATCGCGGCCCCGATCAGGGTGACCACGATCAGGACCACGCCGAGCAGGCCGCCCCCCGTCATCCAGGCGCCGCCCCCCTTGAAGGGGGTGAACGCCAGCGTCTTCTCGGCGGGCGCCTCTGCGTGTGATGTTGCAGCGCTCACCGTTTCTCCTCTTCATGCTGCTCGGGCGGGGCCGACGGCGCCGCGGGCGGGGGAGACTCCATATCCGCCGGCAAGGCCTCCAACTGCTGCCGAAGCTCGGGCGGCAGCGCGGCCGCCGACGTGGTTTGGCTGAGCTGCAGCGCGCGCAGGTACGAGATGACCGCCCAACGCTCTTCCACGGTCAGCTCGGCGGCGTAAGAAGCCATCAGGCCGAATCCCTTGGTGACGACCTCATAGATATAGCCGGCCGGCTTGGTGACGTACTTGGCGTCGAGCAGCGACGGCGGCGGACGGAGCGA
The DNA here is from genome assembly GCA_036267635.1 of Polyangia bacterium. Classification (GTDB taxonomy): domain Bacteria; phylum Myxococcota_A; class Polyangia; order Fen-1088; family Fen-1088; genus JADGRB01. The sequence goes on along the minus strand of DATAVR010000168.1, from coordinate 40,365 downwards.
CATCTGGGTCGCCACGATGCTCTTGCCGTCGGCGAGCGGACCATGGCAGGTCGCGCAGGTGATGTCGAACCGCTTCCGCCCGAGCTCGAGCAGCTTGCGCGACACCGGGATCGGCACCGTCGGTACGTAGTTCGGCAGCGGCTCCATGTTGGGCTGCAGCGGGCCGTCCGGGTCGCGTCCCTTGGTCAGCCGCGGGTTCAGCGTGATCCGTTCGCGCGGCACGGTGCCCTCGGGCGGCGCGCGCATCGACAGGCCGTCGGCGTAGAAGTCGCTCTCTTTGTAGCGAATCGACTTCTGCTGTCGGTCGGCCATCGGATCGAGGACGTTCTCGTCGCAGCCGACCGCCGAGAGCCCCAGCACGAGCGCCAGCGCTTGCAGCAGCGGCAACGAGCGGATGACCGCGAGCTTGCACGCGGCGGCTCTCATCGCTCCGACTCCGTGACCAGCTCGGCCGACAGCGCGCCGACCGCCTGCACTTCGGCGAAAACCTTGGCGGGGTCCCCTTCCGGCGGCAGCTCCACCGAGAGGAAGTAGGCGTCGACGGCGGCGCGAGCGAAGTCTTCTGACTCGAACACCGGGTGGTAGGGCTGGGGCAGCTTCGCCAGCGTGAAGAATCCGAAGAACGACGATCCGCCGGCCAGCAGCACGGCCAGCTCGAAGGTGATCGGGATGTTCGCCGGCGGCCCGTGCAGCGGGCGGCCGCCGACGTTGATGGGGAAGTCGATCACGTTGCAGAAATAGATCATCGAGTAGGCGATGCACGCCCCGGCGATCGCCCCGCACAGAACGATGAGGGGGATCTTCGGGCGCCCGAGACCAAGCGCCTCCTCGAGGCCGTGGATCGGCATCGGCGTGTGCGTGTCGAGGTTCTTGTAGCCCGCCTCGCGCACCTTGCGCGTCCCGGCCAGCAGCGCCTCGGGCGTGGCGAACTCCGCCAGCACGAACCGGCGCGCGACGAACCCGGAGTCTTCGTGACCGCCTGACATCAGTGCGTCACTCCCGCGCCCTCGGCCGTCGGATCGTGATCGAGCTCGTGCCGCAGCTCTTTGATCTCCGTGACGGCCACGGCCGGCACGAACTTGAGAAACAGCAGGAACAGCGTCGAGAACAGGCCGATCGTGCCGATGAACAGGCTGATGTCGACCCAGGTCGGCGAATAGGCCTTCCAGCTCGAGGGGATGAAGTCACGGTGAAGCGAGGTGATGACGATGGTGAACCGCTCGCACCACATTCCGACGTTGATCAGGATCGAGGCGAACCAGAGCACCAGGATGTTGGTGCGCGCGCGCTTGGACCAAAAGATCTGCGGCACGACGCAGTTGCAGAACATCATCAGCCAGTAGATGGGCGCCATCGGGCCGTGCTGGCGGGCGCGGAAGAACTCCGAGTACTCGTAGGGGTTGCCGCTGTACCAGCCGACGAAGTGCTCCATCAAGTAGCCGTAGGTCACCATCATCCCGGTGACGAGCAGGACCTTGGCCATGTTGTTGAGGTGCTTGAGCGTCACGACGTGCTTGAGCCCGAGGAACTCGCGGGCCGGCAACATCCAGGTCAAGACCATCGCGAAGCCCGAGAAGACGGCGCCGGCGACGAAGTACGGCGGGAAGATCGTGGTGTGCCAGCCGGGGAGCACCGACACCGCGAAGTCGAACGACACGATGGTGTGAACCGAGAGCACCAGCGGCGTCGAGAGGCCAGCCAGGAGTAGGTAGGCCCACTTGTACTCGGCCCAGTGGCGCCCCGACCCGCGCCAGCCCATGGCGAAGAGGCCGTAGATCATCCGCTTGGTCTTGCTCTTCGACGAATCGCGCAGAGCCGCCAGGTCGGGGACCAAACCCAGGAACCAGAACAGCAACGAGATGGTGAAGTAGGTGGAGACCGCGAAGACGTCCCAGGTGAGCGGGCTCTTGAACTGCGGCCAGATCCGCTGCACCGACGGGTACGGCATCAGCCAGTAGGCGGCGAACCAGGGGCGCCCCGTGTGCAGCAGCGGGAAGAGCAGCGCGCAGATGACCGCGAACAGCGTCATCGCCTCGGCGAAGCGGTTGATCGAGGTGCGCCACTTTTGCTGGAACAGCAAGAGGATGGCGGAGATCAGCGTGCCGGCGTGACCGATACCGATCCACCAGACGAAGTTGATGATGCCGAACGCCCAGCCGACCGGGATGTTGTTCCCCCAGACGCCGATGCCCTTGTAGAGCGTCCAGGTGATGGCGATGCCGAGGAGGCTGAGCGCCGAGAGCGCGCAGGCGAAGAGAGCCCACCAGCCTTTGCCCGCGCCACGCCAGACGTGTTCGAGCAGGCTGTCGTTGATGGTCTTGTCGGTGTGGTTCCCCTCGAGCAGCGGAAGCGGCTCGAGCGGATCGCGCGACAGATTGGGAGCGGCCATCGCCTAGTCCACCTTCACGAGGTCGGGGTTGGGATTGCGCACGCGCGCCAGATACGCCGTGCGCGGGCGGGTGGCGAGCTCGTGCAGCAGGTCGTAGCGGCGCGGGTCGGCGTGAAGCTTGGTGACCTTGGCGGTCGGATCGTTGAGCGAGCCGAAGCTGATCGCCTGCGTGGGGCAACCCTGCTGGCAGGCGGTCTCGAGCTCACCGTCGGCGATGGTGCGTCCCTCGATGCGGGTGGCGATCCGCTTGCGCTCGATCCGCTGCACGCAGTAGGTGCACTTCTCCATCACGCCGCGTGCGCGGACGGTGACGTCGGGGTTCATTCCCATCTCGCGCGCCGGGCTGATGTCGGCGGTGTAGTCGAGGAAGTTGAACCGCCTGACCTTGTACGGACAGTTGTTGCTGCAGTAGCGGGTGCCGATGCAGCGGTTGTAGATCATCTCGTTCAACCCCTCGTCGCTGTGGACGGTGGCGTTGACCGGACAGACGTACTCGCAGGGGGCCGTCTCGCACTGCACACAGGCGAGCGGCTGGTTGATCATCTGCGGCTCGTCGACCGGGCCGCTGAAGTAGCGGTCGATCCGGATCCACTGCATCTCGCGACCGCGCCAGACGTTGTCCTTGCCGACGACGGGGATGTTGTTCTCCGACTGGCAGGCCACCACGCAGGCGTTGCAGCCGGTGCACTTGTTGAGGTCGATCGCCATCGCCCACTTGTACGTCTGGCCGCTGTAGTCGACCGGCTTGAAGACATCGGGCAGTGGCCCGCGGCGCTCTTCCAGCTCCTCGTGGAACATCGATCCCGAGTTCAGCACCTCCGCGAGCGGGGCCTCCACAGCGGGCGGCGGGATGTCCCGCCCGTCGGGCGACATCGTCCAGTGATCTTGGGTGATGGCCAGCCGGTAGCGTTTCCCGGTGTTGGCGACGACGGCGCCGCGATCGAACCAGGGGGCAAGGCTGGTGCGCAACGCGGTGGCGTCGAACCCGACCGCGCGGCCGACGTGGCCGGTGTGGACGCGGCCGTAGCCGAGCGGCAGCGTGATCGCCTCGTCGGCGTGACCGGGGACGATCATCGCCGGCGCCTCCAGCGTCCGGTCGCGGCAGGTGATCGTCACCATGTCGCCCGTCTCGACGGAGAGCCGATCGGCCGTCGTTTGCGAGAGCATCGCCACGTTGTCCCAGGTCAGCTTGCTGATCGGGTGCGCCAGCTCCTGCAGCCAGGCGTTGTTGGCGAAGCGGCCGTCGAAGGTCTTGGGGTCGGGCGCGAAGGCGATCTCCACCCCCGCCAGCGCCGCGTCGCTGGCGAGCAGCGGAGCCGCCGCCTGGGCCAGCGCCTGCGAGTTGATGGCCAATCCCTGCTCGGCCCCGGCCCCCGTGTCGGGGACGATCCCGTCAGCCAGCCAGCGCTCCCAGACGCCGTCGAACGACCCGGTCAGGTTGCCCGGCAGCTTGGACATGCTGCTCCAGTACTTCTGCAGGAGCGCGTGCGTTCCGACCTCTCCGTCGCTCACGAAGGCCGCCAGCACCTCTGCTTCGGTCTTCCCGCCCCACAGCGGAGCGATGAGCGGCTGCACGATCGTGACCACCCCGTCGGTGGCGCGTCCGTCGCCCCACGACTCGAGCGCGTGCGCGGCGGGGACGAAGTAGTTACAGCTCTGCGCCGTCTCGTCCTCGTAGAGGCCGTGATAGATGACGTTGGGGACGCGCTTCAAAAGCTGCCCCAGCTTGAAGTCGACCGGCCCGCCGTAGGCGGGGTTCTCGGCGGTGACCACCAGCGTGTCGACCGCGCCGCCGGCGATCTCGTCGACCAACGTGCGCAGCGGTTCGACGCCCGCGGTCGGGTCGGTGGTGATCGGCACGCCGTACTCGACGGTGGAACCGATGTTGCCCAGCGCCGCGTTGAGCGCCGCCGCCAGCGCGTGCACCACCGCCGGCTGCCGTCGGCCGGCGATCACCAGCGAGCGGCCGCGGTTCTTCTCCAGATCGGCGGCCAGCGCCACCAGCCACTTCGAATCCCACAGCCCGGCGCCGTGCCCGAGCGAGCCGACCGGGCCGAGCGCCGAGAGGCCCCGACCCGACAGCATGGCGCAGAGACCCGCGGCGAAGGCGCTGACGTCGCCGCAGCGCAGGCGCATGCGGTGGTCGGCCATCGCGCCGGTCACCGTCATGGCCGGCTCGACGACGTAGAGGCGGTTCATGTCGCGCGACGGCTCGCGCCGCGACGCAAACTCGCGCGCCAGCCGCGTCTGCTCCGGGCCGTCGTTCAAGAAGTCCGCGTCGAGCGAGAGAATGATGGCGGCCGCGCCCAGGTGATGGCGGGGCATGAGGGGACGCCCGAACGCCAGCTTGGCCCCCTCGATCGCGCCGTCGGCGGCGACCGGGGAATAGCTGACGAACTTGGCGCGCGGGAACTTCTCCAGGATCCGCCGGCGCAGATCGGCGAGCAGCGGCGAGGCGGTCGGGCCGGTCAGGAACCGCAGCCCGGCACCGCCGTTCTGCGCCAGCGACGCCGTGCGGCCCTTGACCTCCGAGAGGAAGGTCGGCCAGGCGATCGGCGTGGCGCCGCGGCGCAGCTGCTTGGCGCGATCGTCGTCGTAAAGACCAAGGATCAGCGCCTGCTCGGTGGTGGTGGTGGCGCCCAGCGTTTCGGGGTGCGACGGGTTGCCCTCGATCTTGGTCGGGTGCCCCTCGTGGCTCTCGACCAGGAGCCCGCTCGTGTATCCCTCGAGCGCGTAGCCGGTCGCGAAGTGGAGCGCGTTGCCGGGGGTCAGCTCCTCGGGACGCCGCACGAAGGGGATGATCTTCTCGTTCGGTTTGCGGCAAGCCGCGCCGACGGTGGCGACCGCCGTCGACACGCCGAGGAGCTGCATGAACCCGCGGCGCGAGACGCCGTCCAGGTCGGCGGCGCCGCCGGGGAACTCGTTCGCCGCACCCGGTGTCTCGGCGCGCGTCCGCTCCTCGATCGAGCGCCAGAGCTTGCGCGACGCCGATGACGACGCCGGGGCCCCTTGCGACTCCGATTTCACAATGGGCAGCGACCGTCGCACGCGATCCTTCGCGCGGGCTTCGTGGTTGTCGTCGCAGCTCATTGAATGAAAGACCTCATCGGTGACACGTGGTGCAGCTCGTACGTGTGTGGACGTCGTTCTGCGCCGCCTGCAGCCGTCCCGCCTCGAGCGGATCGCCCTCCGGCTTCCAGTCCATGTTGGCGACCTCGGAGACCGGCCGAATGTTGGCCTCCGGATGGCGGTGACAGTCGAGGCAGAACCCCATGGTCAGCGTGGTGTCCTTCTCGACCGCCGCCATCTTGTCGACGCGGCCGTGGCAGCTCACGCAGCCGACGCCCTTGTTCACGTGGATGGCGTGGTTGAAGTAGACGAACTCGGGAACCTTGTAGACCCGGCGCCATTCGAGCGGCTTATTCTCGATGAAGCTCTGGCGAACCGGCTCCAGGAGCGGGCTCTTGTTCCAGACCTGCGAATGGCAGTTGAGACAGAGCTGCGTCGGCGGGATGCTGGCCGAGGGGGACTTATCCACCGTGTTGTGGCAGTAGCGGCAGTCGATCCCCTCGTCACGCGCGTGGTGACGGTGGTCGAATTGCAACGGCTGCTCGATGGGATCCTGCATGCCGCGCGCGTAGGGCGTGCGGGCGTACAGCATCAGGCCTCCCGGAACGCCCACCGCTCCTGCCGCCACGACGAACAGAGAGACCTGCGCGAGCGTGTTGTGCCTAGGTCGAAAGAGAGGACTCATCCTCGTCGCGGAGCATTTATGCCGAGCTTGGGGACCGCGTCAAGAGAAGTATTCGACGATCTTCAACGCTCGGCGAACAGCCGCCCAGTCAGGTTCGTGGAATGCTGGAAGACGTGGCGCCGGCAACATGAATTCGTTCGTTCAGAAACCGATTTCAGAAACTGATCTCAGAAACTGATCTCAGAAACTGATCTTCCGCATCACGAATCGCGGCAAATACCGGATGACCAACATGATGAGCGCCCAGATCCCGGGTGCGTAGACGACCGGACGGCCGCGATCGATCGCGCGAACCACGCGCGCGGCGACCGCCTCGGGCTCCCCCGCGAACGGCGGCACCTTCAGCCCTTCGGTCATGCTGGTGCGGACGAACCCGGGCTTGACGCAGACTGTGCGCAGGCCCGCGGCCCTGAATTTGTGATCGAGCGCCTCCAGATAGCGCGACAGCCCCGCCTTGGCGGCGCCGTAGAGCACCACCGGCTTGCGTCCGCGCTCGCCGGCGACGGAGCTGAACACGCACAGCGTGCCCCCACCGCGCGCGAGCAGCCGGCGTCGCGCCTCCTCGCAGAACACCACGGTGTTGGCGAAATCAACGGTCAGGAGCCGGCGGGTCAGCTCGGGATTGGCCTCGAGCTCGTCTTGCGTGGCGAAGAGGCCAGCGGTCACCACCACGCAGTCGAGCCCGGAGAGCGCCGCCTCGGCCGCGTCGAGCGCCGCCCCGAACTGCTCCGGCCGCTCCAGATCGCAGACGGCGCTTCCGACCGATCCCGCCGGTTTGCCAGCGCGCGTTTCGAGATCCCGCGCGCTCAGCGCCAGCTCTTTCGTGTCGCGTCCGAGCAAGAACAGCTCGGCGCCGCGCGCCGCGAGCTGACGGGCGACCGCCCGCCCCATCCCTTTCGTCGCTCCCAGGACCACCGCCTTCATGCCGGCGGATCTATATCACCGGGAGGCGGAGCGGACGGGCCGTCGCTTCAGGAGGACGAACGGACGGCTGCGAGGTTCCGCCGACGCAGCTTCTCGACGAGCGTGGTTCGCCCGAGCCCGAGCAGCTTGGCGGCCTCCTTTTTGTTGCTGTGTGTCTGCTCGAGGGCTGCCCGAATGTAGGCGTCCTCCAGCTGGCGCAGCAAAACGGGAAGGTCGACCGGCAGGGCCATGGCCGGTGCCGGCGTGATCGCGTCCGGCGTCAGGTCTGGAGCGTCTTCGGGAAGCTCGGCCCAGGCTGTGTTCCCCGCCCCGTTTCGTGAGGTCATGCGCCCCTCATCGACCAGTCCACGGCTCATCTTTAGCTATCCCCCCGACCCGTCGACAGATGAGACAGGGGGAACACCGGATGTCCGACCGCCACTCAGGCTCGGCGCGGTCTTCGCGTCTGTCATCGTCGGTGCCGCATGCGGCGGTGCGCGTGCGGATGCTGTCGACCGGCCGCTGGCGGCCGCCGCTCGGGCCGACGGCGATGACAGGACGTCGCGCCCCCCGGGTCATCGCGATCGGCGCCGCCCTGCCCGGGGTCGGCAAGAGCGTCGTCGCCTCGAACCTGGCGGTGGCGGTAGCCGGCCTCGGCCGCCAGGTGCTGGTGGTCGATCTGGACCTCAGCGCCCCGCGCCAGCACGCGCTGTTCGGCGTCGAGGCGCCGGGGAGCGCCGAACGTGCCACCGGCATCCGCAATGTCCGTCTGTGGCCCGCCGCGGCCATGCTCGGGGGCGCGGGCGACGCCCGGGGCCGCGGCGCCGTGATCGAAGCGATCGGACTTCTGGACGCCGACGTGGTGATCGTCGACGTCGGCCACGCGCAGCGCGACGACCTGTGGACCTTCTTTTCCAGCGCCGAGCGCCTGCTGGTGACGACGGGCGACCAGGCGGCCCTGGCGGCGACCTACGGGTTCTTGCGCGCGGCGGCCGGGCGCGCCCATCGGCGCCACGGCGGCGACGCGCCCGCGGTGCTGGCGCGGTTCGCCGGCGGGTTGGTGGGGAACGTCGCCGCCGCCGCCGAGGAGGCAGAGTCCTTCCACGCTCTCGCGCGACTCACACGAGAGGAGCTGGGGATCCCCCTCACCGCGCTCGGCTGCTTGCGCAAGAGCGCGCGGGTCGTCCAGTCGATCGCGGCGAAGAAGCCGCTCTGCGCCCGCCGGGGAATCGACGACGAAGTCCGAGCCTTTCATCAGATGGCGGAGCTCGTTCTGGCCGAGCGCGACGGCGAGGTCGACTGCGCGCTCGACGGAGACGCGCCCTCGGCCGAGGTCCCCCAGCTCCCGGCCGACATCGGCCGCTACCAGCGCAAGCACCCCCGTTTCAACGTCGACTGGGCCGCCACGCTCGAGCATGGCGGCGATCCGAACGCCGTTCGCGTCCGTGACGTCTCCGAGAGCGGGGCCGCCATCGAGACCACGCTGCAATTGCAGGTCGGGGACACCGCCGTGCTGCACTTCTATCAACTGGACGACCAACTGTCGGTCGAAGTGGTGGTGAAGAACGTCGTGGCCTCGCTCAACCGCGTCGGTCTCGGCTTCGTCGGCGACGGCGACTCGGTGGCCCGCGTCGTCGGCGCGGCGCGCTCCCGCCTCGCCGCGTCTTGACCGGCGGCAGCGAGCGCGGGAGGCTGGGCGACCGTGGTTGGTCGCCGCCCACCCTCAGGAATCGCCGTCGGCGCTGCGCTCTGCATCGCCGCGCTCGGGTGCAACCAGCGCGCATACATGGCGCCGCGCACCGACGCCGGCCCCGGCGCCGACGGCGCCGTCATGGGCCCGCTGACGCTCGATATCTCCGTGACGGGCTGCGCGACCTTCGACGTGACGACCGTCGTCTGCAGCGGGCCGGCGCCCCTCACCGTCTCGTTCGCGCCGGTCGGCTCATCGGCGCTCACCAGTTTTCTTTGGACGTTCGGCGACGGGACGCCGTCGTCGTCGGAACGCGCGCCGTCGCACACCTACGCGCTTCCGAAGAGCTATGACGTCAAAGTGACCGGCGCCGGCACCGTCGGAACGGTCTCGCAGGTCCGCCACGGCTTGATCTCGGTGCTGCCGCTCTCCGCCGGGGCGGCCTGCGACGTCGACAGCCAATGCAGCGACGGGCTGCGCTGCGCCTGCAAGCTCGGGTCGGGGTGCGGTCCGGCGTTTTCGCGCGGGCTCTGCTCCACCAGCTGCGCGACGGGATTCTGCGGCGCCGGTGCGGTCTGTGCTGCCATCGCGCTCGGCGCGCCGTTCGCCGCGGGCGACGGAGGGAGCCCAGCACCGGCGGACGCCGGTGTCACGCCGCCCGTCTGCCTCGCCAGCTGCGGTGGAGGAGCGGCCTGCGCCGCAGGGCTCGTCTGCCAGCAGCTTCCGGGCGGCGCCGCCAGCGCCCTGCCCTGGGTTGCGGGCTGCCTCCCGATTGGCGCGGCGAAGGACTTCGGGGCCTCCTGCCGGAATGCCGACGGGGCCCTCGAAGACGCGGCCTGCACGACTGGTCTCTGCGCCGACATCGGCGCTCTCGGGGTGTGCAGCGCGGCCTGCACCGGCGGAGAGACCTGCCCCTCCGGAGCCGCCTGCGCCACTCTACCCGGACAGCCGACCCCTCTTTGCCTACCGGCCTGCTCGCCGGCGAACCCCTGCACTGGCGATCCGTCGCTCCAGTGTACGGTGGCGACCGACGCCGATGCCGGGATCGACGGCGGCCTCACCATCAGCGCGGGTATCGTGGGCGTCGCTTACTGCGCGCCCAAGTAACCGGCCCCTCACTCATCGTCGGCTTCTTCAGTCCCGTGGGGCTTGCCGACCTTCCGCTCAACCTCCGCGACCTTCTCGTTGGCGGCGCCAGCGGACCGCTCGACCGTGCCTTCGGCCTGCGTCTCTTTGTTTCCAGTGAGCGCGCCGATCGCTTCCTTCACGCGCCCCTTGATGTCGTCCACCTTGCCTTTGATGTCACGCTTGAGGTCATCTTTCATCTGAGCCCCTCCCGCCCGAAACCTGTCCATCGGGCGGCGGCGGTCAATGTGCAGGATTTTCTGGCCACGTAACGGCCCCCGCTCGGGCGGTTACTGCCTCGGCGCCTCTCGCGTCGCAGGCCGCGAAATTCCAGGAGCGTGCTGGCCCGGCCAACCGGCACGGCGCTTGAATAGGTTGAGGAACGTTGACGGACATTGAAGGACACGTCGGCGAGAGCAGAGCTTATCGACAGAGCACACGGGACTTTCCGCGGAGCGTGAGGGGGCGGCGGAGAGCGGTCGACGCGCGGGCAACGACAGGGGCAATGGTAGGGGGATGGTTCGGGGCGGCGCGTCCGGGGGAGTGGGTCGGGCAGCAGGGGTGAGACGGGAAGTCCCGTGTGCGACTGGGTTAACATCACGTTCGAATGTCGCAGCCGCTTTCGCCGTCGGGTCGCACAGTCATTCCCGCCGCCCACGGGCAGCTGGAGGCGATCCTGCGTGAGCCGGAAGCGCCCAGGGCGGCAGCGGTCGTCTGTCACCCACACCCGCTTGCCGGCGGGACGCTGAACAACAACGTCGTCTATCGGCTGGCCAAGGCGCTGGTGGACGGGGGTGTCGCGGCGTTGCGGTTCAACTTCCGCGGCGTCGGCGCCTCGACCGGCAGGTACGGCGACGGCGTCGGCGAAGAGGACGACGCGCGCGCCGCGCTCGATTTCCTGCAGGCGCGCCACCCGACGCTGCCGCTCTGGATCGCCGGGTTCTCGTTCGGCGCGCGGGTCGGCCTCTCGGTCGGCGCGGGCGACGCGCGGGTCGGCAAGCTCCTCGGCGTGGGGTTGGCGCTCAAGATGTTCGACTACGGTTTTCTGAACGGCTGCGTGAAGCCGAAGGCGATCATCCAGGCGTCCGACGACGAGTACGGCGCCCGCGACGCCATCGAGAGCGCGGTGGGCGCCATGGCCGAGCCGAAGCGGCTCTGGATCGTCGACGGCGCCACCCACCTCTTCCCGGGCCAGCTCGACCCGTTCGAGGCCGCCGCGCGCGAAGCGGTCGACTTTCTCAACAAGGTCTAGATCGCGTCAGGGAGCGCGAGCTCTGCTCGCACGAGCTCACCGCGGGAGGGGCGGCTAATACCCCAGGTGGGACTGGCGCGGCTTGCCCGATTTGTCGGGGAGAAACTGCGGCGCCCGCTTGTCGCCGCCGACCCGGAGCGCCAGGCCACGCAGCCCGCCGGCACCGACGGAGACGCGCTCGATCGTCGGCTTGGCGGCCGCCTCGTGCCAGATCTCGAGCTCGTAGTCCCCTGGTGGAACGCCCTTGATGGCGAAGGCGCCGCTGCCCTCCGCCTCGGCGTAGTACGGCGTGTCGACGACGACCACGAACCCCAGCATCGAAGCGTGGATGTTGCAGAGAAGCTGCACCGCGCCCGGATGCCGGAAGGTCTCGGTGTAAGTCGCCCCTTGCTTGTAGAGCCCGGTGTCGAACTCGTTCGGCTTGGAGAGCGAGAAGATGTTGTGGAAGATTGGATCGTCGTTGCGGAAGGCGACCTTGCTGCCGACCGGAACCACCAGGACCCGCGGCACGAACATCTTCCCCACCTGCGTGATCACCTTGCCGCGCGCCGGGCTGGGGCGCGGCGTCTCTCCGTTCGCTCGCTTGAGCCAGATGACCGCGCCCCCCGGTCCCTGCGCGCCGCCGCCCGAGACGGTGCCGCTCACGGTGACGGTGGCCAGCGCCGCCGCAGGCAGCGGCGCGACAGGCGGCGGCATCGACGGCGCTTCGGCCGGCGCCGCCGCGGCCGGCGGGGCGGGTTGGCCACCGGCGCGGGCGCGGGCCTCGTGCGCCAGCGGTTTGATGGTCCGCTCGAGCTCGGGATCGAGCGGGCGAAGCTTCAGCAGCGCCTCCCACTTCGTGGCCGCGCTCGCGACGTCGCCGGCGTCCCAGGCCAGCTTGCCGCCGGCGAGCAGGTTGAAGATGAGGTACTGCTTCTCGGCCGCCGACTTGACCGCCAGATCCTGCGGCGTGCGCACCGCCAGCGGCAGCGGCAGCTCCTCGCCGAGCCACCCGCGCGCATCCGAAGGGGGCGGCGCGGCGACGGCCGGCAGGGAGGCGAACGCGACCGCCAGCCACGTTCCGCCGAGAATCGACGCCCGCCTCATCGTCACCAGCTATACACCAACGAGGAGGTGAAGACGTTGTTGGCCACCGTCGGCGCGCCGGCCAGCTCGCGGTTGTCGAGGTACTCGGCCTTGAGGATGAGCGACTCCCACAGATCGAGCCGCAGCCCGCCCGTGAACCGGTCGACGGTGATCGGCGTGAACCCCTCGAACCAGGCGTGCCGGTGGTCGTAGCGCCCGTAGACGGTCAGCTTGCGCAGCGGCCCGACGGAGAACGGCAGCGCGTAGGCGAGCTGCAGGTAGCCGCCCCGCGCGTTGAAGCTCGAGGAGATCGGAAACTCTCCCAGCGAGGTGGTCTTCGGCCCCCCCTCCCCTTCGTCGACGTGGACGTACTCCGCGTTGAGGTAGACGCCGGCGACCGCGACGCGCGCGTCGAACCCGTACGCGGTCTGGTGCGCCGCCTGCAACGCCTGATCGTTGCGCGGACCGGTCATGCCGGAGGCGCCGAGCTTGGCCTGGATCCCTCGGGTGTTCAGCTCATAACCGAGCCGCCCGGCGCCGACCGGCTCGCCGGTGAGGCTGGCGTCGGGGGGCTGCAGCGCCTCGACGAAGTTGCCGCTGTTGGTCGCCGCGACGTTCAGGCTGACCGCCGACTGCAGCGCTTCGATCTGGATCCGGTAGAACAGCTTGACGCCGATCGACTGGCCAGTCGTGTAGCGCGCCACCAGCGAGGGCGTGACGCCGGTGCGAATGTTCGCCTCGTTGTCGAGGTACTCGATCCCGAACACCGAATCGAACTTGCCGGCGCTGAGCGCGAATTCCTGGCTGTCGAACGGAACCAGACGCCCGAAGGCCTGCTCGACGTAGACGCGGGTCTCGTCGCCCGAGCCGGTGAAGCGCGGCAGGAACTGCACCCGCGAGAAGACCATCAGCGGCGCGGTGGTGGGCGTGTACTTGAGATCGACGTCCAGCGTGTTCAGCAGGAACGAAGCGTTCCCACCGATCCCCGCCGACCGCGGAAGAAATCCGTTCACGAATCGCCCGTTGGAGTTCGTCGACGCCACGTCGCCACGCGAGTTGACCGCCGGCGCGAAGGTGTCGACGCCGTAGTCGGCCGGGATGGTCTGGTCACCCGGCGCGAAGCTGGTCCCGTTCCCCTGGGCCTTGGCGAACCCGACGTCGATGTAGCCGTCGACGGTGAACGTCTGCGTCGCCTCGGCCGGCGGCGTGTAGCCGTCGCTGTCGTTGATCGGCTCCGGCTCCGCGTCCTGCGGCGCCGAGGCCGGCGCCTGCGCGACCGCGCGCGCCCCCGAACAGACGATGGCCACGGCGAGCAGCGCCCGCGCGGTCAAAGGATCGGGGTCTCCGTGAGGGTCTTGTACTGGATGAAGGGGCAGGTGACGGTGATGTTGGTCGGCTGGATCGCGCCCGGATCGATGTTGTTCTCGACGTTGGCCTGCGAATCGAGATAGAGGCAGTGGCCGGTGGTCGGGTTGTCGGGGCCGTAGTCGGCGGTGTCATCGGTGTCGAAGCAGCCGGCTTGCCCGATCGACGGGTCGCTCGGGTTGAGCGCGATCCGTCCGACGATGGCCGGGTTGTCGGCCACCACCGTCGGGTCATACAGGGTGACCACCGGGACGCCGAGTGCCTGCAGCGCCCCCTGCTGGGCCGGATCGGGCGAGAAGATGCGCGCCGTGGGCGGGACTTCGACGGTGTAGATCCGCCAGTACGAGGCGTAGCGCGGCAAGCCGTCGATCATCGGCACCGAGGTGGCGTGGGTGCCGGGCGGGCCGTCGCCGGCGACGGTCGGGATGTCAGGCGCCTGCAGGTTCCCCTCCGCGTCCCGCATCAGGAAGACGTAGATCGGCGTCTCGTTCGCCACGTTCGTCACCGGGTCCCAACCGAACAGCCCCTTGCCGAAGTCGAGGAAGTAGACCGGCCCGCCGTTCAGCCACCCTTTGCCGGCGACGGGGCCGGCAGGCGACGCGGCTGCGACGTCCTGGGGGACGATGGGGACCGTGCGCCCGCCCCCCTCGTGCTGCGGGTAATCGCCGTCGAGGACCTGCTGCCCCGAGGTGATAGCGTTGGTCGGCGTGCCCGCGGGGACGTCGAAGTAGATCGTCTGCCAGAACGGGCTGTAGAACCCGCTCGGCGGGCCGACCCCGAAGACGGGATGCCAGACGCCCGTCGCGTCGACGAGAAGCTGCGGAACACCGCCGGTCCAGCCGGTGACCGGAACATACATCGGCTGGGTCCAGACCTGGGGGTAGTTGGCCCAGACCTCGGTCGTCACGTACTCGGAGGCGTAGCTCTCGGAGAACGTCTGCCGCGGGAAGAGGCTCGAGCCGGTGAGGATGTGATCGAGCCGGAGCCCGCCCGGCAGCCCGTCGTCAGCGCCGCCGAGCGAGGTCGCGCCGGTGGCGCTGAGCGCCTCGACGTCGAACAGGGTCCAGAGCTTGGCGGGCGCCGGCGCCGGCGCTTGCGAGCATGCGCCGCCCGCGATCAGCGCGGCGCACCCCACAGCGCGGAAACCCGACCTCACAGCGCGAGCATAAGCGCCCGCGCCAGGTCGACGCAAAATCTAGGCAAAATCTAGGAAGGGCGGGCTCGCGTGGCCTCGCTCGCCGAAGCCCGTCGCGGGAGGGTTTGGAAACCCTCCCAAGATTCCCATTGCCTACGCCGGTTTTCCCAGCGTCTTGGCGCCGGGCTTCCACTCGACGGGGCAGCGCTCGCCGGTCTGCAGGGCCTGGACGAGGCGCAGCGTCTCGGAGACCGAGCGCCCCAGGAGGTCGGCGTTGTACGACGCGTGCTGAACGACGCCGTTCGGATCGATGATGAAGGTGGCGCGCAACGCCATGCCGTTCTCCTCCATGAGCGCGCCGTAATCGCGCGCGACGGTCTTGTTGAAGTCGGCCAGCAGCGGGTGGTTCAGCTTGCCGAGCCCGCCTTTGACCCAGGCCTTGTGCGAATGCTTGGAGTCGGTCGAGGCGCCCAGCACCTCGCAGTTGAGGCCGCGGAACTCTTCATACCGCCGCGAGAACTCCTGGATCTCCGTAGGACAGATGAAAGTGAAGTCCGCCGGATAGAAAAACAGCACGACGTACTTCCCTTTGTAGTCCGAGAGCGAAACCTTCTTGAAGTCGCCATCACCGACGACCGCATCGACCGTGAACTCCGGGGCCTTCTTCGTGACCAAGCTCATTGCGTTCTCCTTTGAAGTGCGGCGAGACACTAGCACAGGATCTGCAACGCACAGTTCACACGGCGCTGATTGCGTTCCGCCCCTGTTAGACCGAAGATCCTCCCCATGAAGCTTCGCTTGAATGTCTGCGGGCTCGTCGCTCTGGCGGCCCTTTCTTGCGGCAGCAGCAGCAGCAACAACGCGGGGATCACCACCATGGGGACGCTGGGCGAGCCCGCGACCGCCCTCATCTCCGGCAACCTGGTCTTCGTCAATGCGTCGATGAACGCGATGGACGAGGATCCTGGATATTTCGGGATGCTGATCGACAGCGGATCGCCGGTCGTCCTGATCGATCCGTCGCTGTTCAACAAGACGCCGCCCACCACGAACGCGCAGATCCCGACCAAGGTGAACCTCGGCCTCATCGGCGCCAGCGGGCAGCCGGTCGTCGTCATCGACAACACCCCGGTGCTGCAGGTCTCCAACGCGATGATGGACGCGCTCGGCTTCGGGGGGATCCTGGGCGGCGACGTGATGCAGAAGTTCCCCGTCCAGCTCGACTACGCAGCGCCGATGATGGAGGGCTTCTGCCTCGGCTGCACCGCCAGCACCACGCGCACCGACGTCCAGCTGCCCGGCGGGGTCGTCCCGTTCACCCTGGCGGGCGGCGGAACGACGTCGGTCAACCTCGGCACCAACGCCCAGGGCCAGCCCATCAACAGCCCGGTGATCGCCATCCCGCCCACCCGCATTCCGGTGAACGTCTTCTTCGACGGCACCGACAGCAGCGACGAGCACCTGTGCATCCTCGACACCGGGGCCACCGAGGTCTCGCTGCGTTCGACCGTCTACGCCGGCCTGGTTTCGGATGGGCGCGCCCAGCTGACGAGCGGGATCGCCATCATGACGATCGCGGGCGCCTCGAACGCCTCTGTCAGCCGCGCAAAATCGATCACCGTGGGCGGCGTGACGATCTCCGATCCACCGGTGATGACCATCGTGAGCAATGATCCCTCCCAGCCGGATCCGTTGCTCGACAACATCAGCAACGACGAGCTGCACGAGCAGATCGACTGCCTCCTGGGTGGCAGCTTCCTGCGCAACTTCCTGGTCACCATCGACTACCCGGGTGGCCAGCTCCACCTGCAGCCCTATGTGACGCCGCCGATCCCCGACGAGTTCCGGCGCGTCGGGTTCACGATCGGGCTCGACGCGTCAGGGATGAACTTCGTCGTCAGCTCCGTCTACCCGAACACCGACGCCGCCACCCAGGGCGTCATGGTCAATGACGAGATTGCCTCCGTCGACGGAACCAGCCTGATCAGCGTCGGCTACGTCGCCACCGCTGACGCCCTCCTCGACGGGACGCCCGGGACCTCCAAGATGATCACCTTCGGCAAGAAGACCGGCAACGCGGCGCTGGCCAACACGACCATCTCGATCATGGTCGACGATCTGATTCCGAACCCGTAGCGCACCTGCCTCGGAGGTGGCTCGGCCATTGGCCTTGCAAACCGGCACGAGCCATTTGATTATTCGTCCCCCAAGAAGGAGCGACGAATTTCTGATTCTCCGGGCGGCGACTACTCGAGCCAGCCGCGCAGCGTCTTGACGTCGATCCCCAGCTTCTCGGCGGCGCGGGCCCGGTGGCCGCCGGTCTGGGTGAGCGCCCAGGCGGCGTAGCGCCGTTGCAGCTCCCGAATGGGGAGAATCTCGCCGCGAAATTCCAGCGGATCGGCGGCGGCCGGATCGCGCACCGCGGGCGGCAGATCGTCGACGCCGATCTCGGCGTTCCGCCCCAGCAGCACGGTCCGCTCGAGCACGTGCGCCAGCTCGCGGACGTTGCCCGGCCAGGCGTGCCGCCCCATGACCGCCAGCGCCTCCCGGCCGAGTCGCTCGACCGGCGAGGCCGGGTAGCGCCCCCCCAGCTCGGCGAGCAGGTGCGCGCAGAGCTGAGGCAGGTCCTCGCGCCGGTCGCGCAACGCCGGGAGCGCGATCGCCACCACGTCGAGCCGATAGAGCAGATCCTCGCGGAACTTTCCTTCGCGCACCGCCACGGTCAGGTTGCGGTTGGTGGCGGCGACGATACGGGCGTTGACCGGGAGCTCGCGGGTGCCCCCCACCGGGCGCACGCTCTGCGCCTCGATCACGTGCAGCAGCTTGGCCTGCAGCGCCGGCGACATCTCGCCGATCTCGTCGAGGAACAGCGTGCCGCCCGACGCCTCGGCGAAGAGGCCGGCGCGATCGTGGGCCGCCCCCGTGAAGGCGCCGCGCACGTAACCGAAGAGCTCGCTCTCCAGCAGACCCTCGGGGATCGCCGCGCAGTTGACGGCGACGAACGGCCCCGTCGCGCGTGCCCCCTCGGCGTGGAGCGCGCGCGCCACCAACCCCTTGCCGGTGCCGGTCTCGCCCTGGATCAGGATCGGAACCGGCGCGTCCGCCACGCGCGCCACCAGCTCACGCAGCGCTCGGATGGGCGGACTGTCGCCCACGATGGTCTTCGCCACCGCCCGGCCGCCGAGCTCGCGCTTGAGCGCCGCGGCCTCACGCCGGAGCCGGACCTCCTCCAGCGCGCGGCTCAAGAAGATGAGCAGCTCGTCCTGCTTGAACGGCTTGGTCAGGTAGTGGTTGGCGCCGCGTCGGATCGATTCGACGGCGCTGTCGATCGCCGAGAACGCGGTCATGATGATCACCGGGCGGCCGGGATCGAGGCGGCGCGAGCTCTCCAGCACCGCCAGCCCGTCGATGTTGGGCATCCGCAGGTCGGTCACCACCGCGTCGACACCGCCCGCCTCCATCCGGCCGATCGCCTCGGCCCCCGAGCTGACGGCGATCGCCTGATAGCCGTGGTCGCCCAGCCCCTCGCCGAGCGTGCGGGCCATCTCCAGATTGTCGTCGACGACGAGGATGCGCGCGTGCTCAGCCAAGGTGCGTTTCCTTTCCGACAGTGCCGATCGCCCCGACGGCCGACTCGGCCGCCGCGGGCAGCCAGATCGTCACCACCGTGCCACCGGTCAGTCCCGCCTCCACCGTCAACCCGCCCCGGTGGCTGCTGGCGATCTCGCGCGCGATGGCCAGGCCGAGGCCTGTCCCCTCCCCCACCGGTTTGGTGGTGAACAGCGGCTCGACGACGCGATGCAGGTCGGCTTCGGAGATGCCGGAGCCGGTGTCGGCGACGGTGAAGACCACTTCGCGGCGCTCGTGGCGGGCATCTGCGCGCACGGTGACGCTCCCGCCGCCGCGGCAGGCGTCGCAGGCGTTGAGCAGCAAGTTGACGAGCGCGTGCTCGATGAGCCGCGCGTCGCCGTTGACGTCGGGCAGGTCGGCCGTCACCTCGCGCCCGAGCGGCACGCCCGCCTTGACGAACCGGTGCTCGCAGAGCCCGACGGCGGCCTCGACCGCCATCGCGGGCGACAGGCGATCGCCCGTCGGCGCGTCGCCGCGCGCGAGACCGAGGAGGCCCCGAATGACCTCGTCGATCCGTTTGACCTGCTCGAGGATGGCGAGAAGGCCGCGCCGCATTCGCTCGTCCTCGGCGCGCGGGACCAGCTGCTCGGCGCGCCCGGCGATCACACCGAGCGGCGTGGCGATCTCGTGCGCCACGCCGATGGCCAACGTCCCCAGCGCCGCCATCCGCCCCGCCCGCTGCAGCCGCTCGTCGCCCCGCTGCTGCAGCGCCGCCACCGCCAGCTCGCGCGCGAGCAACAGCTCCTTGCGCTGCCGCCGCATGGCGAAGCCGCCGAAGGCCAGCACCAACACCGCCGCCGCCGCCACGCTGCCGACGAGGCGACGCGACGCCGCGCGCTCGCGATCGCGCTGGCGCTGGGCGCTGGCGACGGCGGCGACCTCCCAGACCCCCGACCGCCCCCCATCGACGCGCGCCAGGCCGGCCCAGGCGGTGCGGGTGGGAAGCCCGAGCGCCGCCGCCTCGGGGCGGGACAGCCGCGTGACCGTGTCGCCACGCCCGAAGGCCGCGTCGACCGCCGGCGCCACGAGCTGGCGGCCCCCGCCGCTCAGGAAGGCACGGGCGCCGGCGCGCCGGACGAGCACGACCGTGTCCGACGGGCGCGGAACCGCGCTGAGCTCTGCCAGCACCTGGCGCGCGTCGACGCGGGCTGCGACCTGGACCACGGCGGCGAGCGCGCGTGCCAGCGTCGCCTGCTCGTCCGCGAAGTCGCCGAGCGCCCGCGCCGCCTCGCGGTCGGCGTCCCAGATCGCCAGCAACGCGACCGCTGCGACCGCGAACAGCATCGCCGCCGCCAGGGTGGTTCTCTTCAAGGTGGTCATGGATCGAGCAATGATCGCGCCTGGCACCCGCGCCCGCGTCTGTCGCGTTTCATGTCACGGACGGCCATCGAACTGGGAGATTTTACCCGTTGCCGGGGGAATATTTACCGTGTGGTTGCGCTGTGAACGGCGGTGCTAGACTCCCCACCATGGCGATGAGAACAGCGTTCCGCACCTCAAACCCGGCCCTCTCCTCGAAGTCGTTCGGCGGCTTCGTGGCCGTTGATCCGAGCGCGCCGAGCACCTCCTCGCGCACCGAGACGCGCGCGATGACGATCCAGGGGACGGTCGACAAGACGGCCATCCTGCTGGCGATCACCATCTTCGCGGCGATCTGGCCCTGGCGGATGCTGTTCGAGACGCGCGATCCGTCCGCGGTCGTACCGTGGCTCATGTTCGGAACGCTCGGCGGGTTCGTCACGGCGATGGTCACCATCTTCAAGAAGAGCTGGGCGCCGGTGACCGCGCCGATTTACGCCGTGTGCGAGGGGCTGGCGCTCGGCGGCATCTCGGCGATGTTCGAGCTTCGTTATCACGGCATCGCGTTCCAGGCGATGGCGCTGACCTTCGGCGTGCTAGCGGTCATGCTGGTCGCGTACAAGACGAAGGCCATCCGCGCGACCGAGGGGTTCAAGCTGGGGGTCATCGCCGCCACCGGCGCCATCGCGCTCGTCTATCTGCTGTCGATGGTGCTCGGCATGTTCGGCGTCCACATGGGCTTCATGTACTCGTCGGGGCCGCTCGGGATCGGCATCAGCCTGGTGGTGGTGGTGGTCGCCGCGCTCAACCTGGTGCTCGACTTCGACGTCGTCGAGCAGGGGGCGCGGATGGGCGCGCCGAAGTTCATGGAGTGGTACGGCGCGTTCGGGATTCTGTTGACGCTGGTCTGGCTCTACCTCGAGATCCTGCGCCTGCTGTCCAAGCTGAACGAC
Source organism: Polyangia bacterium (assembly GCA_036267635.1). GTDB lineage: Bacteria > Myxococcota_A > Polyangia > Fen-1088 > Fen-1088 > JADGRB01. Next base: position 19,805 of record DATAVR010000168.1, on the reverse strand, counting down.
CGCCGCTGAGCCACCGGGCGGCAATCCCAGCCACGCCGCCAACCCGCGGCGTGGCCGCGACCTTCATGAACCTGCTGTCGATTCATCCCCCAGGCGATGCGGGTCTGAGTTGACCCGCACCCTGGTCGTCTCCGCGTTCGAACCGGAGATCGAACCGCTGCGACGCCTCGTGCCCGGCGCGCGCGGGATCGTACTGGCGCCGGTCGGCATCGGGGCGATCGACGCCGCGGTCGGCGCGGCGCGCGCCATCGCCGCCGCACGCCCCACCCGGGTCCTCTTCGTCGGCACCGCTGGGATCTACGGTCCGGCGAAGCTGGCGCGCGCGGCGATCGGGACGGCGGCCGTGGCGGGCGAGATCTTCTGCGTGTCGACCGCGGCGCTGAGAGGTGACGCCTATCTCCCGGCGCCGACCGTCCTGCGCAGCGAGACCTCACGCCGCCTGCGCGCGGCGCTGCGGGCCGCCGCTCCCGGGTCGACCGGACCGGTCGCCGTCGCCTGCCCGCTGGCGATCACCCGATCGGTGGCGCTCGGCCGGCAGATCGCCACCGCGACCGGTGCGACGCTGGAGAACCTGGAGGCCTTCGCCGTCGCCCGCGCGGCGGCGACCGCCGGCGTCGAATATGGCGCCGTGCTGGGGATCGCCAACCGGGTCGCCCCGAGCGGACACGACGAGTGGCGCCGCCACCACCGCGACGCCTCGCGCGCCGCCTGCCAGCTGGTCGCCCGCTTGCTGGACCTCGCGCCCGCCAGCTGAGGCGTACGGAAGGACCATGAGCCGGGCGGGAAACGAGGGCCCGAGCGGTGCCTTCGCGTTTCCGCGAAAGATCCGCGCGCCGCGGCGTTCCTTGCTCATGAACCTGCGAATCAGCTGCCGCACGTTTTATGAAACATCTACGAGATTGACACAGCGTCTTGACCGTTTCTGGAATATGGTCCAGCGCGATAAGGAGACGATTCGTGTTGCAGGCATCGGAGGGTGGGCCCTTCTCGGTCGGGAATCAGAAGTTCAAGATCAAGGCGAACGTGACGCCGCCGCCGGTGGTGACACCGGCCTCCGTTACCCCTCTTGAAGGAACGCCAGCGGTGGTACGGGCGAGAATTCCCACGGAGCGAATGGCGCGCGTTCCGTCGAACCGGTTCTCGACACTGGCCGCCGCCACCGATGGCGTGGTCGTCTCGAAGAACGTGCTCATCGGCCTCTGCCTCACCGCGTTCGCCGGCGGCATCGTGACGACCCTGGCCGTCGACCGGATCCGCGCGCGCGCGGCCGAGCCGGCCGGAGTGCGCGATCCTCAGCCGGTGGTGCTGGAGACGACTCCGCTCCCGGACCCGCCGGCCGCCGCGACGCCGCCCAAAGTACCAGCCGCACCCGTCGCACAAGCCGCGCCAGTCGTGCCGCCCGCGCCCGTGGTGCAAGCCGCACCGGTGGCGCCCGCTGTCGATCCAGTGGTGGTCAAGTTGCCGCCGGCCAGCGAGTCGATGACCGCCCCCGCGAAGACGGTGCGTCCGCTCGCGATGGCCACCTCCCACCTGGCGCGCCAGGTTACCGCCGACCCGGTCCGCCCCGTCGCGGCCCACAAGAAGACCGGCGCGCATGCGGCGAGCGACCCCACAGAGGCAGCACCGGACGATTCGGCGACCGACGGTCCCCTGCCTGCGCCCGTGAAGAAGAAGTGGGTCGACCCGTTCGATCCCTGAGCGCCTCGCGCCCCCTCGTCCGCTAAGGCGCCCAGTCGGCCGGCGCGTCGTCTGGCAAGAGGCCGGCGGCGCGCGCTTCGCCGAACAGCACGTCGACGGCACGCCGCGCATCGTCGGCGATGGCGGCCGTGTCTCCATTCGCGTAAAGCTTTAAGTAATTATCGATAAGCGTCTTGTCTGAAAGCGCTTTATCTCCTCTGTCTTCGGCTGCAATCAGCGCGATCATTTGCGCGCGGTTGGCGAGCGCCCAGGCGATGCTCGATCTCAGGATCCCGGAGACGCGCGCCACCAGCTCGTCCCCCAGCCCGCGGCGGATGACGTTGACGCCGAGCGGGAGCGGCAGCCCCGTCCTCTCCAACCAGAAGACGCCGAGGTCGGCGCAGAGGTGGAGGCCGCGCGCCGGGTAGAGCAGCCGCCCCTCGTGAATCAGGAGCGCGGCGTCGACCTCGCCCGCCGCCAGCGCGTCGAAGATTCGGTTGAAGGGCGCGATCGGGATCTCCACGCCGATCGCCTCGGGTGCGATGAGGCGCAGCACCAGCCAAGCGGTGGTGGTCGCGCCCGGAATTCCCACCCGCCGCCCCGCGAGATCGGCCGGCGTGAGCGGGCGCGGCGCCACCACCACGGGACCGTAGCCGCGCCCCACGGAGGCGCCGTGCGGCAGCAGCTGGTACCGGGCGGCGATCGCCGGATAGACGCCCAGCGAGACGGCGACGACGTCGGTCGCGCCGTCGATCGCCAACTGGTTGAGCGCCGCCGTGTGGTCGCGCCGGTGGGTGAACGTCAGCCCCCCGGTGTCGATCGCGCCGGCGCGCAGCGCGTGGAACATGAAGGCGTCGTCGGCGTCGACCGAATAGGCGAGCGAGATGGCGGACATCGAAGACATCAGAAAGACATCATACGATCTGATTGACCGGCGCGTGTGGGATCGGCGATGCTGAGCGGGCGGTGCGTCTGCCCTCCCCCGCCCAAGCGCGTCGGACATCCCTCGCGCTGCTCGGTACCGCGCTGGTCCTGGCGGCGATCGGAGAGACGGCCGTCCACGCCGCGCGGGAAGTGAAGATCGAGGACGTCGAGGAGTCACTGGCGGGTGACTCCTCTTTCAAAGTCCGGATCGAAGCGGCGCTCATCCTCGGCCGGCTGCACCAGGTCCGCTCCATCCCGGCGCTGGTCGGCGCGCTGCGCGACAGCGATTCGGGCGTGCGCGCGGCGGCGGCCGAGTCGCTCGGGCAGGTCGGCTCGCCCCTGGCGCGCGACGCCCTGGCGGCGGCGCTCGGAGATCCCGAGCCGGCCGTGCGGCGGGCCGCTCGCACGGCGCTCCGCCGGATGGGGATCGACGAGGGGGGGCACGCACCGGGCGAAGCCGATATCCGCCGGCACGCGGCGCCCACGGCGTCGTTCGAGGTCAAGGCGATCGGAGATCCCGGACATCGGGCCGGCGCGGCGCTGCAGAGCCACATGCGCGACTTCCTGATCGACCAGCTTCGCCCGTTCGGCGACGTCGATCCGAGCGAGCGGCACGGGACCTACGCCATCGACGGGGTCATCAAGTCGCTGTCGCTCGAGACGACCGGCCGCGACGTCGAGGTCAGCTGCGCCGTCCAGCTGGTGATCAGCCGGCAGCCCTCGGGCGGCGTCTTCATGCTGACCAACGGTCAGGCGACCGTGCAGAAGCCCAGGCGACAGTTTCGTCCCCAGCTGCGGACGAGCATGGAGCTGGAGGCGCTGGAGGCCGCCGTCCGCGGCGCCAGTGAAGATCTCGTGAGCAAGCTGGCGCGGCAGTAGTAGTGTCGCCGGATGGACGGCTCCCCCGCCGCGCGAGCGAAGGTCCGGGTGCTGCCGGCCGCGTTGGCCGATCAGATCGCCGCCGGTGAGGTGGTCGAACGGCCGGCCTCCATCGTCAAGGAGCTGGTCGAAAACGCCATCGACGCGGGGGCGCGGCGCATCGACGTCGAGATCGAGGCCGGGGGGCGGCGGCTGGTACGCGTCGTCGACGACGGAGGCGGCATGCCGCCCGACGACGCCCGCCTGGCGCTGCGGCGGCACGCGACGTCCAAGATCTCGGCCGCCGACGATCTCTGGGGGCTGGCGACGTTCGGGTTTCGTGGCGAGGCGCTGCCGTCGATCGCCGCGGTGTCGCGGCTGACCCTGGCCACCCGGCCACCCGAGGCCGACGCGGGGTTCGAGCTGACGGTCGAGGCGGGCGTCGAGACCGCCGCGCGCGAGATTGGAATGCCCCCGGGAACGCAGGTGACCGTGCGCGATCTCTTCTTCAACACGCCGGCGCGCGCGAAGTTCCTCAAGTCGGAGGCGACCGAGACGGCCAACGTCTCGGAGGCGATGCTGCGCCTGGGGATCGGCCATCCGGGGGTCCACCTGCGGCTGCGCGTGGGGGGACGGGTGGCGCTCGATCTGCCGGTGCACCGCGATCTCGGCGAGCGGGTGCGCGCGGCGCTGGCGCGGCGCGGGGCCAGCGCGCTGCACGAGGCGGCCGGCGACGAGGGGGGACACCGCGTGCGGGCGTTTCTGGCGGGACCCGAGGAGGTGTCGGCCACCGCGCGCTCGACGTTCCTGTTCGTCGGCGGGCGGTTCGTCCGCGACCGGTCGCTGCTGCACGCGCTGGCGCTCGGCTATGGGCCGCTCCTGGAGAAGGGGCGCTACCCGCTGGCGGCGCTGTTCCTCGACATTCCCGGTCGCGAGGTCGACGTCAACGTCCACCCGCAGAAGCTGGAGGTCCGCTTCGCCCGCGCCCAGGAGGTCTACGCGGCGGTGCGCCACGTGGTGGGGGCCGCCATCGCACGCGCGCCCTGGTTGCGCGCCGGCGACACGCTACGGACCTTCACAGAACCGCCTTATTTCACGGGGGGTGGCTCGCTGCCGTTCGCACCCCCCGGGCCCCCTCGCTTCGCGCGGCAGAGTCGCGCTGCGCTCGCGCAGGAGGCGCTGCCGTTGCGGGCGCAGGATGCGGCCGACCTCGAATCGTCTGAGGGCCCGGGCGCAGCGCCGCAGTTCTTCGGCGCGCTCAACTACGTGGGGCAGATCCATCGAACGTACCTGGTCTGCGAGGCGGCCGACGCGCTCGTCTTGATCGACCAGCACGCGGCGCACGAGCGGGTGGTCTACAGCCGCCTCAAGGCGGCGCACGACAAGCGGCAGATCCCTCGCCAGCGGCTGCTGTTTCCCATTCCGATCGAGGTCGGCGAGGCGGCCGCGGCGGCCGCCGGGGCGAGCGACCTGCTCGAGGCGCTCGGCTTCGAGGTGGCGCCGCACGGGCCGGGCGTGGTCATGCTGCACGCGCTCCCCGAGCCGCTCAAGGACGCCGACCCGAAGCCGCTCTTGCGCGAGGTGCTGGCGGAGCTGGCGGAGGGGACGCCGCTGTCGAGCGGCGACCTCGAGCGGGTCGACCATCTGCTGGCGACGGTCGCCTGCCACAGCGTCATCCGCGCCGGCGACCCCATCGCCCGGCCGGCGGCGCTCGCGCTGCTGGCGCAGCTCGACGAGGTCGATCTCCGCTCGCACTGCCCGCACGGCAGGCCGGTGATGCTGCGGATGCCGCGCGGCGAGATCGAAAGGCGGTTTGGGCGTGGATAGCGACGCGATCCGCATCGTGGCCGTGCTCGGACCGACGGCGTCGGGGAAGAGCGCGCTCGGGATGGCGCTGGCCGAGCGGCTGGGCGGCGAGATCGTCACCTGCGACTCTCAGCAGGTCTACATCGGGATGGACATCGGCACCGCCAAGCCGACCCGGGACGAGCGCCGCCGCGTCCCCCATCACGGCCTCGATCTCTGCCACCCCGACGAGCCGTTCCACGCGGCGCGCTGGGCGGCGCTGGCGCGCGCGGCTTGCAAGAGCATCGCCGGGCGCGGGCGGCTCCCCATCGTCGTGGGCGGCACCGGCCTTTACTACCGCGCGCTCACCGCCGGCCTCTTCGAGGCCCCCCCGCCCGATCCGGCGCTCCGGGCGCGCCACCGCGCGATCTACGAGAGCGAAGGGAACGAACCTCTCCGCGCGCGCCTGCTGACGGTCGACCCCGAGGCGGCCGCCGCGATCCAGCCGCGCGACTTCGTCCGCACCAGCCGCGCGCTGGAGGTCTACGAGCAGACGGGGATCGCCATCACCACGCTCCGCCGGCGGGCGGCGCCCCCGCGCGATCTGCGCCCCACCGTGCTTCTGCTCGACCCGTCGCAGGACGAGCTGCGCGCGCGGATCGAAGGGCGGGTCGAGACGATGCTGGCGGCCGGGTTCCTCGCCGAGGTGCGCGCGCTGCGCGCCGCCGGCTATGGCGGCGGTCTGAAGCCGATGCAGGCGCTCGGCTACCAGCAACTCGGCGCGGTGGTCGACGGGAACGCGACGCTGGCCGACGCGACGACGGAGACCGTGCGCGCCACCGTGGCCTACGCGCGCCGGCAACGAACCTGGTTCAAGAGGGAGCCCGCGACCGCGCGCTTTGCCCGCGTCCCGCCGCTGGAGGCCGCGCTGGCCGCCATCTCCGGGGGAACGCCAGCGGCGGAGGGGCCGCACGAGGAGGCGGGTGGATGAGCGCCGATGCCGACATCGTCCCGGGCTGCGTCTTCTGCGAGATCGTCAGCGGTGCGCGGCCGGCCGCCGTCGTCGCACGCGACGACGCGGCGGTGGCCTTCCTCGACGCACGGCCGGTCTTCAAGGGACACGTGCTGGTGGTCCCCCGCGCGCACGTCGCCACGCTGAGTGATCTACCGGCCGGCGCGCTCGCCCCGTACTTCGCCGCCGTGCAGCGGCTGGCGCGCGCGGTGGAGGCCGGCCTCGAGGCCGACGGAACGTTCGTGGCGATAAACAACAAGGTCTCGCAGAGCGTGGCGCACCTGCACACGCACGTCGTCCCGCGCCGGCGCAAGGACGGCCTGCGCGGTTTCTTCTGGCCGCGCGTCCCCTACGCCGACGACGCCGAGCGCGACGACTACGCGGCCCGTGTCCGGGCGGCGGTTCCGGCCTAGCCATGCCCGAGCTGCCCGAGGTCGAGATCGCCGCCCGCAATCTGCGGCGCTGGGCAGGCGGCAAGACGATCCGCGCCGTCCACGCCGACGGGCGCGCGGCCCGTCTGTTTCGCCCGGCGACGGCCAAGGCCGTGGAGAGCCTGTCCGGCGCGCGCGTCGAGGAGATCCGGCGCATCGGGAAGAACCTGCTCCTGACGCTGGTGCCGCGCGGCCGCGCCAGTGCCCGCATCGGCGTCTGGTCGCACCTCGGAATGACGGGCAAGTGGCTGCGGCGCACGGCGAAGGATCCGGCGCCGCCCGCCACGCGCGTCGAGCTCGATCTCGCCGGCGGCGCGCGCCTCTGCTACGTCGACCGGCGCATGTTCGGCCGCTTCCGGATCGTCCCCGGCGCGCGCTTCGACGCGCTCCCCGAGATCGCCGCGCTCGGCCCCGACCCGCTGGTCGACGGGATCGACGTCCCCGGGTTCGCCGCCCGGCTCGCGCGTCTGAAGGCGCCGATCAAGGTGGCGCTGCTCGATCAAACGCTGCTCGCCGGGGTGGGGAACATCCAGGCCAGCGAGTCGCTGTTTCGGGCGGGGATCGATCCGCGTCGGCCGGCGCGCTCGCTCTCGGCCGCGGAGGTCAAGCGGCTGGCGGCGGCGATCCGGGCGTCGATCGCCTTCACGCTGAAGACGTTCGACGCCGCGGGCGCCGACGGGGGCGGCGCCGACATCGGCTACGTCGAGGAACGGACGGCGCCGAACCCGTTCCTGGTCTACGGCCGGGCTGGTGCCCGCTGCCCCGGCCGATCCAAAGCCGGTGTGATCGTCCGCATCGTGCAGGCCGGCCGCGCGACGTTCTATTGCCCCCACTGCCAGACGTAGAAACCGCGCGGGCATCGGCTAGAGTTGTCCCCCATGATGACGCGGCGGCCTGCTTGCGTGGCGGCGTTGTCGCTCACCGCGCTGGCGCTCGGCTGCGGCGAAAATCACCCCGCCGGCCCCAGCAGCCACGTCATCGAGATCGACATCGACGATCATGGCCTGGCCGGGCTCTGGATGGCGACGGCGCCCAACATCAAGGGGCTCATCGCGCGCGGGACGTTGGCCTTCACCCGCGTCGTCGTCCCGACGCACAGCAACCAGAACAACATGTCGCTCTTGACCGGTCAGTATCCCGACGGCGATGACGTGCCGGCCAACGACTGGCTCTCGCGCAGTCAGGGATTCGTCTCGCCCGTCTCGGTGGCCGGGGCGCTCTCCGCCGGCGACTACGCGCTGTGGGACAAGAACCCGCTGCGCGTCCGGGGCGACAGTCTCTACGGCGCGACGCGCGTGGCGGGTGGGCGTTCGGCCTATGTCGGCGAGCTACCCCCCTTCGAGGCGGGCGCCGACGACGTGCACCTGTCGATCCTCGGCACGATGTTCGAGTCGTCGTCCCTGACGCTGACCGTCGACGAAACGACGGCCAAGAACATCCTCACCAACGCGCTCGGTTATCCGCAGAGCATCGCCAACAGCTACAACTACGACGGCCCTCCGGAGAGCGGCGAGACGCAGACGCAGTTCACGCTGCGCGACGCCGCCGACTACATCCGCAACCACGCCATGCCGGCGACCATGTTCGTCTGGGACTTCGTCGCGCTCGACGACGATCCGACCAGCATGTACGGCGCCGACGGCCCGCAGATCGCGCAGATCATCGAGGACTACGACGGCGGCCTCGGCGAGCTGCTCGACGCGCTCGACGCCAAGGGCCTCACCGCCAGCACCAACATCCTGTTCACGCTCGACCACGGCAAGGTCGACACCCACAACCAGGTGGTGCTCGGCACGCAGGGCGGCGCGAGCGCCGACGGACAGATGGCCGCCCTGGTGAGCGCCCAGGGGGCGGCGATGGGGCTCGACACCTCGAGCTACGCGCTCTTGAACGAGGACGGCGACGCGCAGATCTACGCGGTGGTGCCCGGCGCCGGGACGGCTGACGGCGCGGCGATGCAGGCCGACGTCACCCACGAGCTGCTGGCGCTGATCCAGTCGGGCGCCATCATCGGGCTCGACACCAGGCGCACCTTGACCGCCGACGGCGCGCTTGGCACGCGCAGCTTCCACGACTTCCGCGCCGCCAGCCCCAATCAGGCCGACATCGTCGTCTTCCCGCAGGACGACTGGACGCTGAATCAGGTCGACGCCACCAACACGACGCCCGGTCCGTTCCAGGAGCACACCCAGTATCCCTACGGCCGCCACGGCGGCTTCTCGGCCGACGAGCTCTACGTCCCGCTCATCATGGCCGGCCCGGCGTTCAAGAGCGGCGTGATGCTGCCGCACCCGGTGGTCCACCCCGAGGTCGCGCCGACCGCGCTCGCCACGCTGGGGAGCAACGTCGCGCTCGAGACCGCGGCGCGCGGCCCGATCCACGCGGCGCTGGTCGGCGATCCGGGCGAGACGATCGCGGTGCCGGCCGACCCCACCACGGCGCGGGACCTGGTCCTCACCGGGAGCGGCTTCGAAGGAACGCCCCCCGCACCGGCGGCGACGGCGACCAACGTGATCGTCCTCGACGTCGCCGGCCTCTACGACGACGAGCTCTTCGTCGACGCGACGACCGCGACGGCGGCGGCCGGCTTTCGGGCGCTCGCCGCGCAAGGGACGCGCTTCGAGGACTGCTGGACCGAGAGCCGCGACTGGCCGGTGACGGAATACCAGCTGCTCGCTGGCGGCTACCCCGTCGCGCCTTTCATAACTGCCGCCGAGGACGATCCGACGGTGACCTTCCCGCCCGGCCAGGGGCTCTTGCAGATGCCGCCGGCGACGAACCGAATCGCCGATTCGGCCGCCTACGCCGCCTGGCGATCGCCGAGCCTCTTCACCGGCGCCGCCCTGTTCGACGCCGCGGCAGCTCGCGGGATGACGACGGCGCTGGTCGGCGAGACCGACTTCCAGACCCTGCACGTCAACGCGCCGGCGATGGCGATCCCGGCCGCCGCGCCGGGCGGACTGGGCGCGCAGCTGGGCGCGCTGGCGGCCGCACAGCCCGCCGGCCTGCTGGCCCTGGTCTCGATCACCGGCGCCCCGCGGACGGCCAACCGCCACAGCGCTCAGGCGCAGAAAGAGCTGCAGGCCCTGGCCGCCGCCGCGCAAGACGCGGCCGAGGGGGTGCCCGGCGCGCTGGTGATCATCACCAGCCGCGGCGCGACGACCATCGACGATCCGGGATCGGACTTCTACGGTCCGGGGTCGTCGCGACACATTCCGCTCGTCTTGCTCGGCCCGGGGGTGCGCGCCGGCGTCGTCACCGGCGAGCCGGCCACGCCTGCCGATCTCCCCGCCACCATCCTCTACGCGCTCGGTGCCCCGATGACGACCGACGTCGCCGAGGGGACCCGGGCGGCGGGGACGCCCGTCGGGGGGGTGCCCCAACCGACCCCCGCTGCCGCGACGCAGGGACACGCGCTCTTGCGCGCCTTTCTCGATTAGAGGAATAAATAGCGATGGCCGAGCCCGCAACTGCCTCCCCCGTCCGCGTGAGTGACGGACCGACGCTCGATTTCGAGCGGCCGGTGGTCGAGCTGGAACGAAAGATCGAAGAGCTGATCCGTGTCAGCAACGGCGCCGCCGAGCTGCGCCCGCAGATCGCGCTGCTCGAGCAGCGCGCCCGCGAGCTGCAGCAGAAGATCTTCGCCGAGCTCTCCCCCTGGCAGAAAGTTCAGCTGTCGCGCCACCCGACGCGCCCCTACACGCTCGACTACATCGAGCGCCTGGTGGTCGACTTCGTCGAGCTGCACGGCGATCGCCGGTTCGCCGACGATCCGGCGGTGGTCGGCGGCTTCGGGACGTTCGACGGCCTGCCGGTCTGTGTGATCGGCCACCAGAAGGGGCGCAGCACGAAGGAGAAGGTGCGGCGCAACTTCGGCCAGCCCAAGCCCGAGGGCTACCGCAAGGCGCTGCGCCTGATGGACCTGGCGGCGCGCATGAAGCGGCCGATCCTCTGCCTCATCGACACGCAGGGGGCCTACCCCGGCGTCGACGCCGAGGAGCGGGGGCAGGCCGAGGCGATCGCCAAGAACCTCGAGGTGATGGCCGGCCTGCCGGTGCCGATCATCTGCGCGGTGATCGGCGAGGGGGGCTCGGGCGGCGCGCTCGCGCTCGGCGTCGGCAACCGGATCCTGATGCTGGAGTACGCGACCTACTCGGTGATCTCGCCCGAGGGGTGCGCGTCGATCCTCTGGCGCGACGACAACCGCAAGCCCGACGCGGCGGCGGCGATGAAGATGACCGCCACCGATCTGCGGCGGCTCGGCGTCGTCGACGAGGTGATCCCCGAGGCGCCGGGAGGCGCCCACCGCGATCACGACCTGACCGCGCGCAACCTGGGCGAGACGCTGCGGCGTCACCTGGCCGAGCTCCAGCTCATGTCGCCCGAAGCGCTGCGCGCCGATCGCTACGCGAAGTTCCGCCACATGGGCGCGTTCGTCGAGTCGGGCGACAAGGCCGCCGCGCCGACGTCGTGAGCGGTGATTCGCCGCTCTGCGCCGAGGCGCTGCGGGTCAACGCGCGTTACCTCGAAGAGGTGGTGCTCGGCTGGGGGCTCTGCCCCTGGGCGGCGCAGGCCTGGCGGCAGGGCGCCGTCGCCCGTCGCGTGCTCGTCGCGCCGGCGCCCGACGCGGCGGGCGTGCTGGCCTTCATCGACGAGATCGCCCCGCAGCCGGCGACGTCGATCGGCCTGGCGATCTTTCCGCGCCTGACGCTGGACGAGGCGGCCTTCGGGACCTTCGCCGAGCGCGTGCGGCGCGCCGACCGCGACCGCCGGGCGCCCGGCGCCGCCGCGCCGTTCCTGCTGGCGGCCTTTCACCCCCTGGCCGGCGCCACCACCCCCGTCGAGGCCAACGCCGGGGCGCTGGTCTCGTTCGTCCGCCGCTCCCCCGATCCGATGCTCCAGCTCGTGCGCGCCAGCCTGCTCGAAGGACTCCAAGACAAGCAAGACGGGCGAGACAAGCAAGACGGGCGAGACGTCTCGGGCGAAATCGCGCGCGCCAACCAGGCGACGGTGAACGCCCGCACGCCCGCCGCGCTCGATGCCGCCGTCCGTGAGATCCGTCGCGACCGAGACGCCAGCTACGCGCGCCTCTGACCGCCGCCCGTCTGATCCGCTAGACTGGCTCGAAAGAGCTTGCGGCGTTTGTCGAAACAGGAGATCCGATAGGGATGTCGATCCTCATCGTCGGGGGGGCTGGCTACATCGGCAGCCAGACCGCCAAGCTGGTCGCGGCCGCCGGCCACCGCCCGGTGGTGTTCGACAACCTGGTCTACGGGCACCGCTGGGCGGTGAAGTGGGGGCCGCTGGTGGAGGGCGACCTCGCCGATCCCGCCGCCATCCGGCGAGCGCTCGTCGAGCACCAGGTGACGGCGGTGATCCACTTCGCCGCCTACGCCTACGTCGGCGAGTCGATGACCGATCCAGGGAAGTACTTCCGCAACAACGTGGCGGGGACGATCAACCTGCTCGACGCCATGGTGGCCACCGGCGTGCGCGACGTCGTCTTCTCGTCGACCTGCGCGACCTACGGCGATCCCCAGCGGATCCCCATCGACGAAGACCATCCCCAAGCGCCGGTGAACGCCTACGGCGAGACCAAGCTGGCGGTCGAGCGGATGTTGCACTGGTACGCGCAAGCGCACGGGCTGCGCTACGCGGCGCTGCGCTACTTCAACGCCGCCGGCGCCGATCCCGACGGTGAGATCGGCGAGGATCACGCGCCCGAGACGCACCTCATCCCGCTGGCCATCGCCGCGGCACACGGGGAGGGGGAACCGCTGTCGATCTTCGGCACCGACTACCCGACGCCGGACGGGACCGCCGTGCGCGACTACATCCACGTCGCCGATCTGGCCCAGGCCCACCTGCTCGCGCTGGCGGCGCTGGCCAAGGAGCCCACCCCGCTCCGGCTGAACCTCGGAACGGGACGGGGGAGCTCGGTGCGCGAGGTGATAGCGGCGGTGGAGCGCGCCAGCGGCCGCCCGGTGCCGGCCCGCGAGGTCGGGCGGCGGGCGGGCGATCCGCCCGTGCTGGTGGCGGACGCCCGCCGGGCCGGCGAGCGGCTCGGCTGGAAGCCGCGCCACCCCGACCTCGACACCATCGTCGCCCACGCGGTCGGCTGGTACCGCCGTCAGCCGGACGAAACGCGTCAGCCGGACGAAACGCGTCAGCCTGAAGAAAAGCGTCAGCCTGAAGAAAAGCGATAGCCGCTGCCCCGCACCGTCAGCAGGTGCGTAGGCCGATCGGGATCCTGTTCGAGCTTCGCGCGGAGCTGGGCCACGAAGTTGTCGACCGTGCGCGCCTGCCCTTGCGAACCCCACACCTGCCGCAGGAGCTCTTCGCGCGAATGCACGCGGCCGCTGTTGCGACAGAGAAAGCTGAGCAGCTCGAATTCGAGGTGGGTGAGCTGGACCGGACAATCGCAACGACTGACGGTGCGCTTCGCCAAATCGACGGTCACCTCTCCGAAGCGCAGAATCGTCGCCGGGCCGCTGGCGGCCGGCGCCTCAGGGACTGGCGGCCGAACCGACGCGTTCATGCGGGCGCGCCGGAGAACGGCCGCCACGCGCGCCAGGAGCTCAGCCAGCGCGAACGGCTTGGTGATGTAGTCGTCCGCCCCGAGCCCGAGCGCCGCCACCTTGTCGAACTCGTCCTGGCGGGCGGAGAGCACGATGACCGGAACGTGGTTCTGTCGCCCGCGCAGCTGGCCGAGGACCCAGAGGCCGTTCTGCACCGGGAGCGTGATGTCGAGCAGGACGAGGTCGGGCCGGTTCTCCTCGATCTGCCGGACGGCCGTCTCGCCGTCGCCGATCACCTCGCATCGGTATCCGAGCAGCTTGAGATTGAGGGCCAATCCCTCGGCGATCGCGGCGTCATCCTCGACGATCGCCACCAGCGTACCAGCGACCGTTTCGTCGCTCATGTGGCGGCCCGATAGCGGGGAAGGAAGATGCAAAATCGCGCGCCGCGATCGATCTGCGAGCGAACCTCGACCCGCCCGCGATGCGCCTCGACGACCGCCTTCACGATGGCGAGGCCGAGACCCGAACCGCCCGCGCTCCCTTCCAGCGCCGCCGAGCCGCGCTCGAACTTCTCGAAGATGGCCGCCTGCTCCAGCCGGGGGATGCCGATGCCGTTGTCGCTGACCGAGATCGAGACCATCTCCCGGTCGGCGCGGGCGCGCACCTCGATCTTCTTGTCGGCGGGCCGGGTGTACTTCCAGGCGTTGCTAAGCAGGTTGCCCAGCGCCTGCGACAGCGCCGACCGATCGCCGTAGACCAGCAGATCCGGGTCCAGGTCGGCCCGAACCTCGGCGTCACCGCCGAACTTCATCGCCTCGAAGGCGCGGAGCGCGTCCGCCACCAGATCGGCCACCCGGACCGGCTCCTGTTCGAAGACGGTGCGCCGGGATTCAATCTTGGAGAGCTCGATGAGCTTGCCGACGAGCCCATCGAGGCGCGTCAGCTCCTGATGGATGATGTTGAGACAGCGTTTTCGCTCGGCCGGAGACTCGACGCGATCCTCCCGCAGCGTGTCGATGAACAGGAGGATGGAGGTGAGCGGCGTCCTGATCTCGTGAGAGACCGAGGAGAGAAATTCGTTCTGGATCGAGGCCAGGTTCGCGCCGCGGGTGACGAAGATCGTCCCCATGGTGTAGCCGGCCAGCGCCGTGGCGCAGAAGGCGAGCACCAGGATTCCGCCGACGATGGAGAGCGACTTCGAGCCGCCCGAGGCGACCAGAATGATCCCGATCGCCGTCATGAGGACGGTCGGCACCAGCGCCGCCAACATGAAGGTGACGCGCGCGCGGTGCAGGAAGACGGTCGTCGGCGACCGGTGTCTCAGCTTTTTGCGGCTGGCGGACGTCGGAGGTCCCAAACGATTCCCAGGCGGGAGAGCAACCACAGCACGTAGTATGTCACGTCGATCTCCCACCAGCGGAACCCCTGCCGCACCGAGCTCGGGTAGTGGTGGTGGTTGTTGTGCCAGCCCTCGCCCATGGTCGCCAGCGCCAGCACCATGCTGTTGCGCGAGTCGTCCGAGGTCTCGTAGCGCCGCCGCCCGAAGAGGTGGGCCAGCGAGTTGATCGAAAACGAGCCGTGCCACACCAGGACCGAGGAGACCAGGAAGCCCCAGACGAAGGCGTGCATCCCCCCCAGCAGCAGCATGCCGAGCGCGAAGAGCACCATGGGAACGATCTCCATGGCGCTGTGGTCGAGGAAGCGGAGCTCCGGGAAGCGCGAGAGGTCCTTCACCAGCGCCGGGTCGGTCTCGTTCCAGTTGCTGCTCAGCACCCAGCCGACGTGCGAGTACCAGAAGCCACGCAGCCGCGCGGAGTGAACGTCGCGTGGGGTGTCGGAGTACTTATGGTGCCAGCGGTGATGGCTCGACCACCAGATCACGCCCTTCTGGCCGGCCGTCTGGGCGCCGATGGCCAGGAGGAACTGGAAGACCCGCGAGGTCTTGAACGACCGGTGCGCGAAGTAGCGGTGGTAGCCGGCGGTGACGACCACCATGCGGACGACGTAGGATCCGAGGGCCAGCGCCACGCCGCCCCAGGACCAGTAAAGAACGGCGCCCACGATCGCCGCCACGTGCACCAGCGAAAACATCACGGTCGTCAGCCGGACGTAGCTGCGCCAGGTTGTTGGCTCGGGCGGCGCCCCCTCGGGAACGGGACTTACTGCGTCAACCGACCACTCCGCATTGGTAGCAGACACAGTACTGGTATGCCTGCTCGCCTGTCAGGGCCGGGTCACGTTTCCGTCATGAGTTGGTCATACCCTCGACGCGGTGGGGTCAGGCGGCCGTCCGGGTCGCCATTTCAGCGGGAAGCCGCTCCCTCATCCGCCGCTCCACCAGCTGCGTGACCAGGAGCTCGTTCTCGAGGGTGAGCGCCTCCTGCACCAGAGCCTCCATATCCGCCAACCGCGAGGCGCGGATGACCGACTTGACCAACGGGATCGAGGCGGGATCCATCGAGAGCTCGCGCAGCCCGAGCCCGACGAGAATCCAGGTCAGCATCGGGTCCGAAGCCATGTCGCCGCAGATCGAGAGCGGAATGCCGGCCGCGAGGGCGGCGTCGATGACCGTCTTCAGTAGCCGCAGCACGGCGGGGTGCAACGGCTGATAGAGGTGCGCGACGTCGTCGTTGTCGCGATCGG
This sequence comes from Polyangia bacterium, assembly GCA_036267635.1. GTDB lineage: Bacteria > Myxococcota_A > Polyangia > Fen-1088 > Fen-1088 > JADGRB01. Next base: position 3,954 of record DATAVR010000168.1, on the reverse strand, counting down.
CAGCGAAGGCGTACTGAATGAGATCGTTGGTCCCGAGGCTGAGGAAGTCACAGTGCCGGGCCAGGTGATCCGCGGTCAGCGCGGCACTGGGCGTCTCGATCATGACGCCCAGCGGGACCGGCGCTTCGCCACCCACCGCGCCCCGCCGTCCGAGACTGGCGGCCACGTCGTGGCAGATCACGAAGGCGCGTTCGAGCTCGGTGACGCCCGAGACGAGCGGCAGCATCAGACGCATCGGTGCCTGGGTCGAGGCGCGGTAGAGGGCCCGAAGCTGGGCGCGGAAGATGTCCGGACGTTCGAGCGAAAATCGGGTCGACCGCATGCCGAGCGCCGGGTTGGCGCCGGTCGAGATCCGGAGCGCCGCAGGGAGCTTGTCCCCCCCGAGATCGAGCGTCCGGAAGGTCACCGGAATACCTTCGGCGGCGCGCAGGACCGAGAGCGCGTCGGCATACTGCTCCTCCTCGCTCGGCAGATCGGTCCGATCCAGGTAGAGAAACTCCGTGCGCATGAGGCCGATCGCCTCGGCGCCCGCGGCGCGCGCCGCCGTGATGCCGGCGACCGACTCGACGTTGGCTGCCAGCCGGATGGGGGCACCGTCGAGCGTGATCGACGGCAGGTCGCGCAGCGACGCCAGCGCCAGGGAACGCTGATTGCCGCTGGCCATCCGCAGACGGTAGGCCGCCAGCGTCTCCTCGTCCGGATCGAGGATGACCTCGCCACGCGAGCCGTCAACGATCAAGGTCGCGTCGGGCGGGACGTGAGCCCCCAGGTTCTTGATTCCAGCGACGTAGGGGAGACCGAGATCCCTTGCCACCAGGGCGGCGTGCGAGGTCTTGCCGCCCCTTTCACTGACGATCCCGATGACGCCGGCCCTCTCGAGTTGGTAAGGGTCGAGGGGCGTCAGCTCGAAGCAGACGGCGATCGAACCCTTACGTGCGCCCGCGCCGGGGCGAATCTCCGGCAACCCGAGCAGCACGCGAACGAGCCGCTCACCGACCGCCTCGAAGTCAGCGCCCCGCGCGCGGAAAAACGGATCGGGCAGAGCGGCGAACGTGGCCCGAACGCGCTCCATCGCCCGCGTGACCGCCCACTCCGCGGCCAGAGCTTCGTCCGAGATCATCCGCCGGGTCTCGCCCTCGATCTCCGGGCTCCGGAGCATCAACCGTTGGGCCTCGATCAGAGCCTCTCCGTCGGCGCTTCTCCCGTCGAGATAGCGCAGGAGCCCCGCCAGCTGCTCGTCCGCCGCGCCGAGAGCCGTCGTGAGGTGCGCCAGCTCGGTCTCCCGATCGGCGCGAAGGATCCGCCGCTCCGCCACCGAGACCCGGGCGACCAGCAGATGCACCGGACCAATCGCCAGGCCCCCCGACGCCCCGGTTCCCTTCAAATGTCTGCCAGCGACCATCCCGCGCGGAAGCATGAGGGTCTCGCGCCGCGGGGCGCCAGCGCAATCGTGAGCGCACGGCCAAAAGCCTCAAATACGTAGCGCCACCGAAGGGACCCGCGTATAGGGAATGGATGTCGACCGATCCCCGCCCGGCGTGTCGTCGGCGAAACGACAGCAGCGCGTGGGATTGAGCGTGCGATCGAACGTCGTAGATTCCTACGCGGCGTTCTCGACCTGGCTGGCGAAGAATCCGCTCGAGGGAGACCGGGTTTACGGGGCCTCGAGCGTGCGGTACCAGGTCGCTCGCTACTGCGACTATCTTCACGCGAACCCCTGGGCGGGCGGAGATCCGCTGCGTGAATCGGCGGCGCGGGATGGGGCGGTGAAGGCCTATGGGATCTACCTCGACACCTTCGGGACCCCGGCCACGACGGTCGACCTGATCCTGGTCAGCGTCGATCACTTCTACCTGTTTCTCGGCCTCGGCCTGGCCGGCTCGGCTCCCTGACGGCGCGCCGCCGTCCGCCTGTTTTCTCCTCGCCCACATTTATTCAGGCAATCGCCGCGGCGCCATGCCATTCTCTCGCCCGCCTGGCGCGGTTGTTGCCGGGTGGCTTCGGCGCCGTGGCGCGAGCGGAAGTCCACCAAACCCCCTTCACGGGAAAGACGCCTCACGGAAGAACAGGAGGCAAACGGTGGCAAGAGTGACGGTCGAAGACTGTCTGGAGCGGGTGAACAATCATTTCGCGCTGGTGATCCTGGCGGCCGGCCGGGCACGCCAGCTCGCCGTCGGTGCCCCGCGCCTGGTGGAGTGCACAAACAAGTCGGCGGTCGCCGCCCTGCGAGAGGTCGGCGCCGGCAAAGTGCGGTTCAAGGAGAACGTCGACGCCACCATCCGGACCTTCGTGGCCGAGCGCAAAGAGGTCGATCGCATCAACAAGCTGGCCGGCACCACTCGCCGTCACCGCGATCGTCAGCCCCCTCCCGCCGCTTCCCAGTAGCCCGCCGAGGCCCCTCGCCTAGACGCTGATCCGCGCAATCGGCCGGATCTGCGCCTCGGGGACCAGCTCCTGGAACGAGAGGACCGGCAAGTTGGGGTAGTCGGTCTCGATCAGGCGGCGGACGTAGCGGCGAATCTCGGCGCTGGTGAGCAGCACGGCGCCACCGGTGGCGCCCGGACCGACGGCGCGGCCGACGGCGGCGACGATGTCGTGCGAGAGCTGCGGCTCGAGCGCCAGGTAGCTGCCGGTGGCGGTCCGCTGCACCGCCTCGCGGATGGCGTCCTCGATCATCGGATCGAGGAGGTAGGCCGCCAGCGCGCCGCTGTCGCCGGCGTAGCGGTAGGTGATGGCGCGCCGGAGCGCGCCCCGGACCTGCTCGGTGAGCGCCACCGGATCGCGCTCGTGCGGCGCCCACTCGGCGAGCGCGCCGAGGATGTCGCGCAGGTTGCGCAGCGAGATCCCCTCCTCGACCAACCGGCGCGCGATGTCGGTGAACAGCACCAGCGAGACGAGCTTGGGGACGACCTCGCGCACCAACGCCGGGTGCGTCCGCTCGAGCGCGTCGAGCAGCGCCTGCGCCTCTTCCAGGCCGAACAGCTCGTGGCCATATCGGCCGAGGAGCGCCAGCACCGCGTCGCCGAGGCGCGCGCCGGCCACGCCCCAGGCGTCGCGGGCGATCTCGCCGCGCGCCAGCGGCACCTCGTTGAGGCGGATGACGAACCTCCCCTCGGCGAGGCCGCCGGCGCCCGCGCGGAGCCGGACCGCCGGCAGCGGCAGGCCCAGCTCGGCGAACAGCCGCTGCCGCAAGCGGGGCACGACCTCGGTCGCGAAGCCTTCGAGGTAGGCGGCGAGCTCGGCCGAAACTTCGACCGCGATCGGCGTGAGCAGCGGCGACAGCGGCGCGTCGTCCGGGGCCGCGCCGCGCGGCGCGCCGGCGCGAGCAACTGACGAACCACCGGGCGCGACGCGGCCCACCTCCGCCGCCTCGGCCTCCGGCGCGCGCAGCAGCTTCCAGGCGACCGCCCCCAGGATCGTCGCCAGCGTCAGGAACGGCACCGTCGGCAAACCGGGCACCACCGCCAGCAGCGCCAGCAGCGCTGCGGCGATGGCGATCGCCTTCGGCTGCGCGATGATCTGCATCCCGATGTCGCGCCCGAGGTGCCCGCCCTCCTCTTCCGAGGCCACCCGCGTGACGATGATGCCCGCCGAGGTCGAGATGATGAGCGCCGGGATCTGCGCGACCAGCCCTTCGCCGATGGTGAGCACCGTGTAGGTGTGCGCCGCCGTGGCGGCGTCCATCCCGCGCTGCACGATGCCGATCACCAGGCCACCCACGATGTTGACCGCCAGGACGACGATGCCGGCGATGGCGTCGCCTTTGACGAAGGTAAGGTGCCCGAGGCTGCCAAAGTCGCAAAAGCCCCCAAAGGCACGAGATTCATCTCGAATCTGGACCTCCCGCGTCCCTCCGAGAACATCACGCCATCCTTGATCAGGTCCGGTAGAACACCGCGCAGCTCGTCGGGCCGGCCGGCCAGCTTATCGCTCAATCGCGGCAGGTAGTCGCGG
>DATAVR010000167.1:0-4715 GCA_036267635.1 Polyangia bacterium | reverse complement strand
TCGTCGTCGGGGGCCTCGCCGGGTGGCCGGCGGCCGGCGGCGCGGTCGTCCCCGAGCACGACCACCGCATCGCCATGGCCGGCGCGATCCTGGGCCTCACCGCCACCGACGAGACCACTGTTCCCACGGCTGATATCGGCACCTCGTTTCCGACGTTCGCCGAGACGCTGGCGGCGCTCGGCGCTTCGATCGACGTGGACGAGGCTTAGTCGCCGCCACCGTCGATGACGTTGGCCGAGCAGACCGTCGCCGACGAGCACTTGCTGAGCGCAATCAACGCGGACAGCCCACTGCAGTCGGTGGTGGCGCCGATGGCGTCGAGGCAGACCGTGAGCTGATCCTGATTGATGTGCCCCTGGCAGGTGGAAGTCGGCCACGCCATCGTCCACTGACCCATCACGCCGCTCATGCAGTCGGGAATGGTGTCGTAGGTGTCGGGTTTGGGTCCGATCTCGTTACACATCTTGTAGTAGTTGCAGCTTGCCGTGCTGACCTGCGCGCGGGCCGAGTTGACGTCGCTGGTCGTCACACCGCCGCAACTCAAGGTCCCGGCAAGACCCCCGATGAGCACCGCGATCGTCATTTTTCCGGTCGTCGTCATCGCCGATCCTTTCGTCCCGCTCACCAGCGCCAGCCGACCGCCGCCCCCGTCACCGGGTCGCCGCCGCGCGCGCGCACGATGGTCACGTAGGCGCCGGTCAGGGTGAGCGCCGCGCCCGCGCCGAGGAGGACGCCGCCGCCGATGTTGCGCGAGCGGTTCTCCGAGCAGGCGGTCGCCGTACAGCTCCCCTGCGAGGCGAGCACCGCCGCGCCGGCGGCGACCGCCAGCGCGCCGACCATCGTCAGCAAGGCGGGGCCGGCCAGGTGCGGGGCCGGCGCTGGCGGGGGCGGCGCCAGGGGGACCGGCAGCGGCACCGCCTCGTCGATGTGCGAGCGGACGGCGTCCGCCAGCCGGAGCATCGTGGCGCGCGCCTCGGCGACCGTGCAGACGTCGCAGCTCTTCGACTCGGTGGCGATGGGGAGCGCCGCCGGCGCGGCGCCTTCGGTGGAGTAGAGCCGCGCCACGCTCTTGTAGCTGTTGCCGGCGACCTCGATCTTCACCCGCACGATGTAGCCGGCGTCCAGCACCTGGCCGATCGACTTGAGGCAGGGCGAGGCGTCGCAGTGCTGAAGCTCGGGGTGACCCTCGAGCTTGTGGGCGGTGTCGCCCGGGTCGAGGACCTGGATCCCCGCGCGCACCAACCCCAACACGAAGCCGTCCTGCAGCTGATTGGCCAGCGCCGGCGCGCCCCCCTCGAGCTGGAACTCCGGGATGGTCACGCGCGCACGTGCCTCGGCGGCGGGCGCGGCGGCGGCAAGGACGATCAGGCCCAGCGCGACGGCGGCAAGGAGACGCATCCTCGGCGACATCTTACATGAGTCGGCGGCCGGACGGATCGGCTGGAGCCGATCGGCGGCTAGGGGCCGTCCGTAGCTGCTTCGGGGGCGCCTCCACCGGGGGCGCCTGCGTCGGGGGCGCCTCCGTCGGCCGGCCCGGTCGGGCGGATGCCGGCGTCCGGCGGCGCGCAGGCCGCGGGGAGCGCGTGCGGCGGCAGGTCGAAGCAGTAGTGAACCGTGTCCCGGTCGGGAAGCTGCGGGCAACGGGCCGCCGCCCAGCAGCCCTCCCGGGCGGCGTCGGTCTCACACGAGAACACCACCCGCGACGGCGACGAGAGGTAGTCGATCTCCATCCGCGCGCGGCCGAGCGCGTTCGCGCCGACGAGCCCGTCCAGCTCCGGCCCCTCCGGCAACACGTCGAAGCGAAGCCCCTGCAGAAACGGCTCGTCGTCCGAGATGATCGCCACCGGGATCTGGCCGCCGATCTCCAGGTAGGCGGCGCTGTTGGCCGCCTCGCTCGAGTTGTTCGGATCGACGTCGCAGGCGGCCCCGCAGAGATCGCGGGTGGGATTGGTGACGGTGTTGTAGGAGACGATCTCGGTGCGTCGCGCGCGCCCGAGCTCGACGCAGGGGCCGGGATCGTCGTTGGTCCCCGCCTCTAGGTTCACCAGCGCGAAGCGGGGAATCGTCGCCCAGAGAAGGACGTCGATCGGCGTGGGCCAGGTGGCGACGTAGAGCGCCGGCAGCGCGGGCACGGGCGGGCTCGGCGGCGCGAGCGGCAGGACGATCGGCGTCGGCATCGCCTGGGCGGCGGTCGCCACCACGCGCGCCCAGGCCGACGCGCTGAGCACGAGCGGGCCGACGCCGGTGTCGATCATGAGCGACAGATCGACACCGCTCGCCTGAGTGACCGCCGCCTGGGCGCTCGTGCAGCCGCCCAGCGACAGCCGGGGGGAACCGGCCTCGGGCGAAAACGCATCCGGGACGGCGCAGGTGCGCAAGACGACGCGCGTCGCCGGCACGGTGAGCGGTCCGCGCAGTCCGAGGAAGTCGGGATCGCCGTCGGCGGTGATCTCGCCGCCGCCGAACGCGGTGAAGGAGACGACCGCGTAGCCGGCGTCTTCCAGCAGCGAGGCATCCTCGCCCAGGTGGTTCCAGAGCGTCATCGAGGGGCAGAGCGCCGAGCCGCCCGCGGCGCAGAGCGCGCCGAAGCGAAACTCGACCGAGTAGTCGTGCAGCAGATCCGCGCCCAGGACCCCCTGCGGCAAGAGCGTCACGTCGCCGGCCGGGAAGAGCGGCGCCTCGATGACGTCCCAGCCACGGAAGGCGGCCCGCAGCGGGGGAGGGGAGACGCCGGCGCCGTAGAGATTCCAGCCCGCCGCGGTGGTGGCGAGGTTGGCGCCCGAGGGACCGGTCAGCACGGTGAACGGGCTTCCGGTGTCGATCACCATCGGGAACGTCTGGCCTGCGGGCGCCCCCGGCAATCCGGCGACCGCCAAGAGCGCGCCGCCGTCGGGAAGAGGACCTGCGTCCGGAGGAGGTCCGCCGTCGAGCTGCGGCGCCCCGAACGGCGGCGCCCCGAGCGGCGCGCGTCCGAGCGCGATGGGATACGAGTCGACCGTGCAGCAGTCCTGGCTACAGCCGGCCGCTCCCGTGGTCGCGCCGAGGAGGCCGACGCCGGCGATCAGCGCCAGGAGACCCGCGGGGCCGGCGGTCATTACTCGCTGTCGTCTTCCTTCTCGTCGAGCTTCTTCTTCATCTTCTTGAGCAGCGCCTCGAAGCCGTCCCGGTTGATGATCTTGTTGAACTCGGCGCGGTAGTTCTCGAGCATGCTCTGCTCGTCGGTGATGACGTCGTAGACCACCCAGTGCCCTTCCTTCCAGAGCATCTTGTACTCGAGCGCGACCTTGGTCTTCTTGCCGCGGGTGACCGTGTTCAAGGTGGCGGTGACGTCGGCCTCTGAGCCGTTCTTCTCTTCCTTGTCGTACTTGATGTTGTAGTTCGGGCTGCCGTGGACCTGCCGCAGGTAGCTGCGCTCGACCAGCTGGCGCAGCGTCTCGACGAACTCCTCGCGCTGCTTAACGGTGATCTTCTCCCAGTTCTTGTTGAGCGAGCGGCGCGCCAGCTCGCCGTAATCGAGGAACGACCCGACCAGCTTCTTCACCTCGGACCGCTCGAGCTCCGCCTCGGGCGACCAGTTCGGCTTGTTCTTCTGCAACACCTTGTCGAGCTGGGCGTTCGACTTCTTCAGCTCCGCCATCGGGCTGGAGTTGGCGGGGGGCGGTGTCTCCGCGGCACGGGCCAGGGATCCGGCCAGGAGAACGGCCACCAGGGCGGCGGACAAGCGGGGCAAGCTCGACATTGGTGCTTTTACATACCAGCCCGTGAAACTCAAAGGAAGACGCCCCCAGCGAAGACGTCCCAGAAGACGTCCCAAAGGAAGACGTCCCGGGCGCCGGGGAAGTTATGCAGCGGTCCGAGGCGCGTGCTACCGTGGATGACGATGCCGATCCGCGAAGCATCCCCCTCGGATCTCCGCGAATCTGCCGAGCCGCGGCAGACGGGCGACCAGCCTCCCGCGGCAAATGGCGAGACCCGGGCGTCGGGGTTCGACTCACGCGACTGGCTGGCGCAGGCGACGGGTGAGATGCGCGACAGCTTCGCGCGCAACCGGCGGGTGATCTCGTTCGCCGAGTACGTGACGCTGTTCAGCGCCGAGCCGGCGCGGCAGCTCCGCTCCGCGGCGCAGTATCTGCGCGACGTCTTCGACCACTTCGGCAGCGAGTCGGTCCGCACGCCGCGCGGGCCGATGACCCGCTGGAAGCTGTTCGACTGCCCCTGGGACAACGGCAAGGACGCGCTGGTCGGGCAGGAGGAGGTCCAGGCGGCGGTCTACCGGCTGGTGGCCAACTTCGCGCGTGAAGGACGGACCAATCGCCTCATCCTGCTGCACGGGCCGAACGGCAGCGCCAAGTCGACCTTCGTGGCCTGCCTGCAGCGGGCCATGGAGCACTACTCGACGCTGGAGGACGGCGCGCTCTACAAGTTCAACTGGATCTTCCCTTCGCAGAAGCTGACCAAGGGCGGGATCGGCTTCGGTGGCGGCATCGAGTCGGGCGGAGGGCAGGAGACCTTCGCTTATCTGGAAGACGAAATGATCGAATCGAAGATCGCCGACGAGATGCGCGATCACCCTCTGCTGCTGCTGCCGCGCGCCCATCGGCGCGAGCTGGTCGCCGATCGGCTCGCCTCGGTCGACCGGCGGGAGCTGCGCCCGGCCGACTATCTGGTGCGCGGGGATCTGTCGCACCGCAACCGCCAGATCTTCGAGGCGCTGT
>DATAVR010000166.1:0-26551 GCA_036267635.1 Polyangia bacterium | reverse complement strand
GCCATGAAGTGGGAAACTCCGGCCTTCGTCGAGATCAACATGAGCGCCGAAATCGGCGGGTACGGCAGCGACTTCACCGATCGCGACCCCTGGGGTCCGGTGGCGCAGCTCGAGTCGGCTGGCAAGGCCGATCGCGCCGACGCGACCGACACCGTTCGCCGCTAACGACCGTCTGTCGGTCACGTGCAAGTCCGCGTCCTCGGTTCCGCGGCCGGTGGCGGTGTGCCGCAGTGGAACTGCGGCTGTGAGAACTGCCGCGAAGCGCGGCGCGGGACGGGCGCCGTGCGGGCCCGGACGCAGGAGTCGGTGGCGATCAGCGCCGACGGCGCATCCTGGTTCCTGCTGAACGTCTCGCCGGAGATCCGCGCGCAGATCGAGAGCTTCCCGCCGCTGACGCCGCGCGAGCCGCGCCACTCGCCAATCGCCGGGCTGATCCTGACCAACGGCGATCTGGATCATTGCCTGGGGCTCCTGTCGTTGCGCGAGTCGCACCCGCTGACCGTCTACGCGACCGAGAGCGTGCGCGCGGGATTCATCGAGGGGAACGTGCTCTACCGGACGCTCGAGCGATTCGAGGGGCAAGTGACCTGGAAGGCGCTGGGCGTCGATGAACACTCGGGCGAGCAGCCGCTCGGCGACTCGGGCCTGACGGTCACGGCGATCGCGACGCCGGGGAACCCACCGCTGCACCTCAAGTCGCTGAGGGCGGCGTCCCCCGAGGACAACGTCGGGCTCGTGGTGCGCGACACCCGCGCCGGCAAGCGGCTGGCGTACTTTTCGGGCGTGGCCGGCCCCTCGCCGGCACTCGCGCAGGCGCTCGCGGAGGCGGACGTGCTGTTCTTCGACGGGACCTTCTGGTCGAGCGACGAGCTGATCGCGCTGGGCCTCGGGACCCGGCGTGCCGAGGAGATGTCACACTGGCCGCTCGGTGGTCCCGAGGGGAGCGCCGCGTTTCTGGCGCGTCAGCGCGGCCGGAAAATCCTGATTCACGTCAACAACACCAATCCAATTTTGCGCGAGGGGAGCGCCGAACGGCGGGCGCTCGACGTCGTCGGGATCGAAGTCGCGGCCGACGGTCTGGAGCTGTCGCTGTGAGCGCGGCCGGCCCCCAGACGCTTCCATCGCCTGAATTGTTGTCACCCGACGAGCTGGTGGCGCGGCTGCGCGCCGAAGGGGTGCGCCGCTACCACGACCAGCATCCATTCCATCAGCGGATGCACGCCGGGGCTCTGTCCCGCGCCGAGCTTCAAACCTGGACGCTGAACCGCTACTACTATCAGACGCGCATTCCGATCAAAGACGCGCTCATCGTCTCCAAGTCGGAGGATCCGGCGTTCCGCCGAGTCTGGATCCGGCGCATTCACGATCACGACGGCGACGGGCCCGACACGGGGGGGCTCGCGCAGTGGCTGCGGTTGGCCGAGGCGGTGGGGCTCGAGCGTCAGGAGGTGGCGGGCTGCCGCCGGGTTCTTCCGGGCGTGCGCTTCGCTTGCGACTCGTACGTCGCGTTCTGCCGCGAGAGCCCGCTGGTGGTGGCGGTCGCCTCGTCGTTGACCGAGATGTTCGCCCCCGATCTGATGTCCAAACGGATCGCGGCCTGGGAGCAGCATTACCCCTGGGTCGGCGCCGAGGCGCTGGCCTACTTCCGCGGCCGCGTGCCGCGCGCGCGCCGCGACGGCGAAGAGGGGCTGGCGTTCGTGGTCGCCAACGCCACGTCGCGCGCGTTGCAGGAGGCCTGCGTGGCGGCGCTGGTGCGCAAGACGGAGATCCTCTGGCATCTCGTCGACTGCGTCCAGGCGGCAGGGAGCCTCGGATGATCGGCCCCGACTCCCGGGTCAGTCTGGCGCGCCAGGCGCGGCTGAAGCTCGATCCTCGAACCGGCCGGCAGGTGCTGCTCTACCCAGAAAAGGGGCTCGATCTCAACGAGACCGCGGCCCGGGTCGCGGCGCTCTGCCGCCAGGAGCGGGCGGTGCGGGACATCGTCGAGCAGATGGTCTCGGCCGCCATCGAGAGCCCGCTCGCCCGGCGGCGGATCGAGGACGAGGTGTTGGCCTTTCTGCGTGCGCTCGACGACCGGGGCCTGCTGCTGGTGCGCACCCCGTGATCTCCGACGATTCACCGCGCCCCTACACGCTCATCGCCGAGCTGACCTACCGCTGCCCGCTTTCGTGCGCCTACTGCTCGAACCCGCTGGAGCTCGGCAGCCACACCGCCGAGCTGACCACCGACGACTGGGCGCGGGTCTTCGTCGAGGCCGCCGCGCTCGGCGTCTTGCAGGTCAACCTGACCGGCGGCGAGCCGCTGGTGCGCGGCGACCTCGAGGCGCTGGTGGCCGCCGCGCGGAAAAGCGACCTCTACGTCAACTTGATCACCTCCGGCATCCCGGCCGACGCCGATCGCCTGGCGCGCCTGGCGGCGGCAGGGCTCGACAGTCTGCAGCTCTCCGTACAGGACAGCGACCCCCACGGCGCGGCCTGGATCGCCGGGCGCGACGACAGCGAGGCCAAGATGAAGACGGCGGCGGCGACCCGCGCGCTCGGATTGCCGCTCACGCTCAACGTCGTGCTCCACCGGGGCAACATCGCGCGGGTGCCCGATTTCGTCGCGCTGGCCGAGCGGCTCGGCGCCGCCCGCCTGGAGCTGGCCAACACGCAGTACCTCGGGTGGGCGCTCCACAACCGGGAGGCGCTGCTCCCGTCGCGCGCCGCCGTCGACGAGGCGCGCAGGATCGCGCTCGCGGCGCGCGATCGTTTGCGTGGGAAGATGGAGATCCTCTTCGTGCGACCCGACTACTACGCCGATCGCCCGCGCGCCTGCATGGACGGTTGGGCGCGCCGCTACCTGGTGGTCACGCCCGACGGGATCGCGCTCCCTTGTCACCAGGCGCAGGAGATCGCCTCGCTCGGTTGGGAGAATGTCCGCACCCGATCGCTCGGCGACATCTGGAACGACGGCCTGGGCTTCCGCGCTTTTCGGGGCGAGGCGTGGATGCCGGCCCCCTGCCGCACCTGCGACGAGCGGGAGATCGACTTCGGCGGCTGCCGCTGCCAGGCGTTCGCGCTGCTCGGCGACGCCGCCGCCACCGACCCCGCTTGCGCGCTCGCGCCCCGGCACGACCTGGTGGTCGCCGCGCGCGCGCAGGCCGAGCGCGGCGCCGCCGCGCCTGCCGATGCGCCGCTTCGCTTGCGCCGCTTGCGTCAGGTGTCATGAGCGCCGCGATCGAAGTCGTCGATCTCAAGAAGAGCTACGACACCGTCGAGGCGGTGCGTGGCGTCGGCTTCACCGTCGGCGCGGGCGAGATCTTCGGCTTTCTGGGCCCGAACGGCGCCGGCAAGACCACGACCATCAAGATCCTCTGCACGCTCCTCCAGGCGACCTCGGGCACGGCGCGCCTGGCGGGGCTGGACGTGGCCGCCTCGCCGTCGGAGGTGCGCAAGCGGATCGGGGTCATCTTCCAGGACCCCGCGCTCGACGATCGGCTGACCGCCGAGGAGAACCTGATGCTCCACGCGGTCGCCTATCGCGTGCCGCGGGCCGATCGTCAGGCGCGCATCGACGAGTCGCTGCATTTCGTCGATCTCTTCGACCGGCGCAAGGACCTGACGCGCACCTTCTCGGGCGGCATGAAGCGGCGGCTGGAGATCGCGCGCGGCCTGGTTCATCGGCCAGAGATCCTCTTCCTCGACGAGCCGACCACCGGCCTCGACCCGCAGACGCGCGCGCGGACCTGGGAGGTGCTGCGCGAGCTGCGCAAGAAATACGGCACGACGCTCTTCCTCACCACGCACTACATGGACGAGGCCGAGAACTGCGATCGGATCGCCATCGTCGATCACGGCCTGATCGTCGCGCTCGACACGCCGGCCGCGCTCAAGCAGCGGGTCGGCAAGGATCAGATCGCCGCGCGCACCGCCGATCCCGCGGGTTTGGCCCGGCTGCTGTCGGAAAAGTATGGGCTGGAGAGCACCGCCGCCGACGGCGGGCTGACGTTTCTGGTCGAGGAGGGGGACGCCTTCATCGTCAAGCTGCTCACCGCCAGCGATCGCCCGCCGCTCGAAGGGATCAGCGTCCGGCGGCCGACGCTCGACGACGTCTTCCTCTCGCTGACCGGCCGGCAGATCCGCGTTGAAGGGGCGGAGGGAAACGCTGCCAAGCTGCGCGCGCTGGTCCGGAGGCGCGGATGATCGAGGTGGTCTACGCGCTCTGGCGGCGGGACATGATCAAGTTCCTGCGCGACCGCCGGCAGCTCATCACCAGCCTGACGCGTCCCTTCCTCTGGCTGCTGGCGTTCGGGTTCGGGCTGCGGGCTTCGGTGCGGCTGCCGACCGGCGGCGCCGATTACGTCTCCTTCCTGGTCCCCGGGCTGGCGGCGATGACCGTGCTTTTCGCCAGCATGTTCGCCGCCATCTCCATCGTCTGGGAGCGCGAGTTCGGTTTCTTGAAAGAGCTGCTGGTGGCGCCGGTTCCCCGGGGGGCGATCGTCGCCGCCAAGATCCTGGCCGGCAGCGCCACCGCGCTCATCGAGACGTCGCTCATGTTGCTGCTGTCGCCGCTGGTGGGGGCGCGCTTCAACCCGCTCGGCGCGCTGGCCTCGCTGCCGCTCTTGGCCATCTTCGGGATGACGGTCAACGCGCTCGGCATCATCGTCGCGGCGCGCATGAAGTCGTTCGAGGGATTCGGCGCGGTGGTGAACTTCGTCATCCAGCCGGTGTTCTTTCTCTCGGGCGCGCTCTACCCGATCTCCGGGCTGCCGCGCGGCCTGCGCGCGGTCGTCCTCGTCAACCCGATGTCCTACGTGGTCGACGCCGTGCGCGGCCTCTGCATCGGCCATCACAGCTTCCCGCTGCTGCTCGACGTCGCGGTGATCCTCGGGTCGGCGGTGATCTTCGCGGCGCTGGCGACCCGCGCCTTCCGCAAGATGGAAGCCTAGCGTGCTACGCTAAATCCGATGGCGCCTGAGGCGAAGGTCACCGCGCTGACGCTGCGCGCGCGCAAGGGAACCGGCGAACGGATCGTGGTCCTCACCGCCTACGACGTGGTGTTCGCGCGCCTCTGCGACGGCGCCGGGATCGACGTCGTGCTCTGCGGCGACAGCCTGGGGATGGTCGTTCAGGGGGAGCGCTCGACGCTCTCGGTGACGCTCGACGAGATGGTCTATCACACGCGGATCGTCGCCCGCGGCATCACCCGCGCGCACCTGGTCGCCGACATGCCGTTCATGAGCTACCAGGCGTCGATCGAGGACGGGATGCGCGCGGCGGGGCGCCTCATGAAGGAGGGACACGCCGAGGCGGTGAAGCTGGAGGGGGGCGAGGGGGTCGCCGAGCTTTGTCGCCGGTTGGTGAGCGCTGGGATCCCGGTGATGGGACACGTCGGGCTGACGCCGCAGTCGATCCACCAGCTCGGCGGCTTCAAGGTCCAGGGACGCACCGAGGCCCAGCGCGCGCAGATCCTGGCCGACGCGCGCGCGCTCAGCGACGCCGGCGCCTACGCCATCGTGCTCGAGGCGGTGCCGCACGCGCTGGCCGGTGAGATCACCCGCGCGGTGCCCGCGCTGACCATCGGCATCGGCGCCGGCGCCGACTGTGACGGCCAGGTGATGGTCATGCACGATCTCCTGGGCCTGCAGCCGGCCTGGAAGCCGCGCTTCGTTCGCCGCTATGCCGAGATGGGCAAGGCGGCCGGCGAGGCCTTCGCCGCCTACGCCGCCGACGTCCGCGCCGGAAAGTTCCCGGCGGCCGAAGAGACCTATGAATAGAACTTACGAGTAGTCCGGCCCGTGCCCGCGACCGGCAAAGAACCGCAGATCATCCGCACGCCCGCCGAGATGACGGCCTGGTCGCGCGCGGCGCATGCGCGGGGCGAGCGGATCGCCTTCGTACCGACGATGGGCGCGCTGCACGCCGGCCACGTCGCGCTGCTCGAAGCGGGCCGTAGCCGCGCCGATAAGTTGGCGCTGTCGATCTTCGTCAACCCGACCCAGTTCGGGCCCAACGAAGATCTGGCCCGTTACCCGCGCGATCTCCCCGGCGATCTGGCCAGGGCGGCCGCCGCCGGGACCGACGTCGCTTTCGTCCCCGAAGCGTCCGACATCTATCCCGTGGGATTCCAGACGACGATCGAGGTGCGCGAGCTTTCGCGTCCGCTCGACGGCGTCTTTCGGCCAGGCCACTTCGCCGGCGTGGCGACCGTCGTGGCCAAGCTGTTCAACATCGTACAGCCCGATCTGGCGATCTTCGGCGAGAAGGACTTCCAGCAGCTGGCGATCGTGCGGCGCCTGGTGGCCGACCTGGCCATAGGGATCGAGATCGTCGGCCTGCCGACGGTGCGCGAGCCCGACGGCCTGGCGATGTCCTCACGCAACGCCTACCTGTCGCCGTCCGAGCGCGCCCGCGCGCTGTCGCTGTCGCGGGCGCTCTTCGCCGCGCGCGACAGCGCCGCGGCCGGTGAACGCGACGCGCGGGTACTGGTCGAAGGTGCACGTTCCTCTTTGGACGTCGATCGCCTCGACTACTTGGAGCTCTGCGACGCTGCGACGCTGACGGCACTCGTGCAAATCGATCGCCCGGCTGTCTTGCTCGTCGCCGCCTTCATCGGCCGCACCCGCCTCATCGACAACGTCCAGATCGGCGCCTAAGGTTTCCGCATGAGCGAAACCAAGACCTACACGGGTGGTTGCCACTGCGGTCGCGTGCGCTACGAGGTCGACCTCGATCTCGGCAAGCCCGTGATCTCCTGCAATTGTTCGATGTGCGGTCGGGCGGGGACCTTACTCACGTTCGTCCCCGCGGAGAGCTTCCGGCTGCTCTCGGGCGAAGCGGTGCTGAGGGAGTACAAGTTCAATCACCTGGCCATCCAGCATCTCTTCTGCGGCAACTGCGGCATCAAGTCGTTCGCCCGCGGCAAGGGGCGCGACGGCGCCGAGCAGATCGCCATCAACGCGCGCTGCCTCGACGACGTCGACGTCGATCAACTCAATATTCAAAAGTTCGACGGCAAGAACCGCTAGTCCTACAAGATGAAACGAGTGCGAGCGCGAGAGCCGGAGAGGACGATCGGTTCAGACGATCGGTTCAGACGATCGGTTCAGTCGAGGCGGGCGATGTGGCCCAGCTTGTCGGGCAGGTCCATCCGGTAGAAGCGGCGCAGCTCGATGAAGAGCGCGTCGATGCGCTCGGTACGGACGAAGCGACGCTCGAGGGCGCCGGCGTAGCGGCTGGCCTGGCTGTTGGCGGCGCGATAGCGGGCGCGTTCGTCGTCGTCGAGGTCGGCGGCGAACTGGACGTCGACGTAGAGGCGCCTGCGCAGCGCGGGGTCGCATCCGGCGACCAGCAGGCAGCAGGCGAACTTGTCGACCTCCGCTTGCAGCTCGAGCTCGAGCTGCGAGACGCCGCGATCGTCGGCCGCGCGCAGCGCGACGTAGACGAAGTGGCTCACCCCCTCCACGGCCAGGCAGAAGTCGTTGAAGTTGCGGTCGTCGATTCCGACCGCCGCCGGATCGTGCCGCTCCAGATTGGCCAGCGCCGCCTCGTCGACGAACAGCCCCAGCCCCAGCTCGCCGTCCTCCTGGCGGACCAGCAGCTGCTCGCGCGGCCCGCGCGCCAGGCCCGCCGCCGCCCGCGCCACCTCGTCGATCACGAAGGCGTCGATGGCCAGCCGCGTCTCGACGCGATAGAGCGCCTCCAACCCGAGCTGCAGCCGCGCCAGCACCGACAGCCGGGCCGCGCGCGCCGGCCCGGGGGTCACGAAGGCCGTCCGCCTCCGCGGCCGATGACGACGCCGAGCGCGGCCAGCCGAGCGGCCGCCGACTCGCTCTTGGTCTCCTGCCACCGGCGGTAGAGCCGCACGACGTCCTGATTGCTGGCCGGCACCGTCATCCGCCGGCTCACCAGCGCCAGCGCGCCGACGAAGCGAACGAAGTTCACCGCCAGCTCGCCGAACACGCCGCTGAACGGATCGCCGGTCCAACCGGCGCCGCCGCGCGCCAGCTCGCCGTACGCCGAGCCGCCCATCCCGACGTAGTAGTCGACGTCGACCGGGCCACCCGCCAGGTGCTCGCTCCAGAACCCCGACAGGTAGAGCGACGTGTCCCCGATCTCGCGCAGCTTGCGCCGGCGCTCGGGGAGAGGCGCCTCGGTCGCCGCCAGCATCCGCAGCGCGAGCGGCGTGTCCTCGATCGGCTGCGCGGCATAGCTCGCCAGCAGCTGAACGATGTAGTGCTCGACCAGAGTTCCGGGCGAAAGCCCCTCGTCCCGGAACGCGCGGTCGACCTCTTCGTGAAAGAACCCTTCGACGTTGCGCGCGAGGTCCATGATTCAAGCTTTACGCTCCGGCTTTCGGAAGTCAATATTTCTTAATAATTCCAGATAGATGAGGCGATGTTTCGTTGGCAGTCCAATATCCCGGATGCCAGACGGCAGAGCCAACCCGTTGACTCAGAAGGGTTTGCGATTAAAGTCCCGCGCTGGCACTCCATCAACTTGAGTGCCAGCTTGATCGAGGACGGTCACCAGCCGTCCGCCACCATTTGCGCAACCGTTTGGGAGGAGTGAGATGAAAGTTCGCCCGTTACAAGAC
Organism: Polyangia bacterium; assembly: GCA_036267635.1. Taxonomy (GTDB): domain Bacteria; phylum Myxococcota_A; class Polyangia; order Fen-1088; family Fen-1088; genus JADGRB01. The sequence goes on along the minus strand of DATAVR010000166.1, from coordinate 17,974 downwards.
CGTGTGCTCGTCCGTCGCATCGCCGAAGAAGAGAAGACCAAGGGCGGGATCATCATCCCCGACACCGCCAAGGAGAAGCCGGCCGAGGCCGAGGTCATCGCCGTCGGCAACGGCAAGTTCGACGACAAGGGCGCGCTGCGCCCGCTCACGGTCAAGAAGGGGGACCGCGTCCTCTTCGGAAAATATAGCGGCAATGAGATCAAGATCGACGGCGTCGATCACCTGATTCTGCGCGAGGACGACATCCTCGGCGTTCTGGAAGGCAAATAAGGAGACCCCATGGGAGCCAAAGAGATTCTGTTCGACGAGGCGGGGCGTTCCCGCATCCTGGCTGGCGTCAACGCGCTGGCCGACACGGTCAAGGCGACGCTCGGCCCGCGCGGCCGCAACGTGGTCATCGAGAAGTCCTGGGGCGCCCCGACGGTGACCAAGGACGGCGTGACCGTGGCCAAGGAGATCGAGCTCGAGGATAAGTTCGCCAACCTGGGCGCGCAGATGGTCAAGGAGGTCGCCTCCAAGACCTCCGACACCGCCGGCGACGGGACGACCACGGCGACCGTGCTGGCGCAGGCGATCTTCCGCGAGGGCGCGAAGATGGTGGCCGCCGGTCACAACCCGATGGAGCTCAAGCGCGGCATCGACAAGGCGGTCGAGAAGATCGTCGAGGCGCTCAAGAAGATCTCCAAGCCGACCAAGGGCCAGAAGGACGTGGCGCAGGTCGGGACGATCAGCGCCAACGGCGACGAGTTCATCGGCAAGACCATCGCCGAGGCGATGGAGAAGGTCGGCAAGGAGGGCGTCGTCACCATCGAAGAGGCCAAGTCGATGGAGACCACGCTCGACGTCGTCGAGGGGATGCAGTTCGATCGCGGCTACATCTCGCCCTACTTCGTGACCGACGCCGAGCGGATGGAGGTCAAGCTGGACGACCCCTACGTGCTCATTCACGAGAAGAACATCAGCAGCATGAAGGATCTGCTGCCGATCCTCGAGCAGGTGGCCCGCTCGGGCAAGCCGCTGCTCATCATCGCGGAGATCGAAGGTGAGGCGCTGGCCACGCTGGTGGTCAACAAGCTGCGTGGCACGCTGCACGTGGCCGCCGTCAAGCCGCCGGGCTTCGGCGATCGCCGCAAGGACATGCTCAAGGACATCGCGGTGCTCACCGGCGGTCAGGCCATCACCGAGGACCTCGGCATCAAGCTGGAGAGCGTGACCCTGAAGGATCTGGGCCGCGCCAAGCGGATCACCATCGACAAGGACAACACCACCATCGTCGACGGCGCCGGCAAGAAGCCGGAGATCGAGGCGCGGGTGAAGCAGATCCGCGCCCAGGTCGAGGACACCACCTCGGACTACGATCGCGAGAAGCTTCAGGAGCGTCTGGCCAAGCTGGTGGGCGGCGTGGCGGTCATCCGCGTCGGCGCGGCGACCGAGACGGAGATGAAGGAGAAGAAGGCTCGCGTCGAAGACGCGCTGCACGCCACGCGCGCGGCCGTCGAAGAGGGGATCGTTCCGGGCGGCGGCGTTGCGCTGATCCGGGCGCTCGCCTCGACCGACAAGCTGGAGGGACTCTCGGAGGAGCAGCAGATCGGCGTCTCGATCGTTCGCCGCGCCTGTGAGGAGCCCTGCCGTCAGATCGCCACCAACGCCGGTAAAGAGGGGTCGATCGTCGTCAACAAGATCCGCGAAGGCAAAGGCGCCTTCGGGTACAACGCCGCCACCGACGAGTTCGAAGACCTCGTCGAGGCGGGCGTGATCGATCCGACCAAGGTGGTCCGCTCGGCGCTGCAGAACGCGGCCTCGGTCGCCTCGCTGATGGTCACCACCGAGGCGCTCATCGTCGAGCGTCCCAAGGAGGAGGGTCCGGCCCCGGCGCCGGGCGGCGGCGGCATGGGCGGCATGGGCGGTATGGGCGGCATGGGCGGCATGATGTAGCCGACGCTTCCCAACAGCGTCTCATCCGACGACGGCGAGCTGGGCGACCAGCTCGCCGTCTGTTTTTTCTCTTTATTTCTCGATCGTGCCGGTGAGCGAGAGCAGCAGCGTCTGTCGCCGGTAGCTGAACGACGGGTTCCCCAGCTCGTTGGCATAGAAGGTGTACCGCGCGATGAGGCGAAGCCGGTCGCCGAGCTCGTGAGAGAGATCGACGCGAACGCTCGACCGATTCTCGTCTTCGATCGCCTCGATGCTGGAGAAGCTGTTGCCGGCCGGGGTCTCGCCGATCGGCTGAGGCTGCGCGTAGTGCGCGAACAGCAGCTCGCCACGTGCCGCCAGCGTCAGCCCGCCGGGCAGCGGGGCGGCGAAGCGGGCGGTCACGATGTGGCGCATGACCGTCTCGCCGTAGCTGTTCGAGCGGTTGTAATGGAAGGCGTAACCGGCCCCCACCAGCACCCGCCCGACGCGCTGGAGATCGAGGTGGCTCATGAGGAAGTCGTCGCGGCGCGTGTCGGGGCCCGAGCAGGCCAGCCCCCTCGGAACGTTCCAGATCGGCGGGCAGTCGATGGTCAGCGCCGGCCCGCCGAACGTCCGGTGCTCGTAGGCGGCGCCGGTGCTCGCCTCCCAGTCAGCGTCGTCGTCGGTCTGGCGGACCCAGCGCAGCTCGCCGGCGAAGAGGGGGGCGTTGAAGTCGTCGTCGCGATCGGGCTTGAACAGGAAGTTTCGGTAGCCGGCGGTGATCGACAGATCGAGCCGCTCGGCGGCGATCCATCCGAGCTGCAGCATAGGCGCCAGCGAGCGAAAGTCACGCCGCTCGAGATCGTCGAGGAAATTCGCCGCCGCCGGCTGGAACGCCTCGTAGTAGGCCCCGGAGAGGGTCAGCGTCGCCCGCGGACCGAGCGCCTTCGCCCAGGCCAGCGACGACTGCGCGATGGCGACGTCCTCGTCGTCGGCCGCGGGCGCGTCGAAGATCTTGGCGGCCACCGTCGCCCCCAGCGTCACAAGCTGCCCCTCGGCGACGACGTCCGACAGCGTCCCCGCCAGCACCAGCCGCTCGAGCGGTGAGGCGACCAGCGGTGGGTTGTCGCCACCGGCGACGATCTCCGTGTGGTGGGCGTTGGTGTCGTATTCGAGCCCGAGCTCCGCCCGCAGCGTGTAGCGCTCGGTGTCGGGCGCGTCCTCCGCCTGCGCGTGGGCTGCGCCGGTCATCGCCAGCAGCGAGAGCGCGCAGAGCGCCGGGCGGCCCATGTTCCGGCAGTGTATCCGGGCGCCGGCTCGCCGTCAGCGCGGTGTGCGGGCGCTCTGGCGCATCGCGCGCGCCTCGCCGTCGAGCGCCTCGGCACGCGCCCGCAACGCGGCCACGGCCCGCTCCAGGGCCTGGACCGACCCCCCCTGCGTCCTGGCCGCCTCCAGCCGACGGATATCGGCCAGGGTCGCCGGGTCGAGCAGATCACGCAGCTCAAGCGAGAGGGCGGTCGGCGGCTGCGCGGCGAGCGGTGTGGGCGGTGTGGTTCCCGAAGTCGCTCCCGCCGTCTGGGCGGCCCCGCCTCCCGGCGAGGTGGTGACCGTCACGTTCGAGTTGCCCGAGGAGTTACCTACGACGGGTCGGTCGGCCGGCGTCATCGGAGAGGCGCCCGATGTGGCCGGGGCGAACGTGCGCGGCGCGGCGTCGGCTCCGGCAGCGGAGATGCTGGCCACCCGCCGCTTCGATCCCTCGAGCGGCGCGAAGGGATCGCGGTCGAGGTCGGCCGCGCGGCGGCGTAGGGCCTGCCGCCCTTTGGCCTCGCCGACGCGGCGATCGAGCGCCTGCGCCTCGAGGCGCACCCGGCGCGACTGGTCGGCCACGATGTCGGCCTTCGCTTCGAGATCGCTCGGTCCGTCCGTCGGTGCGGCGACCGGCAGCGGTCCCGGCTTCGTCGCCGGGGCCCGCAGGCCGAGGCGCGCCTCGATGTCGATCAGCCGGCGGGCGAGCGCCTCGGCGTCGGCCAACCGCGCCCGCAGACGGTAGTCGTCCCCGACGCCCCGGCTCGCGCGCTTGAGCGCGTCGACCTCGGCGTTCACCCCATCGAGCTCGCCCTGCAGGCGCGCCCGCTCGGCGGTCAACGCCGTGCCATCGGCGATCGCCGGCGGCGGCGGGGCCGCCTGGGCCGCCGCCGGCACCCCCGCCAGCGCCAGCGCCAGCACGAGCCGAGCGCGGCGCCAGGCGGAGCGGATGTGCGACATCGTGATTCGGCGTCTCCCTGATTCGCTAGATTAGCAACGGTCGTACCACCGTTCCTCTGGATTGCCACGTCGCCTTCCTTCGCCTCCGCCGGTCCCCCCTCTCAGATTCTTGAGGGGGAGAGCGAAATCGTCGATGATCACGACGCATGCGCTCAACGTTGGCAGCGATGGTGGTCGGGGTGCTGGTCGTCGGATGCGCCACCACGGCCGGCGCGCCGAATGACGTCAAGCCGCGGCCCAACCTCACCGCCGCCGACTATTACCCGCTCGCGCCCGGCTGGAAGTGGGCCTACGACGTCGAAAAGGACGGGATCGACATCCTCGCCACCTACGCCGTGCTAGAGCGGACCGGCGACACCGCGGTGGTGCAAGCGGGCGACGGTCGCCTGACCTATGCGGTGACGCCCGACGGCGTCGCGCAGAAAGACGGCGGCATGCTCGGCGACTACGTCATCAAGAATCCGGTGCGGGCCGGCGCCGAATGGGCGGTCGAGGGGGGGCGCGCGCACGTCGTCTCGGTGACGGCCGACTTCAAGCTCGACTCCGGCGAGCACTACCTCGGCTGCCTCGTCGTCGAGGTCACCCGCACCGATCCGGTCCGAGTCACGCGCACCACGTTCGCGCCCGATCTCGGGCCCGTCCTGCTGGAAATTCAGGTGCAGGACGGCTCCAAGTTCACCACCATCACGCGCGCCCGCCTGCGCGCCGTCACCCGCCCAGGCGACGCCGCTATCTAAATCGGGACCCCCGCGCCCCCCGCGATGAGCTGCGGCCGGCGAAGCCGGCCTGCGCTCGACGCGATCAGCCTCTCCTTGTCCTCTCCTTGTCAGGTGAGGCAGAGCAGGGCCAGAAGGCCTCCGGCCAACGACGTCCAGGCGAGCGCGGCGGCGAAGCGGAGCTCCGCCCGGAAGGTCAGCGGGTCTCGGGTGGTGACGATGAGCGGCCGATCGGGACGCCCCCCGAAGATGGGGGAAAAGCCGCCGCGGTAGGCGCCGCCGGCCTCGCGATCGGGCGTCAGGGTGACCGGCCCGGCCACGTGGATGGCGTCGCCGTGCGCGAGCGACGTCTCCAGGTGGAGAGCCCAGTCGGGCCCGGCGATCTCGGAGTAGTTGTCGCTGCGAATGAAGATGACCGGGCCGTCCAGATCGACGCGGGCGGCGCCGGTGGTGTCGGCGATCGTCACCTCGCCGCCGCCGTGCTCGTGTTCCCGCACCGCCGGTCCGACCTCCACCGTGTGCCAGTAGACGCACGGCGCGCCCGACAGCGGGGCCCGCAGGCGATTGCTCGAGACCACTTCGGCCATCACGTGCGCGCTGTCGTCCGGCGTCCCGCGCACGGAGCGGATCTCCCTGGGCCAGGGCGCCGCCAGCAACGGCGCCAGCCGGCGCCGCCGCCGTGCGATCGCCGCCAGCACGCAGGCGCCGCCGATCAACCACCCGAGCGCCACCCAGGCGCCGCCGAGGTGGATCATCCCGACGGCCCGCGGGCCGAGCGCGACCTGTCCCACCGCGCCGAGCAACCCGGCCGCCACCTGTCCCGCCGCCAAGAGGCCGCAGGCCGCCTGCCCGATCCCCCAGCCGAGCCCGATCGCCGCCTGGCCTACGCTGATCGCGCCGAGCGCGACCTGACCGACCGCCACGACGCCAATCGCGATCTGGCCGACGGCGATGACGCCGACCGCGGGGGGGCGGCGGCCGGTCGAGGGGTCGATCCCCCGCACCACGTGCAAGAGGGGCAACCGACCGATGCGTAAGCGCGACCGGTACTCGAAGCTCGCCGACGTCGACGCCGGCCCGTCCTCTGTCCGCGCCCCCTGTTCCTGCGCAGCCATCCTAAAAGCGTACGGTGCGGCTCCTGCCCCCGCAACGCCCGCCTTTGTGTAGTCTTCCGTTTCGTGCCGGTGCGCGCTTGGGGAACTGTCACCGCCGCGGCCGGTCTGGCCGCCGTGATCGCGGCAGCTTGCGGATCGTCGCGCCCGGCGGCGCGGGCGGGCGCCGGCGGTGGCGCGCCAGCCGTGGCGGCCGGCCCGGCCCGCGTGAGCAGCAACATCCTGCGCGGGGATTACGCCGGCTCGGCGCGCTGCGCCGCATGCCACGCCGACGTGGTGGCCGCCTGGCAGGGCGCCCCGATGCACCTCATGACGCGGCTGCCGGAGGGGGCGCGCGTCCGGGCCCCGTTCGACGGGACGACCTTTCATTTCAAGGACGACACCGCTCAGCTCAGCGAGAAGAACGGTGCCCGCTTCGTCGCACTGACGTCACCGACGGGCGGCCAGCATCTTTATCGCGTCACCCGGGTGATCGGCGGCCGCTACCGCGAGGACTTCGCCGGCGTCGAGATCGCGGCGGCGGGCGGCGAGCTGACATCCGAGCGCGAATTGATCTTGCCTGTCTCTTACGTCTTCGAGAGCAAGAGCTTTCGCCTCAAGGGCTACTCGGTGCTGGTGACGGAGCGGCCGGGACTGCACGCCGGCGGCGTCTGGACCGAGACCTGCGTCTTCTGCCACAACACCGTCCCCTACTTCGACGATCTCTGGGGCACTCTCTATGGCCGCGGCGCGCCGGGCTACCAAGGGGAGGTGGTCGACAAGCTGCTCCCGCCCGATCGCCAGCTCCAGTTCGAGGTCGCCGGGGGCGGCGAGCGCGCGCTCGTCGAAGCAGTCGCCGCCGAGGTGACCGCCGTCGGCGGCCGACCGGCGGCGAGCGAGCGCCGCGACGAGGTGCTCAAGCACGGCATCCACGAGCTGCGGGCGCGGTTCGGAGCGCGCGACTTCGTCGAGCTCGGCATCGGCTGCGAGGCCTGCCACGGCGGCAGCCGCGCGCACGCCGACGATCCGCGCCTGCTCCCCGATTTCGCGCCGCGAGGCCCGTTCCTCGAGGCGCGCCCCGTGGTGCCGCGCGCCGACGGCGTGACGCGCGCCGAGTGGATCAACCGCGCCTGCGCGCGTTGCCACCAGGTGCTGTTCTCACGCTACCCGTTCACCTGGGAGGGGGGACAGCGCCGCGGCGACAGCCCCGGCGGCAGCTCGATCACCTCGGGGGAGGGGCGCGACTTCCTGCTCGGCGGCTGCGCGCGCCAGATGTCCTGCGTGACCTGCCACGATCCGCACGGCGAGGATCGGCGCGCCGACCTCGACCGCCTGGCTACGCCCGCCGGCAACGGCGTCTGCGTCCGCTGCCACGCGCAATATGCGCCGCCGGCGGCGCTGGCCGCGCACGCCCACCACGATCCGAACGGCGCCGGCGGGAGCTGCGTCGGCTGCCACATGCCGCGCAAGAACATGGGGCTCGGCTACGCGCTCACCCGCTACCACCGGATTGGCCTCCCCGACGATCCCGTGCGGGTCGAGCGCGACCGGCCGATCGAGTGCGCGCTCTGCCACGCCGACAAGACGGTCGGCGATCTGGTGTCGACGATGGAGCGCTGGTGGGGGCGGAGATACGATCGCGCGGCGCTGGCGGCGCTCTACGGGAGCCTCGGGGCGCGGCCGCTGGAGGCGACGCTCGTCCGCGGCAAGGCGCACGAGCAGGCGGTGGCGCTGGCGACGCTCGGGGCGGCGCAGGTGACGGCCGCGGCACCCGCCGTCGCTCGGCAGCTCGTCAACCCGTTCCCGCTCGTGCGCTACTACGCGCGCCGGGCGCTCGAGGCCCTGCGCGGTGAGGCCTGCGCGGTCGATCTCGATCGGCCGACTCCCGAGATCGCGGCCGCCGTCCGCGCCTGCGTCCCCGACGCGTTCGAGGCGGGAGCGCTTCCGGGGGCTGCCCCGCCGGCGCGCGAGCACGACGTCCCCGACGAGGATTGACCTCTCCGCGCTACAATCGCCCGCCGTGTCCGCCGCCGCCAAACCGCCGCTGGTCCTGCTCACCGGGTTCCTGGGGGCCGGCAAGACCACCCTCCTCAACCGCGTGCTCGGCGCGCAGCACCGCCGGCGGGTCGGCGTGATCATCAACGAGCTGGGCCGGATCGACATCGACACCCGCCTCATCAAGAGCCGCGCCGGCGACGTGATGGAGCTGGCGGGCGGCTGCGTCTGCCACGAGGTGCGCGTGCAGTCCGAGCTGTGGGCGGCGATCGCCGAGGTGATCCGCCGCGCGCACCCCGAGGTGGTGGTGCTGGAGACGACCGGCATCGCCGAGCCCTGGTCGATCCTCGACGGGCTCGAGGGCCTCGGCGATGCGGCGCCGGCGCTCGCCTCGGGCGTCGTCTGCGCCGTCGACGCGGAGGCGGGCGGGGGCCAGCTCGCGCGGCACGAGGAGGCGCGCGCGCAGATCGAAGCGGCCGATCGAATCGTGCTCACCAAGCTGGATCTGGCGGCGCCCGAGGCGGTGGTGGCGCTGCACCGCGAGCTCGCGCGTCGCAACCCGACCGCCGAGCGCGCCAGCTTTCCGCCGACCGACGAGGCGACCGCGGAGCTCGTGCCCTGGCTGCTCGACGTGCGTCCGGCGGGGCGGGCGCGCCCGGCGCACGGGCCGCACCACCACGGTCAGCTGGTGGCGATCGCCTACCGCGATCCCGCGCCGCTGCTCGCCGAGCCGTTGCTGGCGGTGGTGGAGCGTCTCGGCGCCGCGCTGGTGCGCGCCAAGGGGTTCGTTCACCTAGCGGGCGAAACGCGTCGCGGATTCCTCGAGCGCGCCGGCCTGCACACCGAGCTCCGCTTCGCCGAGCCCTGGGGGAGCGACGCCCCCGTCACCGAGCTCGTCCTCATCGGCGACGGGCTCGACGCGGGCGCCGTTCGCCGCCAGCTCTGGGCCTGCCGGTCGACGAACATCGCCGGCTGAGGTCGTCGCGCGCGTCGTCGTCGCGCTACTGGCCGACGCCGACCGACTTCATCGCTTCGAGCTTGCCGAGCTCCAGGCCGGCGACGGCCGCCTTGAGAGCGGGGAGGTCGACGCTGCCGCGGGCGGCGACGATGAAGCGGTCGCCGAGCACGACGGTGAACTCGTTGCTGCCGCCGGGCTGCTTCGACCCCTTTTCATGCATCAGGCGACCGTCGACCTTTTGGGTCTTCTCGAAGCCGTTGTCGTCTTCGCGCTCCCCCTGCACGTTCATCCAGCCCGCCAGGCCCATGAGGCCGCTGGCGCCGCCGGTGTCGGTGATCTCCAGCGTGACGTGCTTCTTGGCGTGGTCGCTGTAGATCCCCTCGGCCTTGGAGACCGCCAGCCCCGCCATGCCGTTCTTTTCGGCGCTGCCGCCGGTCTTGTCGAGGCCGGCGAAGGTCGCGGGGACGAACGGCTTGAGCTGGTCGATGCCGATCGGATCGACGTGCTTGCCGCCGCCGAGCAGCGTCCCCAACCCCTGCATGGCCGCCTGCGCCTGCAGGTTGGGGTCGCCGCTCTTCTGCGCCTCCTCCATCTTCTTGTTGCTCTCCTTCATCGCCTCGCCCATCGCCTGCAGCCGTCCGAGCGGGCTGTCCTTGTCGAACTGCACCTGCCCCGGCATCGCCGACCCGCCGCCATGCGAGATCCCGTTCAGCGCGCCGGCGCCGAGCATGCCCGTGCCGACGACGGCGGTGCCGACCGCCGCGATGACCACCCCCATCACGATGGCGCACAGGACGATCACCACCGTGTAGATGGCCGACTTCTCCTTGGGGTTCTTCATCAGAACCGGCAGGCCCAGGTAGAGAAGGTAGAGCCCGTAGAGCGCGGCGATGAGCCCCAGCCAGGCCAGCGAGGTGAGGATGCCGAAGAGGCCTCCGATCCAGGCCGGCGTGTACGAATAGATAGCCAGCTTCAGCGCCTGCGCGCTGTTCTTCTGGCCGCCGAAGCTGGGGGCCAGCGCGTTGATGATCAGTGAGAGGATGAAGATCCCGACCAACGACAGCACGTAGGTCAGGACCGCCAGCGTGAGCCCCTTGGCGAGCGGCACGTGAAACGTCCCGACGAAGGGAAGCGTTCGCCCGATGAACACGCCGCCGATGAAGCCGGCGATGGGACCGATCGCCGCCAGTGGAACCGCGTATCCGACCATCAGGTCGTTCGTCGAGGTCGCCTCGCCCTCGATCACCGGCCATTCGGTGTTCGGCTTCAGGCAAATCGCTTTGATCCGCTCGACCATCGGCATGACTGCCTCCTTAGATTTGGGAGCGGCATTGTAACCCGGTCCCGCGCCGCAATTGCGCGCGCCTGCCTAACGCGGTGCCGCCCTCGAAATTCCCAGGCGCGAAATTTCCACTCCGCTGCAGAGTGCCGGTATCATTGTGGGCATGCGGCGACGAGGTCTTGGTTCAGGCCCGCACAAAGCGTGCCTGTCGGTCATGGCGTTGGCGATCTTGGCGGGCGGCGCAACGCGTTCGGTCGCCGCTCCCGTTCCGGCCCGGTCGGACAACGACGATTTGCCCTCCGATTCGTCCGCCGGCTCCGGGACCGGGCAGGAGGCCCCGTCCCCTGCGCCGAGCGCGACCGACGGCGAGGCGCCGGCGCGGCCGCGCAGAGCGCCTCCGCGCATTCACGTCCCGCCTCCGCAAGAAGACGAGACGCCGCTGTGGCTCCGTCATCCGGGCTCGGGGTTGACGTTCGACTTCGGAGGGTTCGGCGGGGGCACTGACCTGGCGATGGCGGAGCTCTCTGACGGCAGCACCGAAACCCTGAGCGCCGGGTCGGGGGTCTTTCTCTCGATAGGCGGGATCTGGACGCCGCTCTGGATCGGCGACGAGCTGGGACTGGGGGTGGGTGGTTACCTCGGGCTGAAATACGATTCCATCGGCGGGTCCAACGCCTCGCTCTCGCTCACGCGGTTTCCGATCGGCTTCGCGGCACACGCGCTGATTCGGCTCAGCGAGCGCTGGTTCTTTCTGATCCGCGGCGGCGTTCAGAAGGAATACGGGGTCAGCCTCTCCGGGAGCGGCGGCGTGAGCGGCAGCGCGGATCTGGATGGCTCACTGGGCGGCCTCGGTGAAGGGGGCTTCTACTACGTGACCCATCTCGGCGAGGACCACACGGCGGTGGTGATCACCTTCCGGTATACGAGCGGGCACGACTCGGCCAATGGCGCGTCGGTCGACGCCAGCAGCGCCGGCGGCATCATCGCCCTTCACTACAACTTGTGAGCGCTACTTGAGGTCGACGAGCTCGACCTCGAACAGCAGCGTCGCGTTGGGGGGGATGACGCCACCCGCGCCGCGCGCGCCGTAGCCGAGGCCGGGCGGGATGAGCAGCGTGCGCTTGCCGCCGATCTTCATCCCGGCGACGCCTTCGTCCCATCCTTTGATGACCTGCCCACGCCCGAGCGCGAAGGAAAACGGGCTCCGGCGATCGTGCGAGCTGTCGAACTTCGCGCCCTTGACGCCGTCGAGCCAGAGCCAGCCGGTGTAGTGCATCACGCAGGTCCCGCCGGTCGCTTCGGCCCCGGTGCCGGGGTGCGTGTCTTCATACTGGAGTCCGCTCGCCGTGGTGGTCATCGCCATGGGGCGGGTTATATCGCAAATCAGCTGCGTTTGGCCTCGAGCTCCGCCCAGCGCGCGTAGAGGCGGTCGACCTCGGCGCGGCGCTGGTCGACCAGCGCCAAGAGCTCGATGATGCGCGCGGCGTCGGCCGCGTGCTCGGGACGCTCGCTGTCGGCGACCGCTTCGCTCACCGCCATCTCGGCCCGGGCCAGCGTCTCTTCGATGGCGTCGTACTCGCGTTGCTCCTTGTACCCGAGCTTGTTGCGGCGGCCGGCGCCGGATGCCGCCGCGGACGCCGAGCTGATCGCCTTGGCCGCCGTGCGCGCCGCAACCAGGCGCTCCGCCCGCCACCCCTCCCACTGCGCCAGGCTGGCGAAGGGGACGATCGAGTTGGTGCCAGAGGAAGGATCAAAGGCGAGGATCGTCGTGGCGACCTGGTCCAGAAAGTACCGATCGTGCGTCACCAACAGCACCGCACCGTCGAAGCCGGTGAGCGCCTCTTCCAGCACGGCGAGCGTCGGCAGATCGAGATCGTTGGTCGGCTCGTCGAGCACCAGGATCTGCGCCTCGCGCAGCATGAGCGCCGCCAGCAAGAGCCGGCTCTGCTCGCCGCCGGAGAGCTTGCCGACGGGGGTGTTCATCTGTTCGCTGGTGAACAGAAACCGTTCGAGATACCCGCGGACGTGGACGCGCGCGCCGCGGTAGCTGACGAAGTCGCCGTCGGGACAGACCGTGTCGGCCAGCGTGCGCTCCGGATCGAGCGCGTCGCGCGTCTGCTGGAAGTAGGCGACCTTTAGCCCGTCGGCGCGCAGGACGGTCCCCTCCGACGGCGCCTCGACACCGAGCAGCACCCGGATCAAGGTCGATTTCCCGCAGCCGTTCGGCCCCAGCAGGCCGATGCGCGTGCCGGGACCGAGAAAGAGATCGATCCCCCGGAAGATCGTCCGGCCGTCGTAACTCTGGCCGACCCCTTTCGCTTCCACGAGACGCTTCGGACGGCGCTCCGACGACTGAAAGTCGAGCGCGGCGGTGCGCGACTGGTTGCGGCGGTCGAGCTCCGTCACCTCGTCGGCCAGGGTGCCCGCGCGCTGGATGCGCGCCTGCTGCTTGGTGCTGCGCGCCGCCGCGCCGCGATGCAGCCATTCGGTCTCGCGCCGCAAGGTGTTGCGCAGGACGATCTCGCGTCGCTCCTGGGCGTGCATCTGTTCGCCCTTGACGCGGGTGTAGGCGACGTAGTCGCCGGCCACGCTCAGTAGGCCCCCGGCGTTGCGGCGATCGAGCTCGAGGATGCGCGTCGCCACCCGCTGCAGGAAGAGGCGATCGTGGGTGACGGTGAGGGTGGCGAACGGCGCGCGGGCCAGCAGCGTTTCGAGCGCTTCGATCCCCTCGACGTCGAGGTGGTTGGTCGGCTCGTCGAGCAGCAGCAGATCCGGCTGCCGCGCCAGCTCGCGCCCGAGCGCCACGCGTTTCTGCCAGCCGCCCGAGAGCGAGGCGATCGGGGCATCTGGATTGACGCCCGATTCGTTGCGGCCATCGAGCGCCAGCGTGGCTGTCACCTTGCGCGCGATCTCGTCGCGGGCATCGTCGCCCGCGACGCTGACGGAAGGGAGCCCTTCCTCGATCGTGTCGCGCACCGTCGCGCCTGCGGTGAAGCACGGAACCTGCTCGAGACGTGCCACCCGCAGTCCGCGGCGCCGCGCGACGTTCCCCTGATCGGGCCCGAGATCGTCGGCCAGGATGCGGAGCAGCGTCGACTTCCCGGCGCCGTTCGGGCCGATGAGGCCGATGCGCTCCCCCTCCTCGATGGTGAAGCTCACCCCTTCAAACAGCGGCCGCGCACCAAAGGCGGCCGACAGCTTCTCGACGCCCAGTAGGATCGCCACGTTATCCCTTCCGGTGCTTGTCTTTGGGTTGCCCGTGCAGATGCGGCTTCGCGTGTGGCTTGGCGTTCGGGTAGGGCTTGGCGTGGGTGTGTGGCTTGGCGTGGGTGTGTGGCTTGGCGTTGGGGTAGGGCTTGGCGGGGTGCCGTGGCTTGGCGCCGGCAGGCGGTTTCGGCTGGTGGCTGGCCGCGGCGTGGGGCTCCGGCTTGACGGAATGGCCCGGCTCCGCTTGGGGCGGTTTCTTGTCGCGCACCGGCGAGAAGGGGGCGAACCCGTCGCGGCGCTTGGCGCCCTGTTCGGGCGCCGGCGCTGCCGGCCCCGCGTCTGCGCGCGAGATGATCACGTGGCGGGCGCGCGGATCGAGCTCCGCGGCGGCGTCGGTGAATTCACCCGCGGCGTGGCCGGCGATCTCGAAGGTCGTCTCGTGCGGCCCGATCCGGATGGCGCCCACCTCGCGCCGGGTGACGCCGCCACGCCGGCAGATGAGCGGCAACATCCAGCGCGGATCGGCGTTGTCCTTGGCGCCGATGTTGATGCGAAAGAGGACCGCCTGCTTCGAAAGCTCGGCCCGATCCCGCGGGTGGGGCCGTTCGTTTCGGGCGCCGAATCCGCCGTCACGCGCGCCGAACCCGCGCTCGGCCTCGAGGCGCGGCGCAGCGATCGCTTGAACGGCCTCGCCCGCCGGAAGCCGCGCGAGCTCACGCGCCAGGAGGCGCCGGATCAACGCCGGCGCCGGCAGCTCGGCCTCCAGGCGCAGCGCCAGCGCGTCAGCCCCTTCCGCGAGCGCCGGCTCGTCCCCGACCACGGGCGCCAGGAGCTCGGTCGCCAACCGCTCGCGCGCCGCCGCGGCGATCGCCTCGCGCGAAGGGAGCGGCGTCCAGACCGGTTTGACGTGCGCGGTCGTCAGGAGACGCTCCGCCTTGCGACGTTCCCCCGGCGTGGAGATGATGACCGCCGTCCCCTTGCGGCCGGCCCGTCCGGTGCGGCCGCTGCGGTGGGTGAGCGACTCGGCGTTGAGCGGCAGATCGGCGTGCACGATCAGGTCGACGTCGGGCAGGTGCAGCCCGCGCGCCGCCACGTTGGTGGCCACCAGGATGCGGACCTCGCCGCGCCGGAGCTGATCGAGCGCGCGGTCGCGCTCGGCCTGCGCGCGATCGCCCGAGATCGCCGTGGCTGCGAAGCCGCGCGCGACCAGCGCCGCGTGCAGCTCGGCCACCGATTCGCGGGTGGTCACGAAGACGATGGCCCGCTCGCTGTCCGACGCGCGCAGCACGTTGACGACCGCGCCGAGGCGATCGCCGCCCGAGACCAGGTGCGCCACGTAGCTGATGTCGTCGTGCGCCTGGGAGGGGGCCGCGCCGCCCGGCTGGGCGCGGCGTGGATCGATCGCCACCGCGTCGCGCTGAAAACGCTTCGCCATCGCCCGGATCTCAGGCGGGATCGTCGCCGACAGCAGCAGCGTGCGCCGCTCGGCCGGCGCCACCTTGAGGATCGTCTCCAGATCCTCGCGAAACCCGAGGTCGAGCATCTCGTCCGCCTCGTCGAGGACCACGGCCTTCAGCGCGCCGAGCGGCAGCCGCTCTCGCCGCAGCAGATCGACCAGGCGTCCCGGCGTCCCGATGACGACGTCGACGCCGCGCTCGAGCGTGCGCAGATCGCCGCCCACCGGCGTGCCGCCCGTGAAGGACGCCAGCCGCAGCCGGGTCTCGGCCAGCAGCCAGGCCAGCTCGCCGCGAACCTGCGTCGCCAGCTCCCGGGTCGGGACGATCACCAGCGCCGCCGGCTCGCCGCGCGACTTGCCATATGCGGGTAGGGGGGCGGCGGGCGGGGGGGCTGCCTCGGCCCCCGGCACGCCGAGCAGCGTTTCGGCGATAATCACCCCGAAGGCGATCGTCTTGCCCGACCCGGTCTGCGACGAGACCAAGAGGTCCCGCCCGGCCACGGCCGGGTCGAGCACCGCTGCCTGGACGCCGGTGGCGGTCTCGTAGCCCCGGGCCGCCAGGGCCTTGGCCAGGGCAGGGTGAAGGTTGAGCTCGGTAAAATTCATGCGGCGCGATGTCTACCGCACTTCCGGACCGAACGAGAGCGCCTTGGTATCTGAGCGCTCCCGACCGAGCATAAGTGCGAGACGAGTGAGAGTCGGCCGGCCGCTCGCTAAGCGACGAAGATTGCTCGCGTCTGAGACGCATAAAGAACGGGTGTGAGAGTGCGAGTCGAGTGAGAGTGTCAATCGATGAACGTTCCAAACAATTTGGTTGACCTTTAAAAGCGAGGAGGCCGAAGATGCGAACGCGTTTGACAACTGAAGATTGATTCATCCGAGCGGAGTGTGGGGACTCTCGAGGGGGGGCGCGTATGGTACGGATCCGTCGGAAGTCGTTCGCTGTCGTCGTCGCGGTCGTCGGTCTCGCAGCATTGTGGGCCGTTCGATCGAAAACGCACCGGTCGCCCGTAAAGGATCCGCGCGAGATCCTCGCGGCGCTTCGTGCGAGGCCGTCTTGGCCAACGGAAATGCGCGTGGCCGAATCTTCGGCGCGCGCGACGCTGCCGGTGCGTGCGACGGCGGCCGCCCACATCGAAGACGCCGCGACTCACATCGGCGTCGACGTCGTGCTCAAGGACGCGCGCGACATCACGGGAGAGCCGACCGACGGATACACCGTCTACCCCGCCGCGCATCTGTCGGGCGCAACGTTGATCGAACACGCGTTGCCGGATGGCAGCGAGGATTTCCTGACCTTTGAGAGCCGGCCGGCCGTGCCCGAGGTGGATTATCAGATCGCGCTCGGCGACGGCGTCAGCGGTCTGCGGTTGGTCGCCGACACGCTGGAGATACTCGACGCGAAGGGTACGCCCCGCCTGCGCGCGGCGCCGCCGTATGTGATCGGCGCTGACGGCGTTCGGACGGACGCGACGTTGGCCGTCGAAGGATGTGCCGTCGACGAAGATGCGTCGGCTCCCTGGGGGCGCGCGGTGATGTCGCCCGGCGCGCCGACCTGTATGGTGCGCGTGCGCTGGCCGGATGAGGCGGTGGCGTACCCCGCCGTGCTGGATCCCCGCTGGACGACGACCGGCTCGATGACCACTGCGCGCCAGGGGCACACCGCGACGCTGCTCTCGACGGGCAAGGTACTGGTGGTCGGAGGGACCAGCAACGGGACGACCGCGCTGGCGTCGGCGGAGCTTTACGATCGGACGACCGGCACCTGGGCGGCGACGGCCAGCATGACCGGCGCGCGCACGCTGCATAGCGCGACCCAGCTCAACACGTCGTCGAACGGCACGACCAGCGGGAAGGTGCTGATCGCGGGTGGGCTCAATGGATCGACCAGCCAGAGCACGGCGCAGCTCTACTCGCCGTCGGCGGGAACCTGGACGGCGGCGGCGAACCTGAACGCGGCCCGACACGCGCACTCGGCGACGTTACTCGCCGACGGGCGCGTGCTGGTGGCCGGAGGCTTGAACGGCACGGCGACGCTGCAGACGGCGGCCCTCTACAACCCGGCCTCGGGGACGGGGACCTGGGCGGCGACGACCGGGCCGATCCCCCCGCCGGGCCTGAAGGCCCACACGGCGTCGCTGTTGACGACCAGCAACGCGCAGCTTTCGAACAAGGTGTTGCTGGTCGGAGGGAACAACGGCAGTAGCACCGTGGCGACGGTGTTCTTGTTTGACCCGACGCAGACGTCGTTTAGCACGCTGACCGCGCTGTCGAGCCCGCGAGAGGGGCACACGGCGACCGCGCTGGCCAGCGGCAACGTCTTGATCACCGGCGGCAAGAATGGGAGCACGACGCTGGCGACGACCCAGCTCTTCAATCCGAGCACCGGCATGGGGACCTGGTCGTCGGCCGGCAACCTGACCCTGGCGCGGCAGGCGCACTCGGCGACGCTGCTGCCGGCGGGCCTGCTGGCCAACGGGCAGGTGCTGGTCGCCGGTGGCTCGAGCGGCACGGCCTCGCTCAGCAGCGCCGAGCTTTGGAACGGGACGACGACCTGGACCGCGACCAGCGCGCTGCCGGCGGCAGTGCAGGGCCACACGGCGACGCTGTTGACGACGGGCGCGGTCCTGATAGCCGGCGGCGTGAGCGGCACGACGACCCAGAGCGCAGCGCGGCTCTACGACGCTTCGGACGGGCTCGG
The DNA here is from genome assembly GCA_036267635.1 of Polyangia bacterium. GTDB lineage: Bacteria > Myxococcota_A > Polyangia > Fen-1088 > Fen-1088 > JADGRB01. The sequence goes on along the minus strand of DATAVR010000166.1, from coordinate 410 downwards.
CTGCACGTCGAACAACCAGTGCACGACCGGGTTCTGCGTGAGCGGCGTCTGCTGCGACACCTCCTGCACCGATCAGTGCTCGGCGTGTAATCTGACGGGGTCGGTCGGGATCTGCTCGCCCAAGACGAACGGGACGGCGTGCAACGACGGCAACGCCTGCACGCGGACCGACACCTGCCAAGCGGGAACCTGCACGGGCGGGAACCCAGTGACCTGCACGGCGCAAGACCAGTGCCACTCCGTCGGGACCTGCACCCAGTCGACGGGCGTCTGCACGAACCCGACCGTTGCGAACGGGACGACCTGCAGCGACGGGAACGCCTGCACGCGGACGGACACCTGCCAGGCGGGGACGTGCACAGGTGGGAACCCGGTAACCTGCACGGCGCAGGACCAGTGCCACTCCGTGG
>DATAVR010000165.1:0-19814 GCA_036267635.1 Polyangia bacterium | reverse complement strand
CCGGCCGGTTTGGCGAGCCGTCCGGTCGCCACCTTGAGCTCGTTTCTCGTCTCACCTGCGGGCGGCGCGCTCGCCAGGCGCCCGCGGCTCGGGTTGCGCGCGCTGGCGGGGGAGACCTTCGTGACTTACAACCCCGGCACCATCCATCACGAGCTGCAGCGCCGAGCCTTGGCCCGGAGCGGCGCCTCGCCCGCGCGGGTCGTCTCGGCGAGCACGACCGAAGCGATCCTGGGCCTGGTCGCCGCGGGCGTCGGCTGTTCGCTGGTGCCCTCGATCGACGAGGCCTCGCTGCGCCGCCGCGGGGTCGTCGCGCGTCCTTTTGCTCCGGGGCGAGGCCGCTTTTCGGTGCGCGCGGTCTGGCGTGCCAGCGGTCCCGCGAACCCGGCCGTCGACCTGGCCCTGAGCGCGCTCCGCGATGCGCACCGTCTCACCGAGGGCCCAGCTTGAGGCTGCTCTTCTCAGTACGTTCCGAGCGTCACGCGGAGGACCACCGGCTCGGAGGTGAAGTTGAGGCCCCAGTCGGTCTGGTCGCCGTTCCAGAGGCGGCGGAACTCGAACTTGCCGCTCTGGTAGGTTCCCTCCTCGACGCGCAGGTAGTCGCGCTGCTTCTTAGGAGCGGAGGTGCCCGTCTGGAAGTCGAGGCGGCAATGGAAGCCGGACACCAGGAACTGATTGTCGGCGAGCTGGGCAACGAACGCGCCGCCGACGGGCTCGGGGTTCCCCGGCGGCTTGTCGCCGAACCCGAACTGGGGGAGGCCGTAAGAGACGACGACCTTCCAGGCGCCGATCTCCAGGCTCTCTGCGGGCGTCCCTTTCTTCTCGGCGACGCCGTGGACCTTGCCCTCGAAGGCGAGCTGGGCCAGCTCGCGCATCATCGGGCCGACGAGCTGATAGTTGAGCGCGAACGGCGCCAAGGCTTCCTCGTTCATCTTCTTGGCGCCGAGCGGAAAGTTCACGTATTTGGTGAAGTCGATCCCGAAGGGTGAGAACCCCAACGTCTGGTGGCCGAGCGCGAGGAAGAAGAAGCGCGCGTACTGGGGTGCGTTCGAGATCTCCGGGATGAGCAGCGGATTGTCCGGGCGCCGGTAGAGCTCCATGACCTTGTCGACCTTGGCGTAGTCGTCCATGTAGATGTCGGGCGCCAGGAGATCGAGCGCCGGCGCGGCCGCCTTCCAGATCGGCAGCACGTCGTCGGTCGGACCGCCGCTCTCCCAGTTGACGGTCGGTCCCGGCGAGATCGGATCGCGGAGCGCGGCGTTCGCGTAGAGCGGCAGCGGATACTCGGCCTTGCCGGCGGCCGCCACCTGACCGACGTAACGGGCGACTGCCCAGGCATGAAAGAACTCGTCGGCGTCCTTGCCGAACGCCTGTTTCCATCCCACGTTCGGGCCGTTCGCAACGTTCGCAACGTTCGCGACGTTCGGGCCGTTCGGTTTCTTCCCCATGGCTTCCAAGATAGGCGCCGGCACCGGAGCGTCGAAGGCTTTCACCGCCGCCGGCGAGTAGTCGCGGACGGCGCCCCAGGTCCCCGATTCGTTCTCGACCTGCACCAGGATCACCGTGTGCCGGGGATCGGTCTTCTTGAGGTGGCGCATCAGCGTTGCGAAGGCGTGCTTGTCTGCCTCCAGCATCTCGCCGGAGAACGGCGAGATCGATCCGATCGGGCGCCCGTCGGCGGTGAGCATCCGCGCGAATCGTTGCGGGTCTTGCTTGAGCCAGAGCGGCACGTAGGCCGGACCGTTGTTCTTCCAGGTTCCGAACCAGAGCAGCACCAGGCGAACGCCGTTCTTGCGCGACTGCGCGACCAGTGTGTCGATCACCGAGTAGTCGAACGTGCCGGGCTTGGGCTCGAATTGCTCCCAGTAGACCGGCATCTCGACGGTGTTGGCGTGGATCGCCTTGATGGCCGGCCAGACCTCGGGCAGCACGGCCGGCCAGGCGCTGGAGTTGTTCACCTGTGCGCCCAGCATCAAAAACGGCGCGCCGTCGACCATCAGCGCGTAGCGGCCGTCCTTCTGAACGATGTGCGGCATCGCAGACTTCGCCGAGGGCGCGGTCTTTGGAGAGTCGGCGGCACGCGCACCGCCGGCGCCGGCGAGCAGCGCCGTCAACGTGAGGAAGCAGATCCGGGCTGTGCGCATCGTGGAGTCTCCTAGGGACGGGCGCCGACGGTGACCTCGGTGACGGCCGGGCTGCCGTTGGCGGCGCGGATCTCGAAGCGGACGTAACGGGCCGGCGCGGGTCCGAAGACGGCCTGCTTCATTCGGCCGTCCGCCGGCCACGTCCCGGACGTCGCTTCGTGGAAGTCGACACCCTCGGTGCTGGTGAGAATTCGGTACGAGGTAACGTTGCCGTCGGTGCTGCTCTTCTCGTGGTGGTAGCGGGGGACGACGCCGAGCCAGCCGACGTCGGGCTGGAGGTGCCCGAGATCGAGCGTGAGCGCCTGCGGCAGCGCGCCGTTGGGCTCCCACATGCTGATGAAGTCGGTGTCGTTCTTGCCGTCGATGGCGGCCCCGGCGTTGCCGCTCGTCGCCGTCGCCGACTCGGGCGTGTAAGGGAGATCGTTCTGCGGCGGCTGCGCGGGCAGGGGCGGGCGCGCGGCGTTGGGGGTCCAGGCCGCGCCTACCTCGTGCAGCAGCTCGACGATCGTCGGGTCGAGCTTGCCGTCGCGGTTGGGCGGGCAGTTGAACAGGAAGTTGGTCCACTTCGGCTCGAGATCTCCCAGGTGTTTGCGGACGATCTCGTCGACGGTCATCAGGCCGCCGATGTCGGGCGCCCAGAACCAGTCGTTGCCGCCCGAGGCGTTGACCTTCTGTTCCTGCTGGGCCGGGTAGCTGTTGCCGTCGGGCGCAGAGCCGCCGCGCGGCTCCTCGAAGTTCACGACGTCGACGTCCCAGGGATCGGCGAGGTGGGTATGATCGGTCAGCAGGCAGTCGGGCTGCAGCGACTTCACCAGGTCGCGGATCTCCTGATAGGCGGCCGCGTTGTGGCCCATCTGCCAGGACCAGCCGTCGATGACCAGGATTGGGATCGGGCCGTAGTTGGTCAAAAGCTCGGTGAGCTGGGTCTTGACGTAGCGGAGCTTGGCGGGCGTCAGCTCGCCGGCCGCCACGCGCTCGGTGGTGTCATAGATCGAATAGTAGAGCCCGGGCAGAAGGCCACGGGCACGGAAGGCGTCGACGTATTCGCGGACGACGTCACCCTTGCCGCCGCGCCAGGGGATGTGGCCGACGTTGAAGTCGCTGGCCTGGCTGGGCCAGAGCGCGAAGCCGTCGTGGTGGTGGGTGGTGAGCACGGCGTACTTCATGTGCGCGGCGACGGCGGCGTCGGCCCACTGGCCGGGATCGAGACCGATCGGGTTGAACAGCTTGATGTCGAGGTTCGGCTGCGACCACGACCCGGTGTAGGTGAGGATCCCGAAGTGCAGGAACATCCCGAAGCGCAGGTCGACGAAGTCGCGCTGGAGCCCGACGAGCGGCTTCCTCGGCGCCGGGCGGGTCCGGGCGGCGACGGCGACGGTCGACCCTCCGGGGCGCATGCAGCCGGTGGACAACGGCGCCAGCGCCAACGGCGCCAGCAGTCCGAGCGGCGTCAGCGCCGAGAGAGCCAGCGCCGCCGTCAATGCCTGGGAGGAGGCCCGTGGGAGCATGGAAGCGCGCGAGTGTACCCTGCTGCGCCGCGCGCCGGGAATACCTGGAAGTTGTAGCCAAGGGCGGGAGGTCGTGGAAGTATCGCGCCCCTTCGAGGAGGGTCCCGTGCATCGAATCGTTTGCCTGGTCGTGTTGTTTGCCGCTGTCGTCGGGTGCGCGGGGCCGCAGAGCGCCGGTCCGCCGGCTTCCGGGCCCGGGCCCGCCACGGCTGTTCAACGTGTGGCCGACGGGGTGGTGGTGCGCTTCGGCGACGGGCTCTTGAAGCTGGAGGTCTGCGCCGCCGACGTCGTGCGCGTCGCCTACGCCAAGAACGAGGCCTTCTTCGCGCGCCAGAGCCTGGCCGCGCAGCCGAAGCGGTGCGAGGGGGCGCCGTTCGAGCTCGCCCAGACGAGCGGCGCCGCGACGATTTCCACGGCGAAGCTCAAAGCGCGCGTCGACCTGGCGAACGGGCGGATCGCGTTCCTCGACGCGACCGGCGCGCCGGTCCTCGAAGAGAGCGCCCGGACGATCATGCCCGCGACGGTGATGGGCGAGGACACGCAGCACGTCCGACAGGAGTGGCTGCCCCAGGAGGGCGAGGCGCTCTACGGCCTCGGCGAGAACCAGCTCGGGCTCCTCAATCTCAAGGGCTACGACCTCGATCTGTGGCAGCACAACGGCACCATCGTCATTCCGTTCCTGGTGTCGAGCCGCGGCTGGGGCGTCCTCTGGGACAACACCTCGTTCACGCGGTTCGGCGACCTGCGCGAGCTGGCGCCGATCCCGGTCGAGCGTCTCTTCGACGCCCACGGCCAGCGTGGCGGGTTCACCGCGCAGTACTACAAGGGCACCGACTTCAAACAGCTGGTCGGCGAGCGCGTCGATCGCGTCATCGACATTCAGCTCTCCAGCAAAGAGAAGAAGCCCAATAGCCTCATCTACGCGGGCCTCCCCGAAGGCAACGCCAGCGTGCGCTGGACGGGGGAGGTCGACCCCGAGGTCACGGGCGACTACACGTTCCAGACCTTCTCGAACAGCGGCATCAAGATGTGGGTCGACGACAAGCTGGTCATCAACCACTGGCGCCAGGGGTGGTTGCCCTGGAAGGAGGTGGCGCGCGTACGGCTCGAGGCCGGCCACCGCGCCAAGCTCCGGCTCGAATGGAGCAAGGACCAAAACATGGAGACGGTGCAGCTCCTCTGGAAACCGCCGGCAGCAGCGACGACGCCGCCCACCACCTCGCTCTGGTCGGAGGTCGGCGACGGCGTCGACTACTACTTCGTTTACGGTCCCGAGCTCGACAACGTGGTCGCCGGCTACCGGCGCGTCACCGGGCCGGCGCCGATGGTCCCGCGCTGGACGATGGGGCTCTGGCAGAGCAGGCAGCGCTACGAAACCTCCAAACAGAGCCTCGACGTCGTCGACGGCTTCCGCAAGCGGGGCATCCCCTTCGACACCATCGTGCAGGACTGGTTCTACTGGAAGGAGAACGCCTGGGGCTCGCAGGACTTCGATCCGGCGCGCTTCCCCGATCCGGACAGGTGGGTTCGCGACATCCACGCCAAGCACGCGCACGTGATGATCTCCGTCTGGGGCAAGTACTACCCCGGCACGAAGAACTTCGAAGCCATGCGCCAGAGCGGCTTTCTCTATCACCTGAACCTGGCCCAGGGGTTGCGCGACTGGGTCGGCGACGGCGGCTACCCGTACACCTTCTACGACGCGTTCAATCCGGAGGCGGGGAAGCTGTTCTGGTCGCAGATGAACGCGGGGATCTTCAGCAAGCACGTCGACGCCTGGTGGCTCGACGCCCCCGAGCCGGACCTCCTGCCGACGCCGACGCTCGACGGGCAACGCACCCACATGAACCCGACCGCCCTCGGCTCCGGGCCGCGGATGCTCAACGCCTACTCGCTGGTGAACAGCAAGACGGTGTACGAAGGGCAGCGGGGGGTGGCGCCGGACCAGCGTGTCTTCATCCTGACCCGCTCGGCGTTCGCCGGTCAGCAGCACTACGGCGCGGCGGTCTGGTCGGGCGACATCTCCTCGACCTGGACGGCGCTGCGCGCGCAGATCCCCGCCGGGCTCGGCCTCTCGGTCTCGGGCGTCCCCTACTGGTCGATGGACATCGGCGGCTTCTCCGTCCCGGAGCGCTTCGCGACGGCGCACCCCACCGCCGACGACCTGGAAGAGTGGCGCGAGCTGAACGTCCGCTGGTTCCAGTTCGGCAGCTTCGTTCCGTTGCTGCGCGTGCACGGCGAGGCGCCCAAGCGCGAGATGTGGGAGCTGGGCGGCGATTCGAGCCCGGCCTACAAGGCCGAGTTGAAGTTCGATCGGGTCCGCTACCGCCTGCTCCCCTACGTCTACTCGCTCGCCGGCGGCGTCACACACGACGGCGGGACCATCATGCGTCCGCTGGTGATGGACTTCCGCGCCGACGCCAGGGCGCACGACGTGAGCGACGAGTACATGTTCGGCCCCGCCTTTCTAATAAGCCCGGTGACGAGCTACAAGGCGCGCAGCCGCGCTGTCTATCTGCCGGCCGCGTCGGGCTGGTACGACTTCTGGACCGGCGCGGTCGCGGCCGGCGGACAGTCGGTCGACGTGGCGGCGGCGTACGACTCGATGCCGGTGCACGTGCGCGCCGGGTCAATCGTCCCCACCGGCCCCGAGATCCAATACACCGACGAGAAGCCGGCCGACCCGATCACGCTCTGGGTCTACGCCGGCGTCGACGGCGCGTTCACGCTTTACGAAGACGATGGCCTCACGTACGGCTACGAGAAGGGGCAGCTCACGCGCATCCCGCTCCGCTGGAACGACGCCACCCGGACGCTCACCATCGGCAAGCGCGACGGCGCGTTCACCGGCATGCCTCAGCAACGGACGTTCGACGTCGTGGTGGTGTCGAAGGACAAGCCGGTCGGCTTTTCGTTCACGCCCAAAGCCGACAAGTCGATCCGCTACGACGGCACCGCCGTCGACCTGAAGCTGTAGCGGGCGCGGCGCGGACGGAGACGGTTACGACGTCGCCGGGCTCCAGGCGCGGCAGGACTGGACGTCGGCGTCGCTGGCGGCCGCGGCGGCGCATTGTGGTTCTCACCCTGGTGACCGCCGTGACCCTCGAGGGCTGCGCCGGGAGCCGGTCCGCCCTGAGAGCCAAGGCAGCCGCCGACCTCGACTGTCCGGAGATCCGAGTGCGCGTCGTCGACCAGCCCAATCACTACAGGAGCGGGTCCGCTCTCGGCTGCGGTTTGTCGGCGAGCAACCGCTCTTGGTGGTCGGACCCCTGGGCGCTCGAGGGGGAGCCAAAGTGACAGCCTGACGCGCCCCCCCGGAAAGGACAGGTGGGGACGCGCCGGGCGTTCACATCACATCAGCTCGACTCAACTCAACGGGGGCGCGAATGCCCGCGGCCGCCGGCGCTCTTCGGATGCAGCAGCGGACGCATCGCCTTGGTGAACGCCTTGGCGGACTTCGCGTCATTCTTGGGGACCCATGTTTTAGCCATCGAGAGAGCGTGCGCGTTCTCCGCCGAGAGCGCTACCTTTGTTGTCGCCAAACGACATGACGGAGGCGGTACGATTGACCTTGACGGAGAGACGATGAGCGTCACGGGGAGCTGCCTCTGCGGCGGCGTCAGGTACGAAGTCGCCGACGGAGGGTTCGGAAGGGTCGTGAACTGTCACTGCTCGATGTGCAGAAAGGCGACCGGGGCGGCGTTTCGTACCCGCGCCTCGGTGAGGCCGGCGGCCTTTCGTTGGCTCGCCGGCGAAGAGCTGGTGTCGAGATACCAGTCCTCGCCCGGCGAGGCGCGGACGTTCTGTCGGGTCTGTGGTGCCACCCTCGCCACCTTCCTCGGCGACAAAGAGATCGGACTTCCGCTCGGCACCCTCGACGACGACCCGGTGGTCCGGCCGGCCGCCCATCTCTTCGTCAACTCCAAGGCCGCCTGGTTCGAGATTGCCGATGGGCTCCCGCAGTTTGGCGAAGGGATTGTGGGGCGCGACCCATGACGCTCGAATACTCGACGACTCGGTCAACGCTGTGGCGCTGGTATTGGCGAAGTCTGTTCCGGAACAGGGCGCACAGGACAGTCTGGCTGGCGTGGATGCTGGGTGCGTTTCTCACCGGCTTTCTGGGTGCGCATTCTGCTGGGAGGTCGAATCCGTGGAGCGCGGTCGCCGGGCTGGCTGTCAGCTTTTGCCTGGCTGCATTTTTTGCGGGCTATCCGCAGCTCAAGTTCAAATCCCAAACGCGCGTTCTGACCCTGCTGCCGAACGAGCTCACGACGACGATTCGCGGGGAGACCAAGACCTATTCTTGGGGAGATGTGGCGACACTCGAGGAAGACGACGGGTTCCTGATCATCAGGCTCCGGAATTTCAACGCCTTCATCGTACCTCCCACCGCGTTCCGAGACGGTCACGAGCGCAAAGAGCTCGTTGAGCAATGCAGCGCCTGGCGTCAGGCTGCGGCGAGACTCGGAGAGGCGTCCAGGTGATCGATCTCGACGGGATGAAGCGAGCCGCAGAAGTGGCGATCGAGGCGGCGTTCGCTCCCCTCGGGGACGTCCCGTCGCAATCCGAGATGCGGAACGACCACTGCCCAGAATGCCGAGAGACGTCGGATCGTCGGAGACGAGCTGGCCCGCAGACGCCATTCTGGCGGTCCCTACCGATCGCCCACTCGAGCGGGCGATCCGATTCTGGACGAAACGCGTGTCGGAGGCCCATCCGACATCGCAGGACTAGCGACGACCAATGAAGGCGCGAACGTCCATTCCGATGTCCCGGGCGATCACGCGGAGCAGCGTCGGCGAGATGTCTCGGCCGGGATGAACGGCACGGTGGTTCCTCGGCCATCGGGGTGACGGTACTGGCGGTGTGATCCGCGTTGGCGAATCTCCGCGAAGCCCATTCGTTCCAGAATACCGGCGACTTCTCGCGGCTTGAGAACCGGGACGTCGCCCACGACTACGCGACCTTGACGGTCTGCGTGCCGACGAACTCGCCTTCCAGCTTGGGCTCACCGTCTTCGAGGAGCATGGCCACGACCTCTTCGAGGTTCTGACGTAGTTCGTCCACGCTCGCCCCCTGAGAGTGGGCACCCGGCCAACCGGGGACGTAGCCTACGAACAGGCCCGTGGCCGGGTCGCGCTCGACGACGGCGGTGAAGCTCCGCATAGTCGTCAGCGTAGCGCGCTGTGGGACGTCGAACAAGCCGTGGCCGCGACGCTTGTCGCCGCGACGCTTGTCGCCGCGACGCTTGCTCGGGGAGGTCAAGGCTCGTTAAGGTGGCGAGCGTGAAGGCGGCGCGCGTCCAGCTGATGGCGACCTGTCTCGCCGATGCGTTCTTCGACGACGTGGCGCGGGCGACGGTCGAGGTGCTGGAGCATCTCGGGTGCGAGGTCAGCTTTCCCGAGGACCAGACCTGTTGTGGCCAGCCGGCGTTCAACAGTGGGGATTGGCCGGCCGCCCGCAGCGTGGCGCGCCACTGCCTGCGCGTGTTCAACGACGCGGCGCCGGTGGTGGTCCCCTCGGGCTCGTGCGCGCGGATGGTTTCGCACGGCGCGCTCTTGCTCTTCGAAGGGGAGCCCGAGGCCGATCGGACCGGAGCCGCCGAGCTCGGGCAGCGGACCTGGGAGCTGGGCGATTTCGTGGTGCGCGGCCTCGGTGTGGCGCGCTGGCCGGGGCGGCTCGGGATGCGCATCGCGTTTCACCGATCGTGCCATTCGCGTGGGACGGCATACGCCGAGGGGGCGCTGACGCTGCTGCGCTCGATCGAAGGGGTCGAGGTGGTCGAGGTCGGCGAGGGGGAGCAGTGTTGCGGCTTCGGCGGGACGTTCTCGGTCGCCTTTCCGCAGGTCTCGCGCGGGATGGGGACGCTCAAGATCGATCACGTGCTGGCGACCGCGCCCGACGCGCTGGTCTCGGGGGATTCGAGCTGCCTCATGCACGTCGCCGGGCTGGCCGACCGGACGGGGCGGCCGTTGCGCACGCTGCACCTGGCGCAGGTGTTGCGCGACGCGCTCCGCGCGGGCGGCGAGGCCCGCGCTTGAGCCGGCACGAGGAGCCGTTCGATCGTTTCGCCGCCGCGCAGAGCGAGTCGCGCCGGAGCGCGGTGCGCCTGGGGAGCAAGGCCGGTCATGAAAAGCGCACTGAGGTGCTGTTCCGGGACTACGCCGATCCCGATGCGCTGCGCCGCCTGGCCGGCGAGATCAAGCAGCACACCCTCGATCATCTCGACCTCTATCTCGAACGCGCGGAGGCCCGTTTGAAAGCCAACGGCGCGAAGGTGCACTTCGCGGCCGACGCGGAGGAGGCCTGCCGGACCGTGCTCGAGATCCTCGGGCGCCGCGGCGCCAAGCGGGTGGTGAAGACCAAGAGCATGGCCACCGAGGAGATCGAGCTGGGCGCGTTTCTCGAACGCCACGGCGTCGAGTCGCTGGAGACCGATCTCGGCGAGTTCATCGTGCAGCTCGACGCCGACAAGCCGAGCCACATCGTCAAGCCGATCATGCACAAGGACCGGCGCGAGGTGGCGCGCACCTTCGAGGGGCACGGCCTCGGCGCCTACGACGACACGCCCGAGGTGATCACCCGGCGCGCGCGCGAGCACCTGCGGCGCAAGTACCTGGAGGCGGACGTCGGGATCACCGGCGCGAACTTCGTCTCAGCCGAGAGCGGGCGGCTGGTGCTGGTCACCAACGAGGGGAACTCCCGCTTCTGCCTGGCCGCCACCCGCTGCCACATCGCGCTCGTCGGGATCGAGAAGCTGGTCCCGCGCGATCGCGACCTCGGCCTGTTCCTGAACCTGCTGGCCCGCTCGGCCACCGGGCAGACGCTGTCGGTCTACACCGAATTCATCGCCGGCCCACGCGGCGCCGCGCAACCGGACGGCCCCGAGGAGATGCACGTCATCTTCATGGACAACGGCCGCAGCGAGATCCTGGCCGGCGACGCCCGCGAGATCCTGCGCTGCATCCGCTGCGGCGCCTGCCTCAACGTCTGTCCCGTCTACCGGCAATCGAGCGGACACGCCTACCGCGGCGTCTACTCCGGTCCCGTGGGCGCGGTGCTGACGCCGCTCTTGGCCGGGGAGCGCTTCGCCGAGTTCGCCGACCTGCCGCGCGCCTCCAGCTTGTGCGGCGCCTGCAACGAGGTCTGCCCCGTCGACATCCCGATCCCCGATCTGCTGCTGCGCCTGCGCGATCGCGGCAAGCGGGCCAGGGTGAAATCGGCCGGCGCGGCGCCGTCGATGAAGACGTTCGCGCGCCTGGCGTCGCGGCCGGCGGCCTGGCGGCGCGCCTTGCGGGCCGGGCGGCTGCTGGGCCTCATCCCCGGCCCGTTGCGGCCGCGGGCGTTGCGCGTGTGGGGCGAAAACCACGTCCTGCCGCCTTGGCGGGGTGGCGCCTTTCGCGCCTGGATGAAGCAACGGAAGCAGACGCAACCGTGAGTGAGACGCGCCAGCTGATCTTCGATCGTCTGAAGGCCGCGCTCGGGGGCGTGGCCGACAAGAAGCCGCTGCCGGAGTATCCGGCCGACGTCGCGCTCTCGCTCGGCGCCCGCACCCCCGGCGACCCGGTGGCGCGCTTCCGCCAAAACCTGGAGGCGGTCCGCGGCAGAGCCTTCACCGATCCGGCGGCGCTGGGGATCTGGTTGAAGCAGCAGGGGGCGACGCGCGGCTACTGCGATCCGGCGCTCACCGGTTGGCTGGGGGGCGTGCTCGGCGCCGGGTTCACTCTCGAGAGCACGCTCGTGCGCGAGCGCATCGACGACTACCAGTTCGGCGTCACCCGCGCGCGCAGCGCCATCGCCGAGACCGGCTCGTTGATCCTCGACGACGCCACCACCTCCCGCCGGCTCGGCGCGCTGGCGCCCTGGATCCACATTGCGGTCGTGACGCCCGAGCGGATCTTGCCCGACGTCGGCAGCGCCATCGCCGCGCTGGGGGACGATCCGAACGTCATCTTCTGCACCGGTCCGTCGAAGACGGCCGACGTGGAAGGGATCCTCATCGAAGGGGTCCACGGCCCCGGCGAGCAGGTTGCGCTCATCCACGCCTTCGGGGGAACGTAGTGCGATGACGACGCGCGCGCTGCTTCGGTCCTTGCTCGTCCCGACGACGCTCGCGCTCGGCTGCCTGGCCAGCGAGCCGCCCGCCGTTCCCCTCTACCCCGGGAACGAGTCGACGCGGCTGCCCCCCAATCAGGTCGCGGACGTCACCGGTCCGATCGGGAAGATCGACGGGCGCGAGGTGGGCAGTCTGGGCGGCCGGTTCGATCTCCTCCCCGGCTGTCACGTCGTCGAGCTCGACCGGCAGAGCGACAACGGCAACTCCTCTTTGACGGGCGGCATCTATCTGACCGGCTCGGGCCCCATTACGATCTACGCGCTCCGCATGCAGGCGGGCGCCCGTTACACCATCCAGCGGCAGACGTTCGTCGAAGGCTTGGGCGTGCCGGCGCGGATGGTGCTGTCGGCCCGCGAGGAGCTCCCGGGCGGCGCGGCGACCGATCTCGTGCCCGCGAAATCGGTCGACGACCTCAGGGCCTGCAAGGCGTGGGGAGCCACGCTCGGCCACTGAGAGAGGTCACTTCACCATTTGTGTGGCGTGGTGGAGGATCTCGGCGGCCGCCTTGTCGTCGTCGCCGACGATCCGAACCGAGAAGGCGTCGCCTGCCGGCAACACGCTGACGGTCGCGTTGCGCACGCCGAAAATCGCACTCCCCGGCGGCGATCTGAAAGCTCACCACCCGCTGCAGCCATTCTCGCGTCAACCCGGGCTGCGCCGGCACGATCAACTCGGCGCCGCGCAGCTGCGTGTTGGTCGTGTAGATGTCCTCGAAGGTGCTGTAGGGCGCCACCGAGCGCACCAGGTAGCGCCCGCCGAGGCTGCATTGGCTCACCTCCGTTGCCTGCGCGCCTGCCGACAGGGCGAGCGCCGCCGAAAGCGCGACCGCTGCCACGACTGTTCGGAGACTCATGTTCCCAAATTTAAGTCGCGAAGGCCGTTGAGCCGGCAGCTCAGCCGCGCGGCTGGTCGGCTGTCCCTATTTCGACCGCGCGATCCGGGGTTAAGTCGGCCGCGCGCGTCGCCGTGTCGTCTTGCGCGAGGTCGTAGGGGAACCTCCAGGTGCGGATTGCGGCGACCAGGCAACTTTCGGCACGCGGCGTTCGCAGGGTCGAGCCCCGCAGTCGGGCGGTGGTGACCTCCCCGTTGCGCGAGATCGTGAGCTCGAAGATCGCCTGGCCGCGGAGGGTGCGCTTCCTGACCAGCTCCCGCTCGTAGCAGTACTTCACCTCGTCGATGTGGCGCCGGACGATACGGCGGATGATCTCTTTGTCGAGTGAGCCGTGAACGGTCACCGAGCCTGGGATCACCTCGGGAGGCATCGCGCGCCGCGGGCCGAGCCCGCCCGCCTCGCGGCTGAATCCGGAGCCGTTCCCCTCGGAGGTGTCCTCATCTACCCGGTGCGCCTCGGGCAGTGGCGCTTCGATGACATCGTTTGGCTCGAAAAGCGCTCTCTCTATCCCGGTGGGTCGCGGGGCCGCCGCCGGGCTGCCTGCGTTTCCGCTGCCGCCGCCGGACGGACGCGGCGGCGACCGCGCCTCGAGGCAAGCCCCGAGCACGAAGGCGACAGCGAAGCCGGTGGGCGGGCGTCTCATGCCAATCTCACGGCAACCTCCTAAGATGACAGCGCGGAAGGGGCATGGTTCCCCTCGAAGCACGTTCTTGGACCATGGCGCTGGCTCCCGACCGTGACGGTGCGGCACGCAGCAGATCTGTAGTTATCGCGCCTCAAGTCGGCGCTCGCCGGACGGAACTTCGTGTCGCGCTCCGGCGTTCTTGCGTGGCACGACGGTTGCTGTGACGGCGGTCATGCGATATCGACCAATCGTTCTGGGGTTGCCGGGTTTGTTCGCGGTGGTGGCGTCATCGGGGCTCGGCTGCGCGACGCCGGCACCGATCGTTCGCCTCGACCCGATCTCCAACCACGTGTTCTGGATATCGGGGCGTCCGGTGGTCACGCAGGAGGATCGGGGGGTGCGCGTGGCCGCCGCGTTCCAGCGCGAGGCGGGGAAGACGCTGGGCGTGCGGGTCGAGATCCAGAACCAGACGCATCGGGAGCTCGATATCGATCCGGCGGAGGAATTCAGCTTCATCTCGTGCAAGGGGGCTTCCGAGAGCTCGTGCATGAAGGAGACGTTCGTGATCGATCCCGAAGAAATGCTCGCCGGGCTCGACGCGAAGGCGTCGCGCGAGCGGGCGCAGGCGGCGAACGACGACCGGGCCTTGGGAGGGTTGGTCTTGTTGAGCGCCGTGGCGGACACGGCGTCGCTGGCCGACGGTCATGGCGGCTTCGCGCGCGGCGGCGTGGCGCCACTCGGCACGGAGGGGGCCGTGAGCGCGCAGCAGGGGACGGCGGCGTCGCACGACCGCGCGTTGGGCGGGATCGAGGCACAAAGGAACATGTGGTCGGACGACGCTCTCCGCCACAGCACCTTGCTTCCCGGCGCCTCGGTCGGCGGTCAGGTGTTCATCCCGGCAGACAACGGTGTCCAGCACGTCTGGCTGAGGATCCGCGTCGGCGCTCGGACGTTCCCCTTCCACTTCCGAATGGTGGCCGAGGACGTGTCCAGCCAGGGTTGATGCTGGAAGGGCGCCAACGAGGGCGCAGCAGACGGGCTATATTTCTGGCATGGCGCGCGCGAAGGAGATTCTGAGGCGGGAGTTGCTGGACCTCGATCCGGTCGATCGGGCCGAGATCGCCGGGGACGCACTCAGAAGCCTCGACGGCACGAACTACGGCCAGCTCAGCGCTGCTTGGGAAGACGAGATTCAGAACCGGTTGCGCGACGCAGAGAACGGGACCGCCGAGCTGATTCCGGGCGACGAGGTCTTTAGGGCGATAGAGGCCGAACTGCAGGCCCGCCGTGGGCCAGCGGTGGAAGCGAGCCGAACCACTGGATGGCGATGTAGGATATGGGGGTGACGCGCGCGCAGCGAATCCTAGAGGAAGTCCGCCAGCTTCCTGCGGACGAGCGGATGGACGTTCTGCGTGGCGTGGTCGGTCTCGTGGAGCCGACGCTGTCCACTGAGCAGGAAAATGGGATCGCGGAGGCCATGGACGAGGCCGATCGGGGTGAGACGGTCGAGGGGCCGGCGGCCCTGGCGGCGGCACGCCGGCGCGCCCGCGGCCGCGCGTGAGCTACAAGCTCACGAAGAAGGCGCAAGCGGACCTGTCGACGCTCATCGATTTTTCGCTCGAGCGGTTCGGAGAAGAGACGGCGGTGGGCTACGTGGACCCGCTCGAGCGAACGCTGGAGGCTTTGGGGCGCGGCGACTTCGAAGGACCAGAGCTACGCATCGCCTCACGCGCGAGACCGGTCCGTCGCTGGCCGGTGCCGCCGTATTGGCTTTACTACGAGCGGACGGACAGCGAGCTGCGCGTGCTTCGCATCTACCACGGCGGTCGCGAACCGCTCTGATCGCCCGGCGGGGTTGGTCGGCGTGCTATCAACGCCGACATGAAGCCGCACGTCATCTGCCACATGATGGTCTCGCTCGACGGTCGCATTCACCCGAGCCGCTGGACGGCGAGCCCGGACGGCAACGTCAAGGAGTGGGGGAAGGTGTACGAGGAAGTGCATGGCACGCTGGCGGGCGACGCCTGGCTGGTCGGGCGCGTGACGATGGCCGA
Organism: Polyangia bacterium; assembly: GCA_036267635.1. GTDB lineage: Bacteria > Myxococcota_A > Polyangia > Fen-1088 > Fen-1088 > JADGRB01. Next base: position 4,478 of record DATAVR010000165.1, on the reverse strand, counting down.
GATGAGCAAAGGGACGCCGCACCCACCGTCGCGTCCCGAGAAGGTCGCGCGGCCGCACCACTTCGCGAAGCGCGACGCCCGGACGTACGCGATCGCCTTTGACCGCTCGGGCAAGCTGCACTTCGCCAAGGCCGACATCGGCGGCGACCACGTCGTCGTGCTGCTCGGCCCGGGCGTGCCGGACGCCCACCTCGCGGAGCTGGCGGGCGACGGCGTGTCGTACGTCGTCGCGAGTGACGAAGCGATGTCGCCGCTGCCGCTGTTCGAGGTGCTGGGACGCGAGCTCGGCATCAAACGGCTGCTCGTCGAAGGCGGCGGCAACGTGAACGGTTCGTTGATGGCGGCGGGAGTCGTCGACGAGATCAGCTTGTTGGTCGCGCCGGCGATCGACGGGGCGGTGGGGGTGACGGGCGTGTTCGAGGTGCCGGAGGCGGCGGGGCTGGCGGGGAAGGTGCGGCTGCGGTTCGTCGGGAGTGAGGCGCTCGCGCACGGGGTGGTGCACTTGCGGTACGGGGTGGAGGCGGGCTGACGCCGGTCGCTTTTCGGACATGGCGGCTCCGCCGGTACCGGCCATCCGGATCGTCGTCCGGCGCTGAGCGCGGGAACGTGGAAGCGGCGTCATCGAGCAGACTTGACGTGCTCTCGGCCTAGCCGTACGTTCAGTGCATCCCGATGACGCTGGAAGATCTCGTGGAAGCCGGTCGCAAGGTTCAGATGACCGAACAGGATCGGGAGGCTCAGCGGCGTAGCTTCGTCTACGGCAACACCAAGATCGAGAACGACCTCATTACTCGACAGACGGTGGACGAGGCGGCGCGGCAGCTCGGCGGCGAGCGTGGCGAACGACGAGGCTGAGCGGCACAGCCGACCCGGCAAGCCGGTCCCTCTTCCGGAGCGGTCGCTGGAAGAGATCGCCGCAATAGAGGCTCAAAATGGCCTACGTCAGTTCGATCGCATGATCGAGCTGATCGATCAGTGCACGGGAAGGGGCCCACGGTTCAAGCTGCGGCCATCGACCATCGGTGATCTCAATCGACTCGCGGTACAGGACATGGTCGAGCGTCCTGGAATGTGGCGCGATGTCTCGATCGAGATCACGGCTGCCGCGCACGCGCCGCCGCATCACCTGGAGGTTCCGCGCGAGATCGACGAGATGTGCGAATACGTCCAGAGCTACTGGGGCGATCGAACGCCTATTCACCTGGCTTCATACGCGATGTGGCGGCTCAACTGGATCCACCCGTTCGTTGACGGTAATGGCCGAACCTCGCGCATCGTTTCGTACCTCGTTCTATGTGCGAAGCTGGGGTACCGGCTGCCTGGCACAAAGACGATTCCCGAGCGGATCGCCGAGAACAAGCGTCCGTACTACGTGGCGTTGGAGACCGCCGACCGAGCGTGGAAGGAAGGAAGGGTCGACGTCTCGGAGATGGAAAAGCTCCTGCAGGCCCACCTCGAGGTGCAGCTGGCGGACATTCGAATCCAGGCCGTGAGCGGCCATCGCGACGACGTCGAGTAACGTCGCGGGCTCCGCCGCCGCTGGCGCTCATGTCCACGACCACCTTCATGAATGTTTGATATCCTCCGATCGCCACGCGAGGTTCCGGAGGCCGACGGACCTCGTCGGTAAGGTGCGACTGTAGTTCGAGGCGAGCGAGGCGCTCGCGCACGGGGTGATGTGTTCGATACGTTTCTGCCGGAAAAGCTCTGACCGACCTCTGATTGCCGACCTTTTTACTCCCGCCTCGTCTTCCGTCCGTACCCCAACTCCGCCCCGCCCGAAAGCACGTGGTCGACCCCCGTCGTGAACGTCGCCTCCGCCGCCAAATACAAACACAGCCGTCCCGCCTCCTCGATCGTCCCCATCCGCCCCAGCAACTGCGCCGACTCGCCTGCCGCGCGCGTCGCGGCCGGGTCCTCCGACCCGTCGATCGCCTCCTGCCAGAGCGGCGTGCAAACGTTGCCGGGCGAGACCGAGTTCACGCGCACCTCGTGCTCGGCCTCGTCGATGGCCAGGGCTTTGGTGAACGCCGTGATCGCGCCCTTCGTCGCGACGTAGGTCGTCGCGTGGAGCTGGCCCATGGCGCCGACCAGGCTCGACATGTTGATGATGTTCCCCTTCACCTTGCGCAGGTGGGGCAGGGCGAACTTGCAGGCGGCGAAGATGCTCACCAGGTTCAGGTCCAAGAGGTTGCGGAAGTCCTGCACGCTGAAGTCGTCGATCGGTTTGTGGCCCGGGTGCCAGCCGGCGTTGTTGATGAGGCAGTCGAGGCGGCCGAGCTTCCCGACCGTCTCGTCGATCAGCGCGCGGACCTCGTCGACCTTGCTGACGTCGGCGCGGATGAAGTGCGCTCGCCCGGCGCCGCGCGCGTTGAGGTGCGCCGCGACCGCCTCGCCCTCGGCGGCGTTGCGCGCGCAGAAGACCACCTGGGCGCCCCCCTCCTCGACGAACGTCTTCACGCAGCCGAAGCCGATCCCTTTGCTGCCGCCGGTGACGACGACGACCTTGTCTTTATAGCGCATGGGTTCAGCCCCTTACCTGGGCAGCCGGAGCGATCGGTGGACACTCTGCAGACCTGTCGTAGAAAAGAAGCATGGCAAGATATGTAGCCGTCGCGTTTTACGTACTTGCACTGGTAGCGGTCGTCGTCGGCGTGGACGTCGCGTTCTTCCGGAACCGATTCTGGGAGCGGCTGATGGTGAACGTTGGAATCGTCCTGGTGTTCGGGGCGTTCTACTCGAGGTTCCTGAAGCCTCCGAGCTGAGAGCCGTCATGCCGACCTCCGGTGACGGAAGCGATCCAGCGCGACCGCCGCCACGATGATGGCGCCGGTGACGATCTCCTGGACCCAGTTGGGCCAGCCCATCTGCGAGCAGCCCGACTGCAGCGTCTGCATGATGAGCGCGCCGATGAGCGCGCCGGTGACCGAGCCCTCGCCGCCCGAGAGACTGCCGCCGCCGATGACCACCGCCGCGATGACGTTCAGCTCGAGCCCGTTGGCGCCGGTGGGATCGCCGACCGTGAGGCGGGAGAACTGCATCAGGCCGGCGGCGCCGGCGAAGAGGCCGCCCAAGATGTAGACGGACAGCTTAACCCGGGCGACCGGGATGCCGCAGAGGCGGGCCGCCAGTTCGTTGGAGCCGACCGCGAAGACGTGGCGGCCGAGGCGGGTGTAGACGAGGAGGCCGCCGACCGCGAAGGCGAGAAGAAAAAGCAGCCAGACCCCGGGCGGGAAGAGCAGCCAGGCGCGCGAGGCTGGGAGGCGCGCCAGGAGCTCGTTGAGCCAGGAGGTGGGGGCGTCGATCTTCTGATCGTGGGCGAGGCCCTTGGCGGCGCCGCGGACCAGCAGCATCGTGCCGAGCGTGACGATGAAGGGGACCACGCGAAGGCGGGTGATGAGGAGGCCGTTGAGCGCGCCGCAGGCGACGCCGGCGGCGAGGCCGCCGAGCGCGGCGAGGGCGGGGGGCGTGCCGGCGCGCAGGAGCGCGGCGACGACCACCGTGGCGAGCGCGATGACCGCGCCGACCGAGAGGTCGATGCCGCCCGAGACGATCACGATGGTGGCGCCCAGCGCGGCCAGCGCGACGATGGTCGTCTGACGGAGGATCGTTTCGAGGTTGTCGGGGTCGGCGAAGCTGAGGCCGCGCGTCGTGGCGAGCAGGATCGTGAAGAGGACGAAGACCGCGACCAGGCCGCTGGCGGCGCCCAGATTCTTGCGAAGGACCGGGGAGGCCCACAGGCGACGGGCCAGGCCGGCGCGCGGCGCGGGGGCGTCGGGGGCGGTCGGTTCGGCGTGGGCGCTCATGCGGCCTCGCTGTCGCTGCCGAGCGCCGCCTCGTGAAGTAGCGATGCTTCGGTCCATTCGGAGATCGGGCGCGCGGGGCCGAGGCGGCCGCGGCACATCACCGCGATCCGGTCGCAGACGCCGAGCAGCTCCGGGAGGTAGGACGAGACCATGAGGACGGCTTTCGGCGGGGATTCGCGCGTCACCAGGCCGTCGATGAGATCGTAGATCTGCGCCTTTGATGCCACGTCGATCCCGCGCGTCGGCTCGTCGAGCAAGAGGACGTCGACGCCGTGGTAGAGGAGGCGGGCGATGGCGATCTTCTGCTGGTTGCCGCCGGAGAGCTCGCCGATCGGCTGGTCGGGGCCCTGGCAGCGGACGTCGAGCCGTTTGATCCAGCGCTCCGTCAGCGGGCGGCGGTCGCGGGGGCGGACGATCGCGGGCAGCTTGGAGAGCGTCAGGTTGTCGGCGACGCTGAGGCCGAGCGCCAGACCTTCGCCCTTGCGGTCCTCGCTGACCAGCGCCATCCCTTGCGCCCAGCGCGCGCCGGGGGTGGCGGGGCCGGTGACCGAGCCGAGCTTCACCCGGCCGTCGACGACGGGGTCGAGGCCGGCCAGCGCGCGCAAGAGCTCCGTGCGCCCCGCGCCGACCAGACCGGCGATCCCCAGCACCTCGCCGCGGTGGAGCGTGAAG
>DATAVR010000164.1:0-21805 GCA_036267635.1 Polyangia bacterium | reverse complement strand
CGCAGCTGGTGGAGCAAGCACCGGTCGTGCACGTCCCGGTCGTCGAGCGGCAGGTCGGCTCCTTGGTGCAGGTCTTCGAGCACCCTGTCCCGTCGCCATTGAAGAGGCCGTTGATCCCCTTGCAACCGCTCGGCAGCTTCGTCGGATCGGTCCCGCAGTCGCAGGACTCGCCCTCCCCGACGACGCCGTCACCGCAGACCGCGATGGTGCACTTCCCGGGCGCCGGAGCGCCTGAGGACGTCTTCGGGCAGGAGGCGCCCGGCTCGGCCTGGCAGGTGCTCGAGCATCCGTCCATATTCGTCGTGTTCCCGTCGTCGCAGGTCTCGCTCCCCTCGATGACGTTGTCGCCGCAGATCGGGACGCACGGCTTCCCCGGGACGGGGCAACGCCATCCAGTCTCGACCATCGAGCAGTCGTGTGAGCAGCCGTCGCCGTCGACCTTGTTTCCGTCGTCGCAGGCCTCGGGGGCGGTGAGCATGCTGTCGCCGCAAACGGCGTTGCGCATGCAGAGCGTTCCCGGCGTGGGACAGACGTAGCCGTTTTCGATCTGGCAGAGCGGCGTGCAGCCGTCGCCGCCCGTCGTGTTGCCGTCGTCGCAGACCTCGCCGGGATCCAGCTTGCCGTTCCCGCAGGTCATGGTGATGCCGTCGGGCAGAAAGACCGAGCCGCCGTCCTTGACGGCGCGGCCGCCCGTCCCGTTGCTGCCGCCGCTGCCGTTGGTGCCCCCGCTGCCGCTGGTTTCCTTGGGCTTGACGCCGGCGCAGCTCGCGCCAATGAGCCCAAAAACAACCGTCCAAACACTTAAGCAACGGGGGAGCTTCATGCGCGCACGATAGCGCTGGTAAATTCCCACTGCGCAGACAAATGATCATCCCGAAACAAATCGGGAGGATTACCTGCGACATGTCGGGGGTTATCGCCCCGGGTGTCCTCGATCGCGGGCCCTGCGTGCGACCGCGGCCCAGCGCCGGCCGTCCGCGGCGGCTTCGAGCTTCTCGGAACGAGACAACCTCTTGATTGCGCGCTCGATTCGAAGCGCGGTCCCCTGGTCGCGGCAACGGTGAGCCGCGAGCAGCACGATCGGCCCCCGCCCTCGCGTGTAGCGCGCGCCATTTCCGGAATCGTGGGCGGCGATCCGCGCGCGGACGTCGCGGGCGATACCGCAGTAGAGCGTCCCGTCCCCGCACCGCGCGAGGTAGACCCACCAGGAGCGGGGTGACGCTACGGCAGTAACGTCTCGCCCATCAGATAGCGATCGACGCCGCGGGCGGCGGCGCGACCTTCGGCGATCGCCCAGACGATGAGCGACTGGCCGCGCGACATGTCGCCGGCGGCGAACACGCCCGGGACGCTGGTCGCCTTCTCACGGTCGACGGCCACGTTGCCGCGGCCGTCGAGCGCCACGCCTAGGTCGGCCAGCAGGCCCGGCTTCTCGGGACCGACGAAGCCCATGGCCAGCAGCACCAGCTCGGCCGGCCAGACGCGCTCGCTGCCGGGCTTCTCCTTCATGTTGAAGCGGCCGTCGCCGTTCTTCACCCAGTCGACCTCGACGGTGTGCAGCGCCTTGACGTTTCCGGCGCCGTCGCCGACCAGGCCCTTGGTGACCGTCACGTACTGGCGCGGGTCGGCGCCGAAGAGCGCCGCCGCCTCTTCCTGTCCGTAGTCGAGCTTGTAGATGCGCGGCCATTGCGGCCAGGGGTTGTCGTCCGCGCGCAGCGTCGGCGGGCGCGGCAGGATCTCGAACTGCACCAGGCTCTTGCAGCCGTGGCGCAGCGAGGTCCCGACGCAGTCGGTGCCGGTGTCGCCGCCGCCGATGACGATGACGTTCTTCCCCTTGGCGTTGAGGTACTGGCCGTCGGCGAAGTTGCTGTCGAGCAGGCTCTTGCAGCTCTTGAGCAAGAATTCCATGGCGAAGTGGACGCCGCCCAGGTTCCGCCCCTCGACCGGGAGATCGCGGGCCGCCGTCGCACCGCCGGCGAGCACGACGGCGTCGAACGACGCGCGCAGCTTGTCGGTTGGGTAGTTCTTCCCAATGTGCGCGCCGGTGACGAACTTGACCCCTTCCTCGGCCAGCAGGTTCACCCGCCGGTCGACGAGGTGCTTCTCCAGCTTCATGGGCGGGATGCCGTACATGAGCAGACCACCGATTCGGTCGTCGCGCTCGAACACGGTCACCGTGTGGCCGGCCCGGTTGAGCTGCGCCGCGCAGGCGAGCCCCGCCGGTCCGGAGCCGACCACCGCGACGGTCTTGCCGGTCCGCTTGAGCGGCGCCTCGGCGACGATCCACCCTTCTTCAAACCCCTTGTCGACGATCGCGCACTCGATGCTCTTGATGCTGACCGCCGGCTCGCTGATCCCGAGCACGCAGGACCCCTCGCACGGCGCGGGACAGACGCGGCCGGTGAACTCGGGAAAGTTGTTGGTCTTGTGCAGCCGCACCAGGGCCTCGTGCCACTGCCCGCGGTAGACGAGATCGTTCCACTCGGGGATGAGGTTGTTGATCGGGCAACCCGAGGCGCCGCCAGCCAGCAACGTCCCGGTGTGACAGAACGGGACGCCGCAATCCATGCAGCGTGCCCCCTGCTCCTTGAGCGTCGCCTCCGGGAGGTGGTCGTGGAACTCCTTCCAGTCGCGCACGCGCGTGCGCGGATCGCGGCCGGGATCTTCGCGCCGCTCGAACTCCATGAAGCCGGTCAGCTTACCCATGGCCGCTTACTTCCCACCGAGGCGCGCGGTGTCTTTGGCGTTCAGCTCGAAGGCGGCCATCTCGGCCTCCTCTTGCGACAGGCCCTGGTCGCGCATCTTCTTCTGCGTCTCGAGGACGCGGCGGTAGTCGTTCGGCATCACGCGCACGAAGTACGGCACCCACTCCTTCCAGGTCGCCAGGATCTCCTCGGCGCGCTTGCTGCCGGTCAGCTGGGCGTGGCGCAGCACCAGCCCGTGCACCAGCTTGGCCTCTTCGGGATCTTCCAGCTTGTCGAGGCCCACCATCTCCTTGTTGCAGCGCTTGGCGAAGGTCTGCGCCTCGTCCAGCACGTAGGCGACGCCGCCTGACATGCCGGCGGCGAAGTTGCGCCCGCTGCCGCCGATGATCACCACGCGCCCACCGGTCATGTACTCGCAGCCGTGATCGCCGACCCCTTCGACGACCGCGCTGGCGCCGCTGTTGCGGACGGCGAAGCGCTCGCCGGCCACGCCCCGGAAGAACGCCTCGCCGGCGGTGGCGCCGTAGAGCGCCACGTTGCCGATGAGGATGTTCTCCTCGGCGGCGAAGGTCGCCTCTTTCGACGGATAGACGATGATCCGGCCGCCCGAGAGCCCCTTGCCGACGTAGTCGTTGGCGTCCCCTTCCAGCGTCAGCGTCATCCCACGAGGAAGGAACGCGCCGAAGCTCTGGCCGGCGGAGCCGGTGAACTTCAGCTTGATGGTGTCGTCGGGCAGACCGTCGGGGCCGTACTTGCGCGTGATCTCGCTGCCGGTGATGGTGCCGACGACGCGGTTGACGTTGCGGATCGGGATCGACGCCGCGACCTTCTCGCCGCGCGCGATGGCCGGTTCACACAGGGGAAGGATGGTGGTCATGTCGAGCGAGCTGTCGAGGCCGTGGTCCTGGTCGAGCGTCCGGTAGCGTCCCACCTCGGGACCGACCTGCGGCTGGTAGAGGATCTTCGAGAAGTCGAGCCCGCGGGCCTTCCAGTGATCGACCGCCGGCTTCATCTCCAGATGCTCGGTGTGGCCGATCATCTCGTTCAGCGTGCGGAAGCCGAGCTCGGCCATCAGCTCGCGGACCTCGGCGGCCACGAAGCGCATGAAGTTGACGGCGTTCTCCGGTTTACCGGTGAACTTCTTCCGCAGCTCGGGGTTCTGCGTCGCCACGCCGACCGGGCAGGTGTTGAGGTGGCAGACGCGCATCATGATGCAGCCGACCGAGACGAGCGGCGCCGTGGAGAAGCCGAACTCCTCGGCGCCCAGCAGCGCGGCGACGACGACGTCGCGGCCGGTCTTGAGCTGCCCGTCGGTCTCGACGACGATCCGGCTGCGCAGGCCGTTCAGGACCAGCACCTGGTGCGCCTCGGCGAGCCCCAGCTCCCAGGGCGCGCCGGCGTGCTTGACGCTGGTGAGCGGCGAGGCGCCGGTGCCCCCGTCATGCCCGCTGATGAGCACCAGGTCGGCGTGCGCCTTGGCCACGCCGGCGGCGATGGTCCCCACCCCGACCTCGGCCACCAGCTTCACGCTGATGCGCGCGCGGGGGTTGGCGTTCTTGAGGTCATGGATCAGCTGCGCCAGGTCCTCGATCGAATAGATGTCGTGGTGGGGCGGCGGCGAGATGAGCCCCACGCCCGGCGTCGAGTAGCGGACCTTGGCGATCCAGGGATAGACCTTCGAGCCAGGGAGCTGGCCCCCTTCGCCGGGCTTCGCCCCCTGCGCCATCTTGATCTGGATCTCGTCGGCGCTGACCAGGTACTGGCTGGTGACGCCGAAGCGGCCCGAAGCGACCTGCTTGATGGCGCTGCGGCGCGAGTCGCCGTTGGCGTCGAGGACGAAGCGCGCCGGATCCTCACCGCCCTCGCCGGTGTTGCTCTTGCCGCCGATCCGGTTCATGGCGATCGCCAGCGTCTCGTGCGCCTCTTTGCTGATCGAGCCGTACGACATGGCGCCGGTCTTGAACCGCTTGAGGATCGCCTCCATCGGCTCGACCTCGTCGAGCGGCACCGGCTGGCGGGTCGACTTGAGGTCCATCAGGCCGCGCAGCGTGCAGAGGTGGCGCGACTGATCGTCGATGAGCCGCGAGTACTCTTTGAACACCTTGAAGTCGCCGGTGCGGCAGGCGAGCTGCAGCTTGTGGATGCTCTCGGGGTTGAAGAGGTGAAACTCGCCGTTGCGCCGGTACTGGTACTGCCCCCCCGGCTCCAGCGTCTCCTCGGGCAACGGGCGGGCGGGGAAGGCCCGCGCGTGTCGCTGCCGGACCTCGTCGGAGACCTCGTCGATGCCGATCCCCTCGACGCGCGAGGCGGTCCAGGTGAAGTACTCGTCGATGAACGGCTGGTTGAGGCCGATCGCCTCGAACACCTGCGCCCCGTGATAGCTCTGGATGGTCGAGATCCCCATCTTCGAGCAGACCTTCACGATCCCCTTGCCGACCGCCTTGACGTACTTCTGCTCGGCTTTTTCGGCGTCCCCCGCCAGGAGGCCGGTCTTGATCATGTCGTGCAGCGACTCGAACGCCAGGTAGGGATTGATGGCGCTGGCGCCGTAGCCGAGCAGCAGCGCGAAGTGGTGCACCTCGCGCGGCTCGCCGCTCTCCAGCACCAGACCGACCCGCGTGCGCGACCCTTCACGCAAAAGGTGGTGTTGCACCGAGGCGATGGCCAGCAGCGCCGGGATCGGCGCCCGGTCGCGGTCGTGCCCGCGGTCGGAGAGGATGATGATGTTGTTCCCGTCGGCGATGGCGTGGGTGGCGGCCGAGCGGAGCGCCTCGATCCCCGATCGGAGCCCGGCGCCGCCCGCCGTCACGTCGTAGAGGGCAGGGAGCGTGATGCTCTTGAACCCGTGCGACCCCGCTCCTCCGTCGAGGTTGCGCAGCTTCTCCAGCTCCTCGTTGCGGAGCACCGGCGTCGACAGGCCGATCTGGCGCGCCGAGGCCGGGGTCGGCTCGAGCAGGTTCCCTTCGGGGCCGATCGCGGTGTCGACCGCCATGATGATCTCTTCGCGGATGGCGTCGACGGGCGGATTGGTCACCTGCGCGAACAGCTGCTTGAAGTAGCTGTAGAGGAGCTGCGGCTTGTCCGACAGAACCGCCAGCGGCGTGTCGGTCCCCATCGATCCGTTGGCCTCGACGCCGTCCGTCGCCATCGGCGCCACCAGCACCTTGAGATCCTCGCTGGTGTAGCCGAAGGCCTCCTGGCGCCGCAGCACCGTGTCGTGATCGGGCTCGATCACCGAGGGTGGCTTCGGCAGATCGGCGATCGAGATCAGGTTCTCCTTCAGCCACTGCCCGTACGGAGCGGCGGCGGCCATCTCGTCCTTGATCTCGTCGTCGCCGATGATGCGCCCCTGGGAGGTGTCGACCAGGAACATGCGCCCCGGCTGGAGGCGCCCCTTTTCGAGGATGCGCTCCGGCGGGATGTCGAGGACGCCGACCTCCGACGCCATCACGACCAGGCCGTCCTTCGTGACGTAGTAGCGCGAAGGGCGCAGGCCGTTGCGGTCCAGAGTGGCGCCGATGCGGACGCCGTCGGTGAACGCCACCGAGGCCGGACCGTCCCAGGGCTCCATGAGGCAGCCGTGAAACTCGTAGAAGTCCTTTCGCGCGCGCGACATCGACTCGTGGTTCGACCACGGCTCGGGGATCATCATCATCATCGCGTGCGGCAGCGAACGCCCTGCGAGAAAAAGCAGCTCGAGGACGTTGTCGAACATCCCCGAGTCGCTCCCCTCGGTGTCGACGACCGGAATGCACTTCGCGAGGTCGTCCCCGAACAGCTTGGAGGCGAACATGCTCTCGCGGGCGTGCATCCAGTTGACGTTGCCGCGCAGCGTGTTGATCTCGCCGTTGTGCGCGATCATCCGGTAGGGATGTGCGCGCGACCAGTTGGGGAAGGTGTTGGTCGAAAACCGCGAGTGAACCAGCGCCAGCGCCGACTCGACCCGCTCGTCCTGCAGATCGAGATAGAACGCGGTCAACTGATCGCAGTTGAGCATCCCCTTGTAGACGATCGTCCGTGACGACAGGCTCGCGATGTAAAAGCTCGCCTTCTCGGGGATCTCCAGGCGGCGGACGGCGTGGCGCGCCCGCCGGCGAATGACGTAGAGCTTCCGCTCGAAGGCGTCGTCGTCCTTGATAGATGACTGGCGCGCGATGAAAAGCTGCTTGATGACCGGCTGAGACCGGCGGGCGGTCGGCCCCAGCATCCGACTGTCGACCGGGACCTCGCGCCAGCCGAGCACCCGCTGCCCCTCGTCGCGCACCACTTTTTCGAACAGGTGCTCGCAAGCGGCGCGACTGCCCGGGTCGCTGGGCAAGAAAACCATGCCGACGCCGTACTGCCCAGCCGCCGGCAGCGTGATGCGCCCCTTGGCCTCCGCCGAGGCGGCGACCAGGAAGGCGTGCGGAACCTGGATCAGGATCCCCGCGCCGTCGCCGGTGTTCTTCTCGGCACCGCAGGCACCGCGGTGTTCGAGGTTGAGGAGGATCTGGACGCCGTCCCGGACGATCTTGTTGGACTTGCGCCCCTTCAGATCGACCACGAACCCGACCCCACAGGAGTCGTGCTCGTGCTGGGGGTCATACAGACCTTGACGCGTTGGGTTGAGTTGCTCTTTCATGTCCGCTATTTCCGGGAATATTGCCAAACGGCTCACTGTAGCACGCTGTAGGCGTTCCACGTCCAGGGGGTTTGTACGCAGGGCTTCGGGCCGGGCTCGCATCGGGCCCGGAGCGCATCGGGCCGGCATCGCTTCGCTCGCCGGCCCTCGCTCGTCTCACCTCGCTCGTCTCACACTGTCACCCTACCGCGTCACCTACCGCCCTCTCCTTTAAATCGCTGCGACCCTCCGTCAGCTCGGTGCGGATCGCGCGCCGCCGCTCGGACCGCGGCCCTCGGCTTGGGCGCGGGCGCGGCGGTCGATCCGCGCGTAACGGGGGTCGCGTTCGCTCCGGCGCGGGGACAGCGGGCGGGAGCTCAGTCCAGCCGGCGCCGGACCTCGTCCCTGACGGCGACGTAGTCGTTGGGCAGGTAGACGGGGTGGTTGGCGTACTTGGGCTTGGGAACCGCCGGCAGCGTCCCTTCGTGATACTGCACCTTGAAGTCGGTGAACTTGAGACCGTTGGCGGTGCTGACCACCACCGCGCGGTCGGTCGACCGGATCTCCCGCCGCGCGATCAGCTTCTCCAGCGCCGCCAGGGCCACGCCGGTGTGCGGGCAGTTGAAGAGACCGGTGCGGTCGGCGCGCGCCGCGGCGTCGGCCAGCTCGGCCTCGGTCGCCTCTTCGACGACGCCCTCGAACTTCTCCAGCGTCCGGATCGCCTTCTTGACGCTGACCGGGTTGCCGATCTGGATCGCCGAGGCGAGCGTCGGCTGCGCCGTGACGGCCTTGAAGGTGTCCCAACCGGCCTTGTAGGCGCGGTAGAGCGGGTTCGCTGCCTGGGCCTGGGCGACGCAGATGCGCGGCAGCTTCTGGATCAGCCCCAGCTCCTTCATCATCAGGAAGCCGGCGCCGAGCGCGCTGACGTTGCCGAGGTTGCCGCCCGGGATCACCACCCAGTCCGGAACCTCCCAGTCGAACTGCTGCACCATCTCGATGGCCACCGTCTTCTGCCCCTCGATGCGCAGGCTGTTCATGCTGTTGGCGAGGTAGACCCCCTCTTCTTCCGCCAGCCGCTTGACCATCGCCATGCAGTCGTCGAAGTCGCCGTCCACCGCCAGAACGATCGCGCCGTTGGCCAGCGGCTGCACCAGCTGCGCGGTGGAGACCTTCCCGCGCGGCAGGATGACCATCGCGCGGATGCCGGCGGCGGCGGCGTAGGCGGCCAGCGCCGCCGAGGTGTCGCCGGTCGAGGCGCAGGCGACCGCGCGCAGCGGCTTGCCGTCGGCGATCATCTGCTTGACGGTCGACACCAACACCGTCATGCCGAGGTCCTTGAACGAGCCGGTGTGGGAGACGCCGCACTGCTTGACCCAGAGATCGCCGAGGCCGAGCTCGCGTCCGTAGCGCTCGGCCCAAAGGAGGTTCGTCCCCCCCTCCAGCATCGAGACGACGTTCTCGTCGCGCACGTGCGGCTGGACCCACTCTTTTTTTCCCCAGACGCCCGAGCCGTAAGGCCACGAGGTCCGGAGATAGCGCTCGTCGAACAGTTTGATCCAGGAGGCGGCGCTGCGGGCCTTGAGCGCCTCCATGTCATGGACGACCTCCAGGAGGTCCCCGCAGATCGGGCACTTATAGATGATCTCGTCGAGGGCGTACTCACCGGCGCAGCCGGAGATGCAGCGGAACGTGGAGCGTGACATGGCGGGAACGTATCTTACCCGGAACTGGCCCAGGGTTCCGCGGCTGCCACGTTCCTGGTACACCTTCCCGTCGAGATGAGCGCCAAGAAGGTCTTCCCGAACGCCCGGAGGCTCGGCATCGAGATTCACAAGTTCGGGGGTGCGTCGCTGGCCGACGCGGCTGCGTTCCGGCGGGTCGTGGAGATCGTCAAGACGCGCAAGGCGCCGCGCATCGTCGTCGTTTCGGCGCCCGCCGGCGTCACCGACGTCCTGCTCGGTCTGGCGCTGCGGGCGGCCGACGGCGACGGCGAGAGCGGCGCCAAGGAGGTCGCCGATCTGACCGCCCGCTACTTCGAGATCTTGCGCGACTCCGCCAAGCGCGGAACGAAGGAGGCGGCCGAGGAGATCGCGCGGTCGATGCAGGAGCTCGGCCGGCTGCTCTCCAGCCTGGCGGTGCTCAAGGAGCTGACGCCGCGCACGCGCGACTTCATCGTCAGCCGCGGCGAGCGGCTTTCGGCACGCGTGCTGGCGGCGGCGTTGAGCGCGGCTGGCGTGCGCGCGCGCTACGTCGATGCGACCGAGGTGGTGTTCACCGACGGTCCGTTCGGCGGCGCGGCGCCCAACCTGATGCTGACCGATCTGGCCGCCCGCAAGCTGCTCCGCCCGCTCTGCGCCGCCGGAGTCGTGCCGGTCGTCCCGGGATTCATCGGCGCCGCCAAGATCGAGGACCACGACGGCGACCATCACCACGCCGCCCATCGGCGGGCGATCGGGGTGGCGACCCTCGGACGCGGCGGCACCGACCTCACCGCCACGCTGCTCGGCCGTGCGCTGTCGGCGAAGGAGATCTCGCTCTGGAAGGACGTCCCCGGCCTGCTCACCGCCGATCCGCGCGTGGTGCCCGACGCACGCGTGATCCCGCAGCTGCACGTCCGCGAGGCGGCCGAGCTGGCCTACTTCGGCGCCAAGGTCCTGCACCCGCGGGCGCTCATCCCGGTGGCTGGGCGTTCCATCCCGGTGTTCGTTCGCCCGTTCGCCGACGCCACCGCCGCCGGAACCGAAATCTCCGCGCGCCGCACGCTCGATCGCTACCCGGTCAAGGCGCTCTCGGCGGTCGGCGGTCAGGCGCTGCTCACCGTCGCGGGGAACGGCATGCTGGGCGTACCGGGAATCGCCGCCCGCACGTTCGAGGCGCTGCACCAGGAAGAGATCAGCGTCTCGCTGATCTCGCAGTCGTCTTCCGAGCAGTCGATCTGCTTCTCCGTCCCCGAAGGGGCGGCCCGGCGTGCGCGCGAGCGCCTGGCCGACGAGTTCCGCGACCAGATCGCGCGCGGCGAGATCGACGGCATCGAGGCGCGGTCCGGGCTGGCCACGGTGGCGGTGGTCGGCATCGGCATGGCCGGCCATCTCGGCATCGCGGCGCGCGTCTTCGCGGCCTTGGGCGCGGCGAACATCAACATCGTGGCCATCGCGCAGGGCTCGTCGGAGCTGAACATCTCCTTCGTGGTGGCGGCCAAGGACGTGGGGGCGGCGCAGCGCGCGGTGCACGGCGCCTTCCAGCTCTCCAAGATCGGCGGCGGCGCCGCGGCCCGCGCGGCGCACACCGACGCGGTGCTGCTCGGCTTCGGCCAGATCGGACGCGCGCTGGCGGAGATCATGTCCAAGGGGAAGGGCAAGGGACGGGCGGCGAACGGCGCGGCCGGCGCCAAGCTGCGCCTGGTGGCGGCGATCGATCGGCGCGGGTTCGTGTTCGATCCCAACGGCCTGCCGCCCCGCACGGTCGCCGCGCTGGCCGCGGCGAAGGCCGCCGGGAGGTCGCTGGCCGACGGCCCGGGGGGCCGGCTGACGACGCCCGCGGAGGCGCTGGCGGCGCTCGCCGAGCACGCGCTCAGCGATCCCATCCTGGTCGACGTCACCGCCGACGAGAGCACGCCCCTCATCCGTCAGGCGCTGGGCGCCGGGATGGACGTGGTGCTGGCCAACAAGCGCCCCCTCTCCGGCCCGCGCGCCGAGAGCGAGGCGCTGGCGGCGCTGGCGGCGCGCGCCGGGCGGCGCCTCTTGACCGAGGCAACCGTCGGCGCCGGGCTGCCGATCTTCGACACGCACCGCAAGCTGGTCGAGTCGGGCGATCGCGTGCTCAAGATTGAAGGGTGCCTCTCGGGAACGCTCGGCTTCGTGCTGACCGAGGTGGAGAAGGGGCGGCCGTTCTCGGCGGCGCTCCGCCGCGCGATGGAGCTCGGCTACACCGAGCCCGATCCGCGCGACGATCTCTCGGGCGTCGACGTCGGGCGCAAAGCGCTCATCCTCGGACGCCTGCTCGCCTTCGCCGGCGAGCCGGCCGACGTCGGCGTCGAGTCGCTGGTCCCGGCGGCGATGCGGGCACTGCCGCGCGAGGCGTTCCTGGCACGGCTCGGCGACATCGACGCCGACTGGTCACGCCGCGCGGCCGCCGCCAAGGCCAAGGGCGCCACCCTCCGTTACGTCGCCTCGGTGACCAAGGAGCGCATCTCCGTCGGGCTCAAGGTCGTCGACCGCGCGAGCCCGTTCTACGGCCTCAAGGGGACCGACAACCAGGTCGCCTTCACCACCTCACGCTATCGCAAGAACCCGCTGGTCATCACCGGCCCCGGCGCCGGCCCGGCCGTCACGGCGGCCGGCGTGCTCAACGACATGCTCCGCGTCAGCGGCTGAACGTCGCCAGCAGCTCCCTCAATCGTGGCGCGAAAAAAATGATCGCGTCGGGCGCAGGCGGATTTTGCCCGCCGGAGCTCATCGCGGGAGGCTTGGAACCCTCCCGGGGTCCCAAATAAAAAAAACGGGAGGCCGAGGCCTCCCGTTTGGTGCTGCTTAAGTCTTAACTGATGATGCGGCGGCTAGAACCAGGTGAGCGCCGCGAGCGTCCCGGTGATGGCGTCGGACTTCGTGCCGCCCTCGAGGAGGTCGGCTCCCATGAGCTTACCGGCGAAGTCGGCCCGAAATTCGGGGCGGAGCTCGAAGTTCTTGCCCACGTCGATGCCCAACATGACCGTTACTTCGCCCTGCTTGCTGGTGAGGTCCAGCATGTCGTTGTGGCTGGCCAAGAACTCGCCGCGGGCCGCAACGTTGAGCCGGTCGCTGATCACGTAGCGGCCCATGAGCGATCCGCCGATCTGGTAGTCGCCCGCGACGTCGTCATAGGCCTTGATGTAGTCGATGTTCAGGTTGAGGCCGAAGTTGCTGTTGACCGTGAGCGCGGCGACCAAGTCGAGCAGGAACCGGAGGTCGCCCGGCGTGGTGGTTGCCGGGGCCACCTCGGCGGCCTCTTTGCCGAAGTACGTCGTCGCGATGATGCTCAGCATCGGGCTCGCGGTGATCGACGCCGACAGCCCGATCGTCTTCCAGGCGTTGAGATCGGGGTCGTTGTTCCAGCCGTTGACCACGCTTCCCTGCACGGTGAGCATGTCGTTGATCTTCAAGTTGGCGCGCAGACCGGTGTGCAGCAGCGGGATGGCGTTGAAGAGGAGCGAACGGGAGTAGAGCCAGTTCTTGTTGGCCTCGATGACCTCGGCGCCTGCGGTGGTGGTGAACTTACCGAAGTCGAGGGTGAGGTTGCCAGGCAGCGAGATCTCGCCGAAGGCCTGCTCCATGAGGAACGCTCCCGGCACTGCAGTGCTGCCCGACACGGCGACTGCCTGGCCGTCGTTGGCTCCGTTGATGATGTTCCCGACCGAACCGTAGCCCATGTCGAGCTGGAGGGAGACGACGTCCAGCGAAGCGTTCATGGTCAACTTGGCGAGCGCGAGGGTCATGCTGTTGGCGTTCGTGTCGAACGCACGACCCACGGCAACCGGGAAAGGCGGCTGCGGGAAGGTGAGCGAGTTCGTGCCGGGCGGCGGCGTGAAGTTGTACATGTAGTAGGTGTCGACCAGGCCGCCGAAGACGAACTTGGGCGACGGGCCCGCGGGAGCCGCGGCGGGAGCCGGCGGCGGCGCAGGCGGCGCGACGACGACGGCCGCCGCGGGTGCAGGGGCCGGCGTGACCACCACTGCGGGCGGCGGCGGAGTGGCGTCGGCCGGCGGCGGCGGCGCGGGCGGCGGCGTCTGCGCGAACGCGCGAAGTGGCACCACGACAGCAATCGCAAGCAGGCATGCACGAAGTCGCATCAATGATCCCTCCGGGAGTTGGTTTTCTTTGATCCTGGTCTTTGACTAACTTCGCGGACCGTAGCTGCGGCTGGGGTGCATGTAAAGACTTTCAGCATGTGGCTGACTAGATTTTGCGGCCAGGAAACTCCTACGAAATGAGCCAGAAACCTCACCGGGCACGGTGTTGCAGATTGCCGTTAAAACCCGCCTAATTGGCTAGGTCGCGGGGTCGGAAACAACGGCAGCGCGATCGACGCCAGCCATCAGGCGCATCAAGGATGCTTGATCGGCGCCGCCCGGAAGCCCGCCCGCCAGCCGCCCCTCGCGCAGCACCAGCATCCGGGTCGCGAGCGCGATCAATTCCGGCAGCTCGCTCGAGATCAGCAGGATCCCTGTTCCAGCCTCGGCGAGGTCGTGAATGAGAGCGTGGATTTCCGCTTTGGCGCCCACGTCGACCCCGCGGGTCGGCTCGTCGAGAATCAACAGGCGGCAGCGCGCTGCCAGCCACTTGGCGAACACGATCTTTTGCTGGTTGCCGCCGGACAGTCCCACCGTCGGTGCGGTGAGATTCGGCGCCGCCATCTTGAGACGCCTGAACGCCTCCTCGCCGAGCGCGCGCTCGGCGCCGGCCGGCAGCCAGCCCCAGCGCGCGAGCCGCGGCAGCACCGGGAGCGCCAGGTTCTCGAGCCCGGTCAGATCGGGGACGAACCCCTGGCGCTTGCGATCCTCCGGGACCAGGCCCACCCCGGCCCGCATCGCCGCGGCGGGCGAACCGCCCGAGAGCGCGACGCCGCCGACCTCGACGCGCCCCTTGGCGTCGGGGTCGAGCCCGAAGATCGCCTGCGCGACATCCGAACGCCCGGCGCCCACCAGCCCCGCGAGGCCGACGATCTCACCCGCGCGGACCTCGAAGCTGATGTCGTGAAACTTGCGCCGGCTCGACAGCTTGTCGACGCGCAGGATCACCTCGCCGGGCGCGCGCGCGACCTCCTTGGGCAGATAGCCCTCGAGCCGCCGACCGATCATCAGCTCGACCAGCGACGCCTCGTCGAGCGTATCGGTCGCCTGCGTCGTCACGTGCCGCCCGTCGCGCAGGACGGTGACCGTGTCACAGAGGCGAAAGATCTCCGGCATCCGATGCGAGACGTAGACACAGGTGACGCCGCGCGCGCGCAGCCGGGCCATGAGCGCGTAGAGGTGGTCGGCCTCCTGCTGGGACAGGCTGCTGGTCGGCTCGTCGAAGATGATGACCCGCGCACCGCTGCCGACCGCCGCGGCGATCTGCACCAGCTGCTGCTCGGCCACGGTCAGATCGCCGACCAGACGGCGGACGTCGATCGCCGCCTCGATCGCCTCCAGCAGCGCGCGCCCCTGGCGTTCCACCGCCGGGCGGTCGACGAACGGCCCTCGGCGCGGCAGCGCGCCCAGGCAGAGGTTCTCGGCCACCGTCATGTTCTCGCAGAAGGCGAGCTCCTGGTGGACCATCCCCACCCCGGCGCGGAGGGCGTCGCGCGGATCTTCGAAGCGCGCCGGCTGGCCGTCGATCCGGATCTCGCCCGCGTCGGGGCGGTTGATCCCCGCCAGCATCTTGCCGAGCGTGCTCTTCCCGGCGCCGTTCTCGCCGCAGAGCGCGTGGCAGGAGCCGCGCGCGATCTCGAAGCTCACCTCCTCCAGCGCGCGCACGCCGGGAAAGCGCTTGCTCACCCCCCGGAACGAGACGATCGGTGCCTCCACGGCCGGCCTACTTCAGCTTGAGGTATTCCTCGGGGACGTCGGGGAAGCCCCACTGGCGGAGCTGGCGGGCCCACGAGCCGAGCGTTTCGGTAGTGACCCGCACCGGATCCATCGGGATGATCTCCGGGACGTCCTTCTTGAAATAGATCTTGTCGATGATCTTGGTGACCCCGACGTTGCCCCACAGATACGACGACTGGGCCAGCAGCACCGGCGCCAGCCCCTTCTCGACGTAGGGGAGCTCGGGCGGCAACGCGTCGACGGCGACCAGCTTGATCTTCTTCGGGTCGAGATCGGTGAGGAGCGTCTTGGTGTAAAGCGCCCAGCCGCCCGCCATCGCCCACCCTTTGATCCCCGGATAGGCGTTGTTCACCCGGATCACCTCGGCGGCGGCGTCCTGCGGCGTCTCGTTGTGATAAAAAGTTCCGACGATCTGGATCCCCTTGGACTTGGCCGCCTCGGCCTTGATCCCCTCGACGCGGCGGCGCAGGTTGGGCGCGTTCTGGTTGCCGGCGAGGATGGCCACCTTCCCTTTGCCGTCGAGCTGCTTGGAGAGCTCCGCCATGACCTCTTCGCCGACGTGGCGATCGTCGACACCGTAGTAGGCGAACCGCTTCGACTTCGGCGCGTCGCTGTCGAAGGTCATGACCGGGACGCCGCGCGCGACGGCGTCGTCGATGGCGCCGGTCACCTTCCCGGCGTCCGAGCAGGAGATGAGGATGGCGCTCGCCCCCTCGTTCACCGCCTGCGCGATCCGCTGGGCCTGGATCTGACCGTCCTCCTCGGGAGGGGTCAGCCAGACGATCTCGATGGGAACGCCGACCTTGCTGGAGAGATCGCGCGCCGCCGTCTCGGCGCCGCGGCGCGCCGAAAGGAAGACCGGGTTGGTCGAGCTCTTGGCGATGACGGCGATCCGGATCGGCTTGGCGGTCGGGTGCGCGGGCTCGGCGCCGGAGGTCGCCGGCGCCGGCGGCGCCGCCGGCTGGTGACACCCTGCGACGAGCAACGTCGCGATCGTGGCTACTAATCCCCAGCCGCGAAGGCCCAAGCCGCGAAGACTGCTCATCATCATCTCTCTCCCGCCGCCAGTCTTCGGGCCGCGAACCTGGCGCTGGCCTGATCGAGAACCACCGCCACGACAATGGCACATCCGATGATGATCCATTCGTAGTTCTGATCGAGGTGCAGCGTCCGGATGGACTGCCGAATGAGGACGATGAGGACGGCTCCCAACATCGCGTTGATGGCACTGCCGCGGCCACCGCTCAACCGAGCGCCGCCAACGACCGCGGAGGCGATGACGTATAACTCATATCCGGTCGCGTCTCCACAAGAGACCGAGCCGTAGAAGCTGGCCCCCAGGAAGGCGGCCAGCCCGGCGGTCCCTCCCGCCAGGACGAAGACGCCGATCCGGATCCGCCCGATCCGCAGCCCCGAATAGCGGCTGGCCTCGGGATTCCCCCCCACGGCGAACACGTGCCGCCCCATCACGGTGCGCCCCAGATAGAGCGCGCCGAGGATGGCCACCGCCAGCATCGCCAGCATCGGCACCGGATAGAGCGCGGCCCCGAGGCCGAGCGGCGACTTGGCGAAGTGGGTCAGCGATTCGGGCAAGAGGATGCTCTCGGCCTTGCTGGTCACGAAGGCGACGCCGCGCAGGATCCACATGCTGCCGAGCGTGATGATGAACGGATGGACGCCGAGGCCGACGACCATCGCGCCGTTGACCGCCCCGGCCACCAGGCCAATGGCGACGCAGATGAAGAGCCCCAGCCAGACCGCGCCCGCGCCGCCGGCGGAGTTGCGCAGCGCGAGGCCCATGATCACGCCGGCCAGCGCGTAGACCGACCCCACGGAGAGATCGATCCCGCCCGAGATGATCACCACCGTCGCGCCCACCGCCATGATGGCGATGAAGCTGGCGTCGGTGGCGGTCTGGATCAGCGTGTACGAATTGAAGAAGTTGTTGACCGTCCGGCCGGTCGACTCGTCGACGTGCGACCCGGCCGCGACCGCGAGCGCGATCATGAGGCCGCCGATGATGACCAGGAGACCCGCCTGCTGGGAGCGCAGGAGGCGGCGCAAGACCGTCATGACGCGCGCCATTGTACCTGCGCCTGCTGGAGTTCCCGAATTTGTCTGGCCCGAGGCGCCGCGGGTGACGCCCGGCTCTTCGTGGCCGGACGGGCCGAAGGGGAGCACGCTCACGACGCGGCGGCCGCCTCTTCGATCACCACCAGGAGGTCACCCGCCTCGACGCTCTCGCCGGCGCCGGCGACGATCTCGCGCACGGTTCCAGTGACGGGCGCCTTGATCACGGTTTCCAGCTTCATCGCCTCGGTGACGAGCAGCTTCTGGCCGGCCTTCACATGCTCGCCGACCTTGGTCACGAGATCGATCACCCGACCGGGCATCGGGGCCCCGACCTCGCCGGGCTTGTCGGTGGCGCGGCGATTCTTGGGGCCGGTCACCTTGGCGGCGTCATCGGCCACCCGCATCTGGCGCGACTGGCCGTTGATCTCGAAGGTCAACACGCGCGCGCCGTCGGGCTCGATCTCGCCGATCGACAGCAGCTTGATGATCAGCGTCTTGCCCGGCTCGATGTCGATCCAGGCCTCCTCGCCGACGCGCAGGCCGTAGAAGAAGGTCGGCGTCGGCAGCACCGAGGTGTCACCGTGCAGCGCCCGGTGCTCCATGTAGCCGCGCATCACCTTGGGGTAGAGCGCGTACGAGACGAGATCGCGCCGGGCCACCTCGACGCCGGCCAGCGTCTCCACCTCGCGCTTGGCGCCCGCCCAGTCGAAGGGCGGCAGGCTGGCGCCCGGGCGGCCGTCGATCACCGCCGCCCCCTTGAGGATGTCGCCGCGCAGCGGCTCGGGGAATCCACCCGGCGGCTTTCCGAGCGAGCCGCGCATGAAGTCGATCACCGACTCGGGGAAGGTCAGGTCCTTCGCGCGCGCCGAGACGCCGGCCGCGTCGAGCCCCTGCTTCACCATCCAGATCGCCATGTCGCCGACCACCTTCGACGACGGCGTCACCTTGGGGATGTCGCCGAACAGGCGGTTGACCTCGGCGTAGGCGTGCTTGACCGTCTCCCACCCGTGGTCGCCGACCCCCAGCGCCTCGGCCTGCGCGCGCAGGTTCGAGTACTGCCCGCCCGGGATCTCGTGCTGGTAGACGTCGGCCGCCGGCGCCTTGAGGCCCGACTCGAATGGCGCGTAGTAGGCGCGCACCGGCTCCCAGTAGGCGGCCAGCTGCTCGAAGATCTCGGGCGACATCTTGGGGTCGCGTGGCGCGCCTTGCAGCGCGAAGGCCATCGACGACAGCGACGGCTGCGAGGTCATCCCGGCCATGCTGCTGACGGCGCCGTCGACGACGGCCACGCCGGCCTCGATCGCCGCCAGGTTGGAGGCGATGCTGTTGCCCGAGGTGTCGTGCATGTGCAGGTGCAGCGGCACGTCGACCGCGTCGCGCAGCGCCTTGACCAGCATGGTCGCCGCCCGCGGCCGCAAGAGCCCCGCCATGTCCTTGATGCACAGAAGATGCGTCCCGCGCTTGACGATCTCCTTGGCCAGGTTGACGTAATATTTGAGGTCGTACTTGGTGCGCGTCTCATCGGCGACGTCGCCGGTGTAGCAGATGGCGGTCTCCACGACCCGGCCGGTCTTCTGGGCCGCCTCGATCGCCACCTGCATGTTGTCGACGTCGTTGAGCGCGTCGAAGATCCGAAACACGTCGATCCCGGCGGTGGCCGCCTCCTCGATGAACGCCACCACCACGTCGTCGGAGTAGTTGGTGTAACCGACGGCGTTGGCGCCGCGGACCAGCATCTGGAACATCACGTTGGGAACCTGCCGGCGCAGCTCGTCGAGCCGCAACCAGGGGTCCTCCGACAAAAAGCGATAAGCGACGTCGAAGGTCGCGCCACCCCACATCTCCAGCGAGAACAGATCGTGCGCCAGGTGCGCGGTCGCAGGCGCGATGCGGGCGAGATCGTAGGTCCGCACGCGGGTCGCCAGCAGCGACTGGTGGGCATCGCGCCAGGTGGTGTCGGTGAGCCGCACGCGAGCATCGCCGCGCAGCATCTTGACGATCCCGGTCGGCCCCTCGCGATCGAGAATCTGCTTGGTCCCCGCCGGCGGCGCGGTCTTGGGGACCGGCGGCGACGCCGCCTCGATCGACAGCACCGAGAGCGGCGGCTTCGGCTTGCCGCGCACCGTCGGGTGGCCGTTGACGATCGTCGAGCCGACGTAGCGCAGGATTCGCGTCGCGCGATCGCGGCGGGGCGAGTACTGCACCAACTCGGGCGTCTCGTCGATGAAGGTCGTGTGCGCCTTGCCGGCGGCGAACGTCGGGTGCAAGAGCACGTTCTCCAAGAACGCCAGGTTCGTCTTCACCCCGCGGATGCGGAACTCGCGCAGCGCGCGCACCACCTTGCGGCGGGCGTAGTTCCACTCGAGCCCGCTGGCGGTGATCTTGGCCAGCAGCGAATCGTAGTACGGCGAGACGCGCGCGCCGACGTAGCCCGAGCCGTCGTCGAGGCGAATCCCCAACCCGGCGGCCGGCCGGTAGACCTGGATCTTGCCGGTGTCGGGGAGAAAGTCGTTCTTGGGATCCTCGGCGGTGACCCGCACCTGGATGGCCACGCCGCGCTGGACGACGTCGGCCTGGTTGGCGATGGCGATCTCCGGATCGGCGAGGCGGTACCCCTCGGCGACCCGCAGCTGCGCCTGAACCAGATCGCGGCCGGTGATCGCCTCGGTCACCGTGTGCTCGACCTGGATGCGCGGGTTGACCTCGATGAAGTAGTGCTTGCCGTCCTCGGCGACCAGGAACTCGACCGTGCCGGCGTTGGAGTAGTCGACCTGACGCGCGATCCTGAGCGCGTCGTCGGCCAGCCGCGCCCGCAGCGCCTCGGGGAGCGACCAGGCCGGCGCGTACTCGACCACCTTCTGGTGGCGGCGCTGCACCGAGCAGTCGCGCTCGTAGAGGTGGACCAGGTTGCCGTGATTGTCGCCGAGGATCTGCACCTCGATGTGCTTCGGCCGCAGCACCAGCTTCTCCAGAAAGACCGAGTCGTCGCCGAAGGCCTTCCGCGCCTCCGAGCGCGCGCGCTCGAGCAGCTCGGGCAGCTCGGCGGCGCTGCGCACGACGCGCATGCCGCGCCCGCCGCCGCCGGCCGAAGCCTTGATCATCACCGGGTAGCCGACCTCGCCGGCGAAGGCGCGGGCCGCCTCCAACGTGGTGATCGCCTCGGGCGTCCCCGGCACCGTCGGCACACCCGCCGCCACCGCGATCTTGCGCGCGGCCACCTTGTCGCCGAGCGCCTCGATCGCCTCGGGCGTCGGCCCCACGAACGCGATCCCCGCCGCACGGCACTTGCGGGCGAACGAGGCCCGCTCGGAGAGCAGGCCATAGCCGGGGTGAATGGCGTCGATCTCGTGGCGCTTGGCCAGCTCGACGATCTCGTCCTCGGCGAGATACGCCGCGACCGGCTCCAGCCCCTTGCCGACCAGGTAGGCCTCATCCGCCTTGTAGCGGTGCAGGTGGACGCGATCCTCTTCCGAGAAGATCGCCACCGTGCGAAAGCCGAGCTCCGTGCAGGCTCGAAACACGCGGATCGCGATCTCCCCGCGGTTGGCGCAGAGGACGCGCTTAAACGAAACGGTAGCGGCCATTGTCGCGCCCGGTAACTACCACTTTAGGGCGAGGCAGCCTACCGTTTTATCCCGAGCAACAGATCCATCGTCGCCTGATCCGCGGCCGGAAAACGATAGTTCTCGAACTCGCTCGAGGCGACCCAACGGCAGTCGGCGACCCGGACCGCGGTCGGCTCGGCCGCGCCGACGATCTCGGCTTGATAGAGCGCCAGGTCGACCGAGTAGCCGTCGTAGTCGTGCGTGCGCCGGCCGATGTTGGCGCCGACCGTCACCTCCACACCGACCCGCTCATGCACCTCGCGCAGCAGCGCCGCGGCGTCGGTCTCGCCCTCTTCCACCCGGCCGCCGGGGAACTCCCACAGGCCGGCCAAGACGGCGGTGGGACGGCGTTGGGTGATGAGGTAGCGCTCGTTCCGCGCGATGACGGCCGCGACGACCCGAAGGTGGGGGACTTTCGCCATGGATGAACCTCCATATTGTGGTAACACCCGCTCCATGGTCAAACGCGTGACGCCGCCCGAGGCTGCGGACCTGCTCGCCACCGGCTGGAGCTACCTCGATGTTCGATCGATTCCCGAATTCGAGGGGGGTCACCCGACCGGGGCGGCCAACGTCCCGCTCATGCACTTCGAAAACGGCCGGATGAGCCCGAACCCCGATTTCCAGAAGGTCGTCGCCGCCAACTTCCCGCCCGACGCCAAGCTCGTCGTCGGCTGCAAGGCGGGCGGCCGCTCGCTGCAGGCCGCAGCGCTGCTCGAGGCGGCCGGCTACACCAGCGTGGTCGACATGCGCGGTGGTTTCCACGGCGAGCACGATGGCCTGGGGAGGGTCACCTGCGCCGGCTGGCTGGAATCGAAGCTTCCGGTCTCGACGACCGCCCCCGCTGAGAAGAGCTACGCCACGCTCTCGTCCCTCTCTGCGACCGCCGCCAAGAAGTAACCCGGCCTCCAGTCGTCCGTCCCGGTGACGCCCTCCCGCGAGCCCTCGGACCCGCCTCGACCGCGTTTCGTGGGCAGGCGAGCCCTCGAATCCGCCTCGACCACGTTTCGTGCGGAAAGCAGGAGCGCCTTCGATCCACCGCGGCCTGCCGCACGAAGCGCGGCCACAGGCGGCCGGTCGAGGGCGGCGTTCGGACCGCGCGTAACGGGAGGCGAGGGGCGCTCGTGCAACGGAGCCGAGGCGTTTCGAGTACGGACCGAGGACGGTGGTGGAATCGGGGGCGGCGATGGAACCAGTGCCGGGGTAGCCGCGACGTCAGTCGCCGACGGCGATGCCGTTCTTCTGGCAGACGGCGTGGACC
>DATAVR010000163.1:0-21048 GCA_036267635.1 Polyangia bacterium | reverse complement strand
GAGGGGCCAGCGTTTGAGGAGCCACCGTTTGATGACACGCCCGAGACAAATGTGGGGGGTTTTGGCGATCGTGTTCGGTTTGACCGGTGCGGTCGGCGGCGCGGCGCGGGCCGGCGAAGAGGATGACCTGCAGCGCCAGATCGACACGCAGAAGTCGTCGGTGGCGGATCTGGAGCGGCTCGACGATCTCAAGGCGGTCACCGACGAGATCACGCGGCTCAAGTCCTGGCTCGACGAGGCTTGGGGGCTGCGCGCCAAGCACGAATACGATCAGGTGCGGGTGGTGCTCGATCGGGCGCTCAAGCAGGAAGATCTGATCCGCGCCCAGATCACCGTCGCCAAGCTGCGCGCCCAGGAGCAGAAGCGCGAGGCGGCGCTCAAGGAGGTCAAGGACAAGATCGCGCACACGCGCAAGACCTTGCAAGAGACCAACGACAAGAAGAAGGTCCTCGAGAGGACGGCGCAGTGAAGAGCAGCACCGTCACGATCGCGGCGGCTCTTCTGGCCCTCGGCGCCGGCTGCGCCACCCCCCCGAAGCCGCGCGAGCTCGAAGCGCTGGACAACCTGCGCGCGGCCAACCAGGCCAAGCTTCCCGAGGTGACCAAGCGGGCGCCCGACCTGATCGCCGAGGCCGACCGGCGCGGCGCCGCGGCCCACGACAACTGGCAGTCGAACGATCTCGACGAGTCACGCAACAACGCGCTGATGGCGCAGGTGAAGCTCAAGACGGCCATCGCGCTCTACGATCAAGATCAGCTCAAGGCCCAGATCCAGACGCTCTCCGGTCAGCAGGCGCAGGCCGAGGAGGAGTACGCCGGCCTGGGGAAGGATCTGGCCAGCGAACAGGAGAAGGTGGCGCTGCTCCAGAAGTACGTCGACGCGCGCAACTCGGCCGAGGCCGACAAGCAGCGGCTGTCGCAGGAGATGTCGACCGAGCAGCAGAAGAACAAGGTCGAGCAGGAGCGGCTGTCGCAACAGCTCGCCTCCCAGCAGAAGATCGCGGCGGCCCAGCTCGCGCTCCGCACCGCCGACACGGTCGAGGCGCTGCAATACGCCCGGGACCAGTACGCGGCCGCCGGCGATCTGCTGGCCAGGGCCGAGGCGGCGCTCAAGCAGGGCGACTTCACCAGCGCCGAGACCGCCGCCGACGACGCCAAGAAGAGCGCCGACCAGGCCGCCGTCCTGGCCAAGCCGCTCTACGAAAAGGCCGAGGAGTCGAGCCAGAACAAGGCGCGCAACGAGGCGCTGGTCCGCGACGCTCCTGGCATCCCGGGAGCCAAGGTGCGGATCGATCCACGCGGCGACCTGCAGCGGCTGGTGATCATCATCCCCGAGATGTTCAGCAAGCGTGAGCCGAACATCGCGCCCGGCCATGACGGGACGCTCGACGCCGTCGCCAGCCTGTTGAAGAAGTATCCCAGCTACCCGGTTCAGGTGGTCGGCTACACCGACAACCGGGGCAAGTCGACCGAGCTCATCGCGGTCTCCGCCGCGCGCGCCCAGGCCGTCTACTCGGCCTTGGCAGAGCGCGGGGTAGAGACCAGACGGCTCATGATCAGCGGTCTCGGGGCGGAGGACCCCTTCGTCGATAACAAATCGGCGGCTGGGCGCGCCAAGAACAACCGCGTCGAGATCGTCTTCCTCTACCATTAGAAGCGCACCCCAGAAGCGCACCCCAAGAAGCGCACCCAACGTCCGGGTAACCAGGTTAATCTTGCCCCCGGGTGCGCGGAATACCTGAATATCGGGGCCGGCGGCGCGTTGGGCACGGCGAACCTGGCGTGAGCCGCGCGTGGGGCTGGAACGCGCGCCTGCTGCTGGTCGTGCTGGCGGCCGGGTTGGCGTCGGCCGTGGTCGGCTGTCACAGCGGTCACGGCGGGGGCGGCGGCGGAAAAGCCGACGGTGGGCGCGACGCCGAATCGTGCGGCGACGGGAGCGCTCACAAGACGAACGGCTCCGCCTGCGGCTGCAGCGCCGATTGCGCCAGCAACTTTTGCGTCGACGGCGTCTGTTGCAACGGCGCCTGCACGGAGGCCTGCAAGTCGTGCAACACCCCCTCGGCGCCCGGCGTCTGTTCGTTGGTGGCCGCCGGTGCCGCGCCCCGCACCGCCAGCGACTGTGCGCAGAGCCCCGTGGCGATGTGCGGCCTCGACGGCACCTGCGACGGAAAAGGGAGTTGCCGCAGCTATCCGCTCGGCACCGTCTGCCAGGCGGGGACCTGCGACGGCGCCTCGATCGGCGGCATCCGGATCTGCGACGGCGCGGGGAGCTGCACCTCGGG
Source organism: Polyangia bacterium (assembly GCA_036267635.1). GTDB lineage: Bacteria > Myxococcota_A > Polyangia > Fen-1088 > Fen-1088 > JADGRB01. The sequence continues at coordinate 18,767 of DATAVR010000163.1, read as the reverse complement.
CCCGTCGACGATCTGCGCGCCGTTCAACTGCGACAGCAAGACCAACGTCTGCGTCGCCGAGTGCGCCTCCGACGCCGACTGCGCCTCCAACATCAAGTGCGTCGCCGGGAGCTGCGGCAAGAAGCCGATCGGCGCCGTCTGCACCACCTCTGCACAGTGCGCGATGGGCTTCTGCGCCGACGGCGTCTGCTGCAACAGCACCTGCACCGGCCCCTGCGTGAGCTGCAACCAGAGTGGGCGCATCGGAACCTGCTGGCCGACCTCGCTCGGCGCGCTCGATCCGCACAAGGTCTGCACCGCGACCGACAAGTCGACCTGCGGCCAGACCGGGAGCTGCGACGGCATCGGGGGCTGCGCGAAGTACGCCGCCGAGACGGTCTGTCTCCCCGCCACCTGCAGCGGAAACCGCGAAAACACCTCCGGGACCTGCGACGGCCTCGGCACCTGCCGGCCGCAAGGGGTGCAGGAGTGCGGGACCTATCAGTGCGCGGGCGGCGCCTGCATCAACCACTGCGCCAGCAACGACGACTGCGTGACCGGCCATACCTGCGTCGCCGGGAGCTGCGGCCCGAAATCGAACGGCCAGCCCTGCTCGGCAGGCACCGAGTGCGCCTCCAACTTCTGCGTCGACGGGGTCTGCTGCAATTCGGGCTGCACCGGCGCCTGCCAGAGCTGCGCGCTGTCGACCTCGCTCGGGACCTGCGCGCCGAGCCCCGCGGGCGGCGGCGATCCGCACCACGTCTGCGCCGACCATGGCGCCGCCTCCTGCGGGACCGACGGCACCTGCGACGGCGCCGGCAGCTGCCACAAGTACCCGACCGGAACCGAGTGCGCCCAAGAGAGCTGCGGCGCGGGCATCTACACCCCGACCTCGATCTGCGACGCCAACGGCAATTGCCACGCTCCAGACGCGTTCGCCTGCACCCCCTACGTCTGCGACGGCTCGCGCTGCTTCGGCGCCTGCACCGACAACAGCGCCTGCTCGACCGGCAACGTCTGCACCGGCAACTCGTGCGGTCTCAAGCCGATCGGGGCGTTCTGCTCGGTCAACACGGAATGCCAGTCGTCGGTCTGCGCGCAGGGGGTCTGCTGCGCCACCGCCTGTACGGGCGCCTGCCAGTCCTGCGCGATCACCGGAACGATGGGGCAATGCACCGCCGTCGCCTCCGGCCCCGATCCCGCCGGCAGCTGCACCGACAAGGGGACGCAAAGCTGCGGCACCGACGGCAAGTGCCAGTCCGGCGCCTGCGAGAAATACCAGCAGGGGACCTCCTGCCAGGGCGCGAGCTGCCTGCCGAGCGGAACGACCTTCGTACCGGGCGGCACCTGCGACGGCGCGGGAACCTGCGGGGTCCCGTCGTCGTCGTCTTGTTTCCCGTTCGCCTGCGGCACGAACGCTTGCAAGGCGACCTGCGCGACGAACAGCGACTGCGCGGCGCCTGCCTCCTGCATCGCTGGCTCGTGCGGCCTCAAGCCGAACGGCGCCGTCTGCTCGGGGGGGACCGAGTGCAAGAGCACGGTCTGCGCCCAGGGCGTCTGCTGCGCCACCTCCTGCAACGGGACCTGCATGTCCTGCGCGCCGTCGTCGTCGGGACCGGCCGGCGTCTGCTCGCCGGTCGCCGCCAACGGCACCGACCCGAGCGGCCAGTGCAAGGACCAGGGGGCCGCCAACTGCGGTACGACCGGCTTCTGCGACGGCAACGGCGCCTGTCAGCTCTACGCCGCCGGCACGCAGTGCCTCGGCCCCTCCTGTCCGAGCGGTGGCGTGAGCGCCACCTCGCAGCGCACCTGCGACGGCGCGGGGACCTGCAAGCCGCCCTCGACGCAGTCCTGCGCACCGTTCGCCTGTAACGCCGCCACCGGAACGGCGTGCGTCGCGGTCTGCGCCAGCAACGCCGACTGCTCGCCCGGGAATGTCTGCAACGGGGGCGCCTGCGGCCTCAAGCGCCTCGGCCAGCTCTGCGCCAGCGGCCCCGAGTGCGGCAGCGGCAACTGCGTCGACGGCGTCTGCTGCTCGGCCGCGAGCTGCGGCAGCTGTCAGGTCTGCAACCTCACCGGCAACCCCGGCTCCTGCCAGCCGGTGTCGGCCGGCAGCACCGATCCTCACGGCGGCTGCACCGGCACCACCACCTGCGGGACGAATGGGACCTGCAACGGCAACGGCCTCTGCGCCTTTACGGCGGCGGGCACCAGCTGCGGCTCGGCGATGTGCAGCGGCTCGACCGACACGCCGATCGGCGCCTGCGACGGCGCCGGCACCTGCGCGCAGCCGACGCAGAGTTGCGGCGCCTATATGTGCGGCTCCGGCGCCGCCTGCTTGACGATGTGCACCAGCAACAGCGACTGCATCGCGGGCGACACCTGCCAGTCCGGCTCCTGCACCAACCTCAAGCCGCTCGGAGCCTCCTGCGGCTCGACCACGGAGTGTCTCAGCAGCTTCTGCACCGACGGCGTCTGCTGCTCGAGCGGCCCCTGCGGCAGTTGCCGGTCGTGCGCCGTCTCGGGGACGGGGACCTGTGCCCCTGTCGGCGCGGTCAAGGACCCAGCCGGCGTCTGCGTCGACCAGGGGACCGCGAGCTGCGGCACGAACGGCCTCTGCGACGGCAACGGCCTCTGCGCCAACTATCCGGTCGGCCTGCCGTGCGCACCGGCCGGCTGCCAGACGACCACGCTCAACGCGGCGGCGGCCGCCTGCGACGGCGCCGGCCACTGCACGCCCGCCTCGACGACCGACTGCACGCCTTACGCCTGCGTGAGCGCCGCCTGCAACACCAGCTGCGCGCTGTCGACCGACTGCGCGAGCGGCTACGCCTGCTCGCCGAACCCGGACGGCGGTCCGGGAACCTGCGTCCCTTCGATGTGATCTTTTGCGCGTGACGCAACGCGGATCGGCCGACCGCGGCACGACGCCACAAACGCTTTTCGAATCGGCCGTTTGGCCCAATTTCCGCCGCTTGGTTTCGACTTGGCACCCGTGCTAGGGTGTGCGCCTCCCCTAGCCCGTCGGCCCGTCGCTTCGCCGTAATTGGGGTTCTCGCGCATGCCCACCGTTCGCGAATACGAAGCCGTCCTGCAAAGGAATCCTGCCGACACCGAGGCGTTTGTCGCGCTCCGGAAGGCCTATCGGCAGGCTCAGAAGCACGACCGGCTGGTCACCCTCTACGAGACGCGGGCGCAGGCGATCGAGGACAACGCCAAGGCGGGCGAGCTGTTCTACCTGGCGGCCGAGCTGCGCATCGATCAGCTGGGCGACGCCCAGGGGGCGGAGGCCGATCTGGTCAACGCCGTCGATCGCGACCCCGGCCACATCCGCGCGGCAGCCCGCCTCAAGGACATCTACCGCGAACAGGGCCGGACCGCCGACTACATGACGATGCTGGAGATGGAGGCGGCCGCCGTCGCGCGCACCCGCGATCCCGCCCGCATCGCCGAGCTGGAAGCGGAGATGGGGCAGCTGTTCCTCAACCACTTCGCCAAGCTCGAGCGCGCCGTCCGCAACCCGCAGCGGGCCGGCAAGCTGGCGCCGGAGCACCTCAAGTCGATCGAGTCGGCGCGTAAGATTTACCGCGCGCTGGGCGACTTCCGGGCCGTCGTGCGGCTCTACGAGCTGGAGCTGGAGGGGACCACCGACGCGCGCCGGCGCGCCGACCTGCTGCTCGGCCTCGGGCGCGTTCTCGGGGAGAAGCTGGAGGAGCTGGACGCGGCGGCGCAGCGGCTCTCCGAGGCGGTGCGCATCCGCCCGCGCGACGAAAAGGCGCTCGAGCTGCTGGCGGCCGTCTACGCCAATCCCAACTGGATCGGCGCCGACGGGATCGAGCGCGCGGCGGCGATCTACTTTCAGGTCGGGCGCCGGCGGCAGGAGGCGGGCGACACGGAGAACGCCATCGCCTCGCTGCGCAAGGCGCTGCAGGCGGTCCCGGGGCACTCCGAATCGTCGGAGCTGCTCGAGCGCGTCTACTACGACGCCCGCCGGTTCCAGGAGCTCGATCGTTACTACCGCGAGAGGATCTCCGCCGGGGGCCCCGAATCGGAGCGGGTCGACTTCCTTTACAAGCGCGCGCAACTGGCCGAGGGGGAGCTCGGTGACCGGGCCGAGGCGCAGCGGATCTACAACGAGATCTCGATCATCGAGCCGCCCGGCGGGCCGGCCTCGGAGAAGCTGGTCGAGCTCTATCTGCAGGGTCACGACTACGCCAAGCTGGCGGAGCTGCGCGAGCGGCAGCTGGGCGCCGTCGCCGATCCGGCCACCCGCGCCCGCATCATGCTGGAGCTGGCGGCTCTTTACCGGGACCGCCTGGGCGACGCCGATCAGGCCGCGGTCTACCTGCACGCCGTCCTCGAGCTCGAGCCCGAGAACCAGATCGCGCTCGGCGCCTACGCCGAGCACTTTCGCGAGAAGGGGGACTGGGCGGCGCTGGCCGATCTGCTGGAGTTCTCCTACGAGCGCGCGCGGGTCGCCGGCGCCACCACCGAGGAGCTCCTGCCGCGGCTCGAGGAGATCGCCGCGGTCACCGAGAAGCAGCTCGGCGATCCGGAGCGGGCGCTGGCCGCCTGGCAGCGCGCCGAGGAGATCGCGCCGACCTACGGCCGGGCGCGCGAGTCGCAGCGCCGGATCCTCCTCAAGGCCAAGAGCTGGGACCGGCTGGCGGCGCTGCTCGAGCGCGAAGCCGCTGCGCAGAGCGATCCCTCCGCGCGGATGGACATCCTGCGCCGGGTGGCCCAGCTCCACCGCGAGAAGCTGGGGAACGCCAAGCGCGCCATCGACGTCTACCGGGAGATCCTGCGCGCCGATCCGCACGACGCCGTCTCGATGCGCGCGCTGGTCGAGATCTACGAGCGCGAGGGGGACTTCGCCGGTCTGGCGAACGCGCTGCGCGAGCAGATCGAGCTCACCACCTCCAAGCAGGAGCGGGTGGGCCTCTTGCGCCGGGTGCTGGTCATCTACGACGAGCGGACCGGCGACCTCGCGCAGGGGCAGTGGGCGGCGGGCGAGATCCTGCAAGCCGTCCCCGGCGATCGCGACACGCTGACCCGGCTCGAACGAATTCTGGAACGGGCCGGGCAGCCGGCCGATCTGGTGCGGGTGCTCGAGCTGCACGCCAAGCACGCCGCCAATCCCGACGAGAAGCTGCAGCTCTACCGCCGCATCGCGGAGATCCTCTACAGCAAGCTGCAGGACCCGACCGGCGCGGCGGCGCGGCTCGAAGAGGTGGTCCGCCTCGATCCCGATGACGCCAAGGCGCTGGGGGGCCTCGAGCAGATCTACACCGCCCTCGGACGCCACGAGGACCTGGCGCGGATCCTCGACATGGAGGTCGAGCGGGTCATCGCCGACGCGGCCGTGCAGGCCGAGTACCTTCGGCACCTGGCCCGGCTGGTCGAAGGCTCGCTCAACGACATCGCCCGCGCGCGCAAGTCGTGGGAGCAGCTGGCGGACCTTCTGCCCACCGACGCGGAGGCGCTCGAAGCGCTGGCGCGGCTCTACACCGCCGAGAAGGACTGGGCGATGCTGGTGCGGATCCTCGACCGCCAGGCGCCTCTGGCGACCGAGCCTGGGCGCGCCGTCGAGCTCGCGCTCGAGCGCGCCCAGATCTTCGACGAGAAGCTGCGCGACGTCGACGCGGCCGCCGAGGCGCTCGAGCGGCTCATCGCGGAGATCGATCCGCGCAACGCCGAGGCGCACACCCGCCTGCGCGCCTACTACGAGCAGGACGACGACTGGCCCAAGGTGGTCAAGATCGCCGAGCGGCAGCTGGGCCTCACCGACGATCGCGCGGAGCGGGTGCGGCGCTCGATGGAGCTGGCGGCGCTCATTCGCGATCGGCTGGGCGACGACCGCAAGGCGATCGCCATCTACGAGCGCGTGCTGGAGCTCGACGCCGACGACCTGCAGGCGTTGCAGGCGGTGGCCGGCCTCTACGGCAAGACCGGGAATTATCAGCGGCTGGCCTACGCCGACGAGAAGCTGCTGGAGCGGGCGCAGGACCCCGAGGCGCGGCGCAAGCTGCTGCTCGAGATCGCCGACATCTACGAGGCCCACCTGGACGAACCGGCGCGCGGGTTCGAGTGGTACCGGCGCGCCTACCTGGAGAGCCCCACGGCCGACAACCTGCAGGTGGTCGACCAGGCCGCCGAGCGGCACGGCCTCTACGACGAGCTGATCCAGATCTACGAGGGGGCGCGCGAACGGGCGACCGAGCCGTTCGAGCAGCTGGCGGCGTCGCTCAAGATCGCGCTCATCTGCGAGGAGAAGCTGCAGGATCCCGGGCGCGCCTTCCAGACGCTGGTCGACGCGCTGCCGGCCGATCCCGCCGGTGACGAGCTCTTGCCCAACCTCGAGCGGCTGGCCGAGCGGACCGGCGACTGGAAGCGGCTCCTCGACGTCTACGCGCAGGTGGCGCGGGTGCGGACGGAGACGGAGGAACGCGTCGAGCTCTTGCGGCTGCGGGCCGAGGTGCGCGAGAAGCGGATGGGCGATCCGTCGGCGGCGCTCGACGAGACGCTGCGCAGCTTCGCCATCGAGCCGCGCAACCAGGCGACGCAGGAAGAGATCCTGCGTCTCTCGCGCCTGACCGGCCGCTGGGAAGAGGCGATCAAGGTCCAGGGGCAGCTGTTCGCGCTGGCCGACGAGCTGCCCGAGAAGCTGTCGGTCGCGCGCAACGCGGCCCATTTGGTCGAGCACGAGGTCAAGGATCTGGTGCGGGCCTTCCGCGCCTACCTGAACGCGTTCCGTCTGGCGCCCGACGACGAGGAGATCGTCGCGCACCTCTGGCGGCTGGCGACCAGCATCGGCCGCTATCACGGCGAGGACGACTCCGCCCCGGCCCTGGTCGAGACGGCCCCCTCCCCCGTCGAGGGGGCTGACGCCGAGACCAGGACGAGCGCCAACGGCGTCAGCGAGGCCGAGTCGGAGATGGCGGCCGACGACGAAGAAGACAACGACGACGAGGCCGGTGAGGAGGCGAACGGCGACGCGGAGAGCGACGGCGTGGCGGCCGCGGGCGAGGAGAGCGACGGCGGAGGACTCGACGTCGTCTCCGAGGAGGTCGACGTCGACGTGGAGGTCGACGACGACGACGCAGAGCCGAGCCCATCCGGGGCCGGCGAAACGATGGTGACCGCCGCCCCCGCCGCGCACGCCGACCAGGACGACGCCGCGAACCTGGCCACGCCGCCGCCCGTGGTGGCCGACAGCGTGGAGTTCGGCGAGGACGCCGACGAAGCGATCGAGGAGATCGGCGACGAGGAGCTGCTCGAAGAGGAGATCGTCGACCAGGAGATGGTGGCGCGGCCGCCCTCCCTGCCGCAGATGGCCGAGGACGACGACGACCAACCTTACGCCACCCCCTGGGAGGAGCTGGCCGCTGCCTACGAGTCGCTCCCCGCCGAGGACACCGACGACCGCTGGGTCTACCTGCGCAAGATCGCCGAGGTCTGGGAGAAGGGGCAGCACGATGTCGACCGGGCGCTGGAGGCGCTCGAGCGCGCCTTCCGGCTGGACATCACCGACGTCGACGTGCGCGCCGAGCTGGAGCGGATCGGCGCCGAGTACGGCAAGTGGGAGCGCGTCGCGCAGATCTACCTCGGCGCCATCGACGAATTCGGCGCCATCGAGACCTCGGTGACTTTGCATCACGACGCGGCCCGCGTGCGCGAGCGGCTCGGTCAGATCGATCGGGCCGAGGAGCTCTACCGCGCGATCCTCCGACTGCGCTCCGACGATCCGGTGGCGATCAAGCGGGTCGAGGAGATCTGCCGCGACCAGGAGCGCTGGGAGGATCTCTCCAACATCCTCGAGCAGCGGACCGGTAGCCCCACCGAGTCGCTCCCGAACGGTCCCGAGCGACGCGCGCGCCTGCGCGAGCTGGCCGCCCTCTACGAAGAGCGGATGGAGCGACCGTACGAGGCGATCGACACGCTCGAGCGTCTCCTGCGTGAGGCGTCCGATGAGGAGCAGGCGGCCACGGAACCGCCACCGCCGCCGGTCGAGGAGATGCTGGCCGCGCACGAGGCGTTGACCCGTCTCTACTCCCGCGTCGGCCTCTGGGCCAAGGTGGTCGAGAGCCTGCAGAGCCGCGCCGATCTGACGGCCGACAAGGCGAAGGCCCGGGAGCTGCGGCTGGACGTCGCCGCCGTCTACGAGAAGGAGCTGGCCCTCCCCGACCGCGCGGTCGAGGCCTACGAGGCGGTGCTGGCGGAGATCCCCGACGACACCAAGGCGCTGGAGGCGCTCGACCGGCTGCACGAAGCGAGCGGCCGGTTCGACGAGCTGCAGGAGATTCTGCAGCGGCGGGCAGCGGCGGCCACGGGGGCCGCCCGGATCGAGATCGTCCGGCGGCGGGTGAAGATCCTGCAGGACCGGCTCAACAACCCGGAGGCGGCCGCCGGCGCGCTGCGCGACCTCGGCGCCGAGGCGATCGCCGACGACGATCTCCTGGCCGTCCTCTTGCGCAACCTCCGGCGCGCCGGTCTGGCCCACGAGGCGTCGCGCATCCTCACGCAGCGGATCGAGATGGAGCGCGCGCGCAAGGGGAGCGGCGGCGCCGGCGCAAACATGGCGCGCATCTCCGAGCTGAACCTCGAGCTCTCGTTGCTGAAGCTCGACGACCTCAACGATCCGGCGGCGGCGCGCAAGGAGGTCGAGGCGGCGCTGCAGGCCTCGCCCGAAAACCCGGCCGCGCTGGGCGCCCTCGCTCGCCTGCACCTCAAGGCGAACGACTACGCCGCGTATTCATCGGTGCGGCTGCGCGAGGCCAAGGCGCTGGCGGGCAAGCCCGAAGCGGTGGAGGCGCTGCTCGACGCCGGGCGCGTCTACCGAGAGCAGCTCGGCGATCCGGCCAAGGCGCGCGACGCCTTCGAGGCGGCGCTGCGCGAAGATCCGGACAACGCCGAGGCGCTGCACGCGCTGGCGGCGGTGCTCTCCGCCGAGGGGAACTGGGACGAGGCGCGGCGGGTGCTCGCGCGGCAGCTGGAGATCACCAGCGATTCGAACGCGCGCGCGGCGGTCCTGAGCGATCTGGCGCGCGTCGCCTGGGAGGGCTCGGGCGACGCGGCGGAGGCGCAGCGCCTCCTCGACGAGGCGCTGGCGCTGGTCCCCGACCACCTCCCCGCCATCCTCGAGATCGCCGACATCTATTACAAAGAAGGCCAGTGGGAGCAGGCCGAGAAGCGCCTCACCGAGGCAGTCCGCCGGCTGCGTCACCAGCCGCAACAGGCGGCCAAGCTGTTCCAGCGGCTCGCCGAGGTGCACGAGAAGACCGGCAAGCTCGACGAGGCCTACCGGCAGCTGCTGGAGGCCGACAAGATGGGTCCCGGCCAGCTGCTCACCAAGCTGTCGCTGGGCGAGAACCGCTTCCGCGCCGGCAAGTGGCGCGAGGCGGCCATGCACCTGGGGGCGCTCGGCGAGCATCCCGACGCCGCGACCTACCCCGACGAGGTGTCGGACGCGCTGGCCCACGCGGCGCAAGCGGAGATCAAGCTGCGCCGCCCCGAGCGCGCCATCGAGCTCTACGAGGCGGCGCTCGGGCTGCGGAGCGGCCACCGCGCCTCGCTGCGGGCCCTGGCCGACCTGGCGCTCGAGCGCGGCGAACGCGAGAAGGCCTCGAGCTATCTGCGGCGCCTGGCCGACGAATCGTCGGATCGCGCCGAGCGGGCGCAGACGCTGGAGCAGCTGGGCGACCTCTACGTCGAGCTCGATGACGAGGAGCAGGCGCTCAAGGCCTACAACGACGCGCACATCGCCTCCACGGCGCCGTCGGAGGAGCAGGTGGCGCTGCTCGAAAAGACGCTCAAGCTGCAGCGCTCGCAGGGCGACTCCGAGGCGGCGGCGCAGACCTCCGCACTGCTCATCGATCTGGTCAAGGATCCGAAGGAGCGCGCCGAGCGGCGGCGCGACGCCGCCCTGCTGCTGGCCGAGCAGGGCGAGGTGAAGGAGGCGGCGGCGCTGCTCGATCAGGCGCTCGGCGAGAACCCGCATGACGAGGCGGCGCTCTCCGCTCTCTGTGACCTCGCCGATCAACTGCCCCCCAGCTTCGGTCTCGGCGAGCGGCTGGCGCGGGCGCTGGTCGAGCTGCCGGAGCCCGCCGACCAGCCGGCCGCCAGAACGCGCCGCGCGCGCCTCTGGCAGCGCCGCGGCGAGCTGGTGCGGGCGCGCGATCCCAAGGGGGCCATCGCCGCCTTCGAGCAGGTGGTGGCGCTCACCCCCGATCAGCTGCCGGCGCGCGAGGCGCTGGCCGCGCTCTATGGCGACGACGCCGAGCACGAAGAGGCGGCGATCGAGAACCACAAGCAGCTGCTCAACGCCGACATCACGCGCTCGTCGTCGCTGCGGGCGCTCGGCGCCATCTATGCGCGTCGCGGGCTCGCCGACCGGGCCCGCTGCTGCCACGAGATGCTGGTCCTGCTCGGGACGGCGACGCCGGCGGAGCTGGCCTTTCTGCAGGCCAACCCGCCCCCCGAGCTGAAACCCGACGATCCCTACGCCGCTTCACTCGACGAGAAAGACCGCGAGCAGCACCTGGCGCACGGAGAGGCGACCCTCATGTCGGAGATCTTCTCCTGCCTGTGGGCCGGCGCGCCGGGCCTCATCGGCCAGCGGCTGGAAGACTTCGGCGTGTCGGCGCGCGACAAGGTCTCGCCCATGGCCGAGCTCGACCTCGGCAGGATCTACGGCCAGGTGGCCAAGGCGCTGGGCAACAAAAAGACCGGCCTCTATGTCCGCCCGGAGGGCGCGCCGGACGAGGTGGAGATCGTCGTGCAGGCGCCGCCGGCGCTGGTGGTCGGCCCGGGGCTGGCCGGCCCGGCGGCGACCCCCGCCGAGATCCGCTTCCAGATCGCGCGCGGCATCGAGCTGACCCGTCCCGAGTACATCCTGGCCGCCGGCGTGCGCCCCAAGCAGTTCACCGCGCTCTTCGCCAGCGTGCTCAAGGCGTTCCACCCGCGGCACGCCAAGCGCCGGGCGACCACCGGCGACACGGCCGCCGAGCAGGCCGCCAAGCTGAAAAAGAACGTCCCCTACAAGGTCTCCAAGCAGCTGGTCGAGCTGTTCCAGGGCCTGGGGACCACGTCGTGGAGCTCGCTGCGCTGGCGCTCGGTGGTCCACCAGATCGGCAACCGCACCGGCCTGGTCCTGTGCGGCGATCTGGCGACCGCCGCGCGGATCGTGATTCACGACGCCGGCGCCCTCCCGAGCGGCGCCGCGCCCACGCCCGAGGACATCCGGCGCATCGCCGTCATGAACGAGCCGGTGCGCGAGCTCCTGCGCTTCGCGGTCAGCGACGACTACTTCTATCTGCGCGAGAAGCTGGGCACCGCGATCGCCAAAGCCGCCGCGGCATAATCGCGTCCCGCGGGAGGTCGCAGGAACCCTTCCAGGGTTCCTGTTCTAATCAACAAGCTGCTTCAGGCGTTCGGTCCAGGCGCCGAGGTCGGACGGCCAGGGGCTGGTGAACGAGAGCGGCGCGCCGGTGCGCGGGTGCGCGAAGCCGAGCGTCGTCGCGTGCAGCGCCATGCGTGGGGCAGGCGCCTCGCGAAACGGCCTGCCGTAGCGCGCGTCGCCGATCACCGGATGCCCCGCCGCGAGCGCGTGCAGCCGGATCTGGTGGGTGCGTCCGGTCTCGAGTCGGCAGTCGAGCAGTGTGGCCAGCGCGCCGAAGCGCTCGCGGACGGCGACGTGGGTGACGGCGGACCGTCCACCGACCGGCTTGTCGAGGCGGGTCAGATCGCCGGGAAAAGCGCCGACGACCGCGGCGATGTAGGCGCGCTCGAGATCGTGCGTGCGGAACCGCTCGGAGAGGACGCGGTTGGCGTCCGGCGTCTTGGCGAAGACGATGAGGCCGCTCGTCTCGAGGTCGATCCGGTGGACCACCAGGATGCGGGAGCCGTCGTTCTGGCGACGCTCCAGCAGCGAGACCAGGTTGTTGCGATCGCTCTCGGGTGTCGGCGCGGCCAGGAGGCCGGCCGGCTTGTCGACCACCACCAGCTCTTCGTCCTCGAACACGACGGCGAAGGCAGGCAACCGCCGCTCGTCGTCGTCGCGGGCGGCCCTGCCCGGCTTGCCAGTCGCCCGCGCCAGCGCGCCGCCCAGAACCGCCACGATCTTTTCGCCGGCGTGGGCTGGCCGCCCGGCCACCTTGATCCGCCGCCCGTCGACGAACACGCCGCCGATGTCCAGCAACACGCGCGCCTGCCGTCGCGAGAGGCCCGCCACCCGCGCGGCCAGCACCTGATCCAGCCGGCGCCCGGCATCGTCGTCGCCGACGGTGAAGGTGACGCGCTCCGGTCCCGGCATCGACGCGAGAAGCTAGCACCCCAAGCCCCGCCGAACCTAAGGTAGTCTGCGGCCGAGACAAGCCATGGACCGCAAACAACGGCTCTTCGTCTACCTGACCGCCGTCTTCGTGGCGGCGCTGCTGGTGAGCGACCTCATCGGCGGCAAGTTCTTCCGCGTCGGGGGGCTCGATTTCTCGGTCGGGATGATCCCCTTCCCGCTCACCTTCCTGCTGACCGACATCGTCAACGAGTTCTACGGCACGGAAGGGGCCCGGCGGCTCACCTACGTCGGCTTGGGGACCGCCATCTTCGTCTTCGTGGTCATCAACATCGCCATCTACCTGCCGACCAGCCCCGAGTCCCCGATGGGGGGCGACGTGTTCAAGAACGTCTTCGGCTGGTCGACCCGCCTCTACGTCGCCTCGCTGATCGCCTACCTGATCGGCCAGCTGCTCGACATCTCGATCTTCTTCCTGGTGCGGCGGCTGACCGGAGAGCGGCTCCTCTGGCTGCGCTCGACCGGGTCGACCGTCGTCTCCCAGGCGGTCGACTCGCTGGTGGTCAGCTTCGTGTTTCTCTCGGGGTCGAAGTCGATGGGCTTCATCCTGCGCACGGCCCGCAACGGCTACCTGGTCAAGCTGGCGCTGGCCATCGGCCTGACGCCGGCCATCTACCTCGGGCACGGCATCCTGCACCGGCACTTCCACGTGAAGGAGGTGCTGGTGAAGGATCCGGCCCCGGCCGACGAGCCGCTCGCGACCTGACCTCGATTTGGCCTGATCTATGCCGCCGGCGGCGGCGCGGACGGCAGCACCGGCGCCGACATGAGGCCCAGCTTCGGCATCTCGGTCAGCACCAGCGGCAGGAGCTCGTCCATCCGCTTGACGTAGAGGATCTCGATCTCGTTGCGCGGCTGCTCCGGGATGTCGATGACGTCCTTGCGGTTGCGCTCCGGAAGAATGACGCGCTTGATCCCCGCCCGGTGCGCGGCCAGGAACTTCTCCTTGATGCCGCCGACCGGCAGCACCAGCCCGCGCAGCGTGATCTCGCCGGTCATCGCCACGTCGCTGCGGATCGGCTTGTTGGTGAGCAGCGACGCCATCGAGACGAACATGGTGACGCCCGCCGACGGGCCGTCCTTGGGGATGGCGCCGGCGGGAATGTGGACGTGGAGGTCAATCTTCTCCAGAAAGTTCTCCTCGAGGCCGAGCCAGCGGGCGCGCGCACGGATGAACGAAAGCGCCGCCTGCGCCGACTCCTTCATCACGTCGCCCAGCTGGCCGGTGAGGACCAGCTGCCCCTTGCCGTTCATCTTGGTCGACTCGATGAAGAGGATGTCGCCCCCGACGGGCGTCCAGGCCAGGCCCGTGGCCACGCCCGGCTCCGCCGTTCGCTCGGCGACCTCGGAGATGTACTTGGCCGGGCCGAGCAGCTCGCCGATCCGTTCGGCGGTCACCGTCTCGGTCGGCTGCGCCTTGCCTTCGGCCACCAGCACCGCGATGGCCCGAATGACATTGGCCGCCTCGCGCTCGAGGTTGCGGACGCCCGCCTCGCGGGTGTAGCTGTCGATGATCTCGGCCAGCGCCGCGTCGTCGAACACCAGCTTCTCCTTCGAGAGGCCGTGCTCCTCGAGCTGCTTGGGGATGAGGAACTGCTTCGAGATGTTGAGCTTCTCCTCGCGCGTGTAGCCGGGGAGCTCCAGGACCTCGAGCCGGTCGCGCAGCGCCGGCGGGATCGGGTCCATGATGTTGGCGGTCGCCACGAACATCACCTTGGACAGATCGAACGGGACCTCGAGGTAGTGGTCTGAAAATGTATGGTTCTGCTCGGGGTCCAGCACCTCCAGCAGCGCCGCTGCGGGATCGCCCCGGAAGTCGTGCCCCAGCTTGTCGATCTCGTCGAGCATGAAGACCGGGTTGTTCGAGCCCGCCTTCTTCATCCCTTGAATGAGGCGCCCCGGCAGCGACCCGACGTAGGTCCGCCGGTGGCCGCGGATCTCCGCCTCGTCACGCACCCCGCCCAGCGAGATGCGGATGAACTTGCGGCCCAGCGAGCGCGCGATCGATCGCCCGAGCGACGTCTTGCCGACGCCGGGCGGGCCGACCAGACAGAGGATGGGCCCCTTCTTGTCGCTCTTCAGCTTGCGGACGGCCAGGTACTCGAGGATGCGCTTCTTGACCTTCTCGAGGTCGTAGTGGTCCGAGTTGAGGATGTCGCGCGCCGCCTGGATGTCGAGCTTGTCCTCGGTCGAGACCGACCAGGGGAGCTCCACCAACCACTCCAGGTACGTTCGCGTGACGGTGTACTCGGCCGAAGACGGCTGCATCACCTTCAGCCGTTCGAGCTGCTTGATGGCGACCTTCTCGGTCTCGGGCGGCATCTTGGCGGCCAGCACCTTCTCGCGGAAGTCGTCGAGATCGCCGCCGGTCTCGTCGATCTCGCCCAGCTCTTCTTTGATCGCCTTCAGCTGCTGACGCAGCACGTATTCGCGCTGGTTGCGCCCCATCTCCTCTTGAACCTGGCTGTTGATCTTCTCGCGGACCTTCAGCACCTCGTGCTGGCGCGAAAGGAACTGCAGCACCTTGCGCAGCCGCGCCTTGAGGTCGAACGTCTCGAGAACGTCCTGCTTCTCGTCGACCTGCACGTCGAGGTTCGAGATGATGACGTCCGAGAGCTGTCCCGGCTCGACCACGCTGTCGACCAGCGCGCTCGCCTCCTTGGGCAGCTCCGGCATCAGCTTGATGACCCGCTTGGCGACGTCCTTGACGTTCATCACCAGCGCGTCGAGCTCGACGTCCGTGGAAGGCGAGTCGGGCAGCGCCTGCACCCGGGCGGTCATGAACGGGTCTTGACCGCCCACTTCCAGGATGCGAATCCGCGCCACCCCCTGCAGGATCACCGAGAAGTTGTCCTTGGCCAGCTTGATGACCTTGAGGATGCGGGCCGCGCAGCCGACCATGTAGAGATCGCCGGCGCCCGGCTCCTCGGTCCGCGCGTCGCGCTGGGTGACGATGCCGATCACGGGGCGCTCCTTGGAGATCGCCTCCTCGACCAGCTTCACCGATTTTTTGCGCCCCACGTCGATGGGGATGATGGAGCCCGGGAACAGCACCGAGTTCCGCAGAGGGAGAATGGAGATGACGTCGGGGACCTCGACCGGCCCTTCGGGCACCGGCTTCTTTGTGGCCATGTTTCGATCGTATACGCGACGAGTGCCTTTCGCCAGTCAAGCAGAGACGCTAAGAGCGGCGGCCGGCGCCCTTTCCACCGGGCGAGCCCGGGTCGGCGCCGACCCAGGTGAGCCCCGTGCTAAAGTCGGCCTTTCTGTCGCTTAGGGAGGCCCCGCCAATGCGCCTCGTTTCGACCGTCGTCGGCCTCGCCTGGCTGCTCGCGAGCGTGAATGCTGCGCGGGCCGAGTCGCCCCCACCATCGGACGGCAACAGCTCGGACGAGGCCGAGGCCGTCGGGGTCCGCAATTTGACTCCGCCTCCGAACGGCGACCGCGTGGCGCTCCCCGACACGCCGTGGGACGCCTTCCAGGGGCGAGATCACCACCCGATCGATGAGGAGGCCTTCTTCCGAATCGTCGGCCGCGACGACCTCCTCCGCCGATACCACCACGAGGCGGTCGTCAAGAAGAGCCTGACGATCGGAGGCGGGACCCTGGTCTTCGGCGGCTTGCTCTTCGCCGCGATCACCAGCGCGCTGAGGTACGGAGGGGCCCAACCTGCAATTGGCTGCGACGGTCCCCCGTGTACCGACACCCGCCCCGGCCCGAGCCCCGTTTGGGGTCTCGCGGTCGCCGGCGCCGGCGTCATCGCGCTCATCGCCGGGCACAGCCTCGACCCGACGCCCATCGACGCCGATAAAGCGGACAGAGTCGCGCACGACGATGACCGGTCGCTGCGCGGCCGTTTGGGTCTGTCGGAAACGGCCTCGCGCCAGTAGTGGCCGCCGCCCGGCCGCGCCGCTACGGAATGACCGGGGCCTTCAACTGGGGCTCATCGGGCATCGATTTGACGGGCCGAGCTGCGGGCGGGGACGGAATCATTCGACCCGCGACGACCGCGCGAGAGAGATCCCACGATCGTTGCCGCCGCTGGCGCGCGCGTCGTTTTTGCGTGTCGGCGCCGTAGCTCACGCGGAGCGTGTGTCCGTCGGTGAAGGCGATGATCCCGGCGTCCATATGCTCGAGCCCGTCGATGGGCGCGCCCCAGTCCCAACCCTCGTCCGCGTCGAAGGGTGAATCCTCATCGGGCGGCGGCGCCGGCGGGCGGCCGAGGTCGTAAAGAGCGTCCTTCGCCGTGTCGAGCACCTCCAGCCTGAATCGGCCGCCCTCGAACGCGCGGTCACGCCTCGATTCGCCGACGAAGACGATGAACCGCCCGTCTGGCCCCGGCACCGCCGCGAAGGCGATCCAGGTCCCGCCGTCGTAGCGCGACATCCGCACCTCGCCGCTCGCTTCGTCGACGTAGCGGATCTCGTCGAGCGGGAGCCAGGCCCCGGTCTCGAACTGCCCGCCGATCACGAACGTCTGCGTCGACGGGACGTAGGCCAGCAGGTGCCACGTCCCTTCGAGCTTCTGGGAGAGGAGCGCGCGGTGATCGCTCAACGTCTGCAGCTCCAGGCGCGCAGCCCCGAACGACCCGTCGTGCTGCGGAACCTCGGTGGTCTGGACCCGGATCCGCGCGGTCGTTCCCGCCGTCCAGGGCGCAGCCTCGATGGGGAAAGCCGCCATCGGGTTCCACGCCTCGGGACGAGCCACCACCACGGCATCGGGCCGGCCGCCCGCGTCCGCCGTGACCGCAGGGTCGCGCACCGACAGCTCCGCTACGGGAGATCCGCGACGACTACACGCGACGATCAGCGCGATCCAGAGCCATCTTCGCCACGCTTCGTTAATGCCCGCGCTTCTCGCTAACGCCCGCGCTTCTCGCTGACCGGCTTGGGTTGTGGCGTGAGCGTGTGGACGGTGGCGCCGGCGCCGCCACTGGCGCCGCCCGCGAGGGCCGGACCGCCGACGTCGCGCTTGATGCCGTGGTGGGCGAGCACCTTCACCTCGATCTTGCGGGCCACGTCGGCGTGATCGCGCAGGTACTGCTTGGCATTCTCGCGCCCCTGGCCGATCCGATCGCCCTCGAAGCCGAACCAGGCGCCCGACTTTTCGATCGCGCCGCACTCGGCGCCGAGGTCGACCAGATCGCCCTCGTGGCTGATCCCCTCGCCGTAGAGGATGTCGAACTCGACCTCCCGAAACGGCGGCGCCATCTTGTTCTTGACCACCTTCACGCGCGTGCGATTGCCGACCACCTTGTCGCCGTCCTTGAGCGCGCCGACGCGCCGGATGTCGAGCCGCACTGACGCGTAGAACTTGAGCGCGTTGCCGCCGGTCGTTGTTTCGGGGTTGCCGAACATGACGCCGATCTTCATCCGGATCTGGTTGATGAAGATGACCAGCGTGTTCGACTTGGAGATGGTGCCGGTCAGCTTGCGCAGCGCCTGGCTCATGAGCCGCGCCTGCAGGCCGACGTGCGAGTCGCCCATCTCCCCCTCCAGCTCGGCGCGGGGCGTGAGCGCCGCGACCGAGTCGACGACGATGATGTCGACCGCCCCCGAGCGGACCAGCATCTCGGTGATCTCCAGCGCCTGCTCGCCGCAGTCGGGCTGCGACACCAGCAGATCGTCCGTCCGCACGCCCAGCTTGCGGGCATAGCCGACGTCGAGCGCGTGCTCTGCGTCGACGAAGGCGCAGATCCCCCCCAGCTTCTGCGCCTCGGCGACCACGTGCAGCGCCAGCGTCGTCTTGCCGGAGGACTCCGGCCCGTAGACCTCCATGACCCGGCCGCGCGGAAGACCACCGACGCCGAGCGCGATGTCGAGCCCCAGCGAGCCAGTCGGAATCACCTGCACCTCGGGGGGGGCGATCCCCTCGCCGAGCCGCATGATACTCCCCTTGCCAAACTGCTTCTCGATCGTCGTGACCGCCAGGTCGATGGCCTTGTCCCGCACCGGATCGCGGTCGCGCGCCGGAGCGGCCGCCGCCGCGTCCTTGCCGTCGCCCTTGATGTCGCTCGTCTCCGAGACCTTTTGCGACATCTTGTCCGAGGTCTTCTCCGAGGTCTTTTCCGAAGTGGTCGCCATTTGTTCTCTCCTGGTCAGTTGGAAGCGTGAGAACCGAGCGTGGCCTGGTGCCGCAAAATGTAGGTCGAGCCGGCGTTGTCCGGACCGCCGCCAAGCCGGCTCTCGTAAATGTGAATCTCACCGACGGTGAGACCGCCGAATTCCCGGTCGACGAACGCGTCGAGCGCCGCGCGGGCGTCCACGCCGCCGCCCTTCGCGCGCCCCACGGTCACGTGGCCGGTCATCGGCCGGCGCTCGCGCACGAAGCCGAGCTCTTCGCCGAGAGTCTCGACGGTCGCCGTCACCGCCGCCAATCCCCCCTCCACGTCGTCGGCCCAGGCCCAGATCACGCTGGCGTAGCGCGCCGACGGGAACGC
>DATAVR010000162.1:0-12713 GCA_036267635.1 Polyangia bacterium | reverse complement strand
CGTGTCGCCGAGCGACCTTGCTCTAGTCTAGTACCAGTTGAAGCCGACCATCAGCGCGTAGTTCTGCGCGCTGAAGCTGACGTTGTCCTGGCTGTAGAAGCCGCTGCCGATGCGCGCCTGGATGTCGAGCGCGAAGTTGTACGTCTGCAGCACCTCGACCCCGGCGGCGCCGAACAGCGCGAATCCCGTGACGTCGTTCGCCGTGTCGGTGTAGTAGCCGTTGTAGTTGTCGTTGACGGTCTCGCGGAGCTCACCCACGCCGAGGCCCCCTTTGATCCACACGATGTCGTTGACCCAATACTGCAGCGCGCCGGTAAAGAAGGTATTGATCGTCTCGAAGCTGTTGCCGCCGGCGCTCCAGGGGTGGTCGGCTCCCCAGATCTCCAACATCACCGCTGCGCGCGGGCTGATCATGCCCCCGATATGACCCTCGGCCACACCGGCGGCGCCGCATGCATCCCCGCAGCCGTCCACGTCCAAATGGACTGCGCCGAGGCCGACTGAGAAGCCGAAGATGAGCCCAGAGCGGTAGACACCGTGCTGCGGCGGCGGCGGTGGCGGTGGTGGCGGGTAATAGGGCGGCGGGTATCCTTGCGCCTCGGCGACCGAGACGGAGCCCAGCACCGTCAACAGCACGACGCCGAGTCCAGCGATCAGATTCTTGCGATGGCTCATGGGGTCTCCTTGTTCGAGGGAGGTCTCGGAAATCCCTCCGTCACCAATTAAGTGGCGAAATGGGATTTTGGCAAACTTTCCCGGTGAAAGGCGGTGCCCGAAGTCACGAGAGGTGCGACGTGCTAAACGCACAGATCGCATGCCCTGGCATCAGACCGAGATTCGTCTCCAACCTCGCCCGCGCGGTTTTCACCTGATCACCCGCGAGCTCGTCGCGGCGGTGCCGGAGCTGGCGCGGTTCAAGATCGGTCTTGCGCACTTCTTCGTTCGTCACACCTCCGCGTCGCTCGCGCTCAACGAGAACGCCGATCCCGACGTCCGCGCCGATCTCGCCCGCTGGTTCGACCGCGCGGTTCCGGAGAACGCCCCCTACTTCGAGCACACCGCCGAGGGGCCGGACGACATGCCGGCGCACGTGAAATCGACGCTGCTCGGGGCTTCGGTGACGGTGCCGATCCGCGAGGGGCGGCTGGCGCTTGGGTCTTGGCAGGGGATCTATCTCGGCGAGCACCGCACCGACGGGGGCGCGCGAACGGTGGTCGTCACGCTCCAAGGCGAATAGCGCCGAGCGGCAACGGCGCTCACACGATCCGGTTGCGCGATTCGCCCCGCAGAAAGGCTTCCAGGTTGCGCGCCACCTCGGTGACCAGGCGCCGCCGCGCCTCCACGGTCCCCCAGCCGATGTGCGGCGTGACCACCACCCGGCCGGTCCAGGGGGCGCGCGGATCGGTGAGCGGGTGATTCGGCGGTGGCGGCTCGGTCGACAGCACATCGAGGCCGGCGCCGCCGAGATGTCCGCTGCTGAGCGCCCCCGCCAGCGCCGCCTCGTCGACCAGCCCGCCCCGTCCCGTGTTGATGAGGATCGCGCCCGGCTTCATGGCGTCCAGGAATTCGGCGCCGACGAGCCCCTGCGTCGCCTCGGTGAGCGGACAGTGGAGCGACACGAAGTCGGCGAGCGGCAGCGCCTCGGGCAGCGGCGTTCGCGTCTGACCGGCGCGGGCCGGCGCGCCCGGCACGGCGGCGCGCACCACGCGCATCCCGAACGCCTCGGCGATGCGCGCGACCGCGCCGCCAATCGCGCCAGAACCGACGACGACCAGCGTCTTGCCGGCGAGCTCCATGAGCGGCTGCCGGAAGAAGCAGAAGTCGGACGACGCTGACCAGACGCCGACCTTGACCGCCGCGTTGTGCCCGGCGACGTCGTGCGAAAAATGCAGGATGAGGGCGAACACCAGCTCGGCGACCGACTCGGTCGCGTAGCCGGGGACGTTGCTGACCGCGATCCCCGCCGTGCGCGCCGCCGTCAGATCGACGACGTTCGTCCCCGTCGCCGACACGCCGACGTAGCGCAGCGTGGGGAGGGCCGCCAGCTCCTCGGCGCCGAGCGGCACCTTGTTGCTGATCACCGCCAGCGCGCCGGCCGCGCGCGACCCGATCTCCGCCGGCTCGGTCTGCGGGTGGACGACCAGGTCCCCCAGCGCCGACAGCTCGCGCCAGGCGGTCTCTGGTTCCCCTTGGTCGATCGTGAAGCTGTCGAGGACCACGATCCGAGGGGACGTCACGCTCACTTGAGCGCCTCGGCCTGGAAGTGGGCGCGCAGGCTGCCGATCACGTCTTCCAGATCGCCGTCGAGGATGCCGGGGAGGTTGTGGCGGGTGAGGCCGATGCGGTGATCGGTCAGCCGGTCCTGCGGAAAGTTGTAGGTGCGAATTTTCTCCGAGCGATCGCCGGAGCCGATCTGGCTGCGCCGCGCCTCGCGCTCGGCGGTGTCGCGCTTCTCTTCCTCGATGTCGTAGAGCTTGGCGCGCAAGAGCTTCATGGCCATCGCCTTGTTCTTGTGCTGCGACTTCTCCTGCTGGCAGTGAACGATGAGGCCGCTCGGGATGTGGTGGACGCGCACCGCCGAGTCGGTGGTGTTGACCGACTGGCCGCCCGGCCCGCCAGAGCGCATGACGTCGATCTTGAGGTCCTTCGGATCGATGGCGATCTCGACGTCCTCGATCTCCGGCATGACGGCCACGGTCGCCGTCGAGGTGTGGATGCGCCCCTGCGCCTCGGTGGCCGGGACGCGCTGGACCCTGTGGACGCCCGACTCGTACTTGAGCTGCGAGTAGGCGCCGCGGCCGTTGATGCCGGCCACCACCTCCTTCACCCCACCGGCCGAGGCGGCGGAGGTCGACAGGATCTCGATCGCCCAGCGGTGACGCTCGGCGAAGCGCGAGTACATCCGGAACAGATCGCCGGCGAACAGCGCCGCCTCCTCGCCGCCGGTGCCGGCCCGGATCTCCAGCAGGATGTTCTTCTCGTCGTTCGGATCTTTGGGCATGAGCAGCGCCTTCAGATCCTTCTCCATCCGCTCCTGCTCGACGCCGAGCTCGGTCTCCTCCTGGCGCGCCAGCTCCCGCATCTCGGGATCTTTTTGCAGCTCGCGCGCCTCGACGGCGCGCTTGGTCAGGTCGCGGTAGAGCCGGAACGTCTCGACCACCTCACGGAGATCGGAGTGCTCCTTGCCGAGCTTCTGCATCTGCTGGCGGTTGGCCAGCACCGCCGGATCGGCGAGCATCCGATCCAGCTCCTGGTAGCGCGCCTCGACACCGGCGAGCTTGTCGAGCAGCAGCTGATCGAGCAAGACGGCTTAGGTCGTCGTCGGCGGCGCGGTCTTGCCGTACTTCTTTTGGAAGCGCTCGATGCGGCCGGCCGCGTCCACGAACTTCTGCTTCCCCGTGTAGAACGGGTGGCAGGCTGAACAGATCTCGACCGAGAATGCGCCGCGGGTCGAGAAGGTCTCGACCTTGTTGCCGCAGGCGCAAGTGATGGTCGAGGGCTTGTAGACCGGATGAATGCCTTTTTTTGCCATGGTGTGTGATCCCGGGAATCGGGGTTTATAGTGGGCGAAGCGCCCGGATGCAAGTCGGGTATAGTCCCCCCCGCCATGGGGGACGTCTTCAACGCCGAATTTCGCGACCGCCGCCGGTCACTTTACTCATACCTCGAACCGATCTGGTCCGGGCGCCGCGTGCTCGAGATCGGGCCCGGCGAAGGGAGCGGGGAGCTCTTGAGGTCGCTGGGGGCGGTCAAGGTGGTCGTCTCCGACGGCGATCTCGCCAGCATCAACGACCGGTTCGACGTGGTGGTGGTCCCCGAGGGAGAGGTGCTGGTGCGCCGCGCCGGCGCGGTCGCCGCCTGTCGCAAGCTGGTCGCGACCGGCGGTCGGCTGGTGGTCGCGGCCGGCAACGCGGAGCGCCCCGGTGTGACCGGCGGGGTCGGCTATTACGACCTGCACGGTGCGATGGCGCCGCTCCTGCCGCTCATCCAGATGTTGGGGATGACGCCGTTCTCGGGGATCGGCGTGGTCGAGTTCGACGGCGCCGTCGACGCGCTGCGGATCGATTCACGGCTGGTCAAGGAGCAAGAGCAGCCTGTCGCTTACGTCGCCATCGCCGGCACGGAGCCGGTGGCCGGGCTCGGGTACGCGCTGGTGCAGCTCCCGTCTTCTATTATAGCTTCGTCCGCGGCTTCCTCGACGGACTCTGCGACGGCGGCGGGCCCCGAGCCGGCGGCGCGGGTCTCGCCCGTGCAGGCGGAGGAGATCGAAGAGCTGCGCGCGCGTCTGCGCCGGGCGGCCGAGGATCGCGCGGCGCTGGATGCCGAGAGCGCCAAGCTGCGGCGCGCGTTGGCCGAGGCGGACGAGTCGGTCATGAGCCTGACCCGCCGCACGACCGAGGAGATGGCCGCCGTGGCCGATCGGCTGGCGACCGGGCTGCGGGCGCCGTTGGAGGCGGAGGCGCGGGCATCGGCGGAGGCGCGTGAGGAGGCCGACCGGCTGCGGGTCAAGCTGGCCGAGAGCGAGGCCCGGGCCGCGGCCGCCGAGCAGCGGCTCGAGGAGGTCGGCGGCCTGGCGCGCGCGCGACAGACCGCCGTCGAAGACGCGCTCGAGCGGCAGCGACTGGCCGAGAGCGAGCTCGGTCGTGCCCGGCGCGAGGTGGCCCGCCTCGAGAGCGAGGCGAAGACGGTGGTCGTCGACGGCAGCGCGCTCGAAGAGCGGTCGCGGGCGGTCCTGCAGCGCGACGAGCGGATCTTGCGCCTGGAAGGGGAGAAGCAAGATCTGACCTGGCGCCTCGCAGAGCTGGAAGACAAGCTGCGGCAGGCGATCGCCCGCGCGGTGCAGGCGGGGACGGGGCGCGGCGACGCTGGATTGACCCCGCCGGCGGCGGCGCCCAGCAACAACGATCTGATGGCGGCGCGCGAGGCGCGCGAACGCGCCCTCGAGGAGTTCCACCGTGCCTCGTCGGTCCATGTCGACGAGATCACCGAGCTCCGGGCGTCGGTCTCCGAGCAGACGGCGCTGGTGGCAGAGCTGGAAGACACGGTGGTCGCCGCCGAGGCACGCGCGGCGAACGCCGGCGCGGAGGCGACCACGCTGCGCAAGACCGCCAAGGATCTGGAAGAGGCCGACCGCGCGCGCCGGGCCCGTCTGGCGGAGCTGGAGGGGAAGCTCCTGCGGCTCGAGCACGAGCGAAAAGCGGCCGCCGCGCGGCACGACGACCCGGACAGTGACCGCCTGCGCGTCCTGGAGTCTGAGCGCGATCGCTTGCGGGCCCACGTCGGCGAGCTGGAAGCCGCCGCGGCGGCGGGGGCCAGCCAGAAAAACGGCCACGAGGCCGGCGCCGCGGCGATCGCCCGCGACCTCGAGACGGCCGAGGCCAATCTGCGCGCCGAGGTCGGTCGGGTCAGCGCCGGCGCCACAGACGCCAGCCGGCTCGAGAACACGCTCGACAACTACCGCCGGCGGGCCAGCCGGCTGCGCGACGATCTGGAAGGGATCCGCCGCCGGCTCGAGTCGCTCTCTCCGTCGGAGATCTCCGGTTTCCTCGAGGAGCTGGGCGAGGATCTGGCGGAGCTCGGCGGGTGAGCGCAGGGGCGGGCGCTCCGGTTCGGGTCGCCATCGTCGGCCTGGGCGCGATCGGCCGCGAGGTCCTGAAGGCGGTACGCACCCGCCCGGCGCTCGAGCTCTCGGGCGCCTTCGATCCCGCGTTCGTCGGAAGAGACGCCGGCGAGGTCGCCGAGATCGGAACGCTCGGTGTGAAGGTCGCCTCCACCCTCTCCGCGGCGCTGACCGGCGCCGACGTGGCGCTCGTGCTGACGCTCTCGGGTGTCGCCGAAATGGTCCCCATCGTCGAGGCAGCGGGCGCGGCCGGTGTCGACGTGGTCTCCACCTGCGAGGATCTCTCCTACGCCGACTTCGCCGCCCCCGATCTCGCGCGGCAGCTCGACGCCCGCGCCCGGGCTGCCGGGATCACCGTGGTCGGGACGGGCGTCAACCCGGGCCTGGTCATGGACCGCCTTCCGCTCACGCTGGCGGCCGCCTGCGTCCGTGTCGATCGCCTGCTCGTCACGCGCGTCGTCGACGCGGCCAAGCGGCGCGGGCCGTTGCGTGCCAAGGTCGGCGCCGGTCTGACAGTCGAGGAATTCAAGGCCGGCGTGGCGGCGAAGAAGCTCGGACACCGGGGCCTGGCCGAGTCGTGCGCGCTGGTCGGCCTGGGGCTCGGCTGGACCTTCGACGAGGTCCGCTCGACGATCGGCCCGGTCACCGAGCCGCGGGACGGGATCGACGCCGGGCGCGTGGCAGGGCTCCGCCAGTCGGCGATCGGGCTCGCCGGCGGGCGTGAGCTGGTCCGTCTCGACCTCGAGATGTCGGTCGGCGCGCCCGAGCCCCACGATCGGGTGGTGATCGAGGGCGATCCGCCGCTCGACCTCCTGATCCGGGGCGGCACCCACGGCGACCGCGCGACCGTGGGCACCGTGCTGAACGCGATCCCTGCAGTGATCGCCGCGGCACCCGGGCTGGTGACGGTCCTCGATCTGACGCTCCGCCGCTAGCGCCGTTCGCGTTAAGCTCGGGCGATGACGCATTCACCATTGGTGGGACGAAACTGGTTGCTTCTCTGCGCGATCGTCACGGGCACGACGTCGTTGGTCGGTGCGCCCGCGCGCGCCTTCGACCTCGGCGGCCTGGCCGGCAAGGCGGGCCATGCCGCGCGCGACAAGGTGATCAAGGACGTGAACGCCAAGCTGCTGGCGGAGGGGCGCAAGGATCAGTGCAGCTTCAAGAGCGACAGCGATCAGCTGACCGCGGGGTGCGACAAGAAGATCAAGAAGCTGGCGAACACGCTGATCGACGCCAAGAAGAAGCTCCAGGCGGGCGGCGTCAGCGGATTCAAGTTCGAGGTCTCCGGCCACACCGATTCCGCCGGCAAGCCGGAGCACAACAAGGAGCTGTCGGCCAAGCGCGCGGCGGTGATCGTCCGCGAGCTCACCGCGCGCGGCGTGGCGCCGGGTGAGATCATCTCCATCGGCATGGGCTCCGACCGGCCGCTGGTGACGCCCGACGACACGCCGGCCAAGAAGGCCAAGAACCGCCGCTACGAGATTCAGGTGCGAATTTAGTGAGCCAGGGCGTCGCCCGGATCGGTGCTGTTCTGTTTTGCGCCGCCGCGGCTTCGTGCCGATCGGTCCCCACACGCGATCTGTCGCCCGATCGCTCGGCCTTCTTCGGCCCGAGCCGCTGCGCCGCCGCTCACGTCCAGCTGTGCGAGGACTTCGAGAGCGGCGCGCTCGATCCGAACGTCTGGACCGTGAGCGGGACAGCGCCGGTCGTCGACACGCTGCAGGCGGCGCGCGGCACGCACGCGCTTCACATCACGGTGCCGGGGAAGGGTGCCTCGTACATCGACGAGACCAAGACCTTCCCCGCGCCGAACGACACCTACTACGGTCGCGCCTTTGTCTACTTCCAGTCGCTCCCCACGCCTTCATCGTCGTTCGACTACGCGCACTGGACGTTCATCGCTGCGTCGGGGACGGGGGTGACCGGCGAGATCCGGGTCGGGGGCCAGATGCAAAATGGGGTCAATCTGTTCGGCGTCGGCACCGACAGCCTGACCGACCCGAACGGCACCGGCGACTGGACCAACGCCGACCGGGACCCAGGTCCCGACGGCACCCCTTCGCCGGTACCGACCGGCCAGTGGCTCTGCATCGAGTGGATGCACGACGGGGCGCACAACCAGACGCGCCTGTGGTGGGACGCCGTGGAGCATCCCTCTCTCGGCACCGTCCCCACCACGCCGCATCAAGGGAACGCCACGGTGCCGTTCACGCTGCCGGCGTTCACCAACCTGTGGCTCGGCTGGTACGAGTATCAGCCGACGACGGAGCCGTTCGAGCTGTGGCTCGACGAGATCGCCATCGACGGCGCCCGCCTCGGCTGCGTCATTTGATCGTGGAGTCGAAGTGCACCGACTCGTCTCCGCCGGTGAGCGCCACGACCAAGACCGCGCACTGATCGACCGCCAGCGAGCGCGGGCGGAAGTGCGACGCCGCGTAGGAGATCACCGCCGCGGGGCGCTCGATCAACGCCGCGGGGATCCTCGGTGGCTGGCCCGACCCGCAGTCGACGATCCAGCTGTCGACGGGGCGGCGGTAGGCGGCGCGGCCCCAGCTCTCGATCGCTCGCCGGGCGCCGGCGGCCGACGAGCGGCCGGATTGCAGATCTTGGGCGAAGGTGCGGATGTCGGACTGGTAGCGCGGCGTCACCATCGGCGCCGGGAGGCCGCGCGCGCTGCGGGCTGACGTCAGCGCCGTGAGAAAGGCATCGCCCGCCTCGACGTTGGCCGCCAGACCGAGCATGACCGGAACGCCGGGCTCATCCGGCCACGGCGTCGCCGCGCACGAAAGCGACAGCGCCAGGCAGACGCCGACGACGCGCGCCATCGCGCGCGATGAGCCTTCCCCCCAAGGCACCTGGTGATCTTAGCAGCCGCCGCAAGTTTTCTTGGTCAGCCGGCGGCGGGCCGTTCCTCGCGCGCCGCCAGCAGCGCGGCGGGGAGCAGCGGGACGAAGAAGAGCACCGCCGCAGAGGACCCCGCGTTCAGCCAGACGAGCTGCTTGAACCCGACGTGGTAGCGGTCGTAGAGGTACGAGCCGAGCGGGTCAGAGATCGCGAAGATGGCGATGTTGCGAATGCTCATCATCAAGGCGAAGCCGAAGCTCTCGCTGCCGACCGGCGTTGCGCGCGCGGCGAGGTCGTAAATCGGCAGCGTGGCCAACGTCCCCAGCAGGGCCGCCGAGCCGTCGATCAGCGCCGCGGACCTGGCCGAGTCGTAACGCAGATAGAGCAGCGTGCTGGCGGCGTTGAGCACGATCCCTCCGAGCAATGAGACCTTGAGGGGAAGCTTCCGGCAGAGGTACCCGTAGGCAGCGGCGCCGATGATCCCTCCGGCGCCGCCGAGGAGCTGCAGGAAACCCATGAAGCGCGGATCCAGCTTCAGGACGTCCTGCTGGTAGTAGAACATCGGCGTTTGAAAGCCGGGCGCCAGGTAAACGAGAAAGAGGAGGCCTGTCGCTCCCCACATCGCCCGCGAGCCGGCGATCGTTTTGAGATGGCTGCGCGCGGTCGCCCAGACCTCCGTATTCACTCGCGCCCCACGCGGCTCCCGGTAGAGCCAATAGACGACCGGCAGGAAGGAGAACATCACCAGGGCGCCGGTCAGCGTCGTCCAGCCGAACGCGCAGACGGCCAAAAAGCCGCTGATTGGTCCGCCGGCCAGGTTCATCACCCCTTCGAGCGCCGTACGCAGCGAGGCCAGGCGTCCGGTCGCGCCGTAGCGCTGAGAGACCTCGACCTGCAGTCCGCCCACCACGGTGCTGACCGCGACCATCGCCAGGTTGAGCGCGGTCATCACGATCATGAACGTGAGGTAGTCGCGCGGCACGACCGCGAACGTCAGCCAGCAAAGCCCGGTCAGCACCGTGCCGACCAGCAGATAGCCCCGCCGCCGCGTGCCGAACAGCGGATAGGCGTCGCACACGAACCCGACCAGCGGCTTGATGTACCAAGCGAGCGTCGCGACCGCCCAGAACCGAGAGACGCTCAGCGCCGGCAGGTGCAGCTGGTTCTTTAGCAGCAGATTGAAAGGGAGCCGCCCGAGGATCCCCGGCCAGGCGAAGCCGGTCACGAAGATGCCGGCCGCGATGACCGCGATCAGGCTCCGTGGTGACGGCGCGGAGGCGGCGACCGGCGGTGCGGGCTCGTCGGCAGGAGCGCTCATCTGCTAGAAGAGCATGCGCATGTTCTCCGCTTCGACGACAGGCGAAATCGTCCGGCGATGAAGATCGCCACCTGGAACGTCAACGGCATCCGCGCGCGGCAGGATGAGGTGGCCGCCTTCGTGGCGCGCGAGCAGCCGGATGTCCTCTGCCTGCAAGAGATCAAGGCCGCGGCCGACCACATCCCCAAGACGGTGAGCGAGATCCCCGGATATTGGTCCTACTGGCACGGGACGAAGGGGTACTCGGGCGTGGCGCTGCTCATTCGCAAAGAGGTCGCTCCCGACCGTCCGCTCTATCTTCACCCCGAGTTCGACCACGAGACGCGCATCGCCGCGGCGAGCGTCGACGGCGTGCTGGTGGCGTCGATCTACGTCCCGAACGGCGGCAAGGACTTCGCCGCCAAGCTCCGCTTTCTCGAAGCGATGGCCGCCTACGCCGCCGGGCTGCGCGCGCTGGGGACCAAGGTGATCCTGTGCGGCGATCTCAACGTGGCGCGCACACCGATCGACGTCAACAGCCGGGATCGCGACGAGCGGGCGATCGGTCAGCGTCCCGAGGAGCGGGCGCTGTTCGAGCGGATCCTCGCCGACGGCGGCTTGCACGACGTGGCGCGCGAGCGCGAGCCCGACGACGAGGCGCTCTTCACCTGGTGGGCCCCCTGGCGCAACCTCCGCCAGCGCAACATCGGCTGGCGGATCGACTACCTGCTCGCCAGCGGCGATCTGTGGGCGTCGGTGCTGAGCTGTGTCTCGCAGCGCGAGGTCGGCTCTAGCGATCACGCGCCGCTGCTGGCGACGTTCAGATGATCGTCGTTTCCGACTTCGACGGGACACTGACCATCGACGACGTCACGACGCTGTTCTGGGACGCGCACCTCAGCTACGACTGGCGCCGAGAGCTGCTCCCCGACACCTACGCGGGGAAGGTGACGCCGCTCCAGATGATCGCGCGCGGCTACGGCGACGTTGCGCAGCCGCCGGAGGCATTGCTGGCCGAGGCGCGCGCACACACCCGGCTGCGTCCGGGCCTGACCGAGCTGGTCGCGCTCTGCCGCGCGCGCGGCTGGCCGTTCGTGGTGTTGAGCCACGGGCTCAGGTTCTACATCGAGGACCTGTTGCCGCCGGAGATCCCGATCGTCGCCTTCACCGGCACCTTCGCCGGTGGCAGATGGCAGGTGTCGCTGCCGCCCGGGATGCGCCTCGCGCCGGGCGAGGACTTCAAGAGCCAGGTCGTGGCCGATCTCCGCCGCCAACATCCCGGACATTCGACCGTCTATCTGGGCGACGGCCGGCTCGATCTTCCCGCTGCCGAGACCTGCGACGAAGTCTTCGCCGTGCGTGGCACCCGCCTCGCGGAGCTCTGCCCGCGCGCGCGCCTGTTCGACCGGCTCGACGAGGTCGTCGCGACGCTGGAAGTGCGTTAAGCTCCCCGCCCATGTCCAACCCCACCGCGACCCTCAGCACCTCCCTGGGCGACATCAAGATCGAGCTGCTTGCAGATCAGATGCCCATCACCGCCGGCAACTTCGTCAAGCTCGCCAAGAGCGGCTTTTACGACGGGCTGCACTTCCACCGCGTGATCGACAAGTTCATGGTGCAGTTCGGCTGCCCTTACAGCAAAGACCCGCAGAGCCCGCGGGCCGGCACCGGCGACTCCCCCAGCGGAACGATCGCCGACGAGCACCCGGCGAACGCCAAGATCTCGAACTCCCGTGGAACGCTGTCGATGGCCAACAAAGGGCCCCAGAGTGGGAGCTGCCAGTTCTTCCTCAACGTCGTCGACAACCCCTACCTCGACTGGTTCTCCCCCGGGCCGTCGAAGCACCCGGTGTTCGGCAAGGTGATCGAAGGGATGGACGTGGTGGACAAGATCTCGAAGGCGCCGCGCGACGGAAACGACCGTCCGAAGACGCCGGTCAAGATGCTCAAGATCTCCGTGTCGGAGTCGTAGGCCCGACGGGGGACCGCGCGCGCCGGCCCATGCGCACTCTGATCGTCGGTGACGTCCACGGCTGCCTCGACGAGCTGCTCGCGCTGCTGGCGCGGGCCGGACGCACGCCCGACGATCGGGTGGTGCTGGTCGGCGATCTGGTCGTCAAGGGGCCGAGCTCGGCGGGGGTCGTCGCCTGGGCGCGCGAATCTGGCGCCGACGCCGTGCTGGGGAATCACGACGCGCACGTCCTCCGCGCGGTGCGCGGAGATCCAGGCGTCGCCCCGGTGCATCGGGCGGTCGCCGAGACGCTGAGTGCCGCCGACGTCGCCTGGCTGGAGGCCCGCCCGCTCTGGTTGCGCCTCGGCAGTGGGGCCGACGCGCACGTGGTGGTCCATGGCGGCCTGGTGCCCGGGATTCCGCTCGAGCAGCAGACGCGCGGACATCTGCTGAATCTTCGGAGCATCACCGCCGAGGGGCAGCCGTCGAAGCGGATCGAGGGAGTGCCCTGGGCGTCGCTCTGGCAGGGTCCGGAGCACGTGGTGTTCGGGCACGATGCGGTCCGTGGGCTCCAGCAACATCGATTCGCGACCGGGCTCGACACCGGGTGCGTCTACGGTCGCGAGCTGACTGCCCTGGTCTTGCCGACCAGGGAGCTCGTCTCGGTCCCCTCGGCGCGCGCCTACGCGCCGATGAAGTAGGGCTCCCGGAAAAGGAAACCGCCCGGTCCGCGTGGAGGACCGGGCGTTCGCGAGCTGCGGGCGATAGCCGCCCCGACGAGCCCGCCCCAAAAGGAAACGGCCGGTCCGCTTGGAGCGGACCGGCCGTGAGGTCGGAGCGAGGCGCGAGAGGCGGGCTACCAGGTCCCGAAGTAAGCGGAGGTGGTGCCGCCAGCCGAGATCTGGAAGCAGTAGCCGCCGTTGACCTTGGCGGGAGGGGCCACGTTGCCGCCGCAGGTGATGGCCTGGCCGTTGATGCTGAAGGTGCGGCCGCTCATG
>DATAVR010000161.1:0-12689 GCA_036267635.1 Polyangia bacterium | reverse complement strand
TACGAGACCCTGGAAGCAACCCAGAAGGGGACCCTCGACGTCACCCCTTGGTTGCGGTGGTTCCTGGCCTGTCTCGAGCGGGCGTTCGACCGCGCGGAGACGATTCTCGGCACCGTGCTGCAGAAGGCGCGCTTCTGGGAGACGCATTCGACAGCCCCGCTCAACGAACGCCAGCGCGCAATCCTCAACAGACTCCTCGACGGCTTCGAGGGCAAGCTCACCTCGTCGAAGTGGGCGAAGCTCGCGAAGTGCTCGCAAGACACCGCCCTGCGAGACATCGACGACCTTCTGTCTCGCGGCATCCTGGCTAAGAACGAGGGGGGAGGGCGGAGCACCAGCTATTCCCTGGCGATTCCGCCCATCACGTCTGCGAGGTAACTGGCGGCCGATCCCTCAGGCGCGCTGGCCCTTTCGCGCGTAAAGCGCGTCCTTCGCCAGCTCGCGCTGGCGCAGCTTCGGGCCGTACTTCTTGAGGTAGGTGGCCTGCTTCGAGACCTCGATGAGGCCGGGGTCGAAGGCCATCCCGACCGCGCGCGCGGCGCGGCCGAGGGAGTCGAGGGTGACGCCCGGGACGGTGTGGTCGAGCAGGCGCTTAGCGGAGGTGCGGCTGGTCCTCATCCTGCGCGCGAACTCCGAGAGCGAGATCTTCCGGCGTCGCATGACCTCCATGAGCCGGTCGGCGTAGATCCGCTTCGCGAGTCGCTCGTTCATCTCATCCAGCTCACCGAGCTCCTCGAAGAGCGAGTCGAGGGTTGATCCGAAGTGCTTCTTGTCCATCGTCGTCAATCCTTCTGTCGGCGCCGCGCAAGAGCGACGTCGGCCGGCGGGGTCTTCTTCGTCCTCGTAGAGCCCGTCGCCGACACCGTCGACGTAGGGCTTTCCCACAGCTTCATCTGGATCCTCTTCGGACGAAGACTGAGACGGGGTGCTAAGACCGCCTCGGTCGCGTCCGGATGAGCGCTCGATCCAGCTGCCGGATACCCTTGGTGCTTCTGCCTAGTCCATGGTCCAATTGTAGATCAGGTCCAGAAATGGACCATGTGGCGCGAGGCCGACGCGGGGAAGCGGGAGGGCGGAGCACCAACTACGCGCTGGTCCTTCCGCCCATCGGTCGCGCACACTGAGCCTCCGATCGGGTGGCGCCCGATTTCTCTACCAGCGCATGGCCATCGAAAGCCCCTCAGCCTGCGGCGTCACGAAGGGCAAGAACGCGAGGTTCCCGTCTTCTGGAGGGGCCCCACGAGGACGTCGTGCCCGACCAGCCCGACGATCAGCATGGCCAACCCGGCCGCTTCGACACCGCCAAAGATGAGATCTGGCGCGAGGGAACCGTGGTGAGGGTCGGCGCCGTCGGAGAGCCAGGGTCCGACAATAGGCAGCAAGATAAGCCCTCTCTGGTTCGAGCAAGAGGAGTCACAGCCCTGGTCATCTGCGCCAAACCCCAAAGCTGCTATGAGCTGAACGGAATACAGCAAACCAAACACGATGGTTCCGGCCAAGACAAAGCCCCCGCGCGGCTCATGGATCATCCTCGGCGGGAGCCGGTACCGCTGCGGCGTTTCTCCGGCGGGCAGAGGGTCTGGGTCGTTGTCCTGCGAAATTGAATCGGGGACCACCGGCTTTGGTGCGGCTCGCGGTTCTGGCGTCGGGACAGACACCTGGGTTTCGTCGGACGAGGGCGGGACATCTGGCGCCGTCGTTTGTCCATGTGCGGCAGACGCGTTCAACAGAAGTGCAGCTATGACCGCCGCGACCGGTACCCTTGCTGTCACGTCCATGCGCCGTCGAACAGCACAGGCCGGGCCAAGTCGCAAAGTCCGTGATCCCGCGTTTCCCGTCATCTGATTCGAACCCCTCGCGTCAGGATTTCAACGCTCACCCAACTTCGCCGATTCCTCGGACGAGAGGAAGTCCCACCGAGGCTGGCCCTTGCCTCGGGCCGCCTTTCGGGCTTGGCTGTTGGTCATGCGATCAGGGGGAACCCGCCGATCCTCGACGTGCAGGGGCCGGTGAGCGAGGTCGCAGCGACTTCCGCCGCTCCGGCCAAGCCAGCGCGCGGGACGGGCGGAGCGGCCCTCCTGGTCGGGGCCGGGATCTTGCTCAGCCGGCTGGCAGGGCTGGTCCGCCAGCGGGTGCTGGGCCATTACCTCGGCATCTCGGCCGTCGCTGACGCGTATGCGGCCGCGATTCGCATCCCCAACTTCCTACAGAACCTCCTCGGAGAGGGGGTGCTCTCCGCATCCTTCATCCCCGTCTATGCCAGCCTGCGGGCGGGAGGCCAGGAGGCAGAGGCTCGCAGGGTGGCGGGGGCGGTGGCGGGACTATTCACGCTGCTCACCGGCGTCGTCTCGCTGATAGGCGTTGCCGCCACGCCCTGGATGATCGACGCCATCGCGCCCGGTTTCCGCGGAGAGACGCGCGAGCTGGCGATCGTGCTGGTGCGGATCTTCTTCCCCTCCATCGCTCTCCTCGTGCTCTCTGCGTTTTGCATCGGCGTGCTCAACAGCCACGGTCGCTTCTTCCTCAGCTATGCGGCGCCGGTGGTCTGGAGCGGGGCGATCATCGCG
This sequence comes from Polyangia bacterium, assembly GCA_036267635.1. GTDB lineage: Bacteria > Myxococcota_A > Polyangia > Fen-1088 > Fen-1088 > JADGRB01. Next base: position 10,122 of record DATAVR010000161.1, on the reverse strand, counting down.
GCGCTGATTCTTGGCGCGCACACGGGGGCCCGGCACGACCAGAACCGGATCGCCCTCTGCGCGGCCTGGGGCGCGGTGGCGGGAGGCGCGCTCCAGTTGCTGGTACAGGTCCCCGCGGTGTTGCGGCTCCTCGGAAAGAGCGCTCGGCTGTCGCTGGGGCGCGGGAACCCGCACGTCGCGGAGGTGGTCCGGAACTTCCTTCCAGTTGCCGCCGGACGCGGGGTCGTGCAGCTCTCTGCCTATGTGGATACGTTCATCGCCAGCTGGCTCCCGGGTGCGGTGGCAGCCTTCGGATATGCGCAGGTGATCTACACGCTGCCGGTTTCCCTGTTCGGCATGGCGGTCAGCGCCGCCGCGTTGCCGTCGATGTCGGCCGACGCGGCCGTTCGCGAACGCCTGCACGCCCAGACGGAGGCCGGGCTGCGGGCCATCGCGTACCCCGTCGTTCCTTCCATCGCCGCGTTCCTCGCGCTCGGCGACGTGATCTGCGCAGCGCTGTTCCAGACCGGCCGCTTCAACGCCAATGACGCGCGCTACGTCTGGATCATCCTCGCGGGGAGCACGGTGGGCTTGCTCGCGGCGACCATGGGGCGTCTCTACTCGAGCGCGTTCTATGCGCTGCGCGACACCCGCACGCCCCTGCGGTACGCCGTGATTCGGGTGGCGCTCACCGCGACGATGGGCGTGTTCTGCGGCCTCTACCTGCCCGGTCTGCTCGGCCTCGAGCCCCGTTACGGCGCGGCGGGCTTGACGGCGTCGGCAGGCGTGGCGGCCTGGATCGAGTTCGCGCTGCTAAGGCGCGGCATCGCGCGGAGGATCGGCGAATGCCACGTCGCCAAAGGCGTCTTGCCCAGGCTCTGGATCTCTGCAGCGCTCGCGACGGCGGTCGCGCTGGGCGTCAAGCACCTGCTGCCGCCGCTGCATCCGATCCTGCGCGCGCTGCTGGTGCTCGCGCCGTTCGGCGTCAGCTACATCGCCGTGACGCGAGCGCTGGGGGTGGCGGAAGCCGCCGAGGTCCTCGGCCGCGCCCGCCGCCTGTTGCGACGCTAACCTCGGTCACCGCAAGCAGACGACGCAGACGCATGCGTAACAGCGCGGCGACAATGGGGGTGACTCACGTCGCCTTCGTAAGCCAGACGCTGGCGCGCGCCTACCGCTGTCAGGCCCAGGCCCAGGCCGCGGGGGAAGGCGGGAGCGGCGATCATGTCGCTAAGGTTCCCGCACGCGAGCAAGCGGCGGGCACCGCCGCGGACCAGCACTGACGCGAGATCGTCGACCCGGGCGCCACATCGCCGGCGTCTGCCCGGCGGTGGTGACGGCCGAGGGGTCGGAGCGCGCCGCCCTCCGCGTTTTTTGAGGGCAATCATCGCCAAGCGTCACATCCCGAGGACGCATCTCATGATATGGCTGGGGCATGGGCATCGGAAAGTTCGGTCGGATGGCTGTCGTCTCCACGCTGGCGCTTTTTGCCTGCTCATCATCGCCATCGCCGACCAACGGAACATCGGGATCGTCGGGCGGCACCGGGGGCAGCGGCACCGGGGGCAGCGGCACCGGGGGCAGCGGCACCGGGGGCAGCGGCGCCGGGGGAAGTGGCGCCACCGGCGGCAGCGGGGGCACCGGCGGCAGCGCCGCCGCTGGAACGCCGCTGACGGGGGCCACGGCGATCACGGCCGGGACCGACTTCGCCTGCGCGTTGCTCGGCGACGGCACCGTGCGCTGCTGGGGGCAAAACGACAACGGCGAGCTGGCCAGCGACGTGAACGACTCGTCGTCCTTGCACTGCACGTCGATCAAGTGCAGCCCGCCGGTCGCGATCGCCGGCGTCACGGGCGCGACAGCCGTGGCGGCGGGCCTCGGGGGCGCCTGTGTCGTCCTGGCCGACTCGACCGTTTCGTGTTGGGGCGACAACACCAACGGGCAGCTCGGCAACGGGTCGACCACCAACTCCACCACGCCGGTCGAGGTCACGGGCCTGACCGACGTCGTGTCGATCTCCGCGGGCGACCAGGACATGTGCGCCGTCAAGACCACCGGCGACGTCCTCTGCTGGGGGACCAACGTCAACGGGCAGATCGGCGACGGGACTATCAAGACCGCCCTGACCCCGACGGCGCCGACCGGCCTCGGGCCGACGATCTGGCTTTCCGCGGGCGACGAGCGCGCCTGCGCGGTGACCGACCAAAGCGCGGTCGCGTGCTGGGGCGACAACAACCTGGGCGAGCTGGGCGTCGGAACCTCGGGCAACTACTCCAGCATGCCGGTGGCGGTCCCCGGCCTTCCGGGAGCGATCACCGCGGTGTCGGCGGGCGGCTTCGTGACCTGCGCGCTCGGCACGGGCGGCGCGGTGACCTGTTGGGGCGACAACAGCGCGGGCGAGCTCGGGACGGGCGCCACGACCCCGACCCTGGTCCCCATGGCGGGCGATCCGGTCTCCGGCATCACCACCGCCACCGCCATCTCGGCGGGGCGCGAGGGCGGCAACTACGTCTGCGCGCTGCTGGCCGGCGGCACGGTGACCTGTTGGGGCGACAACAGCAGGGGGCAGCTCGGCAACGGCAGCACCACCGGCTCGCCCACGCCCGTGGCCGTCGCGGGGCTGACCGGCGTCACCGCCATCGCCGCCGGCGACTATTTCGCCTGCGCGTTGCTCTCGGGCGGCGCGGTCAAGTGCTGGGGCAGCAACGACAAGGCGCAGCTCGGCGACGGCACCACCACCGACTCCACGAGCCCGGTCTCGGTGATCGTGCCGTCGCCCTAGCTACACCAGCTTCTCGACCAGCGTTTTGTGCTCCGCCTGCTGGGCCGCGCTCAGGCGGCCGAGGCGGGCGCCGAACGCCGCGTGCGTTTCTTCTATTGGCCCCAGAGCTCGACGTGCGCGCGCGTGCCAGGCGGCACGCTCCCGCGGACCAGCTCCATGCCCTGGATGAATCGGATGTGGCCCGGAAGGTCGATGGCACGGCTGCGCGACCCGTCGGCGAAGGAATGCCGAAGGCCCGGCGACCAGCGCTGGCCGTTGCCGAACTGGAGCACCACGTCGCCGACCTCGAGACTGCTCTCGGTCACCACGAGCGCAACGCGCGTGTAGCGCCCCTGGTACTTTCCGACGCGGATGATCTCGCGTTCGAATTGGCCGGTGACGATCGCATCACCCATCAGACGCCACCCCGTCATGTCGGGGCGTCCCGCAATCCCCGGGGGAGATGCGGGACCCGCAGGCGGCGGCGCGTAGCCGGCCGTACAGGCCGACACGGCGACCAGAAGAACGGACGACAGCCGCAGCATCGACACGGTCCCCGCGATCGTAACACCTTGACGGCTCGGGTGGCATCTTTGACCCTCGCGGCTCGCGTCAACGCAGCGTAGCGTGGACGGCGTCGGCGAGATCGGTTTCACCACAGACCCATCCGATCATGGTCACCCCTCATGGTCACCCCTCATGGTCACCCCGGAGCGCGGTTGTGGGGTGGGGCGGCGCCACTTGAAGTAAAAGCCCTGTGATGGCCGTTCACGTCGGGATCGACTTCGGAACCACCAACACCGCGCTGGCGCCCGCTATGTGCAGAACGAGGGGCAGGGGCGGCTCATTCAGTCGATCAAGTCGCATCTGGCTGTTTTCAGGCGCGTGAGGAAGCTGTCGCGGGTGAGCGCGCCCAGCGCGCCGCCCAAGGCCGTGGCCGGCAACAGCTCTCCAGCGGCATAGCGCCAGCCATCGGCTTCGTGCACGAAAGAGGAGAGCTCGACGAACGAATGATCGCGCCCCTGGACGAAGATGCGGGCGTGGAAGAGAACCTCGTCCGGTCGGGCAGGGAAGATCGCCAGGCCCAGGTACCGCTGCGTGAGACGGACAGCTCCCAGCTCCCGCGCGAGCTCGACGGGGGGACGGCGCCGATCGGGGTGACTCGCCGCCAGCGTCTCGACCAGATACGGCCCGAGCCCGAGGGCGAAGGCGGCGTAACGCGAGCGCATCAGCGCCTCGGGACGCGCCGCCACGGCCTCTCCCCGGTGCAGAGGCCTGCAGCAGAGGTGGTAGCGAAGCCCCGAATGACAGGGGCAGTCGCGGGGATCCCCTCGTAGCGCCATATCCAGGAACTTACCCGGCTCGACGTCGGCCGGTCTCACGATGGCCGTGTGCGGCCATCAGGTCGATTCCAGCTCTGACGTCCAGCGCTCGACGATCGTCTGCAGGCGCAGACTGCGGCCCCAACTGGGACGGCCAATGGGCGCCGCCAAGGCCGGCCAGCATCGCGAGGCCCCACATCGCTCAGGGCTCCAGGGTCGTGGTGTACGTGAGCGAGAACGAGAACGACGCGCTCCGATAGAGCGTGCCGCCAATGCCGATCGTGCCGGTCGTGACTCCGTTGCTGAACGTCGCCGGCTGGCCAGGATTAACGATGATGGTCGGCGGATTGTTCGCGAAGGCTTGAGTGATCGTTCCGAACGAGAATCCTTCACCCGTTATCAGGATGTCGCTGTCATTGGGCTGGATCCGGAAGCCCGACCCCGCGGAGGCGAAGATCGGCGAGGAGCTCACCGTGTCGGCGAAGGAATTCGAGCTGCCGTCCAGCCCGACAAAGAGGGTGTGGTCCCATTGTGCGTTGAACGTGGTGACCTGCCCCATCGTGTCGGTGAGAGTCACCGTGCCCGTGCCCGTGATGTGCACGGAGACCGCCTGCCCGCCGGTCGCCATGAACACGCCGACCCGCCGGAAACATATGCCGCCCTGACAGACGCCCGGACCTTGCAGGCCGTTGCAGCAATCCGTATCGACGGTGCAAGCCCCTCCGTTCGCGGCGCAGGCGCCGCTGACGGATTTACAGATGCCCGACTCGCAGATGGTAGAACAGCACCGGGAGCTGTCGCTGCACGCGTCCCCCGTCATCGTGCAGGAGTCCGCGGGGGCGGTGGTGGTCGCCCAGGCGAGAAACATCCGCCCCTTCGCGCACGCGGTGCCGTTGTAATCGCCGAAGGTGGGCGAGCCCGGCGCCACGCCGCCGTTGAAGGGAACCATGCAGCTCTCGCCCGTGGTGGTGCAGCTTCCCCCGACGCTGCCCGTCCGAAAATCACACGCCGCCTGCATCCCGCACGCGGGCACGCCTGACGGGCACGTCGCCAACTGGCACGTACCGGTGCTGAGGCTGTTGTTCGTGGGCAGGTCGGTGCACAGCAGCTCGGCATCGGCACTCGAGGCGCCGCCTCCGGGAAATCCCGCCAGGCACTCCGGATCCTCCGCGCCCGATCCGGAGACGTTGAATTCGTGGGCCAAAGTGGCGCCATCATTGATGAGGGTTCGCCGGAAATACGAGGTCTTGTCGCCGCCGGCCCGCCGGTCGTACCAGGCCACGAACGCGCTGCTCCCGGAGGTGCAGATCGCCGGGAAGTAGCGACGCCCCGTGCCGGAGCTGTTGACGACATCGTTTTTGACCCAGGACTGGCTGGAATCGGACCATTGCGCCACGTGAACGTCGTCGTTGCCCGCCGTCGATTGTGTCGTGTAGGCGACGTACACGACCTTCGACGTGTCGTCGGATCCACTCACGTTGTAGCTGATCCCCGGGGGCCGCGGCATGCCGGCCACGGCGCCACCGTCCGTCACCAGCGCGACCTGCGTGGGGAAGGGCGTGGGCGCGGTGGGCGGCGTGAAGCCTGCGGCGCAAGACGAGAACTTCTGCATCTGGAGGCTGACCTGGTTGCCCTGGGAGACCCTGTACACGACGAAGACGGAGCCGTCGTCGGCAACCGTCAGGCGCGGCACGTCCTCGTTTTTCGTTCCCAGAGTGACGTTGTCGATCTTCCAGGTCGCGCCGCTGTCGGCGCTGCAGGCGACCGAGACCCCTTCGGCCAGCGTCTTCGGCTGAAAATTGCGCCACGCCAGGTAGATCTGATCGTTGGTGCCGTTGGCCCGGTTCTTCTTGTCGACCGCCAGCTGCGCCTGGTCGGGGACGACGCAGGTGTTCGAGGTGAAGCAGTTCAGGGGATAGGCGGTGGTCGTGGGGCTGAAGCTGACGCCCTCGTCCGTGCTCTTCAAGAGCGCGATCGCCACCGTTGGAGGCGCCGTGGCGCTGCCCGCCACCACCCGCGCCAGCCGGGAGGTATAGTAGGCGCTCGTCGTGCCGTTGAAGGGACCGACGGCGATCGAAGGGTCGCCCAGCCCGCTGAAGCTCGTGGCACCGGTCGGAGGGACGGTATTGAGGGTGGACACCGGGGTCGTCTTCCCGAAATCATTGGTGTAGAAAACGCGCGTTTGGGCCGCGACCACGGCCGAGTCGCTCGTCCCGGACGCGGCGACCTGAAGCTCGCCGTTAAACAGTCCGATCTCGCTGGGCGCGGTGAGGAGCTGCGGCGTCCCGGCGTTCGGCGCCGTCGGCCGCGTGGTGGGGATCGGCGTAGGCGCCGGCCCGAACAGCCTGCCAATGGAGTCAAGGCCGAAGTTCCGCCCGCCGAAGACGAAGGCGTTGATGGTGGCGGCGCTGGCGTCGAGCGCGAGTCGGCTCTCGAAGCGAACCAGCGTGGAGCCCGCCGCGACGGCGGTGGTGATCCCGAGAGTGTCGGGAGCTTCCCCGCCCGAGGGGAGCTCGATCTCGGGGGTCGGAACGGTCACCTGGCGCTCGAGCGCGGGAAACCCGGCGATCGTCAGGTTCGTCACCGGGGCTGACTGCTCCTGGGCGATCTGTTGCAGCGCCGCCTGCGCATCGGCGACGCTGGCGCGCGGCTCGACCCGGACCAGCGTCACGCCGAGCGACGTCGCGCCTTGCGTGACGCTCAGGTACTGACCCGTGGGGCTCGTGTTCAACGGCGCTGCGGCGACACAGTCGGCGCCCGCGGCCATGAAATCCTGGGTGCGATTGCCGTTCAGGCCGTTCAGCGCCGCGTTGGCGGGCGCGAGCGTGCATGTTCCCGACGCAGACGCGGTCAGGTTGTACGAGCCTGCCGCCACGTGGAACGTGTAACGACCGGTGTAGTCGCTGAACCGGATCGCCGATGTCGTCCCGCCGAGGTTGATGCGGCCGCCGACGATGCGTTTCCCTGAAGCATCGGTGAGCTGTCCGCTGATGGTGAAAGGACCGTTCATCGCGCCCACGTTCACGTTCACAGTGCCGCCGCAGGTGGCCCCAGACCCGGCGAAGCCCTGTACGGTGCTGGCGGTCAGATTGTTCAGGTTGACGACATCGGGCAAGAAGCTACAGCCGCCCAGCGCCGGTTGCAGGGAGTACGAGCCTGGATTGAGACCGGTGAACGCGTAGTTGCCCTGAGCGTCGGTCTTCTTGCTGGACTGTGAGCTGCCGTTGAGCGCGACGGTTACGTTGACCAGCCCCAGCCCACTCGCGTCGGTGATCTGCCCGCTGATGGTGATGGAGCTGAGCGCCCGACTGGTCTGCTCAACGGTCACGCCAGTTGACCCCGGTGGGTCGATACTGCAGCCACCGAAGGAAGCAACCAACGCCGCCGCGGTGAAATAATACCGAAGAGACTCTCGACGCGTACGCATCGAAGCCTCTTACCCTAGTCGGGGTAGAGATACTAGGAACGGCGCCGGCCGCTTTCCGCCGCGCTGCCAGGCGGACAGGCGCATGAGCGGCCCTGTCAGGCAGAAGTTCTTCCGCCCGCTGCCGGCACTCGACCTGCCCAGGATGCCTGTTTCCAGCGAGGCCGTGGTGTTCCGTCGCCGCCGAGACTTGGGCGGCGGTCTAGTCGATAGCGGGATAGATGCGTTGCAGAGGCAATCGAGCACCAAGAAGTAGCGGCGCGCTTCGCAACGATTAGGCCGATTCTAGCTCCGACGTCCTGCGCTCCACGATCGTCTGCAGGCGCTTCGACGGCACCTTGCGCGTCCAGCTCCTCAGCTTCCCGAAGTCGAAGCCGTCGGGCAGCGCAACTTCCGGCAGCGACGAGAAGGTGCGCGGCTTCGTCCCGGACAGGTAGAACACGTCGAAGAGGGCCTTCTCCGGCGAGGCGATGAGCGCACCTTCGGGGGTCGCCACGAATCCTCCGAAGACCTCGGGCGCCACGGTGTGGATAGAGAAGTCGCCCAACGACGTCTCGACCTCCTGGGGCCTTCCGAGCGTCACGACGTACGTCGAGCGCGGGAGCTGCGAGATCATCCCGTGAAACCTCAGCGCCGACAGGAGAGAGACGTAGCTGGGGGATGGCGCGGCAAGGTAACGCGACAGCACCTTCGGATCGAGGTCGCGGCCGAGGGCCCAGAGGCCCCTGGCCAGCGGCTTGACGACGCCTTTGGTCGCCAGCCTGCCGAGCATCTTGTTCGCCGAGTCCACGCGTCCTCGCATGAGGGCGGCGACCTCGGACGTCGTCACCACCGGAGAAGGCAAGGCCTTCAGCAAGAGCGTGAGATCGACGGCGCTCATCGGCTGAAGATCTCCAGGCCCCGGACGACGACCGCCTTTTTCTCTTCCCAGCGCTGCCGGCTGCCGTGTTCCTTCCTCTTGGACTTTTCGAGGTACGGCAGCACCTCGGCCTTGTACGCGTCGAAGGTCATCTCCGATGCTCTTTTCAGGGCGGCGCGCGCCTGTTTGCCCGGTGGGCGCAGGGCAGTCACCGACCCGACGTCCCTTGCGTAGCGCTCCAGGAGCATGGCCAGGTCGAAGAGGTCGCGCGTCCTCTGCCGACCCGCCATCGTTGAGACCTTCTGGGCGATGCTCTCGGCGAGCCCGTAGTGTGAGGCTGAAAAGGGGCTCGAACCGTAAGCGTCTGCGATCGGCTTGGCCACCGGACCCAGCACGGACTTGGCGTTGGACTCTCGGCGTGAGAACTCGATCCTCGTGTGAACGGGCTCGCTCAAACCCTTCACTTTCAGAGTCATCTTCCACCGCTGCGTGCACCGCTGCGTGGTGTCGGTCTGCTTCGGCGTCGAAACCTGCTCGATCTCGATTCCGTAGAGCAAGAGCGCCTTCCTAAAGCGCGCCAAGGCCAAGATCTTGTCGACCTTCTTCTTGAGCGTCTCCCTCGACGTGACGGACACCTCCATGTCGAGGTCGTCCGAGTGCCTGACACTCTCGAAGAAGAGCCTGAGGTTCTGCCCCCCTTTGATGACGGCCTTGTTCGGGTCCTTCGACAGGTGTGCAAGAAAGGTCAGGTGGAAGGCCTCTATGGCCTCGCTCGAGGTCTCAATCATGACTGCAAGATAATGACGCAGACATCAATAACTTACAGTCATTATGTCTCGACGCCGCGTTTCATGCTTTCGACGAACCCGACGGCCAAAGCTCCGTTCGAGCGGGCGCCGCTCAGTCGCAGCCGGACGCCGCGATCAGCGTGGTGAACATGCTCGGCAAGCCGTTGCCGGCGTTGACCGTCAGTTCGAACACCGTCATGACGAAGCTCCCGTTGATGTTCGTCAGCGAGACCTGCGAGAAACTGGCCTGAAACCCGACTCCGAACACGCTGACCGGCCCGCCGACCGTGGTTCCATCGGCGTGCACGTAGGCGAAGCTCGTGGAGGACGCGCCCATCAGCGCCAGGCCGACGCCACCGGCGCCCCCGGTCCCGACGTTGTCGCTGATGGCGATCAGCCCGAGCGCCGTTCCCCCGGGGATCGAGATGGTGTACGTCGGGAAGGTCCCGGCGTCCGCCAGTCCGCCGGCCGTGGCCGGGATGAACACCCCCGTGGTGGTCATCCCGCCGGTCTGCGGGGCGTAGACGAGCACGAAGCCGTTGGCCGTGCCCGCCAGCTCGGCAAGGCCGTTGACCTGCGGAACCAGGTAGGTGAAGCCTCCGACCTGGGTGCCGGACGTGTCGTACACGGTGATTCCGGTCTGGTTCTTGCCCGAAATACCGCTCAGCCAGTCGATGGCGAGCAAGTCTCCCGATCCCGCGGCGCTGGCCTCCGTGACGTTTCCCGCGGTCGTTCCGTTGTCCGTGCGCACGGCGGCCACGCCACCCATGCTCTGCCCCGTCACGCTGAACTCGCTGATCGATTCGGTGTACGCGTCCCCGACCCACGACACGACGAACGACTGCGTGGCATTCGACCAGAACACGTGGGCCGACTCGGTGGTGCCTCCATTTTGGGTGAAGATAGGCCCGACGACGAGGTTGCTCTGCACGACCGTCAGCCCCGCCACGCCCGCGTCGGCGCCGGCGGCGGGGGCGAGGAACGCCGCG
>DATAVR010000160.1:0-10410 GCA_036267635.1 Polyangia bacterium | reverse complement strand
CGGATCGGGGAGAACGGACGCGTCGAGCTCTCGGCCAGGGAGACGAAGGGGAACAAGCGCCGGACGATCTTCCTGACTCCGCGCACCCTCGAAGCGATCGACGAGTTGCCGGCGGCGAACCCATCCAACCCGTTCGTGTTCGCGGATCCCGACCCGCCGCACCCGCTCGCCAAGAACCAGAGCGAAAAGCCCCGCCCCATCCACCAGCGACGGTTGCACTACTGGTTTCGAAGTCTCTGCGTCCTCGCTGGCGTCGACTCGAGGGCTGCCCCGGGCGACAATCAGATACGCCCGCATGACCTACGCGCATCGGGGGCAACCACTGCAGACGAGAACGGTGCACGCCCGAGCGCAATCCGAGATGCCCTCGGTCATGCCTTCATCGCTACCACCCAGATCTATCTGCGCAGCGAGAAGGCCGGTAACGCGCTCTCCGTTGCCAGGGTGATCGCCTCGGTCACCGACGTGCGACGCGGGCCAAAGAAGGCTGTGGAGAAAAAAGTTCGGCAACGTAGTCACTTTTCGCTTGCAAGCAAACTCAGCCGATGAAAAAGATACTCGCACCACGATGCAAATAAGAGACGCGCGTTCGCGCCCCGAAGTCTTCTTCGCAGTCGGCCCGCAAGTGCATCGTGGTGATTCGCGAGCAGCCGCTGCGGAGGGGATTTCGGGGCGCGAGTTCGTTTCCCTGGAACCTCAGTCATCTACGTTGAAGATGATCTTGCTGAGATCCCAGGTGGCCCGGGCCTGGTAACGCACGTCGTTGTTGCTGTCGATCCCCACGGGCGCCAGCGCGGTGCTGTCGGTCGTCGTGCCGAGGTCGACCGACTCGGTCCGGGCGAACCGCCGATCGACCATGATCCGCAGCTCGGGGAGCCACCCGGCGAAGCGGGCGCGTTCGACCAGCGAGCGCGCGCGATCGGGCTCGGCCAGGACCAGCGCGGTGGCCGCCGCCCGCAGCGCCGCAACCGGTGGATCCTCGGCGGCGAGCGCCCGCAGCACCGCCGGGTCGAGGGGACGCGCCCGGCGCGGATGTCGGGCGGCGGTGTCGCCGGGGGACGGCCGTTCGTCCGTTTCCGCCGGAGCCAAGGGGAGCGGAAGCGGACGAGGGTGCGCGGTCTCCGTGGGTTCATGGGGTCGGGCGTCGCTCACCGGCGCCGCCTGGGCATAGACGAGCGCGAGCAGGGTCGCGCCGAGCGAAGCGATCATCGCAGGGCCTCTCTTTCGTTGAGCACCGCGTCCAGGCGGGCGGCGCGTTCGCCGTCGCCGCGCGCGGCAGAAAGCTCGATCTCTTCGCCCGCCAGCGCGCCGTCACGGCGGGCGCGCTCCGCCGCGACCAACGTCGGATCGACGCGCCGGCCGGCGGCGCGCTCGAGCGGGAAGGTGAGCAACAGCATGAGCTCCCAGACGTGCCTGTCGATCGTCCGTTGGGCGCCGAACATCGCCGTCACCTGGGGCCAGGGGAGGGCGGGGGCGACGAGGCGGGGAGGGCGCAAAGGGGCAAACCCCGGGGCGGCGGGCGCTCCGATCGGGAACGACCTGTTGGCCCGGGGCCGGTCGCTCTGCACGGACGTCAGATCAATCGCGGAGAGCCCGTTGTCGATCGCCAGCCAGGTCCGCTCCCCGACCGTCGCGGCACCGGCGACCGAGCTTCCCAGCGTCTCGGTCCGCTCGGTCCAGGTCACCCCGTCGGGCGAGGTCCAGACGCCGAGACCGGTCGCGATCCAGCGGGCGCCTGGCGCGGGACCGCAGGCAATCGCCCGCACCGGCGGTCGATCCGCCGTTCGAACCGGCGCGGCTCCCGCCGTCCAGCGGTAGACGCCGTCGTCGGCGAGCGCCAGCGCGGCGTCGCCACAGACGACCAGCGCGTCGGTCGGGCGGTCGAGGATCCGCTCGGCTTCCCCCGCGCCGGTGAAGAGCAGGACGCCTTCGTCGTCGGCGACCAGCGCGGCGCCGTCGGCCTCGAGCGCCAGCGCGCGCGGGCGTTCGACCAAGCCGGCGGCGACGGTGAAGGTGGCGGCATCATCGCCGGCGCGTCTGAAGAGGAGATCCTCCGTCGCCCCGACGACGGCCTCGCCGTTCGCGGCGACCAAGAGCAGGTCGCGGCCGTCGAGCCCCGCGGGGCGGCAGCCGTCTTCGTCGCCCAGGAAGAGCCCGGACGAGGTGGCGATCCAGATCCCGCCGGACCTTCCGTTGCTTGCCAAGGCGCGTGGAATGACCCCGCCGTCCAGCTGCTTGCGCGCGCGCCGCCTGAGGCCGAGCCCTTCGTCTTCGAGCGCGTCCTCGGCCTCGGGCGTGCTGTCGTCGCCGTCCGGCAGGCCGGCCGCGCGCAGCGCCTCCTCGGCGTCGGGTGCACCGAGAGGGGCCCGTCGTTCGGCCTGGGGCGGCGCCGTGAACCCTGCGCAGCGTCCGAGGGGGTGCCCCTCGCCGTCGAAGGTGAGCACCTCGCCGCCGCCGAGCGCGTAGAGGTGGTCGGCGGCGGCGGCGATCCGCTCGACGGCGTGGCTGGTGATCGACCAGGGCGCGTCGGCATCCGCGGCGCGCGCCGGCAGTCCCGCGGTCAAGAGCGCGACGGCGATGGCGCCGCCGGTGGCGGCGATCCGCGTTCGCGCGGTCGAAAGAGCGTCCATGCGCAGAGGTCTTCGAGCGAACGCGCGATCTGGTTGCGCGCTCGCCCGTCGCGGGGCTCCGGACCGGCCGACATGTTATACGACCGGCGATGGCGGCGACGATTCTGGACGGCAAGGCCCTCGCGGCCCGCATCAAGGCAGACCTGGCGATCGAGGTCGGGGCGCTTCGCGCCCGCGGCGTCGAACCGGGGCTGGCGGTGGTCCTGGTCGGCGAAGATCCCGCTTCGCAGATCTACGTCCGCAACAAGACCGCCTCGGCGGCCCAGGCCGGAATTCGTACCTTCGACCACCGGCTGCCGTCGACGACGTCGCGCGACGAGCTTCTCGCGCTGGTGGCCAAGTTGAACGCCGATCCGACCGTCGACGGGATCCTCATTCAGCTCCCGCTGCCGGCCGGGCTCGACGCGCGCGAGATCCTCCCCGCCGTCGATCCGCGCAAGGACGTCGACGGCATCCACCCCGACAACCTCGGCCACCTGGTGATGGGTGAGCCGCGCTTCGTCGCCTGCACCCCGTTCGGCATCATGAAGCTCATCGAAGAGAGCGGCCTCGCTCTACCGGGGACGAGCGCCGTGGTGGTCGGGCGCTCGAACATGGTCGGCAAGCCGATGGCCGCGCTCCTGACCAACGCCAACGCCACCGTGACCGTCTGCCATTCGAAGACCCGCGACCTCGCGGCCGTGGTCGGCGGCGCCGACCTGGTGGTGGCGGCGGTGGGGCGTCCCGAGATGATCCGCGGCGCCTGGATCAAACCGGGAGCGGTGGTGATCGATGTCGGGATCAACCGCCGGGACGACGGCAAGCTGCTCGGCGACGTCGAGTTCGCGCCGGCGGCCGCGCGCGCCGCCGCGATCACGCCGGTCCCCGGCGGCGTCGGCCCGATGACGATCGCCATGTTGTTGGTGAACACCTTCACCGCCGCCAAGCGGCGCGCGCCCTGACGGTCTCACCGCCGGTCAGACGGCGCGGATCGCCAGCGGCTTGGAGAGCACGCGCAACACCGACGCCTGCAGGTCGGCGAAGGCCGGCGGGTTGCTCAGCGCCTCGTCGAAGCCGAGCGACGCCGCGCGCACCCGATCCCGTTCGAGCTGCGCCACCGCCAGCACCGGCGCCGACCCCGCCTCCTTGTGCTCGCGGAGCCGCGCGTAGAGCTCGTACCCGGCGGCGCCGGTGGAGTCGAGGTCGACGACGCCGAGATCGACGTTACAGATCGCCCCCGGCTCGGCCAGCCGTCGCTGGTCGATCTCGATCACCTCGCAGGTGACGATCGAGCGCAGGTAACGGATCAGGAGCGCGCGCGGCGCGGCCTGCGAGGCGGCCACCAGCGCCTTTAGCCCCTTGAACCCGAACGCCAGCTTGTCGACGCCGTCACCGAGCGTCTCGGGGCGCGAGGTGATCGTCAGCGCCGTCTCCAGCGGATGCCCGGAGCCGTTCGCCTCGCCGCGCGCCCGCACGACCACGGCGGCAAGCGCGATGGAGGCGGCGGGCGCCACCAGCCGGAGCTGAACGCCGGCGCCGTTCGGCAGCCGCTCGTCGGTGTCGATCACCAGCTGGCCGCGCGAGAGGTGGGTGGCGTAAGCGACGAGCAGTGCGGCGTCCGAGCGGTAGGTCAGCTCCAACGACGCCGTGGGACTCACGAGTGCATCAGCCTTTCGAGGAGCGCGTCGAGCTGATCGAGCGAGTGGTAATGAATCGCGATCTGACCGCGCTCCTGCCCGACCTCCACGACCTCGACCCGCGTGCCGAGCGCCCTGGTCAGGCGCAGCGCCAGATCACGCGCGCTGGTCGACGGACGTCGCGCGGGCGCCGCGGCCGTCGGTGTCTCGGCCCGTCCTTCGTCGCGGGAGCGCCGGACGATCTCCTCCACCCGCCGGACCGAGAGCTCGCCGGCGACGATCTTGCGCGCCAGCTTCTCCATCGCCGCGGCCGCCTCCAGGCCGAGGAGCGCCCGCGCGTGACCCATCGAAAGCCGTCCCTCGGCGAGGAGCGCGCGGACGCTTGCTGGCAGGCGCAGCAGCCGCAGGGCATTGGCCACCGTGCTGCGATCTTTGCCGACCCGCTCGGAGAGCTGCTCCTGCGTGTAGCCGAACTCCTCGACGAGCCGCTGGTAGCCGGCCGCCTCCTCGAGTGGATTCAGGTCCTCGCGCTGGAGGTTTTCGACCAGCGCCATCTCGAACGCCTGCGTCGGCGCCACGTCGCGCACGACGGCCGGAACTTCGTGCAGCCCGGCGCGCTGCGCCGCCCGCCAGCGCCGCTCGCCGGCGATGAGCTCGTAGCCGCCCTCCGACGGAGGGCGCGCTCTGACGATGAGCGGCTGGATGATCCCCTGCGTCTTGATCGAGGCCGCCAGCTCGTCGAGCCGCGCATCGTTGAACACCGTCCGCGGCTGACCGGGCGAGGGGTGAATCTCCTCGACGGCGATGGTCCGCGTGCCGTCGCGGGTTCCATCGAGCGGCCGCCGCCCGACCAGCACGGGCGCTCCCGGCGCCGGCGCCCCCGGGATCAACGCTGCCAGCCCGCGGCCGAGCGCCTTTCGTTTGGGCGCGCTCATCGAGAGGCCGCCGTGGCCGGCTGGCGCTTGTCGACGGCGGGCTTCTCGGGCGGGCGGGCGTGGCGCGCCAGGAGCTCGCGCGCCAGGTCGAGGTAGCTCTTGGCCCCCTTGGAGGCGATGTCATAGAGCAAGATCGGCTGCCCGAACGACGGCGCCTCGGACAGACGAACGTTGCGGGGGATGGTGGTGGTGAAGACCTTCCCCTCGAAGTGCGCGCGCACCTCGTTGGCCACCTGTTCGGTCAGGTTCTGCCGCGAGTCGACCATGCAGAGGACGATCCCCTCGATGTCGAGGCCCGGGTTCAGGTTGTCGCCGACCAGGCGGATGGTTCGCTGCAGCGCCGTCAGCCCCTCGAGCGCGTAGTACTCGCACTGCAGCGGTACCAAGACGGAGTCGGCGGCGCAAAGAGCGTTCAGCGTCAAGAGGCCGAGCGAAGGGGGCGTGTCGATGAGGACGTAGTCGTAGCGGTCGGCCACCGCGCGCAGCGGGCCGCGCAGCTGCCGCTCCCGGTCGGCCACCGGGACCAGCTCGATCTCCGCGCCAGCCAGGTCGCCGTTGGCGGCGATGAGGTCGAGATGCGCCAGATCGGTCTTCCGGATGACGTCGTCCACGGTCGTCTGGCCGCCGACCAGCAGGTCGTAGACGCTCGGCTCATGGCTCTCCGACTGCGGGTGGCCAAGCCCCGAGCTGGCGTTCCCCTGCGGATCTACGTCGACCAAAAGGACCCGCTTTTCGGCCGCCGCCAGCGAGGCGGCGAGGTTCACCGCGGTCGTGGTCTTCCCCACGCCCCCCTTCTGGTTCGCAACAGCGATGACCCTTCCCATGATGATGCGATCCAGACGCCCCCGTAGATAAACACGCTACGGGCGTATCGGCCAAGCCCGCAAATTTGGCGCGAAAATTTGACGGCGTGTGCGGGTAGGTATTCTCTATACCTACATGTCGGTGATAACCCCACCGGCCCCTGAAAAAGGAGACGCCCCATGAGCCGCTACGTCGATCAGAGGACCTACCAGACCTTCGAGGAGTTCGAGCGTGAGGAGCTTCGTAGAGATGGTTACTTCGAGTCCGTCGATTCGATGATGGACGACATGTTCGCGGGTGAGCTCGACTTCGACGGGGGCGGCGGCAAGCGCGCCGCCTCCCACGACGACGACGACGAGTGATGCTATAAGCGCCGGTCATGGCGCATGAAAATGATCCGCGGCCGGCGGCCTGGACCGCCGCTATCTGGCCTCTGGTGACGGGGTTGGCGGTCGGGTTTCTGGTGGGGCGAGAGACGGGGAGCCACGGCGCGAGCAGCGTCGCGGCCGAGACCGTGACCGACAAGCCGAGCGACGTCGTCCCCGCGGGAACCAAGATGCCCGCCAAGATCTACCATTCGGAGAGCGAGTTTCCCGCCGGGTGGACCAAGGAGGCCGACCTCGCTTCGGTCACCGCGGTCAGCTTCGCGGGGCTGACGGCCCAGCAGAAGGTGACGGCGCTGCAGGCGCTCAACGAGCGCGACTGCGAGTGTGGCTGCGGGATGGGGAAGATCGCGGGCTGCCTCAAGAAGGACCCGAACTGTCCCCGGAGCCCGAATCTGGCCCGCGTAACGATCGACATGGCCAAGCAGGGGAAGGGCCTCGGCGAGATCCTGGCGGCCATCGATGACAAACAGAAGCCGACCGGGGGCTCGGCGCCGAGCGGCGGCGCGGCGCCGGAGGGCGGTTCGAGGAAGATCGTCCCGTTCGCGCACGATCTGCGGCGCGGCGCCAAGGCGACCAAGGTGACGATGGTCGAGTTCAGCGACTTCCAGTGCCCGTTCTGCAAGCGGGCCGAGCCGACGGTGAAGACGGTCCTCGACAAGTACGGCAAGGACCTGGCGCTGGTCTGGATGAACCAGCCGCTGCCGTTCCACGACCACGCCATGGACGCCGCGACGGCGTTCCAGGCGGCCGCGCGCCAGGGGGCCGACAAGGCCTGGAAGCTGCACGACAAGATGTACGAGAACAACACCGCGCTCACCCGGGCCGACATCGAGAAGTACGCGGGCGACGTGGGGCTCAACGTCGCCAAGTGGAAGAAGGACTGGGACGACCCGAAGGTCAAGGACGAGATCTCGGAAGACATGAAGACCGGCACCGCCGCCGGCGCCAACGGGACGCCGACGTTCTTCATCAACGGGCGGCAGCTGGTCGGCGCGCAGGAGGCCTCGGCGTTCGAGAAGATCATCGACGACGAGATCAAGGAGGCCGACGCGCTCCTCAAGAAGGGGACGCCGCTGCGCGACGTTTACACCAAGCGGATCGAGACGGCGTCGCTGGCGCCGCCGCCGGCCCCCGCGGGCGCGCCCGACGACCAGGGCGGCAAGTTCGACGTTCACGTGGGCGACGCGCCGGTCAAGGGGCCGGCCTCGGCGCCGGTCACGCTGGTCGCCTGGAGCGACTTCCAGTGCCCGTTTTGCAGCCGCGCCGTCCCCACGGTCCGGCAGCTCGAGACCGACTACAAAGGGAAGCTGCGCATCGCCTTCAAGCAGTTCCCGCTGCCGTTCCACGACAAGGCCCACCTGGCGGCCGAGGCGGCGCTGGCCGCCAACGAGCAGGGGAAGTTCTGGCAGATGCACGACAAGATGTTCGCCAACCAGCAGGCGCTCGATCGCCCCTCGCTCGAGAAGTACGCCCAGGAGATCGGCCTCGACATGACGAAGTTCAAGGCCGCGCTCGACTCCGGGAAGTTCAAGGACAAGGTCGACGCCGAGGACAAGGAGGGCGCCGCGTTCGGGGTGACCGGGACGCCGACCTTCTTCGTCAACGGCACCCGCCTGGTCGGCGCGCAGCCGCTCGAGGCCTTCAAGGCCGTCATCGACAAAGAGCTCAAGGGCAGCAAGGGTTAGCCGAGCGCTCAAGCTCAATACGAAGGGCGAGCGCAGCGCGGCTTCGCCGCGCGGTGCGCGGGGGATCGGGGTTCGCGAGCGGCAGCGCGCCGGACCCCGTCAGATGAAAGCTCAGAACCTCTGGGTCGGGACGTCGGGGCGGGGGCGGCGGAGGACCTGGCCGCCGACGCCCCAGACGAGGCGCAGCTCGTCCGAGGCTGCCTGCCCCTCGTAGGCGTCGAGGCGGCGCTTGCCGTTGTCGCAGGCGTTCGGGTTCATGACCTCGAACGAGCTCTCGTAGATCATCACCTTGCTGCCGTCGACCTCGCCGCGAAACTGGTAGCGGGTCACGATCTGGAAGTCGAGCGCCATGCTGCAGCGGTAGGCCTGGCCGTCGGTCGAGACCTGGTGGACGACGCGATCGTAGTAGCCCGAGATCTTCGCGCCGTCCTGGGTGACGTGCCACTCCTCGCGCTCCTGCTTCTCGTCACCGCCGGGGACCACGCCGCTGTGCTCCCAGATCCACATCCCGCTCACGTCGGCGGGCGGCAGCGAAGCGACCGACGAGGCCGGGGAGGGGGCGTTGTGCTCCGGGAAGCGCGGGTCCTCCGAGATGGGCTCGTCGGTGGGGAGGGGACCGCTCGCGTTGGCCAGCACCACCTCGGTCTGTCCAGGACGGATCCGGTAGAGGGTCTGGCGCTGGGCGCCGCTCATCAACGTCAACACGTCGCCGTCGAGACGGCCGCTGTAGCGCGCCAGCTGCTTCTGGCCGGGGTCGCAGCGGTTTCCCTCCTCGGCGGCCCCCTGTTCCTTCTCCTCGATCTCGATCTGCCCCGCGTTCACGCGCCCCGCGACGTTGAACCGCTGGGTCGCCGAGAAGCGCGGCTGCCGGTTGCAAACGTAAGGGCGGCCGTCGCCTGAAACGAAGGTCAGCGCCGCGATGTAGTAGCCGCTGATGGCGCTGCCAGCCTGCGTGAGGTGCCACTCCTGTTTTTCGATGCGCGTGTCGCCGGCGCCGACGCCGGCGCCGATCGTGGTACGGCTGAGCGCGTCCCACACGCCCGAAACCTCGCTCGGCGTCATCGCCGCGGCAGCGGGCACCCGCAGAGGCGGCGTCGAATGTGTCGCGCAGCCGCCGGTGGCGACCACGAACACGCATACGACCGAGCCAGCGAACCGCATCCGGATACCTCCCGGAGAGAACCTCTTCAGTTTACACGATCAAAGTAGGGCGCAGAGGCTGCGATGCAATGCTGCAGACGTGAAACCAGAAAACCGCCGGACGTTTCTAAACTGTCAATCGGAGGAATTCGGAAGAGGGTTGAGAGCCGCGGCGCTGGCCGCCTCCCACTCGGCGATCCGGCGGGCGAGCAGGGCGTCGAGCTCGCGTTCGCGCTCGGCCAGCGCGTGTAGCTTCTGCCAGTCACCGGCGTGATCGCCGACAAGGTCGGCCCGGACGGCCCCGAGCTCGGCTTCCAGCTTGCTCACATCCGCCTCCAGTGTCTCCACGCGCCGCGCCAGCCTGCGCTGCTCGCGCTCGCGCCGTTTGTCGTCGTCGCGCGCGACGGCCGACGCCGAAATCGGGTTCGAGATCGCCTTCGGAGTCGCGGTCGGCGCCGGTTTGGGCGGGGGTGCGGCCGGCTCGACCGGGGTGCTCTCCTTCACGCGCCCACGCCAGTCGCTGTAGTTGCCGACGTGCGCCTCGACCTGCGTCCCTTCGATGACCAGGAGGCGCGTGCAGATGCGATCGAGGAAGTAGCGATCGTGGCTGACGGTGATGAGCGTTCCCTCGTAGGCGCCGAGCGCGTCTTCCAGGGTTTCGCGCGCCGGGATGTCGAGGTGGTTGGTCGGCTCGTCGAGCACCAGCACGTTGCGCGGGAAGAGCATGATCTTCGCCATCGCCAGCCGGCTGCGCTCGCCGCCCGAGAGGCCCCGCACCAGCCGGAAGGGGTCGTCGCCGAAAAACCGAAACTTGGCCAGGTACTGGCGCACCGCTTCGGGTGACAGGTCGGCGCGCACGGAGCGGATCTCCTCGGTCAACGTCAGCTGTTCGTCGAGCGTCCCCAGCTTCTGATCGAAGTAGCCGATCCGGACCCCGCTGCCGAACTCGACCTTGCCGGCGAGCGGCGCCAGCTCGCCGATCAATGTCCTCAGCAACGTCGACTTGCCGCTGCCGTTGGGGCCGACGACGCCCAGCTTGTCGCCGCGGTAGACGTTGACCGTCACGCCGTCGAGGATCTTCGCACCCGGGTAGCCGACCGTCAGGTCGGGCGCGCGGATGATCTCCTTGCCGCCGAGATCGCCGCCGGTTTGAAAGGAGAGGCCGATCTTGCCGGCGTGTTGCCACTGGTCGTCGGGGCGCTCGAGGCGCTCCA
>DATAVR010000159.1:0-30145 GCA_036267635.1 Polyangia bacterium | reverse complement strand
AACCGCGCGGCGCGCGACGCCTTCGTGCTCTTCTCGGACGTGGTGGTCGGGGCGCAGGCGCTCATCGTGCTCGGGGGGCCGCGGCGTGGCCGGCGCGGGGTCGTCGTCGCGCGCGGCCGCCTCGACGACCCGCGGGTGCTGCGGCTGGCGAGTCAAAGCGGCGCGGCCGCGTTGCTGGCGGCGGCACGGGCGGAGGGGGACCTCCTGGCCGCCGCGGCCGAAGCGCAGGTGATCGCGGTCGAGCTCTCGGCCGCGGGCCCCTTCGCCGACGCCGCGGGGGCAGAGCCGCTGGTCCGGTCGTCGCGCGCGCTGCTGTCGGCGCTCGGCCTGCTCGCCGCGGGCGGGGCGCCGGTGGCGGGGAGCGAGCGCCAGGCGCGTCCGGGCTCGGGTCTCCTGCGGGTGCCGTCGCGCGCGCTGCGGGTGCGGGCGCCGGTCGACGGGTTCCTGGAAGCCCCGGCCGCGCCCGGGAGCATCGTGCGGGCGCGGGCGCTCCTCGGGCGCGTCGAGCCCGCGCTGCCGGGGCCGGCCACGGCGGTGATCGCCCCGGCTGCGGGAGTGGTGGTCGAGGCTGCGGGCGCCGGGCCGGTTCGTGCCGGCGCGACGCTGTTCACGCTCGTCCCGTTGTCGCCGTCGCACGCTGCCCGGCGTGGCGGCGAGGCGCGCGAGGTGGTCGACGGTCGGACCGAGGTCGACGGCAAGACGCGGATCGGATGGGTCGAGCACGTGGCGCTGCCCCGGCTGGAGATCGGGCGTCTCAAGGCCAAGATCGACACCGGCGCCCGCACGTCGGCCCTGCACGTGATGCGCATGCGGACGATCGACACCGCCGGCGGGCCGAACCGGCGCCCCATCCTGGAGATCACCGTGCCGGGCGGCCGTCGGGGCGAGCGGCCGCACGTCGTCCGCGCGACGGTGCGGGAGTTCGTGATGGTGCGCGACACCTCCGGGCGGACGGAGCGGCGGCCGGTCATCGAGACGGCGCTCAAGCTGGGGCGGTTCGAACGGCGCATCACCGTCACGCTCACCGACCGGGGCGACATGTTGTTCCCGATGCTGGTCGGACGGACCGCGCTCGGTCCTGGCGTGGTCGTCGATCCGTCGCGCCGCTATCTGCTGGGAAGGCCCTGACACCGTCGGTGGGCGAAATAATTGACTTGGGGGGCGGCGAGGCCAATCCTCGGGTGCAAGCATGAGCTCTCGTCGACGCAGCGTCGCCACGCCCGGGCGCAGGTCCCGAGGTGTTCCCGCGCGCTCGCGGGTGACGGTGCGCCGGAGCGAGGCGCGGCTCCTGCGCTCGACCTCGCTGGCGGTCGCGTTGCGTGACAGTCGGACGGCGCTCAGCAGCCTCGAAGGCGAGCTCGACGCGCTCTTGAAGACGTTGCGCTCCGCGGCCGGTGCCCCCGAGGCGTCGGCCGCCGATCGGCTGCGCGGAGCGACGCGCGCGGCGGCGACGGCGTTCGCCTCCCTGGGCGCCTTCGCCCGGCGCTAGGGTTCGGAGTTAGACTCCCGCCGTGGGACGCGTGTCCGCCGGGCTCCGCGAGCCGCTCTTGGCGTTCGCGGCCGCGACGGCGCTGGCGGCCGCGCTGGCGGCGCTCGGTGCGGTCGTGCCGTTCGTGCGCGACAACCTGCACGCGCCGATCGCCATCATCTTCCTCTACGCGCCGGCCGTTGCGGCGCGGCGCTCGGGGCGCGAGTTCGACTACCGCGAGGCCGGACTGCGCGCCGATCCGCTGGCGCTCAACCTGGCGGTGCTGGGGAGCTTCGCCGCGCTCACCATCCCCGGCTTCGTCGCTGGGTTTTTCCTGTTTTACGGCCACGCCTGCACGATCCCGGCGAACGCGCTCACGCACATGTTCGGCGCGCTCTGCCGCCACTGGCTGGGGCCGGCGGGGGGGCATCTGCGGCTGCCGCCCCGCTTCGCGCTGCTCGCCTTCAGCCAGCTGGTGGTGGTCGCCATCCCCGAGGAGCTGTTCTTCCGGGGCTATCTGATGGAGCGGCTCGAGCAGGTCTGGCCACCGACGAAGAGCTTCCTCGGCGCCAAGGTCGGATGGGCGCTCGTCATGTCGAGCGCGCTGTTCGCGCTCGGCCATCTGCTGGTCATCCCCAACCCGCAGCGGCTGGCGGTCTTCTTCCCCGCGCTGGTGTTCGGCTGGATGCGCGCCCGCACCGGATCGATCGCCGCCGGCGCCACCTTCCACGCCCTCTGCAACGTCGTCTCCGACGTGCTGCACACCAGCTACTTCGGTTGAAGCCGTCGCCGGCTACGACTTGGTCGCTTCGACGTAACGCAGCCGCAGGTCGTAGAGCAGGCTCTCGATCAGCTTCTCCTCGGCGGGGGAGAGGTTCCCCTTGGTCTTCTGCTCGAGCATCGCCAGGATGTCGATCGTGTGCTTGGCCAGCGGGAGATCCTTCTGGGAGACGCCGTCGTTGGGGTTCTCGATCTCGCCGAGGTGCAGCAGCGCCGAGCTGCCGAGCGACAGCACGAAGGTGTGAAAGTCGACCGGCGGGAAGGCCGCGATGGGAAAGTCGCCCACGGTCGAGGTTGCCGGCGTCTCATCGCCCGGTTCATCGCCCGGTTCATCGCCCGCCTCTTCGGGGGCGTCGCCGCCGTCCGCAAAGGACCGCCGATCGGTGACCGTGAAGCCCGAGACCTTCGAATCGCCGCTGGCCATGCCGGGAGGTTACGCACGGCCGGCCGAGGTTTCAATGACCCCCGGCGCGATTTCCCGGCGCTATTCGCTGCCGGCGGCCACGTCGTCGCCGTCGGCAGCTTTGCCTTCGGCGCCGCCGTAGAGGCCCTTGCCGGCCACGTCGTCGAGGGTCTTGAGGTGCTTGTCGTAGTCCTTGCGGGTGACGAGCCCCTTCTTGATGTTGCGGTCGACCGTCCGCTTGTCGAAGAGTCGGGTGGATTTGGGGTCGATCTTGGGATCCGCGTCTCGGCTCATGGCGGCCTTAGCTAGCACACGAACTGGAAATATCCTAGGCGGCCTCGGGGTTGTAAGCTGCGCGCCGCGCCGAGGCGGCGCCCACGCAGAGACCACGAGAGCCCCCCGAAACCGAGGAAGAAATGGACGTCCGGGTCATCAACGAGCTGGTGCATAAACAGTCGGCCTTCGTCGAGAAGCTGAACGCCGAGGTCGGAAAGGTCATCGTCGGACAAAAGACGATGATCGAACGGATCCTGATCGGCCTGCTGACGGGCGGGCACGTCCTCCTGGAGGGCGTCCCCGGTCTGGCCAAGACGCTGACGGTGAAGACGCTCGCCGACACGCTGGCCATGAAGTTCCAGCGGATCCAGTTCACGCCGGATCTGCTGCCGGCCGACATCGTCGGCACCGTCATCTACAACCAGGCCAAGGGCGAGTTCATCTCCAAGCAGGGGCCGGTGTTCGCCAACCTGGTGCTGGCCGACGAGATCAACCGCGCGCCGGCCAAGGTGCAATCGGCGCTGCTGGAGGCGATGCAGGAGCGGCAGGTGACGATCGGCGACACCACGCACAAGCTGCCCGATCCGTTCCTGGTCATGGCCACCCAGAACCCGATCGAGCAGGAGGGGACCTACGCGCTCCCCGAGGCGCAGCTCGATCGCTTCATGCTGATGATCAAGGTCGGCTACCCGAGCAAGGAAGAGGAGCGGGCCATCATGGACCGCATGACCTCGCCGATGAAAGTCGCCGCCGAGCGTGCCTGCACGCCGCAGGAGATCGCCGAGGCGCGCTCGGTCGTGCAGGAGGTCTACATCGACGAAAAGATCCGCGACTACATCGTCAACATCGTCCACGCCACCCGCGAGCCCAAGGCCTATGGCCTCGCCGATCTGGCCGACTTCATCGCCTTCGGCGCCAGCCCGCGGGCGTCGATTTATCTGAACCTGGCGGCGCGCGCGCACGCCTTCCTGCGCCACCGCGGCTACGTCACCCCCGAGGACATCAAGGCGATCGGCGTCGATGTCCTGCGCCACCGCGTGATCCTGACCTACGAGGCCGAGGCCGAGGAGATCACCACCGAGACGGTGGTCCGGAAGCTGTTCGAGCGGGTCGAAGTTCCGTAGCCGGCCGATCCGTTCGAGCGACGTCATGCTGCCTCGCGAGGTCCTGAAGCGCATCCGCAAGATCGAGATCGTCACCGAGCGCCTGGTGCGCGACCGGATGGCGGGGCAGTACCACTCCGTCTTCAAGGGGCGCGGGATCGCGTTCTCCGAAGTGCGGCAGTACATCCCGGGCGACGACATCCGGCTCATCGACTGGAACGTGTCGGCGCGCATGAACGACACCTACGTGAAGCTGTTCACCGAGGAGCGGGAGATGACCGTGCTCCTGCTGGTCGACATGTCGGCCTCCGGGCGGTTCGGCTCGCGGGTGCGGCAAAAGCGCGATCTGACCGCCGAGCTGGCGGCGGTGCTGGCCTTCTCGGCGATCCGCAACAACGACCGCGTCGGCCTGATCATCTTCACCGACGAGGTGGAGAAGTTCGTGCCGCCCAAGAAGGGGAAACGGCACGTCCTGCGGGTGGTGAGCGAGATCCTCTCGTTCGAGGAGAAGAGCAAGCGGACCTCGCTCGGCGCGGGGCTGGAATTTCTCAGCCACGTCGTGCGGCGCAAGGCGGTGGCGTTCCTGATCTCCGATTTTCTGGCGCCGGTCGGCAGCTACGAGCGGGCGCTGCGGATCACCGCGCGGCGCCACGATCTGATCCCGGTTCGCATCGGCGATCCGCTGGAGGAGGCGCTGCCCAACGTCGGCCTCATCGAGATCGAGGACCCCGAGACCGGCGAGGCGCTGGTGTTCGACACCGGCGGTCCGGAGGCGAAAGCATTCGCGCGTGCCGTGCGCCAGGCGGCAGAGGCGCGCCGGGAGCTGTTCAAGCGCGTCGGGATGGACCCGATCGAGCTGTCGACCGACAAGCCGTATCTTCCCGCGCTGACCAGCTTCTTCGAGTCGCGCTCGCGGAGGATGCGGCATTGAGACCGCTCGCGATGCTGCTGTCGTTGGGGGCCTGGACGCTCCTCTGCGCGGTGGGCGTCTCGCGGGCGGCCGCGTCCGACGCCGGCATCGCCGAGGCGCCCGACCCCGACGCGCCGACGGTCGCGGCGCACGCCGACCGCGGCGAGGCGCACGTCGGGGATCCGATCCACCTCGACGTGGTGGCGATCGGCAAGAGCGCGGTTCCGGTCAACCTCCCGTCGACGCTCGAGCTGGGACCGTTTTCGCTGCTCGATCGGAAAGAGAGCGAGCAGAACCTGGGCGACGGGCGGATCAAGCGGCAGTTCACCCTGACCATCGCCGCCTACGAGCCGGGCGCCAAGACGGTGCCGGCGATCGAGGTGACCTACCTCGGTCCGCGCGGCGACGTGCGGACGGCGCGGACACAACCGCTCACGATGAAGATCGCCAGCTTCATCGCCAACGAGCCGGAGCCTGCGCTCAAGGACGCGGCGCCGCCGGTGACGGTGATGGAGGAGAACCTCTGGCCGGCCTACATCGCGGCCGGGTTGGTGGCCGCCGGGTTGGGGGCGCTGGTGACGATGCTGATCGTCCGCAGGTTGCGCGCGCGCCGCGGCGAGCGCCCAGGCCTGCCGCCGCGTCCGGCGCACGAGGTGGCGCTCGAAAAGCTGGACCGGCTGGGCGGCTATGGCTTTCTGGAGAACGCCGACAACCGCCCCTTCTACTTCATCATCTCGGAGATCATCCGCGAGTACCTGGGCGGGCGGTACGGCTTCGACTCGCTGGAGCTGACCACCGACGAGCTGGTGGCCGAGCTGCGCCGCCAGGCCGGCCGCGAGCTGTTCCTGGGCGAGGTCGAGGGGTGGCTCTCGGCCTGCGATCTGGTGAAGTTCGCCAAGATCTCGCCCAGCGCGACGGAGGCGCGCGGCGCGCTGGAAAACGCCATCCGGATCGTGACCACGACGCGCCCGGTGCCGGCGCCCGTGGGAGCTGCGTCCGGCGGGGCGGGAGCGCTGCATGCCTGACGGGTCGACAAACCGGCGGGGGGGCGCGCGCTTCCCCTACGCGCTCCTCGCCGTGGTGTTCACGCCGCTGGCGGTCGGCTACTTCATGCTCCTGCACGACGTGCTGGGGTTTCGCTTCGCGCACCCGTTCGCGCTGGCCCTGATCCCGCCGGCGGTGGCGCTCGTCGCCTGGGCGGGCCTGTTGCGCGCGCCGGGTCGGCGCGGCCTCTTCGTTTATTCTCGCGCCAGTGACCTCGGCGCCCAGCGCCCGGGCCTCGTCGCCCGGCTGCGCGATCTGCCGACGGTGCTGCGGCTCGCCGCGGTGGTCCTGATCGGCGTCGCGCTGGCGCGCCCGCAGAGCACGCAGGTCAGCGACGACCTCGAGCTCGAGGGGATCGACATCGTCATCGCCCTCGATCTGTCGGGGTCGATGCAGGAGACCGACCTCGTTCCGAACCGGCTGGAGGCGGCCAAGATGGTGATCCAGGACTTCGTGCGCCGGCGCCCCTCCGACCGGATCGGCCTGGTCATCTTCGGCCGGGACGCCTTCACCGACATCCCGCTCACGCTCGACCACGGCACCTTCTTGCGCATGTTGGCCGAGCTGCAGGTGGGCATCATCGACGGGCGCGCGACGGCGATCGGCAACGGGATCGGCGTGGCGCTCAACCGCCTCCGCAAGTCGGACGCCAAGTCCAAGGTGATCATCGTGCTCACCGACGGCGAGAACAACGCCGGCAACATCTCGCCCGAGCAGGCGGCGCGCTACGCGCAGACATTGGGGGTGAAGATCTACACCGTGCTCGCCGGCACCAGCGACGGCGAGGCAGGGGCGCCCGCCCGCCAGCGCCAGCCGGTCAACCCCAAGCTGCTGGAAGAGATCGCCTCGATGACCGGCGGGACGCCTTACCTGGCGAGCGACACGCGGGCGCTCGCCGAGCGATTCCAGAAGATCCTCGAGGATCTGCAGAAGTCGCGGATTCACGACCGCGGGACGCTCTACAAGGAGCTCTACCGCCGGTTCTTGCTGGCGGCCTTCGCGCTGCTGCTGCTGGAGACCGCGCTGCGGCTCACCCGCTTTCAACGGATCCCCTGATCGTGCGCTTCGCCAACCCCCACGCGCTCTGGCTCCTCCTGGCCGTTCCGGCCGCGGTGCTCGCCTACGGGCTGGGGTTTGCCGCGCGGCGCCGGCGTCTGGCCCGTCTCGGCGACGAGCCGCTGGTGGCGCTGATGGCCGCCACGGTCTCCGTCCCGCGCAAGCTGGCGCGCGCGGCGCTGGTGGTCGCGGCGCTCGGCCTCCTGGCGCTGGCGCTGGCCCGGCCGCAGGCGGGCGGGCGGGCGCGCGTCTCCCGGCAGCGCGGCCTCGATCTGGTGGTGGCGCTCGACTTCTCGCGCTCGATGCTGGCCAAGGACGTCTACCCGTCGCGCCTCGAGCGGGCCAAGCGCGAGCTCGAGCAGCTGCTCGACGGCCTGGCGGGCGATCGCGTGGGCGTGGTGGCGTTCGCCGGCGAGAGCCTCACCTATCCACCGACCACCGACTACGCGGCGGTGAAGCTGTTCTGGCGCGATCTCGGCCCCTGGGACATGCCGGTCGGCGGGACTGCGATCGGACGCGCGATCAAGAGCGGGCTCGAGCAGCTGACCGCGCTGCGGGTGAAGGGGGGCGCCACGCGGGGCCAGGCGATCCTGCTGCTCACCGACGGTGAGGACAACGACAGCGAGCCGCTGGAGGCGGCCGAGGAGGCGTCGAAGCTGGGGGTGAAGATCTTCACCGTGGGGATCGGCTCCCGCTCGGGCGAGCTCATCCCCGAGTACGACGAGCAGGGGAAGGTCACCGGCTACGTGAAGGACGCCGACGGCCACTACGTGACGTCTCGGCTCGCCGAGGAGACGCTGGCCGAGATCGCGCGCAAGACCGGCGGCGAGTACTTCCACGCCGACAGCAAGCGGTTCGGCGTGGAGGACGTCGAGCGCGCCCTCGACGGCCTCACCCGGACGGAGAACGAGGCGCGGGTCGTGCGCGACTACGACGAGATCTTTGAGCTCTTGCTGCTGCCGGCCTTCCTGCTGCTCGTCGGCGAGGCCTGCATGAGCGAGAGACGCCGGCGAAAGCCGGGGCGAGGGGAGGTCTCGGCGTGAGGCGTTTGGGCGAAGTCGCGGCGCTGCTGGCGTGCGCGCCGTTGCTCTTGGGGTTCGGCCTGCTCGAGAAGCGCGATTCTGAGGTGGAGGCGGGGAACGCCGCGCTCAAGGCCGGAAAGGCCGAGGAGGCGCTCGGGCACTACGACGCCGCGGTGAAGAAGCTGCCCGCCGACGCGGGGACGCACTTCGATCGCGGCGCCGCCCTCTACGCGCTTTCGCGCTTCGACGAGGCGGGGCAGGAGTTCTTGCGCGCGACCGAGGCCAAGGATCCGGCGCTCAAGGCTTCGGCCTTCTACAACCTGGGGAACGCCTTCTTCAAGAAGGAGAAGTACAAGGACGCGGTCTCGGCGTATACCCGCTCGCTCGGGCTTCGGCCCGAGGACAAACAGGCCAAATGGAACCTGGAGATCGCGCTGCGCAAACAGAAGGACGAGGAGAAGAAGCAGCAAGATCAGAAGGACCAGGACGACAAGAACAAGAAGAAGGACGACCAGAAGAAAGACGACAAGAAGAAGGACGACAAGAAGGACCAGAAAGACAAAAACCAGAAGGACAAAGACCAAGACAAGAAGGACCAGAAGAAGGACAAGGACCAGAAGGACAAGGACCAGAAGGACAAGGACCAGAGCCAGAAGGACAAGCAGGACCAACAGAAACAGAATCAGGAACAGCCGAAGCCGCAGCCGAGCACGCCCGAGGAGGAGAAGCAGATCCAGTCGGTGCTCGACAACCTGGAGCGCAGCTCCAAGGATCTCGAGAAAGAGCGCGCCAAGGTGCGGGCGGTGCGGCGGGCGCCGCCGGAGCGCGACTGGTGAGCGGGCGAAGCTTGCGCGCCGTGCTTTTGTTGACCGTGGCCCTGGCCGCGATCTCGCCGGGTCTGGCGCGGGCGGCGTCGTTCAGCGCTGAGATCGACCGCGAGGCGGTGGCCCCCGGGGAGCCGTTCATCTACCAGATCAACTTGAGCCTCAGCGGCGACGGCGACGCCCAGGCCTTTCGTCCGCCGGACTTTCACGGCTTTCAGGTCGAGGAGGCGCGCGGCCCGAGCAAGTCGACCAGCGTCCAACTCGTGTTCGGCCAGAGCCAGCAGTCGGTGCAGTCCACCTACGTCTGGACCTACCAGCTCGTGCTGCCCTCCGGTCGCAAGGGGCCGCTCACCATCGGCGCGGCGCACGTACGTGTCGGGGGGCGCGAGCTGGCGACGAACAACGTGCAGGTGCGGGTCGGCGCGGCGGGCGCCCAGCCTCAGCAACGCCCGGGCGGCGCGCAGGGGATCGACCCCAATCGGGTCTTTCAACAGATGTTTCCGGGCGTGCAGGGATTTCAGGGTGCTGGCGATCGCGAGCGATCCAACGCGACGGCCTCGACGCCCTCGGCGGCCTTCATCCGCGTCGTTCCCGACAAGACGCGCGCCTTCGTCGGTGAGCAGGTGACCGTCGGCTGGTTTCTTTATACGGTCCAGGTCCCGGCCCGCTTCGGGCAGGTCTCGGAGCCGCACACCGACGGGTTCTGGTCGGAGGACATCCCGTCGACGACGCCGCCCGGGCGGCTGTCGTTCAACGAGCAGCAGACGATCGCCGGACGCAGCTACAACGTCGCGCTGCTGTTCAAGAAGGCGTTGTTCCCGCTCGGGCCCGGCAACTTGACCATCACGGCGATGGAGGCGGAGATCACCCAGCAGGCGGACTTCTTCAGCCCGATGGAGGTCCACCGGCTCAAGACCGAGCCGCTGATCGTCGAGGCGCAGCCGCTCCCCGCAAAAGGAGAGCCGCCGCACTTCGATCCCGCCAACGTGGGACGCTACGAGATCTCGGCGGCGGTCGATCGCGCCACCGTCTCCGTCGGCGACGCCGTCACGCTCAAGGTCGCCGTCAAGGGGACAGGCAACGTGCGCAACGTGCGCCCGCCCGCGCTGCCGCCGCTCCCAGGCTGGAAGAGCTATGAGCCAAAGACCGACGTCGCGGTCGACGGCACCGAAACGATCACCGGCACCAAGACGGTCGAGTGGCTCATGCGCCCCGAGCGGGGCGGCAAGACCATCGTGCCGCCGCTGGTGCTGGAGACGTTCGATCCGGCGGCCAAGCGCTACGAGACGGTGCGCAGCCAACCGATCGAAATCGTCGTCACCGGCGAGGCGGGATCGATCGCGGCGCCGGCCGGCGCCGGGGCGCCACCGCCGGCGGGCCTGGACAACCTGGTCGCCGGAACGATCCGACCGATTCATGGGCGCGGCGGTCTCGGCGGCGAGAGCGGCGTGGCCTTCCTGCGCAGCGCCGGGTTCACCGCCACGGTCGTCACGCCGCCGCTCGCCCTGGTGGCGCTGCTGGCATTCGGACGGGTCCGCGCGCGGCTCGGGCGCGACACGCACCGGACGCGGCGTCGGCGCCTGCGCACGATGGCCGACCGGCGGCTGCGGGCGGCGGAGGCCCACCGCGCGGCGGGGCGCACCGGCGACTTCTACGTCGAGATCGATCGCGTGCTGCGGGGGGCGCTGTCGGAGCGGATGGGGAGCGAGCTCGGCGGGCTGCGGCTCGACGAGCTGGGGACGCTGTTGCGGACACGCGGCCTCCCCGCCGGCGAGACGACGTTGGTGGTCGACGCCATCGAGGCCTGCGACGAGGCGCGGTTCGCCCCGGGCGGCGCGGCGGCCGATCCGGCGGCCCTGGCGGCCATGCTGGCGCGGGCCGGCGAGCTGATCGACGCCATCGAGCGGGCGCCGCTCGGCGAGGAGACCCGGGCGTGAGCCGCCGGGGGCTTCTCTCGGCCGTCGCCGCGGTGGCCGCCGTCGTCCTCGGTGTCGCCGGGCCGGCCCGCGCCGATCGGCGCGACGAGGCCTGGCGGCGCGGCAACGAGGCCTACCTGCACGGCGACTATGCGGCGGCCGCCGCCGCTTACGAGGAGCTGGAGCATCAGGGCGCCGTCTCCGCCGATCTGTTCTTCAATCTTGGCGATGCCTACTTTCGCAAGGGGGCGCTCGGTCCGGCGATCTGGGCCTTCGAAAAGGCGGCCGCGCTCGCCCCGGGCGACGAGGACGCTCGCTACAACCTGGCCGAGGCGCGCAAGGTGGCCGCGCGCCAGGCCCACGATCGGCTCGAAGGCGAGGATCGCGATCCGCTCTGGATCCGTGCCGTCGCTGCGCTGGGGCCCTCCACCGAGACCTGGCTCTTCGTCGCGGCCTACCTGGGATTCTTCCTGGGATTCTTCGGGCTGGTGGTCGTCCGCTGGCGGGCGCGCGACGATCTGCGGCCGGCGCTGGGGGCCGGGGTCGCGGTGTTGGGCGCCGCAGCGCTGCTGGCGGGCGCCTTGCTCTTCGGGCGGACGCGGCTCGAGAAGCTGCCGTTCGGCGTGGTGCTGCCCGACGCGGTCGCGGTCAAGGATGGGGCCGACGACAGCTACCGCACCAGCTTCGAGATCCACGCCGGGCTGCGTGTCCGCCTCATCGAGCACGATCAGGACTGGCTGCGCGTCCGCCTCGGCAACGGGCTCGAAGGGTGGGTCCACGCCGCCCAAGTTGGAAGTCTTTAGTACTCGGAGCGATGAGCTTCGGCCGGCGAAGCCGACCTACGCTCGGCGCGAAGGGACGGTATACTCGCCGACCCGATGGCCGAGCCGCACTTCGAGAGACACGTCTTCATCTGCACCAACCGGCGCGATCCGGGGAACCCGAAGGGGTCCTGCGCGGAGAAGGGGAGCGACGCCGTGCGCGACGAGTTCAAACGCGTGCTGCACGACCGGGGCGTCAAGGGGCGCATCCGGGCCAACGCCGCCGGCTGCCTCGATCAGTGCGCCCGCGGCGTCACCGTGGTCGTCTATCCGGAGCAGGTCTGGTACGGCGGCGTCTCGGTCGGCGACGTTAGCGAGATCATCGAGCGCCACCTCCTCGGCGGCGTGCCGGTCGAGCGCCTCCGGATGAAGTGACCGGGTTGGCCGCCTCGCCTTCGCCCGACGCCACTTCGTCGCCCGCGCGCTGGACCGTCCTCGAGGTCATCCGCTGGACGGTCGCCCGTTTCACCGAGCGCGGCCTCCCGAGCCCGCGCCTCGACGCCGAGCTGCTGGTGGCGCACGCTCTCGCGCTGCCCCGCGTGCAGCTCTACGTGCAGTTCGATCGGCCGCTCCTGGCCGACGAGCTGGCCGCCATCCGCGCGCTCATCAAGCGGCGCCAGGGGGGCGAGTCGGTCGCCTACCTGGTGGGCAAGAAGGAGTTCTGGGGGCTCGAGCTCGCGGTCGACGCACGCGTGTTGGTCCCGCGCCCCGACACCGAGACGCTGATCGAGGTGGCGCGCGATCTCCTCGCGGGGGATCGCGCCGGCGGAGCAGGGCTCGGCCCCACGCTCGCTGACGTCGGCACCGGATCGGGCGCGATCGCGCTGACCCTCGCCAAGCTGTTCCCGGCGGCGGCCGTCTTCGCCTCGGACATCTCGCCCGCGGCGCTCGAGGTCGCGCGCGGCAACGCCGAGCGGCTGGGGCTGCCGGTGACGTTCCTCGAAGGGGAGCTGACGGCGCCGCTGGCAGCGCACGCGCCGTTCTCGCTGATCGCCGCCAATCTGCCGTACATTCCGTCCAACGAGATGTCGACCTTGCCCCCCGAAGTGAAGAGCGAGCCCGCGCTGGCGCTCGACGGCGGCCCCGACGGCTTGGCGCTGGTTCGGCGTCTGGTGGCGGAGGCGCCCGCGCTGCTCGCGCCGGACGGGGCGCTGGCGCTGGAGATTGGCGCCGGGCAGGCGGCGATGACGGCCGAGCTCCTGAGCGCGGCCGGTTTCAGCGACGTCCAGACGCGCCGCGATCTGGGCGGCGTCGAGCGCGTCGTCTCGGGGGTGAAGCGGTGAGCGACGAGCGGGCCGCGGTCGACCTGCCTCCCTCCTCCTCGGGCGCCCAGCCCTCCGACGGTTCGACCGCCGCCAAGGGGGCGGTCTTCATCGGCATCGCCAAGATCTATTTCATGCTGAGCGGGTTCGTTCAGCAGGTTCTGCTCACGCGGCTCATCGACCTGGCCGACTACGGCGCCTTCGCGGTCGTGAACAACACCATCTCGATCGTGAACAACACGGTCGTTCAGGCGACGATCCAGTCGGTCTCCAAGTTCACCGCGGAGGACGACACGCGGGCCGGTGCGGTCCAGCGCGCGGGCGTCCAGATGCAAATCGTCCTCGGTGCGGCGCTGGCGCTGGGGATCTTTCTGGGCGCGCCGCTGCTGGCCGATTTCATGGGTGCCCCCCGCTATGCGACCTACTTCCGGATCGCGTCTGCCATCCCGTTTCTCTATGCGCTCTACGCCGTCTTCGTCGGTTCGGCCAACGGGCTCCGCCGTTTCCGAACCCAGGCGAACTTCGACATCGGCTTTTCGACCACCAAGACCGTTCTCCTCCTCGGGCTGGCCGTTCTCTGGAAGGTGACCGGGGCCTTCATCGGCTTTGCGGCCGCCGCGGCCTTCATCCTGATCGTCGCCTCGCGCGTGATGCGCTTGCCGCCGAGCCGGCAGCCGTTCCCGCTCGGCCGCCTGATTCGCTACATGGGCGCGGTCGTGGTGTACGGGATTTTGCTCAACCTGGCGCTCAACTATGACCAGCCGGTGTTGCGTCACTTCGCCGGACGGAGCGCCGGGGTGACCGTGGCGGACGCGCTGGGGGCGCAGTACCAGGCCCTGCGCACGCTGGCGCTGCTCCCCTATCAGGCCTTGATGGTGGTGACGTTCGTGATCTTCCCGCTCGTGTCGCGTTCGACCTTCGCGGAAGATCGCCAGGCGACCCGGGTCTACGTCACGCAGACGCTGCGCTACGCGCTCATCCTGGTGGCGGCGATGGGCGTCGTGCTCGCGGCGCGCCCGGCGGCGCTGCTGGGGGTGATCTACAAACCGGCCTACGTCGCCGGCGCTCCCGCGATGCCGATCCTGGTCGCAGGGGAGTGCTGTCTGGCGCTGCTGGCGGTCGTCTGTGCGATCCTGAACGCGGCGGGCCGGACCAACGCGACCCTCTCTTTCGTCGCGCTGACGGTGGCGGTCGGCGTGGCGGCGTCGGCGATTCTGGTTCCGCGCGCGGCCGTCGGGACGCCGATGCTGCAGGCGGCAGCGGGGGCCACCGCGCTCGGAATGATGGCGGGTTTCGTGGCGGCGGTGATCTACGCGCGCTCGCGGCTGGGCGGGACGCCGCCCCTCGGCACGGTGGCGCGGGTCGCGCTCGGCGTCGCGGCCGGAATGGCGGTCGGCCGCTTCGTCCCCGGCCACGGCAAGATCGTCGGCCTGGCCGCCACGGCGCTGGCGGCCCTGGTCTACGTTGCCGTCCTGGCGGCGACCGGTGAGCTCGGCCCCGCCGATCGCGCCAAGCTCGCGCGCATGCTCCGGCGTTAGGCGAAAAGAGAGTTAGGAGGCCGGCTGCGTGGCGTGCGACGCGCCGCCGAGGCCGCCATGTTTGGAGACGAAGACCGCCACCGCGGCGCCGAGCAGCACGAGGCCGATGAGCGCCCCGATCAGGAAGCTGCGGCCGGCGTGCGAGGGCGCCTGGACCGTCCTCGCCGCCGGGGCGCCCGGTCGGGAAGAGAGCTGCGCCTGCGGGCCGGGCGTCGGCTCGAGGACGCTGGCCAGCGCTTCGGGGCCGGGGGTCGACTCGACGGGCGAAGCCGCGGGCGGCGAATTTCTCGGCGCCCGGTTTTCGCCGGTCGGCACGCGCATGCGTTCGGGGCGGCGCTGCGCGGCGGGCGCGGGCACCACGCTGGCCGGCGCGTCGCGCGAGGTCCGCCGCGCCTCGAGCGCACGCGCCTCGGCGGCGTCCATCCCCGGGGCCAACCGCTCGTCGGCCCAGCCGCGCGGATCGACGAAGTCCCCGTCCGAAGCGACCGGTGGCGGCTCGGGCCGTTGCCCGAGGTCACCGGCCTGCAGCGGCTGCGCCCCGTCCTCCTCGAAGCCGACCGAGGTGAACTTGTCGAGGTCGCCCTGCAGGAGGTGGTCGATGATGCTGGCCTTCTTCCCCTCGCCGGACTGCATCCGCTTGTCGTCCAGGCACTGCCGCACGAGCTCGGCGATGTCGCGCGAGATGACCTTGAGGCCGCGCGAATAGCTGTACTGCGCCAGCGCGTCCTGCAGATCGGTCGCGCTCTGGAAGCGGTCTTCCTTCCGCTTGGAGAGCGCCTTCCTGACGATGTCCTCCAGCTCGGGCTCGACCTGCGGGTTCTGCGGCCGCAGCGGCGGGACCTTGGCGTTGCGCACCAGCTCGACGGTCTGGTAGTCGGTCTCTCCGTAGAAGAGCCGCTTCCCGGTCAGCATCTCGTAGAGCAGGATCCCGACCGCGAAGATGTCGGCGCGCGAGTCGACCTCCTCGCCCCGCGCCGCCTCGGGGGAGAGGTAGCTCATCTTCCCTTTGACGACTCCAGGATCGGTGACCTCGACCTGGCTGGTGGCCTTGGCCAGGCCGAAGTCGACGACCTTGACCTCACCCTGCTTGGAGAGGAGCACGTTGGGGGGCGAGACGTCGCGGTGGACGATCCCCATCGGCGCCTCAGTCTCGGGGTTGGGGAGCTCGTGCGCGTAGGAGAGCCCCTTGCAGATCTCGGTGATGATGTAGAGCGAATGCGCGACCGGGATCCGCTTCGTCACCCGGCGCCGCCAGTCGAGGATCGCCTTGAGGTCGACGCCGTCGACGTACTCCATGACGATGAAGTACGTGTCCTCGGTGTGGCCGATGTCGAACACCTGGACGATGTTCGCGTGCTGGAGCGAGAGCGACAGCCGCGCCTCGTCCAGGAACATGGCCACGAACTTCTTGTTCTTGGTCAGCGCCGGGAGGATGCGCTTGATGGCGATGTTCTTCTTGAACCCGCGCATCGACTCGGCGACGCCGCGGAAGACTTCGGCCATACCTCCGGCGGCGACACGCTCGGTGATGCGATATCGGTTATCGGCCATCGTCTGCCACAGTCGAAACCAGCCCCGACGATGACGCTATAACGAAAGGCCCGAGCCGGCAATTAAGGCCGGCAATCAAGGGCCCCCGCCGCCTACCTCGGTGAATGTAGGCTCACTCCTCGGCGGGGAGCTTGGTCTCGCCGTCGCCCCCCTCGCCGAGCTCCCCGAACCCGCTCCCGGCGCGCCCCGGCTGCTCGCTGGCCGCCTCTTCGCGCTCGCTCTGCTCCTTGCAGTCGATGCAGAGCGTGGTGACCGGACGGGCGAGCAGCCGGCGGAAGGAGATCTTCTCCCCGCAGTCTTCGCAGACGTCGATCTCGTTGCCGTCGAGCCGCGCCAGCTGCTTGTTGATCTTGCCGAGCAGGAATTTCTCCCGGTCGTGCAGGCGCATCTCGGTCGAGAAGATCTCCTCTTCCATCGACTCGTCGATCGAGTCGCGGCCGATGTTCCGCTCGTGGTTCATCGAGTACGCCAGCGCGTTCTCGCTCTTCTTGACCAATCGCCGCTGCTCATCCTCGAGCACGGTTCGAATCTGGGTCTTTTCTTTGGGGCTCAACATGACTCCACCCTCGGTTTGGGCAATCTTAATGCCGGATGGCCGGCGGTAAAGACGTCGGCCTGAATTCGACCGCTCGCCGACGAACTTGAGGCGCTCTGCTTATGAGGCCTTCTTCTCGCGCACCAGCTGCGGGCGGCTGCGCGACACGACCACGTCGCGGGTGACCACGCACTCGCTGACCCCTGTCAAGGAGGGGATCTCGTACATCACCTCCAGCATCACCTCTTCGAGGATCGCGCGCAACCCGCGGGCCCCCGACTTGCGCCGGGTCGCCTCCTCGGCCACGCCCTGGAGGGCGTCCTCGGTGAAGCGCAGCTTGACCCCTTCCATGTCGAACAGCCGCTCGTATTGCTTGGCGAGCGCGTTCTTGGGCTTCCAGAGGATCTCGACCAGCATGTCGACGTCGAGGTCGTCGGCCGCCACGATGATCGGCAGCCGCCCCATGAACTCCGGGATCATCCCGAACTTGATGAGGTCCTCGGTCCGGGTCAGCGCGCGGAGGTTGTTCTTGGACTCTTCCCCCTTGCCGATGTGCGCGCCGAAGCCGAGGCCGCGCTCGCCCACGCGGCGGCGGACGATCTCCTCGACGCCGTTGAAGGCGCCGGTGCAGACGAAGAGGATGTCGGTGGTGTCGACCTGGATCAGCTCCTGCTGCGGGCGATTGCGCGCGCCGTCCGGGGTGATCGAGGCCTGCTTCCCCTCGAGGATCTTGAGCAGCGCCTGCTGGACGCCCTCGCCCGAGACGTCGCGGGTGACGGACGGGCCGCCGCCTTTGCGGGCGATCTTGTCGATCTCATCGATGCAGACGATGCCGCGGCTGGCCTTCTCGGGATCGTTGCCGGCGTTGCGGTAGAGCGCCTTGATGACCGAGTCGACGTCCTCGCCGACGTAGCCGGCCTCCGTCAAGGTGGTGGCGTCGGCCATGGCGAACGGAACGTCGAGCTTCTTGGCCAGCGTCTGGACCAGCAGCGTCTTGCCGCAGCCGGTGGGGCCGAGCAGCAGGATGTTCCCCTTCTGGATCTCCACCTCGCCCGCCTTGCCGTGCTGGCCAATGCGCTTGTAGTGGTTGTGCACCGCCACCGAGAGCGCCTTCTTGGCGCGGTCCTGACCGATGACGTACTTGTTCAGCTCGTCGTAGATCTCGCGGGGGCGCGGGTGCTTGGGGCGCTCGGCCGCCTCTTCCTTGGCGATGATGTCGTTGCAGAGCGCGACGCACTCGTCGCAGATGAAGACGCGCGGACCCGAGATCAGCTTGCGCACTTCACGGCGCCGCTTCCCACAGAAGGAGCAGTGGAAGTCGTCCATCAAGGAAGAGTATTGCACCAGGTTTGCGCCGCGCCAAGCGCCGCCGAGCGTCGGCCGGCAGGAAGATAGCTCCGCGGAAGGTTTTGGAAACCTCCCCTTGATATTTCGCCGAACGTGGACAAGGCGCCGCAGTTGCCGGCGCCAGCCCCGCCGGATAGTGTAAGTCGCGAATGCGCGCCCTGGTCGTCACTTCGAATCCCGCCACCGCTGCGTCGGAGGCGGATTCGCCCGCCGCGGCGCTCAACGATCTCGGCTGCGAGGTGGTGGCGGTCGGCTACGACGTCGACCAGCTCCCGGAGGACATCGAGCTGCAGCGCCCCTCAGTTGTCGTGGTGGACGCAGGGGCGCACCTGGAGGTCGGCCGCGCCGCCATCCGCCGCGTGCGCGAGGTCGGCTCGCTGGCCGACGTCCCGGTCTTGTTGTGCGTCGAGGTGTCGCGTCTGGCTGGGCTCGACCCCGAAGCGGGCGCCGACGACTTCGTGCTCGCGCCGGTGGTCGGGCCCGAGCTCTACGCGCGGATCCGCCAGCTCGACTGGAGGATGTCGTCCTTTCGCGCCGCCGGCCGGATCAAGATCGGCGACCTCATCATCGACGCGGTGGCGGTCGAGGCGGCCTACCGCGGGCGTGCGCTCAAGCTGCCGCGCCAGGAGTTCCAGCTGCTGAAGTTCCTGGCCGAGCGGCCGGGGCGGGTCTTCTCGCGCGAGCAGCTGCTGTCGCGGGTCTGGGGCTACCGCTACGCCGGCGGGACTCGAACCGTGGATATCCACGTCCGCCGCCTGCGCGCCAAGCTCGGCCCCGGCAGCGTCATGATCGAGACCGTCCGCCACGTCGGCTACAAGCTCCGGCCGCCGTCGCCATAGAACGAGCGCCGCGCCGTCTCGACTTGAACTGAAGCGCGGATTACGGTAGGTGGCCAGGCGTCATGCCGGACATGAACCTGATCGAAGCGGTGAGGGACGCGCTGCGCGTCGAGATGCGCCGCGATCCGCGGGTGGTCGTGCTGGGTGAGGACGTGGGCCGGTTCGGGGGCGTGTTTCGGGCCACCGAGGGTCTGCAAGAAGAGTTCGGCGCCGACCGCTGCATCGACACGCCGCTGGCCGAGTCGGGGATCGTGGGGACGGCGATCGGAATGGCGCTCTACGGGATGCGCCCGGTCCCGGAGATCCAGTTCGGCGACTACATCTATCCCGCCTTCGATCAGATCGTGAACGAGCTGGCCAAGCTCCGCTATCGCTCGGGCGGTGAATACTCGGCCCCGGTCGTCATCCGGACGCCGGTCGGCGGCGGCATCAAGGGCGGCCACTACCACTCGCAGTCGCCCGAGTCGCTGTTCACGCACATCCCCGGGTTGAAGGTGGTCTGTCCCTCGAACGCCTACGACGCCAAGGGGCTCCTGGCGAGCGCGATCCGCGGCGACGATCCGGTCATCTTCATGGAGCCGAAGCTGCGCTACCGCAAGCCGCGCGGCGAGGTGCCCGAGGGCGAGTACACCATCCCGCTCGGCGAAGCCAAGGTGGTTCGCGAGGGCAAGCAGGTCACGGTGATCGCCTGGTCGGCCATGGTGCAGACCGCGCTCGAGGCGGCGCAGAAGGGCGAGGCGCAAGGGTACGATCTGGAGGTGATCGATCTGCGCACGCTGGTGCCGTTCGACGAGGCGACCATCCTGGCCTCGGTCAGGAAGACGAGCCGGGTGGTGATCGTTCACGAAGCCCCGCGCACCTCGGGCTTCGGCGCCGAGCTGTCGGCGACGATCGCCGAGAAGGCGATCCTCAGCCTGGACGCGCCTATCTTGCGCGTGACCGGCTTCGACACGCCCTTCCCTTACACGCTCGAGGCCGAGTACCTCCCGGACGCCGATCGGATCTTGGATGCGGTCGAGCGGGTGGTGAGCTTCTGATGGCTTACGAGTTCCGTCTCCCGGACATCGGGGAGGGCGTCGCCGAGGGCGAGGTGGTCCGCTGGCTGGTCAAGGAGGGGGACCTCTTGAAGGAAGACCAGCCGATGGTCGAGGTGATGACCGACAAGGCGACGGTGGAGATCGGCTCGCCGCGCGCCGGCCGCGTCGCCAAGCGAATGTTCGCCGAGGGGGAGCGCTGTCCTGTCGGCAAGGTCCTGATTGTCCTCGACGTCGAGGGTGACGCCGCGGAGACGGTAAAACCGAGCTCGACGGCAGCGGCGACCTCGCCTGCCGGGTCGCGCGCCGAACAGGCCGGCAAGAGCGGCAAGAGTGACAATGGCGCGGCGACCGGCGAAGCGGTGCTGGCCACGCCGGCGACCCGGAAGCTGGCGCGCGACATTGGCGTCGACATCCGCGACGTCACCGGCAGCGGCCGCGCCGGTCGAATCACTTCTGATGACGTGCGGGCGCATGGTGAGGAGGGCGGGGCGCCGCCGGCGCGCGCGTCGGTGCCGCGGACGACCGCCGACGGCGTGCGGATTCCGTTCCGCGGGCTGCGCAAGAAGATCGCCGAGACGCTGGTCCGCTCGAAGCAGACGGCGCCGCACGTCACCTACGTCGAGGAGATCGACTGCACCGAGCTGGTCGCGCTGCGGGCGAAGCTGAATACACGAGGCGTCGAGAAGCTGTCGTTTCTCCCCTTCATCATCAAGGCGACCATCGCCGCGCTGAAGAAGTTCCCCCAGATGAACGCCATGCTCGACGAGGCGGCCGGCGAGATCATCCAGTGGCGCAACTTCCACATCGGCCTGGCGACGGCGACGGAGAACGGGCTCATCGTCCCGGTCATCCGCGACGCCGACGGCAAGTCGCTGGCCGAGCTCGGCCGCGACATCGAGCGGCTGGCCGAGGCGACCCGCACCGGCAAGGCGGCGCGTGAGGAGCTGATGGGCTCGACGTTCACCATCACCAGCCTGGGCGCGCTCGGCGGCGTGATGGCCACCGCGATCATCAACCCGCCCGAGGTCGCCATCCTGGGCGTCCACCGGATCGCGCGCCGCCCGGCGGTGGTGGGCGACCAGATCGTCATCCGCGACCTCATGAACCTCTCGCTGTCGTTCGATCACCGGGTGATCGACGGCTTCGACGCCGCGCTGTTCGTCGCCGAGATCAAGCGGGCGCTAGAGGCGCCGGCGCCGCTCGGGGCCGAAGCGGGCTGACATGGCCTCGAAGTCGATTCCACCGTCGCGGCCGCCGGGGCTCTCGGGAGGCAAATCGTCGCTGCCCCTCATCCGCGCCGGCATGGGCGCGCCGGAGATCACCGAGATCGAGGCCTGGACCGACGACGACTACCGGCGGGCCACCGGCCTCTTCGCCGTCCTGCCGGCCAATGGCCAGGTCGACCGCCGGCGGCTCCCGGCCTTCGAGCCGGCGGCGCTGCGCGACGCCTACCGGGCGATGCTGCGCGCGCGGGCGCTCGACGCGGCGGCGCGCGAGCTGGTGCGCGCCGAGCGGATCGGCTCCTACGCCGAGACGCTGGGGACCGAGGCGGCCGTCGTCGGCGCCGTCGCCGCGCTCGCGCCCGACGACGTGGTGGCGCCGGGGCGGCGCCAGGCGGCCGCGGCGCTCGCGCGCGGCTATCCAGTGGCGGGGCTCGTCGCCCAGCTCTTCGGCAACGCGCACGATCTCGCGCGCGGGCGGCGGCTCCCCGGCTGCCCGGCGCTGCCGCGCGCGCTCAACATCCTGCCGGTGGCCTCGCACGCCGGGACGCAGCTGCCGCACGCGGCGGGCGTCGCCTGGGCCGCCAAGATGCAGAAGAAGCCGACGGTGGCGCTCGCCTATCTGGACGCGAACGAGATCGACGCCGAAGACTTCCACACCGGGGTCAACTTCGCCGGCGTCTTCCGGCTGCCGACGATCTTCGTCTGCCTCAACGACGGCAAGCACGCGTCGTTGATGACCTCCGAGACGGTCGCCGTTCGCGCGCTCGCCTACGGCATCGCGGGCGTGCGGGTCGACGGGGGCGATTTCCTGGCGGTCGCGGCCAGCGTGCGTGAGGCCGCCGCGCGCGGCCGCCGCGGCGAAGGGGCGACCCTGATCGAGGCGGTGGTGGGCCAAGGTGAGGGCGAGCGGGACGGGATCGCCCGGCTGCGCGCCTGGCTGGCGGCGGAGAAAGTCTTGGACGCCGCGGCCGAGGCGGCGATGCGCGGCGAGGTCGATGCCGAGCTTCGGGCGGCCCTCGCGGCCGAGGAGCCGCTCGGCCCGCCGCCCACCCGATCCATCATCGAGCAGGTCCTGGCGCAACCGACCCGCGCGCTCGAGGATCAGCTCGACGAGCTGGATCGGGTTCGCGACAAGACCGTTCGGCCGTAGGCCGCCACTCGGCCGTCACGGGGCAGCGGCGCAGGTTGCCGGCGGCGCGCGTTCGGGTATAAGCGTCCCGCAATGGCGGACGAGACGATTCGCGTCGAAGCGTTGGTGATCGGCGCCGGTCCCGGCGGCTACGTGGCCGGGATCCGGCTCGGGCAGCTCAAGAAGAAGGCGCTGGTCGTCGAACGCGACAAGCCAGGCGGAATCTGCCTGAACGTCGGCTGCATCCCCTCGAAGGCGCTCATCAACGCCTCGAAGATCTTCGACAAGATCCGCCACGGCGCCGACATCGGGATCCTCGCCGACAACCCGCGCGTCGACATGGCCAAGATGCAGGCCTGGAAATGCGACGTCGTTTCGAAGCTGACCGGCGGCGTGAAGACCCTGCTCAAGGCCAACGGGTGCGACTACCGGACCGGCGTGGCCCGGTTCCTCTCGCCCAACACCGTCGAGCTGACCTCGCAGAACAGCAAAGAGAAAGCCGGGAAGACCACCATCACGGCCGACCACATCATCGTCGCCACCGGATCGCGGCCGATCGAGATCCCCGGGTTCAAGTTCGACGGCAACCGGATCGTCGACTCGACCGGCGCGCTCGATTTCGCGACCGTGCCCGAGCGCTTCGTGGTCATCGGCGGCGGCTACATCGGGATCGAGATTGGGACGCTCTACGCCAAGCTCGGGGCCAAGGTCACCGTCGTCGAGGCGCTGCCCAACATCCTGGCGGGGAACGATCCGGAGATCGTCCAGCTGGTGGCGCGCAAGCTCAAGAAGCTGGGCGTCGAGGTGGTGACCGGCGCCAAGGCCAAGTCCTGGGCCGAGAAGAACGGTCGCGCGGAGGTGACGATCGACGTGGGCGGCAAGGACCAGACCATCGAGGCCGACAAGGTGCTGGTGGCGGTTGGACGACGGCCCAATTCGGACGGGCTGGGGCTGGAAGAGATCGGCGTGAAGATCGAGCGCGGTGGTTTCGTCACCGTCGACCGCCAGCTGCGCACCAACGTCCCCGGCGTCTACGCCATCGGCGACGTCGCCGGTCAGCCGATGTTGGCGCACAAGGCGTCGCACGAGGCCGAGGTGGTGGCCGAGGTGATCGCCGGGCACAAGGCGGAGATGGACGTTCGCGTGATCCCCTCGGTCATCTTCAGCGATCCCGAGGTCGCCTCGGCCGGGATCAGCGCCGAGGAGGCGACCAAGAAGGGGCGGACGGTCAAGATCGGCAAGTTCCCCTTCGCGGCGCTCGGACGCGCCATCGCCAACGCCGACACCGACGGCTTCGTCAAAGTGGTGATCGACGCCGAGAGCAAAGAGGTGCTCGGCATCCACGTCGTCGGCAACGGCGCCTCCGACGTCATCGCCGAGGCGGCGCTGGCGATCGAGATGGGCGCCCTGGCTGACGACATCAGCCTGACCATCCACGCCCACCCGACGCTGCCGGAGGCGATCATGGAGGCGGCCAAGGCGAGCCTGGGCGAAGCGATCCATATTGTTAATCGGTGACCAGAGAGCAGCAACACCCGGCGCGCCTCCTCGATCTCGGGACCCGTGAATTCGGGGAGGTCTGGGCCAAGCAGCGCGAGCTGGTGACCGCGCGCCAGCGGGACGAGATCCCGGACACGCTGCTCTTCGTCGAGCACCCGCACGTCATCACCGCCGGCCGCAGCGCGCACAAAGAGAATCTGATCGCCACCGACGGGATTCCGCTTTACGAGATCGAGCGGGGCGGCGACGTCACCTACCACGGCCCCGGGCAGCTGGTCGGCTATCC
The DNA here is from genome assembly GCA_036267635.1 of Polyangia bacterium. GTDB lineage: Bacteria > Myxococcota_A > Polyangia > Fen-1088 > Fen-1088 > JADGRB01. The sequence continues at coordinate 6,275 of DATAVR010000159.1, read as the reverse complement.
GATCTTTCTCTTGCGCGACGACGAGCGCGATCTGCACGTCTACCTGCGCAACCTGGAAGAGTCGCTCATCCGCGTCTGTGCCCGCTTCGACCTGCCGAGCGAACGCAAGAGCGGCTGGACCGGCGTCTGGACCACGGGCGGCGCGCGCAAGCTGGCCTCGATCGGCGTGGCGGTCAAACGCTGGGTGACGATGCACGGGTTCGCGCTCAACGTCTCGACCGATCTCGCGCGCTTCGCCGCCATCAACCCCTGCGGCCTCGACGCGGCCGTGATGGGCTCGATGTCCGGTGAGCTCGCGCGCCCCGTCGCGCTCGCCGCCGTCAAAGACGCCGTCCGCGACGCCTTCGCCGAAGTCTTCGCGCGATCCTTCGACGATTAGTCGGAGCCCTTCTCAGTCGGTTCCGCCGTCGGAAGCGGCGGCCGGACAACCGCCGTCGGGCGCGGTGGGCGCCGGGCCGCTGCCGACGAAGGTGGTCGTCGCGTCGGCGGCCATCGCCACCCCGAACGCGTCCGGAGCACCCGCCGCCATGGTCACCTCGATGGGGACGCCGATCGGCCAGCCGCCCAGGCAGCTCGCCGGCGAGAGATAGACGACCGTCGGATCGTTGGCGTCGGGCGCCAGCGCGACCGGCAACAGGACGCCATTGGCCGCGACGTGGACGAACGGTTCGAGGGCGCCCGTCGCGCCGGCGCGGTTGGAGAAGACCACCGGCAGCATGTAGCTCGAGGGAACCGTCGCCGCGCCGTCGGCGCCGGACGGCAGACGGAACGACGCCGAGAATGGCGCGGTGGTGACGGAGATCTGGCTGGGCCCGAGCATCTGGTCGCCGTAGGCGCTCGTGAGGCCCGTCTTGTCGAGCGCGAAGGTCACCGTATCCGACGACGGGAAGCCGGCCGTGGTCGGCCGCAGGAGGAGGTAGGCGGTCGCGGCGCCGTAGAACGGCTCGCTGTTGTAGAGGACCGAGTCGGAGAAGGGCGGCGTGCTCATGGCGGTGGCCTCGTCGGGCCAGGAGACGGTGACGGGCGGCGTCGCCTTCGGCATCGTCGTCTCCACGCCGTTTTGCGTGACGGTGTCTTCGATCCGGCTGCCGTCGAGCAACCGATCGAACACGAAGTCGATCTCCTGGCCGGCGGCCGGCGCCACGACGGTGTCGGTGTCCGAAACGGTCCAGATCTGTTCCTTTTGGCCCGCGGTGATCCAGTAGACGCTCAGCAACACCGGCGAGCCGTGCGGTTCCTGGGGGCTCGAGCAGCTGGTGGCCGCCAGCCCCACGGCGAGCAGCAAGAGGGGGCCGGATCGCATACGCAGCCTTTTATCACGCGGGGCCCGCGGCCGACTGTGATCCACTATGCTTGCCGCGCGTGGCGCTGCCGCCGATCGACATTTTGGACGCTGGCGATCCGCGCCTGGCCGACTACCGCGACCTCAAGGAGCGGCGGCTCAACGAGGAGGGTCGGTTCGTCGCCGAGAGCGAGCGGGTGGTGCGGCGCCTCGTCGACAGCGGGCTGCCGATCGAGTCGGTGCTGGTGACGGCGCCGCGGCTGGCCGCGCTCGCCGACGCGCTGACCGGCGATTTTCCCGTTTACCTCGCCCCCCAGAGCCTGCTCGATCGCGTCGCCGGATTTCACGTCCACCGCGGCTGCCTGGCGGTCGGCCGACAGCCGCGCGCGGCCGAGGTCCCGCGCGGCGCGCGCACGCTGGTGATGGTGGAGGATCTGACCGACGTCGACAACCTGGGGGCCATCGCCCGCCACGCCGCCGCCTTCGGCGCCGACGCGCTGCTGCTCAGCCCGCGCTGCGCCGATCCGTTCTACCGCAAGGCGATCCGTGTCTCGCTGGGCGCCGTCTTCACGCTGCCGATCGTCCGGCTCGCCCGCTGGCCCGAGGAGCTGCAGGCGCTGCGCGCCGAAGGGGTGTCGGTGGTCGGCGCCGTCCTCGACGCCGGCGCGACGCCGCTCGCCGATTTCGCCCGGCCGCCACGGGTCGCGCTGCTGTTCGGCGCCGAGGGTCCCGGCCTCTCGCCGGCGGCGCGTGCCGCCTGCGACCACCGGGTCACGATCCCCATGTCCCCCGGCGCCGATTCGCTCAACGTGGCGACCGCCGCCGCGCTATTTCTCTACGCTCTTCGTCCCTAACTTCGACCAGCTGACGAACAGCTTGCGTGTTTCGGGCTGGCAACTCGGACAGAAGCAGGCGTCACCGTCGCCGACGCGCACCGCGCGGATGGTGGTGCCGCAGACCAGGCAGGGCTTGCCGTCGCGGCCCCGCACCTTGAGGAAGTCGCGCACCTTGACCTCCGGCGGCTCGTTTCGCCTTCGAATCTCGGCGATCGCCTCGCGGAGCACGCGGCCGATCGCTTCGTAGAGCGCGTCGACCTCGGGCGGCTGCAGCTTGCGGCAGAAGGTCTTGGGGTGGATGCGCGCGGCGAACAGGATCTCGTCGGCGTAGGCGTTGCCGATCGAGGCGAGGGCCCGCTTGTCCATCAGGAAGGCGCGGGTCTGATCGCGCCGTCCCGCGATCGCCGCGCCGAACGCCGCGCGCGTGAACGCCGGCGACATCAGATCGAGCCCCAGCTCCCCGTAGACCGGGATCTGTTTTTCGTCCTCGGCGCGTGCGAGGTAGACCTTCCCCATCCGTTTGTCGTCGACGTATTGAAGCTCGGGCGCGTCGGCGAAGCTGAGCGCCAGCCCGAGCGCGCGCGGGTCCTTCTTCTTCTTGGAACCGTCCGATCCCGCGGCGATCAGCTTGTAGCGCCCCACCAGCATGGCGTTGACCACGATGACGAGCCCTCCGCCGAGCCCGAAGCGCATGAACTGCCCGCGCCGCTCGATCGTCTCCAGCCGTCGCCCAACCAGCAGCGCCGGGAACGGCTCGCGAACCATGATCCGCAGGACGGTCGGGTCGCCGGTGCGCGCGGCCGAGATGATCTTTCCCACCAGCGCTTCGCGCAGCACCTCTTCGACGTGGACCAGATCGGGCAGCTCGGGCATGACGCCTCGTCACCCAGTCTGGCATTCGAAGCGTGGCCGGTACAAACTCCGCTCATGCCGCTCTGGGCGCTGATCGCCGTGATAATCGCGTCGATTGGTTGCTCCGCCTTCATCGTCTCGCAGATCCGCACCCTGCGCCGTCGCAAGCGCAACCTGGTTCACTGGGAAAAAGACGAGCCGCTCGAAGACGTCGGCGACTGGGACTGAGAAGAACTAGCCGCTCCAGGTGCGAATCTGGTCGCGGAGTTGCCGAAGCTCCTGAGGCAGTAGCGACGTAGCGGTCCCTCCGAGAAACTCTTGGCACTTGACGTGGACGTATCGGGGGATGCGCCGTTCCCCCCCTGCTCCATACGTTGAGCCTTCTCTTTTGGGCAACCTTTGGGCAACCCTCGTGCTCGAGGTAGATCGTCGGAATTCCAAGTAGAGCGGGGCCCTCCATAGCCCCACTCTTGGCGCGACCGCGACCGCGATGGTTCCTTCAGCGAGCAGCCGCGAACGATAGTCCACGGCCCCCTTCTGTGAAGGACGCTCAGTTCAGGATCTCGAACGGGCGCGTCCGGCGCCAGCGGTAGACCTCGAAGTCGCTGTCGAGGGTCAGGATGCGGCCGGTGCTGAAGGTTTCGGCCATTGACACCAGGCAGGCGTCCGCGAAATCCATCGGGACGCGGGCGTAACGCTTCATGAGCAGGCGGACGGTCGAGGACGATTCGTCGAGACGGAAGGGGATGACGAAGACGCCCCGTTCGACGTTCTCCAGAATCGCCTCAGCCGCCCCTGGCTGCCTGCGCAACAGGTAGCAGGCTTCGGCGATCACCGCTTCGCAGGTCGCTAGCGCGCCTGACACTGATCGGAGCGTTTCCTTGCATCGCTGGTGACTCTCTTCGCTGCGATCGAGCAGAGCGACGATGAACCCCGTGTCGACCAGGGTCGGGATCACTTGCGTCCGAACCCCTTGAGGTGCTCCTTATTCGAGCCGAGGTCACGAACGCCCGAGGAGAATCGGCCGAGCCCGATCACCCGGAGCTCGGACGCGGGGCGCGAAAGAGCCGCCAGCGAACGAACCCCGCGGCGAACGATCTCCGAATCGGAGAGACCGGTTCGCCGGCGCAGATCCTTCAAAATCCCGTCGGTTTCGTCGTCGAGCCGCGCCTGTATCAGCCTCGCCATCGTCGCCTCCGGGTCTGTATGACAACAGACATTATGTATGACGGAACCGTCTCTGGCAAGTCCGCGGTCAGAGCTTGTCGCGCAGGAACTCGACGTAGTAGGCGGCGTCGCGCCGCTCTTCCAGCTCGCCGCGCTCGACCGCCTCTTCGCACAGCTTGCGCAGGTCGCCGATCCGTTTCGACGGCGGCAGGCCGAAGATCTCCATGATGGCGTTGCCGAGGCCGGGCGGCAGCGGCGGCACCCGCGCGTCGAGGGCGCGAATGGCCAGGATGCGCTCCTTGAGCGCGTGGATGTTGCGGATCGCCTCCTGGCGGCGTCCTGGCCGCCGCGAGGTCACGTCGGCGCGCGAGAGATCCAAGAGGTCGTCGAGGTGGTCGCCCATCTCGTGGTCGAAGCGGCGCACGGCCGCGTCGGTCCAGCCGGGCTCGTAGGCGTTGGCGCGCAGGTGGTGCAGCACCAGGAATCGAATCTTGTGCCGCTCCGGCTTGTCGAACCCGAGCCGCCTCGCGATCGGATCCCACATCCGCGCGCCGATCTCGGCGTGGCGGTGAAAGGTCACCTTGCCGTCGGGGAGCATCACGCGGGTCGGCACCTTCCCCACGTCGTGCAAGAGCGCCGCCCAGCGCACGAGCGGGTTCGGCACCGACTGCACCACCACCTGCTTGGTGTGCTCCCAGACGTCCTTGTGACGCCGCCCCGCCTCCTGCGAGAAGTCGACCGTCGCCTCCAGCTCGGGGAGCAGCGCCGCCAGGACGCCGGCGTCGTGCATCCACTGCAGCCCGACGTCGAGCGAGCGCGCCATGATCACCGACTCGATCGCCGCGCGAACTTGCGGCGCCGGAAGCCGCGTCAAGAGCGCAGCGGCGGGGCGCGCGGCGGCGGTGATCTCCGGCGGCGGCGGCTCGGCGCCACCGGCCACGGAGACCGCCACCTCCAGCAGGCTGGCCGGGGAGTCACCCGCCGAGGCGACCAATGGCACGCGTGACACGACCCCTACCGTCTTTCGTCAGCGATGACCTCGGCTACGAGGTGATCTTTTTCTTGTCCTGGTCGCGCTTCCGCGCCAGATGATCCACGAACGGCTGAGCTTGTTTCACCCGCCCGGCCAGCGACTTCTCGGTGATCGGGTAGAGCGTGGCGAACCGCAGCCCCTCGTCGTAGAGGAACGTCCCGACCTCTTCGTCGTCGACGAACATCGCGATCTTCTTCTTGGCGTAGACGCCTTTCAGCATCGCGCCCCAGCGGCTGTCGAGCCAGTCGACGATGTCGTCTCCGAACGCCTGCCGGAAAAGCGCCAGCTCCTCGTCGAAGCGGGCGTAGTCCTCGGCGAAGCGCGCGCGGAAGGCGGGCGCCCCTTCGCCCCCTTCGGCGGCGATCTTGGCCAGGGCCAGCCGAAGCTGAACCACGTCCTCGGTGAACCGCAGCGGGGCCTCGACGTTTCCGTCCTTGGGCGTGATCACGTGCACGACCGTGGCGGCCGCGAGCTCACGCACACTGCGCTCGAGATCGGAATCCGCGACCGCTTCCAGCAAGAGTTTGAGGTCGAAGGGGAGAGAGACGAGCGCTCTCGACATCGTCTCTAGAAACGTTCGCTCCGTGTTGTCCATCGCTGAAGGGGGTCAGAAAAGTACGACCCCCACCCACCTGTCAAGCAGTATACCCCGAGACGGTCCGTCGCCGGAGGGCCAGGAAGCGCTCAAGGGGCGGAAAAATAGGCCACGGCGGCGGCCAGGGCGGCGGCGGCCTGGTCTCGAAATAAATCGAGCGGTCCGGGTGGAAGCTCGAGTGTGAGGACCGGCAGGCCGCGATCGACGCCCAGCCAGGACCCGAACGATCCGGGCGTCGGATAGCCGATGTCGCCCCGCGCCGGCCAGCCGCAGGCCGCCGCGACTGCCTTGGCCCAGGGGCCAGCCGGTCCGTCGTAGTTCACGCAAGCGAAGGGGGCGTGCACCGCCACGGCGCCGCGAATCGGCTCTCGGGCGATGAGCCCGGCGATGGCGACCGTCTCCGGTTCGGAGAGCGGCGCGGGGCCGGGGAAGTACCCGGGGGCGTGCGCGGTGGTGAACGAACGGGCCGGGAAGTTCCGGTTCAGATCGACGTCGCGGGCCGAGTTCTTG
>DATAVR010000158.1:0-6623 GCA_036267635.1 Polyangia bacterium | reverse complement strand
TTCCACATGCAGCACTTCTCCGCCAACAGCGCCGGCGATCTGGCCGACGCGCTGGCGCTGTTCGATCGCGAGCACGTCAAAGGGATCATCATGGACCTCCGGGGTGATCCGGGCGGGCTCTATGAACAGGCGCAGAAGGTGGCCGACGCCTTCGTCAAGTCAGGGACGCTGGTTTCGATGGTCGGCGTGGGCGGCGCCCAGCGCAAGGATGAGACCGCGACCGACAGCGGCCATGAGCCGACCGTGCCGCTGGCGGTGCTGGTCAACCAGAACTCGGCCAGCGCGTCCGAGATCGTGGCCGGCGCGATGAAGAACCTCGACCGCGGCGTGGTGATCGGCGAGGAGACCTTCGGCAAGGGATCGGTCCAGGTGCTGTTCGACATCCCGTCGCCCATCTCGTTCGGCGACGGCGCCGACGACGACAAGCTGGGGCTCAAGCTGACCACCGCGCAGTACCTCACGCCGGGCGACATCTCGATCCAGGGGGTCGGCGTGGTGCCCGACATCGAGACCGATGCGCTGATTGTCCAGAAGGACGGCGACCGGTCCTGGATCCGGCTGCAGCCGTCGGTGCACCACCGACGCGAGGCCGACTATGAGTGGCACCTCGAGCACCCGAGCGCGCGGCACGGCGACAAGCCCGAGGAGACCGTGAGGTATCTCTTCCAGCCCAACAAGCCGAACGACAAGACCAAGGCCCATGACGATGACGACGACATGGACGATGACGCTGACGACGACCAGAGCGACGCCGACGACGAGAGCCAGAAGACCGACTTCCTGATGGACTTTGCGCGCGATCTCCTGGTGCAAGCGAAGAGCAGCAAGCGGCCCGAGCTGGTGCAACAGTCCAAGGCGTTCCTCGACAAGGTGCGCGCGGCCGAGGACAAGAAGCTCTCGCTGGCCCTGGAGAAGATGGGGGTCGACTGGACGGCCGGACCGGGCACCGGCGCCGATCCCGATCTGCAGCTGACGTTGCAGACGGTCGGCGACGCGAAGGTCGGCGAAGCGAAGGCCGGCGAAGCGAAGGCCGGCGAAGCGAAGGCCGGCGACGCCAAGATCGAGGCGGGGACGACCGCCCACCTCAAGGGGATGGTCAAGAACGTGGGCCACGCTCCGGCCTACCGGGTGCGGGCGGTGTTCGACAGCGACAATCCGCTCTTCGACGAGAACGAGATGGTGTTCGGCAAGATCGCCCCCGGCGAATCGAAGAGCTACGACCTCTTGGTCAAGGTGCCGACCTCGACCTTCACCCGCACCGACGAGATCAAGGCGACGCTCTACACGCAGCGCGGAGTCACCAAGGCCGGCGCCGCCGACCTGCTGGTCAACATCGAGGGGAAGCTGCGTCCGATGTTCGCCTACAGCTACCAGACCATCGACGACCAGAAGGGGGCCAACCACGACGGTCTCGTCCAGCGTGGCGAGCAGGTCCGCACGCTGGTCACGGTGAAGAACATCGGCCAGGGGCGCGCCATGCACACCGAGGCGGTCCTGCGCAACGGCACCGGCCAGGAGGGGATCCTGATCAGCGCCGGACGGTTCGAGACCAAGGACCTCGGCCCCGGTGAATCGAAGACCTTCTCGTTCGTCTACGAAGTCCGCCCCGAGTACAAAGGGGACGACTACCAGCTCGAGATGTCGGTGGGCGACACCACGCTCGGCGAATCGGTCACCGATAAGATCAAGGTGAAGATTTCGCCGACGGGCGCGGCGCCCGAGACGGCGACCGGCACGGCCACCGTCCTGCGCGACGGCGTCCCGCTGCGCGAGACCCCCGCCGACGGGTCGCTGGTGGTCGGGCACGCCGACAAGGGGACGGCGTTCAAGGTGACCGGCAAGCTGGGCGCGTTCACGCGCGTCGACGTCGACGCCACCCGCTCGGCGTTCGTCAGCAGCGCCGATCTCAAGTCCGGCGGTGCGGCGCACGGGACGTTCAAGCCCGATTGGGAGGTGACGCCGCCGCTCCTGACGGTGACCGCGCCGACGGTGGCGGCCGGCGACACGGTCCACATCAAGGGGCACGCCTCCGACGAGCGCCTGGTGCGCGACGTCTACATCCGAGTCTGGAACCGCAACGCCAAGATCCCGGTGAAGAAGGCCTTCTATCAGCCGAACCGGCTGGTGGGCGATCGCACCAAGATGGACTTCGACGCCGAGGTCCCGATCGGCGCCGGCAGCAATCTGGTGCAGGTGTTCGCGCGCGAGTCCAACGACGTGCAGTCGCTGCAGACGGTGGTCGTCCTCAAGCGGACGGGACCGAGCCTGGTGGCGCAGCCTTCCGACGCGCAGGCCCAGTTCCCGGCCGGCGCCGCCAAGAAATAGCGGCCCGCGGGCGTGTCGGAATTTTGACGCCACGAATGTGGCGATCGAGAACGCGGCGCGCTGCAAAATAGGCGTCCCCGCGTACATTGTCCTCGTCGAAAAGATGAGCTTGGGTGTAGGGTAATCGCGCACGGGTAACCGTGCGCGCGATGCGATTCAGCTGGCGATCAACCTTGGGGCTCAGGTTTCAGACCGCGCTGTCGATGACGCTGGTCGCGACGTCGCTCGGCTGCGGCGCCTGCTCCGACGAGCACGCGCACGATCCCGCGGCCGCCTCGCAGATGAGCGCCGCCGCGCGCGTCGCCGCCAACGCCGAGCTTCGCGCGCGCTGCACGGCTGGCCTCGTTCCCCCGGCCGACGCCTACGCGACGGTCACCGAGATCCCGCCGCTCGGCGACGGGCTGGTGTTCATGCAGGACATCAACGACGACGGCGTGGCCGTCGGCTCGGCCCAGGTGGCCGGCGGCGGCTATCACGCTTTTCGTTACACCGACCTCGGCGGCGTTCAGGATCTGGGCGCGCTGTCGGGCTTCGGCGCGCAGAGCTACGCGGCCGCCATCGCCCCCGACGGTGCGATCGGCGGCCACTCCGACCACGGCGACGGCACCGGGGCGCTGTTCGGCTACCGCTATACGGCCAGCGGCGGTCGGGTCGAGATCTGCCCAAGCGGTTGCTCGGTCTGGGATCTGAACGCCGGCGGACAGGTGGTGGGACTCCTGCTCGGGCGCGACACGTCGACCTGGCAGGCTTTCGTCTGGTCGCAGGCCGCGGGGCTGCACCCGCTCGGGACGCTGGGCGGCGCGCGCAGCTCGGCCAGCGGCATCAGCGAGTCGGGCCTGGTGGTCGGCAACGCGCAGGTCGCCGGTTCGGCGCCAGATGATATCGGCCACGCGTTCCTCTATGACGCGCGCGCGGCCCACCCGGCGCTTCAGGATCTGAACGCGCGGGCGCACGCCCCCGGCTGGGTGTTGCGCGGGGCGAACGACGTCAACGACCAGTTCGTCGTCGGCTCCGGCCTGCACGACGGGAAGAGCCGCGCCTTCCGGCTGAGCCTCGCCACCGGCGAGGTCGACGACCTCGGAACGGTGGGGAGCGGCGCCAGCGTCGGCTGGGCGGTCGACGGCGCGGGCGACGTCGTCGGTTGGGTGGCCAAGGACGTCCACACGAACCTGGCGGTCGTCTACGCCGCCGGGCTGGGCGGGCTGCGGGCGCTCAACGACCTCGTCGATCCGTCGCAGGGCTGGGAGCTTCAGCAGGCGAACGGAATCAACAACCACGGCGCGATCGTCGGCATGGCGACCCACCAGGGCGTCCCCGTCGGGTTCAAGCTGACGCTGCCGCTCTGCGCCCGCTGATCTGGCGTCGGCATGTTACGTTAGCTCGCCCATGGATGGGTTGAAGCTCATCATCCAGATCCCTTGCTTCAACGAAGCAACGACGCTCCCCGGGACCCTCGCCGATCTCCCCCGCGCGATCGAAGGCTTTGCCGCGATCGAGACCTTGATCATCGACGACGGATCGTCGGACGACACCTCCAGCGTCGCGCGGGCCCACGGCGTGCACCACGTGGTGCGCCTGCCGCAAAACCGGGGCCTGGCCCGGGCCTTCTCGGTCGGGGTCGACGCCTGCCTGCGCCTCGGCGCCGACGTGGTGGTCAACACCGACGCCGACAACCAGTACCGGGGCGCTGACATCCCGGCGCTGGTGCGCCCGATCCTCGAAGGGCGCGCCGAGATGGTGGTCGGCGATCGGCAGGTGATGACCATCCCCCAGTTCTCCTGGACCAAGCGGCGCCTGCAGCGGCTCGGCAGCTGGGTGGTGCGGCGGGCCTCCGACACCGAGATCCCCGACGTCACCAGCGGATTTCGCGCCATGTCGCGCGAAGCGGCCCTGCGGCTGTTCGTACACGACGACTACACGTACACGCTCGAGACGTTGATTCAGGCCGGCCGGACCCGGCTCCCGCTGGCGCACGTCCCCATCACCACCAACCCCATCACCCGCCCCTCGCGGCTCATCAGCAGCATCCCGAACTACATCTGGCGTCAGGCGGCGACGATCCTCCGGATCACCACCATGTACCGCCCGCTGCGGACGTTCGGCGCGGTGGCGTTGCTGCTCTTCCTGATCGGCCTCGGGGCGGCGGGGCGCTTTCTCTATTTCTACCTGCGCGAGCCGCTTCGCTCCGGCCACATTCAGTCGCTGATCTTCGGGGCGATCGCCATCATCGTCGCCTTTCAGGTCCTGCTGTTCGGGATGGTCGCCGATCTGGTGGCCGCCAATCGGCGAATCCTCGAGGACCTGCTGCTTCGCGTCCGCCGGCAAGAGGCGCAAAAGACGGACCCCAAGGCTCCATGAGCGCCGTTCCATGAGCGCCGCGGTCATCGCCGGAAACGTCTACGACAAGTACGGCAGCCGAAATCCGGTGGCGCGGCGTCTGATGGACGGATTCCTGCGCGCGATCCGCGACGTCTATGACGCGCGCCCCGATGAGACGGTGGTCGAGATCGGTTGCGGCGAGGGGGAGCTCTTGGCGCGCCTGCGCGATTGGCGACCGGCCCGACGGGTGCTCGGCCTCGACGTCAGCCGGGAGATCTTGCAGGAGGCGCGCGGCAAGCACCGCCTGTCGGTGGCGCTGCAGTCGGCGGAGCGGCTCGGGCTCGGCGACCGGACGGTCGACGTGCTGGTGGCCAGCGAGGTGCTCGAGCACCTGCAGGATCCTGAGGCGGCGCTGCGCGAGATCGCGCGGGTGGCGCGACGGCGCGTGATCCTGAGCGTCCCGCGCGAGCCGATCTGGCGCGTGCTCAACTGCGCGCGGCTGCGCTACCTCCGCGATCTGGGGAACACGCCGGGACACATCCAACATTTCTCCTCCCGGGCGTTCGTCCGGTTGGTGTCGCGCTGGCTGCGGGTCGTCGAAGTACGCACGCCGCTCCCCTGGACGATCGTCGCCGCCGAGCCGCGGTGAAACGTCTGGCGGTGCGGGTCGCGGCGAGCGCCGCGATCTCGGGGTTCATCTTGGTGGCGCTCTTCCGCATGGCCTCGCCGCGGGCGATCCTCGACCTGCTTCGCGGCGCCCGGCCGGCCGGCCTGGCGCTGGGTTTTGCGCTCTACACGCTCGGGTGCGTCGCCCGGGCCTGGCGTCTCAAAGAGGTGGGGCTGCGGGCGCCGCGGCCGGTCCTGATGGCGGTCGCCTGCGTGCACCAGGCGCTCAATAAGGTGCTGCCGCTCCGGAGCGGCGAGCTCAGCTATCCCTGGTTGGCCCGGCGGACGGGCGGGCAGGGGTTCGGCGAAGCGCTCATCGGGCTCGCCTATCTTCGGATCCTCGATCTGGTCGGCGTGGCGGTGCTGTTCGTCGGGACCCTGGCGCTCGATCGGCGCGCTTTTCTGGGAGACGCGCGGGTGGGATTTCTGGTCAGCCTGGTCCTGCTGGCCGGGGCCCTGGCGGTGATGGTCTGGCTGCTGCCGCTGCTTCGGATCGCCATCGAGCTCAGCGTGCGGCTGGCGGGGCCGCGCCCGTTCTTGCAAAGGGCTCGCACGACCGTCGATCGGTTCCCGCAGCTCAGCCCTCGTGCCCACCTCGCGCTCGCGGGGCTCACCATCGCCGGGTGGCTGTTCGTCTATGGGACGTTCCAGGTCCTGCTCGCCGCCTTCGGGCTGCCGCTCGGCTTCGCGCGGACGGTCCTCGGCGCGACCGCCGGCGTGATCGCCTCCGTTCAGCCGATCCAGGGGGTGGGCAGCTTCGGGACGCTCGAGGCCGGCTGGGCGCTGGGGATGTCGCTGGTGGGGATGGACCGGCGCGCCGCGGTCGCCACCGGGATCGGCGTCCAGCTGTTCACCTTCCTCTATGCGGTTCTCCTCGGCGGATGGGGTTGGTGGCAGCTGCGTGGCCGCGTGGCGACGAGCGTGCCGCCGCGTGACGGGCTCGGCGATCCGAGCTAGGTTCAATGCCGATTAGTTAGTTAGCCGCAAGCGATCGGAATTGATCGGTTTTTGCTGGGGAGAAAAGCGTTCTTGCGCTGCCGATCGAGGGGATCATTGTGCGCGGGTGAAACTCGAGACCGCGCTGGAGATCGTGGCTGAGTACCGAGACGGTGGCCGATTAGAAGGGCTAAAGCGGCACAGCGATCTGATACGGATCGAGGAAGCGCCGGCCCGGTCAGGAGCGGTAACGTTTCGACGCAGTCGACTGCTGGCGGAGTAGGTGCTGTGGCTGGCGATCGGGATGGGGCCGATTGGTAGCGTCCCAATCGAACGCGTAGTCGAGGTGCGCATCATCGCGATGATGGCCTTGCGGC
>DATAVR010000157.1:0-67478 GCA_036267635.1 Polyangia bacterium | reverse complement strand
AAGACTGCGACAGCGCAGATCCTCGAGCAGAAGTACCGCTTCCACGCCGACAAGATCAACGGGTACGGGCTCACGAATCCGTTCTCGATCTACAGCAACGGCAGCATCACCAACGACGATCAGACCGATCCCGCCATCGGCGCGAGCCACACGGCGCTGGCGGAGCTGGCGGCGGAAGAGTCCATGGTGCTGCTCAAGAACCAAAACAACACCCTCCCGATCGACCGCTCGACGGTGAAGAAGATCGCGGTCATCGGCGCCACCGCGACGTTCACGCTGCAGGAGACGACCTGTCAGGACTGCGCGTCGGGCGGGAACGGAACGCTCAACTGCTCTACCGACTTCACGCAGAACGTGCGGACGGGGGACTGCGGGTCGAGCCGGGTGTTCTCCGACCCGAGCAAGAGCGCGGGACCGCTGGCCGGCATCACGACGGCCGCTGGCAGTGGAATCAGCGTGGCGCGATATGCCAGCGCCTCGGATGCGATGAAGGCCGGGTTCGATTTTGCCGTCGTCATGGCGGGCCTGACGGCCGGCGACGAAGGAGAGGAGTACACGGGCGCCGGCGATCGGACGACTGGCGGAATCACGTCGGCCACCCACACCGTCAACCTGGGTCTCGATCCGAAGGTCAGCGCCGGGCAAGACAACCTCATCTCGCAGGTCGCGGCGCTCGGGAAGCCGATGGTCGTGGTGCTGGAGGGCGGGGGCATTATCAACATGCCCTGGTTTTCGTCGGTGCCGGCGATCGTCATGGCCTGGTATCCGGGAATGGAAGGGGGCACCGCGCTCGGCCGCCTGCTGTTCGGTGACGTGAACTTCAGCGGCAAGCTACCGGTTACCTGGGATACGACGGTGAGCCACTGGCCAGAGTTCGCCGATCCGAGCGGGAAGACGGAGATGGACTATTGGCTCGGTTATCGCTACTTCGACCATCAGGGGACCGCGCTGAATCCGACGATGGGCAGCTTCCCGTTCGGCTACGGGCTCTCGTACACCACGTTCAGCTACCAGAATCTGCAGGTGCCGTGCACGACGGTGCCGTCCAACGGCGAGGTTGACGTGACCGTCGACGTCTACAACCAAGGTTCGGCTGCCGGGACCGAGACGGTCTTCCTCTTCGCGCAATACCCCAATACCTCCGTCAGCAACCGGGCCGCTACGAGCTACAAGGAGCTCAAGGGCTTCTACCGGGTGTCGCTCACCGCGATGGGGACGACGGGATCGGCCAAGCGGATCACGATCCCGCTGCGGGTGAACGACCTCAAGTACTGGAACACCTCGCAGGGTGCGTGGGCCATCGAGCCCGGCACCATCAAGGTCGTCGTCGCGCCGAACGCGAACGCGGTGGCGACCCCATGCACCAATGGCGCCGGTGTTGGCTGCTCGTTGTCCGACACCTTCACCGTGACCCAATGAAAAGACGGTACCGATGAGTGATTCGCGATCCCGCACCTCCCTCCTCGTGGTTTCTTCGACAATCCTTGCGACACTGGTGATGGTCTCGGTGAGCAGCCGAGTCTGGGCCAGCGACGCAGATCCGTTCGCCGAGCCGGGTGCCGCGGCGGCGCCGGCCGAGTCGCCGGCGGCATCGAAGGTTCCGCCGGCACCCGCGTCCGCGCCACCTGAGTCGGCGGCGAGCCTGGCGCCCGGGATCGTCGAACAGCTCCCGGCCTCCGCCTACCCCGAGCCCGTCATCCGCGGCCTCTACGGCGGTCCTCTCTGGCTGGACATGCAGGGGCTGCAATGGCCGTACACACCACAGACGGGCGTCGGAATCTCTGGCTACGGCTGGCTAGACAACAACTACCGGTACACCCGGGTCGGCGATCCCAACCAGTCGCCGCACTACACGCAGCTGCTCCAGCAGGGGCGGTTCGTGTTCCGAGTAACGCCTACCTATACGAACGGAAGATGGTTCGTTCAGGCCCAGGCCGAGCTGGTCGCCAACAAGGACCAGGTCGACGTGCAGCCAGCTCCGGGCATCGTCGGAGCCGACGACGTTTGGGTTCGCACCGGAGTCTGGCAGACCTGGGACGTGACGGTCGGCCGCTTCCAGGCGTTCGACGTCTACCCGACGGGGATGGGGCTCGAGATCAACACCTTCGAGCGCCTCGGCGCCTCCGATCTGCCGAGTGGGCCAAACGGGAACGCGGCCCAGTCCGTACCGCAGCTCTACGCCGCCGACTATCTGCTCTATCGTCCGGGGGGACCGGGGAACATCGCACTGCACCTCTATCCGCAGCGGTTCTTCCGTGTCGAGCTCCTCGGGCAATACGGGAGCACCGGGCCGTCGAACTCTATCGGCGGACGTCCCGCGGTCATCTTCGACATGGGGTGGCTCAAGTTGAAGGGAGCGCTCGAGTACCAGTACAACTTCGCGGCGGATCCATCCCCCATGCGCAAGCTCACCCAGCGCAACCGGGGTGGCGCAGGCTCGGCCCAATTCGTCTTTGCACCTTTCGTCGAAGCCGGCGTGAACTTCGGGGCCGCGGTCATCGACCAAGCGGACTCCATGAACGGCGGCAACGAAGACGCCGGCGCCTCGGGAAACAGGCTCAGCTTCGGCGGATTCGTCGACGTCGTCCCGGCACCGGGTCTGCTGCCGAACTTGATGTTGGGCGGCGGGGGCAACTACGCCAGCTTCCATAATCTCAGTAGCGATCCGACGACCCACCAATACGAGCAATCAACGAATACGCAGTATTACGTGGCTGCGCAATATCTCTTCTACAGGCAGCTCTACCTCAAGGTCGTGGGCGGTTACGCCAAGTCACACTTCCAGAACATCAACACAACGATGCCCTACGACGACGACATGTTCAGCGTCCGCGTCCGCGTGATGTACCTCTATTAGCCTCCGCGGAGGTCGCTCAGGCCCGCCCGGTCACGCACCAGGAGCTGGACGGCATCAGCACGCCGCCCGGCGTCTGGTAGCGCCCGAGGGACGCGCGCAGCTCCTCGATGATCTGGGGCCGCTTCGCTTCGCCGAGCGGGCCGGCGTCGCGGACGATCTCGCCTGCCGGGCCGATGGCCAGCTGAAACGCGATCGCGTCGTCGATGGTGTCGCCGATCCAGATGTCGGCGTCGACGCGCTCGAACGCGACCTCCGACCAGAGGGCCGACTTCAGGATCGCGCCCACGGTGTCGGCGTCGGCCATCGAGAACGGGCCGGGCCCGCAGCTCGGCGCTTCGTCGGCCGGCGGCGGCAGGTGCTGGCGCGCGATCTGTTTGGCCAGCGAGAAGGGGGCATTGTCCTCGATGCGCCGCCAGACGAGCATCAAGAGGCGCCCGCCCGGATGCATCGCGCGGTGCAGGTTGGTCATCGCCGCCGCCGGGTTGGTGAAGAACATCGTGCCGAAGCGGGCGAAGCAGACGTCGAAGCGCTGCTCGAACCGGGCCGTCTGTCCGTCGGCGTTCTGGAAGGCGGCGCCACCGACGCCGGCGCGCGCGGCGTCGGCGCGCCCCACCTCCAGGAACGGCTCGCAGCAGTCGATCCCGAGGGCGCTGCCGGTCGCGCGCGCGAGCTCGATGGTCGTCTCGCCGAACCCGCACCCGACGTCGAGCACGCGCTCCCCCGGCTGGACCGGATGCATCTCCAGCGCGCGCCGGCTGTGGAGGGAGAATCCGTCGACCATCACCCGCCGGAACCGGGTGAACTTCGGTACCAGGATCTCGTTCCAGACCCCGATCGCCTCCGCGTTGGGTGAAGCCGCCTCCGCCATCGGTCGCTCCTCTCACCGGGCACCCTGACAGATTTGTCAGGATTTCGCCGGTTGCTCGCCTGGGCCGCCGCGGAAAAGGGGGACCGCCGCCGGGAACGCATCTTGCTCTCTGTCAGTAAGTGAGACGGCGCGTGAGACGAACGCTCGATGCCCCCGAGTTCTTCGCGCCTTTGCCGCTCGTCGCCGTCGCCGTGATGGCGATCAACGATCACTGGCTGAAGGCCTTGCTCCACGATCCGATCACCGGAAAGCTCTCCGACCTGGCGGGTTGTTTCTTTCTTCCGCTCTACACGAGCGCGCTGCTCGGGCTCGCCGTTCGCTGGCCGCGCGAGCGCCGCCTGCTCGTCGGCGCCGTCGCGACCGCCGTGTTTTTCGCGGCGATCAAGCTTTCGGCTGAGGCGGCGGGCGTCGTGTCGGCCGCGTCGGCCCACGCGCTCGGTTGGCTCGGCCTGTCGGCGTGGTTCCATCTGACCGCGGATCCCACCGATCTCATCGCGCTGCCGATGGTCATCTTCGCCTACACCTACGGCGCGATGCCGTCGCAGACGCACGCTGCGCGAGTGCCGGCGTGAGGGGGCTGGCCGGTCTGGCTGCGCGCGCGACGCTCCTGGCGACGACGACTTTCTTTCTGTTGGCGACCGCGGGAGGGCCGAAGCCCGGCTGCGGAAAATCGGCTGAAGTGACCTTCAAGATCGCGGGGAGCTGTGGCCCGAGCGGGCTCATCATCGTGTCGGATTACGGCCAGTCGCTCACCGTCGAGAATGCGACGATGGCCGGGATCCCCGCCACCGGCTCCTACGAGGGATCCGCCTGTCCGCCGACGCTGGCCAAGGGCGGCTGGACGCTCTCCCAGTCGATCTGTCTTCCGTCGTCGTCGTCGTCGTCATCGTCGTCGTCGTCGTCGTCATCGTCGTCGTCGTTGTCGTCGAGCGATGGCGGGGATGGCGCCGTCTCCTCGACCGACGCGGCCGGCGCTCTGGACGGTGGAGACGGCGCCAGCCCCTGCGTCGACCAGGACCAGAGCTGCGCCGCGACCGTGATCCAGGGTCAGCTCTGGTTGACCTGCACGACCGGGCAGGGGAGCGACAGCTGCTCGGCCCAGTTGACGGTGGTCGAGTGACCCGCGCGAGGCAAGCTCGCTGGGCCGCGACGGTCGTCGCTGGCGCCGCGCTCCTCTGCACGCTCGGCGCCGGATGCTTCACAGACGGCGGCACCGAGGTGAGCTCCGGTGGCCCCGCCACCCAGGTGGCGTATCAGGTCGACGACGGCTGCGGCCCGGCCGGTCTGATCGGTTTCCTCGGCAATGTCAACGGCACCGTCGAGGTCACGGGCGCCGAGTGGTGTGGCCTGCCGCCGGAGGCCGAGGCGCTGGTGGCCGGCGCCGCCAAGGCGCCCAACAACGGCGGGTGGCGGCTGCACGGCAACGCCTATCTCTGCGCCTCGGGCGCCAGCGCCGCCGACGGTGGAGCGTGCGACAGCTGGATCGAACAGTGGCGGCTCTGCACGGCGACCGCCGCCAATGGCGTGATCGCGCTGCCGTGCGTCGACTATCAGGACGACGTGGTCTGCACCGCCACGTTGACGCCGCAGCCATGAGGCGCGGTCGGGTGCGCATGGTGGCCGCGGCGCTTCTCCTGGCGGCGTTCACCTGCGCCGGCAGCAGCCCGGCGCGCGCCGATTTGCTCCAGTGCCTCTCCTGCGGCGCGCTGCTCGGTACGATTCCGGCGTACGGGGTGGTCCTTCCCACCGACGGACGGATTCTGCTGGTGTTCGACGGCGGAGGGCCAGGCGGATGCGAGGCCGCCCGCGCGCAGGCGATCCAGCTCGTCGATCCGAATGGCGCGATCGTCGCGGTGACCAGTGCGCCGCTGACGATCGACGGCCTGCCGGCGCTCGCGCTGCAGCCGACCGCCAGCTTGACCCCGGGCGCCGTCTACACGATTCAGATCGCCGACGACACGCCGGCACTGCTCTCTCCGCAGAGCATCCAGCTCTGGGTCGACGCCAAGCCGACGCTGGCGCCGCAGTTTCCCGAGGACGCGACCCTGGTAGGGCGTTGCCTCGGCTCGGGCGGCGACGGGACTGGCCTCGGGCTGGCCCTCCAGACGGGCGACGGGCCGCTCGATCTTCTGCTCCAGGTCCAGGCGGGCGACACGACGTTCCTCTCCGGGTTCGTGTCGTCCCGCTCCGCCACCACCTGCGCCGGCGACAACCCGCTGCTCGCCGACGGGCAGGAATTCTGTGCGCTGGTCTCGGTCGAAAGCCCCACCGGGGTCCTCTCGTCGGCGCAGTCCCTCTGCACGAAGCTTCCCACCTGCGAGCCGGCCTCCCAGCTGAATCCAGTGACGACAAAAGAGCCCGGCGAGGACGTCGACTGCACGCTCGGGGGCCGCCGTCCGGGAGCCGGGGCCGGTCTCCTGGCGCTGGCCGCGCTCCTCGTCGCCAGGCGGCGCCGCCGCCGACTACCTTTGCCCACCTTGGGTACGTTTGCGCACAAAGAAACACAAGGAATTACAATTCGATGACAATTGCCGCTCTACAGTGGCGGTATGACGATTTCGGGTTTGGTGGTCGGGACTTACCTGACCGTCCTCCTGGTTCTGGCGATGTACGGCTTCCATCGCTCTTCGCTGGTCTGGCTCTACTACCGCAATCGTCATAGGCGGCCGCGCCCGCTGGGGCAGTTCTCGGAGTTGCCGGCGGTCACCGTGCAGCTGCCGCTCTACAACGAGATGTACGTCGTCGAGCGGCTGCTCGACTCCGTGGCCGGGATCCGCTATCCGCGCGACCGGTTCCAGATCCAGGTGCTCGACGACAGCACCGACGAGACGCAGGAGATCTGCAAGCGCAAGGTCGAGGACCTGGCCCGCCGCTTCCCCGAGCTGGAGGTCGAGTACATCCACCGCGTCGACCGCAGCGGCTTCAAGGCGGGCGCGCTGCAGAACGGCCTGCGCACCGCCAAGGGGGAGTTCGTCCTCATCTTCGACGCCGACTTCCTTCCGCTGCCCGACATCCTCGAGCGGGCGATCGACCACTTCAGCGATCCGCGGGTGGCGGTGGTGCAGTGCCGCTGGGAGCACGTCAACCGTGACTTCTCCGCGCTCACCGAGGTGGAGGCCCTGATGCTCGACGGGCACTTCATCATGGAGCACGCCGGCCGCAACTGGTCGGGGCGCTTCTTCAACTTCAACGGCACGGCGGGCCTCTGGCGGCGGGCGGCCATCACCGACGCGGGCGACTGGCAGCACGATACGTTGACCGAGGACATGGACCTTTCGTACCGCGCCCAGCTGCGCGGCTGGAAGTTCGTCTACCTGCCCGAGATCGCCGCGCCGGCCGAGCTGCCGGTCGAGATGTCGGCCTTCAAGTCGCAGCAGTTCCGCTGGGCCAAGGGGTCGGTGCAGGTGGCGATGAAGCTGCTGCCGACGATCCTGCGTTCGAACGCCACCTTCGCGCAAAAGTCCGAGGCGTTCTTCCACCTCACCAACAACCTCGCCTATCCGCTCCTGCTGGTGCTTTCGATCCTGCTGCTGCCGAACCTGGCGCTGCGGGCCCACCACGGCTGGCGCGAGGTCCTGATGATCGACCTGCCGCTCTTCTTCGGAACGACCGCCTCGGTGGCGTCGTTCTACCTGGCCTCGCAGCGCGAGATCGCGCTCCTGCGCGGGCCGGGCGAGAAGCGGCGCTCCCTCTGGTCGGCGGTGCGGCGCCTGCCGCTCACGATGTCGATCGGCATCGGCCTCTGCGTGAACCAGACGCGCGCGGTGCTCGAGGCGCTCATGGGGCGCGAGACCGAGTTCGTGCGGACGCCCAAGCACGGCATCCGCGGCAAGCTGGAGAGCTGGTCGGGGAAGAAGTACCGCTCCGCCAAGTCGCTCACGCCGTTCATCGAGCTGGCGATGGCCGCCTACTTCGTGTTGGCCATCGGCGTGGCGATCGATCACGGCCACTACATCTCGATCCCGTTCCTCTGCCTGTTTCTCTGCGGCTTCGGCTACGTCGGCTGGGGATCGGTCTGGCAGGGCGGCGTCGGCGCCGCGATGCGGGCGGCCTTCGGACGCCGCGGCGTCACCGTGGTCGCGCCGCCGGCCTATCCGGTCGTGGCGGGACGCGCCACCGACATCTCGGGCGAGATCGTCGTCGCCGACGCGGCGCTGGTTCTCCCCGGCGCCAGCGTCGACGCTTAGAGCGCCTTTTTGATCAGGTCTTCGATCTTGGCGCGGGGGACGGCGCCGACGACCTGACCGACGACCTTCCCCTCCTTGAACACCAGCAGCGTCGGGATGCTGCGGATGTCGTACTGGGTGGCGACCTCGGAGTTGGAGTCGATGTCGCACTTTCCGACGCGGAGCTTGCCGTCGTATTCCTTGGCCAGCGCCTCGACGTGCGGCGCGATGGCGCGGCACGGGGAGCACCAGACCGCCCAGAAGTCGACCAGCACGGGAAGTTTGGAGGCCAGGATCTCGGTCTTGAAGTTCGAGTCGGTGACCTCGACGATGTTCTCGCTTGCCATGCGCCATGGCTTAGCACGACGGAGGGTCGCGTCCAAGCATCGCAACCGTGGGAACCCTGGGAGGGTTCCCACACCCTCCCGCGACGGACTGCGCCGGGCAAAGCCCGGCTACGTCCACGCAACCGGCGGGACCACGCCGGTTTTCCCCCTGCGTGGTAAATCTAATGGGTGGCGACCTTGACGGCGCTCGTGATCGGGGTCTACGCGCTCGCGGCCGCGATCTACCTCGGGTACCTGCTCGGGCGCTCCATGAGCGGTGCCGCGGTGGCGGAGCGCGCGCGCGCGGTGGGCGTCGCCCACGCCGTGCTGGCGTTGGGGGTGGGGCTGCACCTCTGCGACATCGGCAGGCGATGCATCCTGGGGGTGAACCCGATCTCGTCGACCCCGGAGGCGATGTCGCTGGTCGCGTTCCTGATCGCGGCCGGCTACTTCCTGGCCTCGCTCCGCTACCGGCTGGCGGCGGCGGGGGCCTTCGCGGTCCCCGCGGCGCTCGCCTCGCTGGTGCTGGCCCGCGTCGTCCCGGCCGAGACCGATGCGCCGCAGATGGGCTCGCTCGGGCGGGTCCACATTCTGTTGGCCGTGGTTGGGGTCGCGGTCTTCACGCTGGCCGCCGTGCTGGCGCTGCTCTATCTCTTCGAGGACCGGCAGCTCAAGCGCAAGCAGTTCGAACGGATGATGGGGCGGGGGACGCCGCTCGAGACGCTCGACCGGCTGGCGCTCCGCTGCGTCTCGATCGGGTTTCCGATCTTCACCGTCGCCATCGTGACCGGCGCGATCTGGGTGGCGCGCCTCGGCCTCGTGCGCCAGGCGGTGGCGCTGCGTCCCGAATACCTGTTCGCGCTGGCGACCTGGGCGGCGTTCGGCGTCCTCCTGGTGGCACGGGTCGGCGCCGGCTGGCGCGGGCGGCGCGCGGCCTGGCTGACGCTGGGGGGATTCGGCGGCGCGATGCTGGTCCTGCTGGCGTATTTCCTGCGTCACGCGGCGTGATTCATGAGCGGCGCGACCATCGATCTGCTCGTGCTCGGCGTTTCGCACAAGACGGCGCCGGTGGCGGTGCGCGAGCGGCTGGCGGTCGTGCCCGAGGCGATGGACGCGGTGCTGGCCGAGCTGGCGGCGCTGCCGTCGGTGCGCGAGGCGGCGCTGCTGTCGACCTGCAACCGGGTCGAGATCTACGCCGCGATCGACAAGGACGGCGACCTCGCCGCGCAGGGGCTCAGCGAGGCGCTGGCCCGCCGGGCTGGCGTCACCTCGCTGGAGCTGGGCGCGCACCTCTACGAGCGGCGCGACGCCGAGGCGGTGGCGCATCTGTTTCGCGTCGCCTCCAGCCTCGACTCGCTGGTGCTGGGCGAGCCGCAGATCTTGGGGCAGACGAAGCAGGCGCATGAAACCGCCGTCCGCCGGGGGAGCGCCGGCGCCCTGCTCAACGCCTGCTTTCAGCGCGCCTTCCGGGTGGCGAAGCGGGTGCGGCGCGAGACGGCGATCGCGCGCAACCCCGTCTCCATCAGCTCGGTGGCGATCGAGCTGGCGCGCCAGGTGTTCGGGGGCTTCGAGCGCCGCCAGGTGCTGGTGGTCGGCGCCGGCAAGATGTCGGAGCTGGCGGCCCGCACGCTGCGCGCGCACGGGGCGACGCTCACCGTCATCAACCGGACGCGCGCGCGCGCCGACGAGCTCTCCGCGCGGTTCGGCGCGGGCGTTCGCGACTGGAGCGACCTTCCGGGCGCGCTGACCGACGCCGACATCGTGATCGCCTCGACCGGCGCGCAGCGGCCGGTGTTGACGCTGGAGACGCTGAAGCAGGTCCAGCGCGCGCGCCGTGGCCGCCCGCTCTTCCTGCTCGACATCGCGGTGCCGCGTGACGTCGAGCCGGAGGCGGGATCGCTCGACGGAATCTACCTGGCCGACATCGACGATCTGCAGAAGGTCGCCGCCGAGCATCGCGACGAGCGCAAGAGCGAGGCCAGTGACGCCGAGGCGATCGTCGCGCAGGAGCTCGACCGCTTCTTGAAGGCCTGGCGGGGGCGGCAGCTGGCGCCGACGGTGACGGCGCTGCGCGCGCACGTCCTCGGGGTGGCGCAAGCGGAGGCGAACCGGGTGGCCGCCGGGCTGTCGGGGCTCGGCGAGCGCGAGAAGCGGGCGATCATCGATCTCGCCGATTCCATCGCCAAGAAGCTGCTCCACGCGCCGCAGATGGCGCTGCGCAACGACGACGCCGACGACGGCGTCTCGCTGGTGGTGGCGGTGCAGCGGCTGTTCGCGCTGGAGGTGGCGGCCGCCGCCCCGCTCGAGGCCGAGGCCGATCCGGGCGAAGCGGCTGCGGCGGGCGGCCTCTCGGACAAGAAGGCGGCCGGTCGTTGAGCCAGTCGACGACGGCGGGGACGCTGACGATCGGCACGCGCGGCAGCGCGCTCGCGCGTTGGCAGGCGAGCGAGGTCGGCCGGTTGTTGCGGGCGGCGCATCCGGGGCTCGAGGTGCGCGAGAAGATCATCGTGACCGCGGGCGATCGCGCGCAGTCCGGCCTGGCCGTCCTGCTGGAAGGAAAAGGCGCCTGGGTCGAGGAGATCGAGTCGGCGCTGGCGGCGCGCGAGATCGACGTGGCGGTGCACAGCCTCAAGGATGTCCCGGCCGAGCTCCGCGTCGGGCTGGCGATCGTGGCGGTGCCGACGCGCGCCGACCCGCGCGACGCGATCGTCAGCCGATCGGGTGCCGGCCTCGACGCGCTCCCCGCCGGCAGCCGCATCGGGACCTCCAGCCTGCGCCGCGTCTGCCAGCTCCGCGCGGTGCGCGGCGATCTGGTGATCGACATCCTGCGCGGCAACGTCGACACGCGGCTGCGCAAGATCGCGGAGGGGGTCGTCGACGCCGGCGTGCTCGCCTCGGCGGGGCTCGATCGCCTCGGCTTCTCCGATCGCATCGCCGAGCGGATCGATCCCGGGCGCATGCTCCCGGCGATCGGGCAGGGGGCGCTGGCGCTGGAGGCCCGCGCCGACGACGCGCGCGTGACCGCGCTCTGCCGCCCGCTCGCCGACGCCGCCGCTGAGGTGACCGTCGCCGCGGAGCGCGCGCTCCTGGCCGGCCTCGGCGTCGGCTGCCGCACGCCGGTGGCGGGTCACGCCACGCTGGTCAGCGATCGTTTGACGCTCGCCGGCCTGGTCGGCCGTCCCGACGCCTCCGAGATGATCCACGAGACGCTCACCGGCCCCTCGGTTGACGCGCGGGAGATCGGTGCGGAGGTGGCCCGCCGCTTGATCGCGCGCGGCGCCGGGGCGATTCTCCGGGAGTTGGAGGGGCGTTGATGAGGACGACGACCGGACGCGGTCTCACGATGCTGGTCTGCTCTGCCGGCAGCGGCATCTCCTGCGGCGGATCGGGCAGCGGCGCGACCGGTGGTGCCGGCGGGAGCGCGGCCGGACACCCTGGCAGCGGAGGCGCTGCGGGCTCCGCGGGCTCGGCCGGTGGCGGAGGTGGATCCGGTTCCACTGGCCTCGCGGGAGCGGGCGGCAGCGTCGGGCGCGATGCGGGGGCAACGGACGCGCGGGCTGCCGATGCGGCGGCCGACGTCGCGACGACTCCCTGCGCGGTCGCCGTCGACGGTGGCACGGTCGCCTGCACGGTCCAGATCGTCTCCGGCAACGACAACGATCTTTACTGCGGCGTGAAGGCCGACGGTCGAATCAACTGCTGGGCCGACATCCACGACACCTATCTGTTCCAGCCGGAGGAATCCTGGCCCTCGACCATCGCCGATGCGCCTCCCCACCTGCGCAGCTGGGGATGACGAACGAGCTTCCAACCAGTGGCGGCCTCGGTATCTACAATCTCTGCAGCGTCGACGCGAGCGGCACGGGCACCTGCTGGATCGGCAACCAGTCCAAGGACCTCGGGCCGGGGCTCGAAGCGATCGTTCTGTCGGACTACGGCGTCTGCACGCTGGGAACCAACGGTGCGGTGACCTGCGCGTCTGACTTCGTTGGGCTGCCTCCCACGACGGTCGGCTACACGAAGATCCTGGCGGCGGAAAATGTGATCGCGGCGCTGGACGTCACCGGCGTTCCCCACTACCCACAGGTCAGCTTTCCGGCCGGCGTCTACACCGACATCGCCACCAACGACAACGCGCGGGTCGGCGCCGTCAGGTCCGACGGCACCGCGGTGACGTTCGTGGGCGGAGCGATGGTCACCAAGGCCGGATCGTTTCGCCACCTCGCTCTCGACTATGCCGGTCGGGCCTGCGCCCTGGACGCTTCCGGTGAGATCACCTGCTGGCCGATCGTCGAGTCGACCGCTGGTTTCCCCGACCTCACTCCCCCAGCCGGCCCGTTCGTGCAGATCGTCGGCGCCGAGTCGACGTTCTGCGCCCTGCGCGCCACCGGCACCACGGCCTGCTGGGGTGACGTCCCGATCGACCTTCCCGACGGCTGGTGAGGGCGCGCGGGGCGGAGTTCCCGCGCAAGTAGCTGAAATTACATGACCTCTGTCCGGGTTGCTTGACCGCGCCGCCGAGCGGAGCTATCTGCAACGGCTCCGATGACGGGTCTTTTGAGGCACAACCGGTGGGCTGCCGAGCCGACAAAGCCGTCGTTGTCCGTGCCCGCCGACCCACGCGAAGTCCAACTTGCGCCCGCGGCGCACGCCGATTTTCCGGGCGTTCTGCGCCGGATCGCGCCGCCGGTCGCGGCGCTCTGGTACCGGGGGCGGTTGCCCGATCCTGCGCGCCCCATGCTGGCGATCGTCGGCGCCCGGGCCGCGAGCCGCGCCGGTTGTCGGCGCACACATGAGCTGGCGGCGATGGCTTCGCGGTACGGCCATACGATCGTTTCGGGCGGCGCGCTGGGGATCGACGCGGCGGCGCATCAGGGCGCGCTCGAGGCGGGCGCGCCGACCTTCGCGGTGCTCGGCTGTGGAGTCGACGTCGTCTACCCAGACCGGCACGCGGCGCTGTTCGCGGAGATCGCGGCCACGGGCGGCCTGCTCTCGGAGTTTTCGCCGGGGACGCCGCCGCGCGGGAAGCAGTTTCCCTCGCGCAATCGGATCGTGGCGGCGCTCGCCGAGGCGGTGCTGGTGGTCGAGGCGCAGGCGGTCTCGGGTGCGCTCGTCACCGCCCGGCTCGCGGTTCGGATGGGACGGCCGCTGCTGGCCGTTCCGGGGAGCGCCGGCACGGACGGCTTGATCGCGACCGGCAAGGCGCGACCGGTGCGCGACGGTGCCGAGCTGCTGGCCGCCTTGGCCGGCGAGGCTCCGCGCGCGATGCCCGTTCCGCCCGCGTTTCTTCCTTTGATTGAAGCGCTGGTGGGAGGGCTGTCAGCGGCCGAGGTTGCCCGCCGTTTGGCCCTGCCGTTGCCGGCGGCGCTGGCGCTTTTGTCCGAGGCTGAGCTGGGGGGATGGATCCTGAAGGGGCCCGGTGGCGTCTTTACACCAACAGAGGTCACGCGTGCCAACTAAGAAAAAGACCACCGCGTCAGCTCAGCCGGCAGAGACGATCAGCGCAGCTCCGATCGACAAGGCGGCCAAAACGCCGGCCAAGGCGGCGACCAAAGCGGCGACCAAAACGCCTCTCAAGACGGCGAAGGCCGCAGCGAAGGTTGCTCCCAAGAAGGCAGTGGAGAGGCCCGCTGCGAAGGCCGCCGCCCCCGCCCGCAAGACGAAGATCGCGACCAAAGCCGCGCCCGAGGTCGACGCTGACGGTGTGGCCGAGCGTCCGACGCGCGCCCGCCGTGGCAACGACGCGCTGGTGATCGTCGAGTCGCCCGCCAAGGCCAAGACGATCAAGAAGTACCTCGGCTCCGGCTATGTCGTGAAGGCATCGGTCGGGCACGTGAAGGATCTCCCCAAGAAGAAGATGGGGATCGACATCGAGCACGGCTTCCAGCCCGAGTACGTGGTCATCGACGGGAAGAAGAAGGTCCTGGCGGAGATCATGGAGGCCGCGCGCAACGCGCAGCGGGTGCTGCTGGCGCCCGACCCCGATCGCGAAGGGGAGGCTATTGCCTGGCACATCGCCGAAGAGGTGCGCGCGGCCAACCCCAACATTCAGCGCGTCCTCTTCAACGAGATCACCAAGAAGGCGATCAACGAAGCGATCGGCAAGCCGATGGCGCTCGACGTGAAGAAGTTCGAGTCGCAGCAGGCGCGCCGGATCCTCGATCGGCTGGTCGGTTACCAGATAAGCCCGGTGCTCTGGACCAAGGTGAAACGGGGCCTCTCGGCGGGGCGCGTGCAATCGGTCGCGGTGCGGCTGGTGGTCGAGCGCGAGGCGGAGATCACCGCCTTTCGTCCCGAGGAGTACTGGACGGTCGAGACGCTGGTCGAGGGGGGCGCGCCGCCGCCGTTCACCGCGAAGTTTGCCAAGCTCGACGGCAAGCGGGCCGAGCTGACCAACGAGGGGCAGGCCCGCGAGGTCGTCGACATCATCAAGGGCGCGTCGCTGGTGGTGGCCGGCGTCGAGCGCAAGGAGCGGCGCAAGAACCCGCCGCCGCCGTTCATCACCTCCAAGCTGCAGCAGGAGGCCTCCAGCAAGCTGCGCTTCTCGCCCAAGCGGACGATGGGGCTCGCCCAGCGGCTGTACGAGGGCGTGGAGGTCGGCGACGACGGCCTGGTCGGTCTCATCACCTATATGCGCACCGACTCGACGCGCATCTCGGACGACGCCGTCGGCGAGACGCGCGGCTTCATCACCGAGCGCTACGGCGCGAACTTCCTTCCCGCCGAACCGATCGTCTACAAGAGCAAGAAGGGGGCGCAGGACGCGCACGAGGCGATCCGCCCGACTTCGCTCAAGTACGATCCGGAGACCGTGCGCGCGGCCTGGGCCGGCGGCAAGGGGGGCGGGCGCGACGAGCGCGAGAGCGACGATCTCCTCCGGCTCTACACGCTGATCTGGAACCGCTTCGTCGCCTGCCAGATGGTGGCGGCGATCTTCGATCAGACGTCGATCGACATCGGCGCCGGCCGGGTCGAGCTGCGCGCCAGCGGCCAGGTGATGAAGTTCCCCGGCTTCCTCTCGGTCTACGCCGAGACGGTCGAGGACGCCGCCAACGAGGACGAGACCGGGACCGCGCTCCCCGACGTGCACCAGGGGGAGGCGATTCGCCTGCTCGAGACCAAGCCCGAGCAGCACTTCACGCAGCCGCCGCCGCGTTTTTCCGAGGCGACGCTGGTCAAGGAGCTGGAAGAGAAGGGGATCGGCCGCCCGTCGACCTACGCGGCGATCCTCTCGACGGTGCAGGACCGCGGCTACGTGGAGAAGAAAGAGGGGCGCCTGCACCCGACGGAGCTCGGGGTGATGGTCAACGGCCTCTTGGTGAAGAGCTTCCCCGGCATCGTCAGCACCGACTTCACCGCGCAGATGGAAGAGCAGCTCGATCACGTCGAGGACGGCACGGCCGACTGGGTCAAGCTGCTCGACGGCTTCTACAAGCCGTTCAAGCTCGATCTCGAAAAGGCCAAGATCGAGATGCGCGACGTGAAGCGCGAAGAAGAGAAGACCGATCAGGTCTGCGAGAAGTGCGGCAAGCCGATGGTGATCAAGTGGGGCCGCAACGGCCACTTCCTGGCCTGCTCCGGCTACCCCGACTGCCGCAACACCAAGGAGTTCACCCGCCACGCCGACGGCAGCCTCACCATCGTGTCGACCACCCGCCCGTCGGACCAGATCTGCCCGACCTGCAGCTCGCCGATGGTGATCAAGCGCGGGCGCTTCGGCGAGTTCATCGCCTGCTCGCGCTACCCCGAGTGCAAGACGACCAGCCCGATCTCGCTCGGCGTCGACTGCCCCAAGGAAGGGTGCGGCGGTTACCTGACCGAGAAGCGCTCGAAGCGCGGCAAGGTCTTCTTCGGCTGCTCGAACTACTCGAAGACCCAGTGTGACTTCGTGTCGTGGGATCGTCCGCTGGCGCAGCCTTGCCCGAAGTGCGGCGCCAAGTTCGTCGTTCAGAAGGTCTCCAAGGCCGCCGGCACCCGCATCCGCTGCTTGAAGGAAGACTGCGGCTACACCGCCGACGCCGAGAGCCCCGAGGCCAACGAGGCCCCCGCACCCGCGCCGGCCGGCACAGCCTAAAAGTCAGGTCGCGCGCGCGAGCGTGGCGACCGACTCCACGTGGCGGGTCTGCGGAAACATGTCGAACGGTTGCAGGCCGACGCACTGATAGCCGGCCGCGCGCAGCACCGCCAGGTCGGTGGCCTGGGTCTCCGGGTTGCAGGAGACGTAGACGATCGTGCGCGGCGCGAACGCGGCGAGCTGGCGCAAGAAATCGGGGCCGCACCCTTTGCGCGGCGGATCGACGATCACCGCGGCGTCGGCGGCGGGGAAGGGGACCGCGGCGAACACGGCGCTGGCGTCGGCGGCCAGAAACTCGCAGTTGGCGCGGCCATTGCGGACCGCGTTGGCGCGCGCCCATCCGACCGCGCTCGAGCTGACCTCGACGCCGAGCACGCGCTCGAAGGCGGGGGCGGCCGCCAGGCCGAGCAGGCCGCTGCCGCAGTAGGCATCGACGAGAAAGCGGGCGCCGCCGGACTTCGCCTCGGCGGCGACGTGGGCGGCGAGCCGCGGCAGCAGGAACGGGTTGTTCTGGAAAAAATCGCCGGCCAAAAATTGCAGCGACAGCTCGCCGACCGCTTCGGTGATCACCGCGCGCGGGTCGACGGTGACGCCCGAGGCGGCCTCGCGGACCAGCAGCGTGGCGCCGTTGCGGTAGCTCCCCCAGCGGGCGAGCACCTCCGCCCGCAGCTCGGCGAGGCGCGCGTTCACCCCCGGCATCGCGATCGGACAGGACGGGACGTCGATGGTGCGTCGGGGCAAGCCGACTTCGAGGAACCCGATCGCCACCGGGCGCCCGGGGCGCGGGCGCGGGAAGTGCGGCGTCAGCTTCGATCGATAACCGTAGGGGCGCGGCGAGGGGATGCAGGGCGCGACCGCGATTTCGGGGAACAGGGCGCGAACGGCGTCGGTCTTGAGCGCCAGCTGGTCTTCGTAGGCGAGGTCTTGCAATTGGCAACCGCCGCAGCGGCCGAAGAGCGGGCAAAGGGGGAGGGCGGACGCCTCGGGCACGGGCGCAGGCTACCCGATTCGCGCACCGAGCGCCGACGCGCTACGATCCGTCGCGATGGAACAGGCGCTGGCGGCGTTTCGCCAATTCCTCACCGCCGAGAAGCGGGCGTCGGAGCACACCGTGCGCGCCTACCTGCACGATCTCGACGAGTTTAGCGCGCACGCCGAGGCGACGCTGGGGCGACCGCCGGCGCTCGACGAGCTTGACGTCATCACTTGCCGCTCCTACCTTGCCTCGCTCCATGGAAAGAACGACGCCGTGACGATCGGCCGCAAGCTCTCCTCGCTGCGCGCCTTCTTCCGGCTGGCCGTGCGGCGCCGGCTCTGCAAGTCGAGCCCGGTGGCGGCGCTGCGCGCCCCCAAGCGCGCCAAGAAGCTGCCGTCGTTCCTGGGCAAGGAGGACGTGGGCCGCCTGCTCGACGCCGACCAGTGCCCGCGCGCCGACGACATCGGAAGGGACGCCTGCGGCCAGGCGCTCGAGCGGGCGCTGTTCGAGATCATCTACGGCGCCGGCCTGCGCGTCTCGGAGGCCTGCCACCTCGACGTCGGTGACCTGGAGGCCGACGGGGCAGGGGCCATGGTGCGTGTGCGGCAAGGTAAAGGACGCAAGGATCGCATCGTGCCGCTCGGGTCGAAGGCCCGGCAGGCCTACGACGCTTACCTCGCCCGGCGTGCGGACCGGCTCGGCCGGACCCCGGCGACCGACGCCCACGCGCTCTTCCTCGGCGTGCGCGGCCGGCGGCTCGGCCCGCGCGCCGTGCGCCGCCTGCTCGGGCGCCGCGCGCTCGCCTCGGGGACGCCGCGCGTCTCGCCGCACGCGCTCCGCCACAGCTTCGCCACCCACCTGCTCGGCGAGGGGGCCGACCTGCGCGCCATTCAAGAGATGCTCGGCCACTCCAGCCTCCGGACCACCCAGCGCTACGCCCACGTCGACATCGACCACCTAATGGCCGTCTACGACAAGAGCCACCCGCGTGCCCGGAGTCGCTCGTGAAGCGCCTCCGCATCCGCTCCACGACCGTCCTCGCCGTGCGCCGCGGCGATCACGTCGTGCTCGGCGGCGACGGCCAGGTGACGATGGGGAACACCGTGGTCAAGTCGTCGGCCCGCAAGATCCGGCGCCTCGCCGACGGCAAGATCATCGCCGGGTTCGCCGGCTCGGCCGCCGACGGCATCACCCTGTTCGAGAAGTTCGAGGCGCGGCTCAAGGAGTACGGCGGGAACCTGGCCCGGGCGGCCGTCGAGTTGGCCAAGGACTGGCGCACCGATCGGGTGCTGCGCCGGCTGGAGGCGCTCCTGCTGGTCGCCGATCGAGAAAAGACCCTGATGTTGTCCGGGACCGGCGACGTCATCGAGCCGGACGGCGACGCGGCTGCGATCGGCTCGGGCGGCTCCTACGCGCTGGCGGCGGCGCGCGCGCTTCTCGACGCGACCACGCTCCCGGCGCGCGAGATCGCCGAGCGGGCGCTGACCATCGCCGGCGAGATCTGCATCTACACCAACGGCTCGCGCACCTTCGAGGAGCTGTAACGATGTCGCAGGCGCCGTTTTCCCAAGGCAGCTCGGGCCCCGCATCCACGGCGCTGGCGCCGATCAAGCGCGCGCAAGATCTGACGCCGCGGGCGATCGTCGAGGAGCTCGATCGTTACATCGTCGGGCAGAAGGCGGCCAAACGCGCGGTGGCGGTGGCGCTGCGCAACCGCTGGCGCCGGCAGCAGGTGCCGCCGCCGATGCGCGACGAGATCGCGCCCAAGAACATCATGCTCATCGGTCCCACCGGCGTCGGCAAGACGGAGATCGCGCGCCGGCTGGCGCGGCTGGCCGGTGCGCCGTTCGTCAAGGTCGAGGCCTCGAAGTTCACCGAGGTCGGCTACGTCGGGCGTGACGTCGACTCGATGGTCCGCGATCTGGCGGAGACGGCCGTGTCGATGCTGCGCGACGAGGAGCGCGAGCGCCTCCGCCCGCGCGCGCGCGACAACGCCGAGGAGCGCCTCCTCGACGTGCTCCTGCCGCCGGCGCCGCGCGCGCGGCCGCCGGCCGGCGGGACCACCTCCACGATGCCACCGTCGCCGTTGCCCTCGCCAGAACCGCCGGCCGACAACGCCACCCGCGAGAGCCTGCGCAAGCTGATGCGCGAGGGGAAGCTCGACGACAAGATGGTCGAGATCGACACCGCCGACTCGCCCGCCTCGTTCGTCGACGTCTTCTCGGGGACCGGCATGGAAGAGATGGTCCTCAACCTGCGCGACATGATGCCGCAGGGCTCGCGCAAGACGAAGCGGCGCAGATTGCCGCTGCCGGAGGCGCTGGAGGTCCTCACCGAGGAGGAGGCGAACAAGCTGATCGACGTGGAGCGGCTGCAGAAGGACGCCATTCGCCGCGCCGAGCAGTCGGGGATCATCTTCATCGACGAGATCGACAAGGTGGCCGGGCGGGAGGGGGGCGGCGGCGGCGGACCCGACGTGTCGCGCGAAGGGGTCCAGCGCGATCTCCTCCCCATCGTCGAAGGGTCGACCGTCTCGACCAAGTACGGACCGCTCAAGACCGATCACGTGTTGTTCATCGCCGCCGGCGCTTTTCACGTTTCGAAGCCGAAGGATCTGATCCCCGAGCTGCAGGGGCGGTTCCCCATCCGCGTCGAGCTGGAGTCGCTCAGCGACCAGGACTTCGTGCGCATCCTGACCGAGCCGGAGAACGCGCTCACCAAGCAGTACGTCGCGCTCTTGGCCACCGAGAAGGTGACGCTGGAGATTCACGACGACGCCGTCGCCGAGATCGCCCGCATCGCCACCTCGGTGAACGCGCGCATGGAGAACATCGGCGCGCGCCGGCTGCATACGATCATGGAGCGGGTGCTGGACGATCTGGCGTTCGAGGCGCCCTCGCTTGGCGGAACGACGATTCCCATCACCGCCGCTTACGTGCGTGAGCGCCTCGACGGGATCCTCAAGGACGAGGATCTGTCTCAGTACATTCTCTGAGCCGCGACGTTATTTGCGCATGCGGACGCCGCCACCACCGCCGCGCGACGGCGCAGCGTGGGCAGCGGGCGCCGCGTGATAGGCGGGCGCCGGGTGATAGGCGGGTGCGGGCGCCCGGGCGGCGGCCGGCGCCCCCCCGTGGAACCCCGGGTTGCCGCGCATTGGTTCGACGCCTCGCGCCGCCGCACCGCGGGCCGGCGCGCCGCGCCAGGCCGTGGCGCCCGGGGTGCCACGCCACCCCTCGTTGTGTGCGGGCGCGGCACGCCAGGCGCCTGGCGCCACCGACGGACGCGCGCGCCAGGCGCCGGCCGGGGGCGCGCCGCGGTAGCCGTAGCCATAAGAGCGGTAGCCTCCCGGGCCCTGCCAGTACGGCCGGTAGTAGACCGGGCGGCCGTCCACGAAGAGGAAGCGCGGGCCGATGAAGAGGTAGCCCGCGTCCCCGGGCGCCCAGTAGCCGGCGTCCCAGCTCCATTCGTAGCCGGTCCAGTCCCAGTAGCCGCCCACCCAGGAGTAGTCATAGCCGGGCGCCGGGGGCTGATACTCTGGAATCGGGTCGGGTGGCGGTGTCGCCGGATAGACCGTCCCGTCGGCGGCGACAGGCGCGGGGGCAGGCGCCGGCTCGGGGTAGGCCGGCGGCGGCGGCTGTGGACCCATGTAACAACCGGACGCCAGCAGCGCGACGCCCAGCGACAAACTGCTTGCCAACCAAAGGCCTCGATTCATTGACGTTCTCCTGTTGAGCAGATGGCCTACAGAGTCCTACTAAGCCACGATCGCAGTCATAGCAAGGTCGGGGCCGACCCAACCCCCCAATCGGCGCGGCCCGGATGTTCTTGACCCCGCACGGTGTGGCGTCTAAACAACGCGAGACCATGGAGATCGTTTTCTCCGGGATTCAGCCCTCGGGCGAGCTGCACCTCGGCAATTATCTCGGTGCCGTCCGCACCTGGGTGGCGCTCCAGGAGTCGTACCGTTGCTTCTATTGCATCGTCGACTACCACGCGATCACGCAGCCCTACGAACCGGCTGAGATGCCGGCTCGGGCGCGGGCGATGGCCATCGAGATCCTGGCGTGCGGCGTCGATCCGGACAAGGCGACGCTCTTCATCCAGTCGGAGGTCCCCGAGCACACGGAGCTCTGCTGGGTCCTGTCGTCGGTGGCGCCGCACGGTGAGCTCGAGCGGATGACGCAGTTCAAGGACAAGGCGCTGCACCAACCGCACAACATCAACCTCGGCCTGCTGGCTTATCCGGTGCTGCAGGCGGCGGACATTCTGCTCTACGGCGCGACGCGGGTGCCGGTCGGCGAGGATCAGCGCCAGCACCTCGAGCTGGCGCGCGAGATCGTCCGTCGCTTCAACGCCCGTTTTGGCGACACCTTCGCCGAGCCGCAGCCGCTCTTCTCGACCACGCCCAAGATCCTGGGGCTCGACGGACAGGGCAAGATGTCGAAGAGCCTCGGCAACACCATCGCCCTCGCCGAGCCGGAAAAGGCGATCTGGGACAAGCTGCGCGCGGCGGCGACCGATCCCGCGCGCGTCAAGCGGAGCGATCCGGGGACGCCCGAGAAGTGCAACATCTTCACGTTGCACAAGTTCTTCTCCGACGAGGCGCGGCAGGCGGCTGTCCACACGGGTTGCACGACCGCCGGCATCGGCTGCATCGACTGCAAGAAGATGCTGTTCGAGGGGATGAAGACCGAGCTCGGGGGGATTCGCGCGCGGGCCGAGGCGTTGCAGGCCGATCCGGCGCGCGTCGACGCGATCCTGGCGCGCGGCGCCTCGGAGGCGCGCCAGGTCGCCGCGGGGACGATGAAGCGCGTGCGCGAGCGGCTCGGGCTGCGCGCGGCCGGCGCATGAAGCGCCGCGCGTTCTTCCTCTGCCTGGCCTTGGCGGGCGGGCTGGCGCTCGGCTGCAACGCGCGCGACGACGGGTCGAGCCCGGAGGCGGCGGTGCGGTCGCTCATCGCCGCGGCGCGCGCCGGCGATCGGGGCGCGGTGTACGAGCGCCTCGGCCCGCACACGCGCGCGCACCTCGAGGCGCTGCTGGCGGCCACGCATCGGAGCGGCGGCGCGCGGATGCTGGCCCCCGCCGATCTGGTCGCGGTCGGCTGGCTGCCGCCGGCCTGGGAGCCGGCCGGGACACGCGTCCTGCACCGCGACGGCGACGAGGCCGAGGTGGAGGTCTACTCGGCGACCGGCGAGCGGCAGTCGGTGCACACCGTGCGCGAGGGGAAGAGCTGGCGGGTGGAGCTACCGCTCCGATGACGAGTCGGCTGAGGAACCGCCGGCCGGGTTGGCGCGGACCTGCGTCTGATCTCCCTCGGCGAGATCGGCGTCCCCGAGCTCGATGATCGCGTCATCCAGGTTGAGATCGGCGATCTTGATGCCCGGATCGGTGTCGGCGAACGCGTCGCGCATCGGGCCGCGCCGCTCGCCCACTCTGCGCTCGCGCGGGAAGATCCGCTGGTCGACCTTGCTGCCGCCGCGCCGGTCGTCGTCCCGCCGGTCGCGCCGCAACGCCTGGCGGAGCTCTTCGACGGTCACGGGCACCTCGGGGAGGCGCATCACCTGCGCCGCGCAGCCGTGGCAGAAGGGCAGGCTGCGGCCTTGAAGCTCGACCAGCTTCAGTTGCGCCCGTCGCTTCTCGCCGCAGACGGTGCAGGCCGCGCCGCGCCCGACGGGCCGCGACTCCGCCCACCGCATGTAGCATCCCCAGCAGCGCCCTCGGCGCAGCTCGGTCACGCCCGCCCCGCAGACACCGCACGGCAATGTCGCGCGTTCTACTTCAACGCTCATGCCTCCAGTAGAACGCGGCAGGGCCGGGCGCGCAAAAAATTTGCTCGTTCTGCGCCGGAGGCAGTTTCCGGGCCGAAGGCGGTTTCCGGGCCGAGGTCAGACCGACTCGGTGTAGCTGGCGGGCCGGGGCAGCTCGGCGAACGCGCGGACGGATGGCCGCGCCCACTCGGTCTCGGCGTAGCGGCGCAGCTCGCTGGGCAGCGGGAAGTCGGTCCGCCAGAGCCGCCAGAGCATCATCGCCAGGTCCGTGTCGGCGATGCACCACGCTCCGAAGAGCGGGCCGCCGCCCTTTGGGATCAGCCGGCTCGCGACCCGGACCACCTTTTCGGCGGCCGTCTGGCCCTCGGGCGACAGCGGCGCCAGCGGCCCGAGCCGTCCGCGCGCGAAGAAGACGTACTCGGACGACCGCTCCTGCCGGAGCGCGCCCAGGTCGCTGCGCACCCAGGCCATCACCTGACGCGCCTGTGCCCGCGCCTGCAGGGCGCTGGGCAACAGGCGCGGGTAGGCCGGCGGAGGGTAGGCTTCCTCGAGGTATTCGACGATGGCGCTCGACTCCGACAGCGACAGGTCTCCATCGACGAGGACCGGGACCCGCGCGGTGAGAGAGGTCGCGACGAACGCCGGCTCGTGTTGGGCGCCGCGCTGGAGTGCCACCGAACGCATCTCGAAGGGCAGCCCCTTCTCGCGCAGCGCCACGAAGCAGGCGAGCACGTACGGACTGTTTGCCATCTCGCTGCCGTAGAGCACCAGGCCCATGCGGTCAGCATACGCCATACGCCGCGACGACGAGGGGGCCAACCAGGCCTCCGCGCCCTTTTCCAGGTTCGCCGTCGATCGGTTAGGCTTTGACCGCTCATGCCGCACCCGTCCGCGCCCGAGGGGCCCATTTTCTTGATCGGCTTCATGGGCTCCGGAAAGACGACGGTGGGCAAGCTGGTGGCGGAACGTTCGGGCTGGGCGTTCGCCGATCTCGATGACCTCGTCGTGCGCGCGGCTGGCCTGACCGTGGCGGAGATCTTCGCCCGCGAAGGTGAAGAGGGGTTCCGGCGGCGCGAGACCGAGGCGGTGCGCGCAGCGACGGCCGGCCGGCGGTCGGTGGTCGCCACCGGTGGCGGCGCGGCCTGTCGCGAGGAGAACCTGGCGCTGATGCTCTCGTCCGGTCGGGTCGTCGCGCTCGCCGTCTCGGCGGCCGAGGCGGTGCGCCGGACCGGCAGCCGCTCCGGGCGGCCACTCCTCGACGGCAGCGCCGATCCTCTGGCGGCGGCGACGGCGTTGCTGGCCGCACGGCAGCCGTTCTACCGGCGCGCGCACCTGCGCGTGGAGACCGACGGCCGGACACTCGCGGAGGTCGCGGATGAGATCGCGGCGGGACTCGCGCTCGGAACGGCCGCGACGCGGGAGAGCGCGTGAGCATCACGGTACCCGTCGAGCTCGGGCCGCGCCGCTACGAGGTGCGGATCGGTTCGTTCACGCCCGAGGCGATCGCCGACAATTTGGCGGCGGCGTTCGGCCCGTCGACGACTGGGGTGGCGCTGCTGGTCGACGGCGGGCTGGCGGACGATGCGCGGACGGCGGCGCTCTGCGCCGCGCTCGACGCCGGGCTGCCGGGCGTGGCACGCTTCGATCTCTACGCCGGCGAGGCCTGTAAGAGCCTGGGGGAGATCGAGAAGACGGCCGAGTGGCTGGTGAGCCGCGGCTACGACCGAAAGGCGGCGATCGTCGGCATCGGCGGCGGCGCGACGACCGACCATGCCGGGTTCGCCGCGGCGATCTACCTGCGGGGGATCCAGTTCGCCACCGTCCCGACGACGCTGCTGGCGATGGTCGACGCCTCGGTGGGCGGCAAGACCGGCGTCGATCTGATGTCGGGCAAGAACCTGATCGGGGCGTTTCACCAGCCGAAGGCGGTGATCGCCGATCTCGGGTTTCTCGAGACGCTGCCGGTGCGCGAGCGGGCGGCGGGGCTGGCGGAGGTGATCAAGTGCGGCTTCATCGCCGACCCGATCATTCTCGAGCTGGTCGAGCAGAGCGGGCCCGACCTCTCGCCGGACCTAGTGCGGGAGCTGGTGTCGCGGGCGGTGCGCGTGAAGGCGGAGGTGGTGGCGGAAGACGAGACCGAGTCGGGCCGGCGCGCCATTTTGAACTTCGGCCACACCGTCGGGCACGCGCTGGAGGCGGCGTCCGGGTACGGCCTGCTCCACGGAGAGGCGGTGGCGCTGGGGATGGTCGCCGCGCTGGAGCTGGGGGCCAAGCTGGGAATTACCCCACGCGCGCTGGCCGAGCGCGCGGTGGCGCTGCTGGCGCGGTCGTCGCTGCCGGTCGACCTCGCGCGGCGGTTGGGGCCGGACGTCTGGTCGCGCATCACCGTCGACAAGAAGCGCCGCGGGAGCACCATTCGATTCGTCCTTTGCCCGAAACCGGGGGAGACCCTGCTGCGCGACTTGACACCCAAGGAGATCGCGGCAGGACTTGGGGCGCCGGAAGCTTGACCCCCGAATCCTGAGCGAGTACAAGCCCAAGGCGACCATGGCGAGCCCTTTCCGCGAAAGCATCCAGACCCTGCTGGACAAGATCGAAGGCGGGGTGGCCTGCGTGATCATGGGGTTCGACGGCATCACGCTCGACACCTATTCGAAGACCGGGGTGCCTGGTGCCGCCGCTGTTCCGGACATCCAGACCCTGTCGATGGAGTTCGCTCACCTCATCGCGCAGGCGCGGCGGACGCTGGAGTCGGTCGACGCCGGCACGCTGGAGGAGTTCACCCTCCGCACCGATCGGCTGACGCTGGTGGTGCGGCTGCTGACGCCGGAGTACTTCCTGGCCTGCGCCATCCTGCCGGCTGGCAGCCTGGGGCGCGCGCGGTATCTGATGCGCCTGACGGCCCCCGGGCTGCGCGCCGATCTGTAAAGGACGCCGACTTTTCATGGCCAAAAAAGAGAGCAAAGAGAAGACGCCGGCCCGGACGCTCAAGGTGGTGGGCGCGACCCGGGGCGGGCAAGGCAAAGAGAACGGCGGGGGCGACGGCGTCGACTTCGAGGCGGTGCGCGCGCTGGCGCGCATCGCGACGGAGTTCGACCTGGAAGAGATCGAGGTGAACGGGGCCGGTCATCTCCGGGTGCGCCGCGGCTTGCCGCGCGAGGCCGGCTCGGCCGTCGGGGCGTCGCCGATGGCGCGTCCGATCGCCCTCACCCCGCCGGTGGCGGCCGCCTCGGCCGAGGGGGCCGGCACCTTCGTCAGCTCGCCCTTCGTGGGGACCTTCTACGGCGCGCCGTCGCCCGACGCGCCCTCCTTCGTCGAGGTCGGACAGAGCGTGCGCAAGGGCCAGGTGGTCTGCATCGTCGAGGCGATGAAGCTGATGAACGAGATCGAGGCCGAGACCGACGGCAAGGTGGCGGAGATTCTGGTCAAGAACGGCGAGCACGTGGAGTACGGTCAACACCTCATCCGTGTTTCGAAGTCCTGATCCCGCGTGTTTAAAAAGGTCTTAATAGCGAACCGCGGCGAGATTGCGCTGCGGGTGATCCGTGCCTGCCGCGAGATGGGGATCCGCTCGGTGGCGGTGCACTCGACCGCCGACGCCGACGCGCTGCACGTCCGCTTCGCCGACGAGAAGGTCTGCATCGGGCCCCCCGCGGCGCGTTTGAGCTACCTGGCCATCCCGGCCATCATCAGCGCCGCCGAGGTGTCGCGCGCCGACGCGGTTCACCCCGGGTACGGCTTCCTGGCCGAGAACGCGCACTTCGCCGAGGTGGTGAAGAAGTGCGGCCTGCACTGGATCGGTCCGCAGCCGGAGATCATGCGCCTCATGGGCGACAAGGTCTCGGCCCGGGCGGCGATGGAGAAGGCCGGCGTGCCGATCCTGCCCGGGACCGGCGTCATCGACAACGATCGCGACGCCGAAGAGGCGGTCGAACGGATCGGCCTGCCGATCATCATCAAGGCCTCTGCCGGAGGCGGTGGTCGCGGGATGAAGATCGTGGAGAGCAAGGCGCGCTTATCGGCGCAGCTCTCGGCCGCGCGCAGCGAGGCGCAGGCGGGCTTCGGAAATCCGAACGTCTATCTGGAGCGCTACGTTGGCCGCCCGCGCCACGTCGAGGTGCAGGTGCTGGGCGACGGCCAGCGTGCGGTCTCGCTCGGCGAGCGCGAGTGCTCGATCCAGCGCCGGCATCAGAAGCTGGTCGAGGAGGCCCCCAGCGTGGCGCTGGACGACGAGCGGCGCGGCAAGCTGCTCGGGATCGCGCGCAAGGCGACCGAGAGCCTCGGCTACCAGACCGTCGGGACGCTGGAGTTCCTGATGGACGAGGAGAAGCGCACCTACTTCATGGAGATGAACACGCGGATCCAGGTCGAGCACACCGTCACCGAGGAGGTGTTCGGCGTCGACCTGGTGCGCGAGCAGATGAGGCTGGCGGCCGGCGAGCCGCTCAAGTTGCCCCAGGACATCCGCCCGCGGGGCCACGCCATCGAGTTCCGGATCAACGCCGAGGATCCGGTCACCTTCGCCCCCTCGCCCGGCCGAATCACCGCGCTCAACCTGCCGGGCGGCCTGGGGGTCCGGGTCGACACCCACATCTACAACCAGTATCTGGTTCCCCCGTTCTATGACTCGCTGCTCGCCAAGCTGATCGTCCGGGCCGAAAACCGGCCGGCGGCGCTGGCCCGAATGCGGCGAGCCCTGGCCGAGTTCGTGGTCGAGGGGTGCAAGACCAACCTCGACTTCTTCCGGCGGCTTTTGGCCAATTCCGACTACGTGGCCGGCAAGATGGATACGCACCTCGTCGAGCGGATGTAGCCGAGCGGATGTAAAGTCATCGTTCGGTGCTGACGAAGAAAGACAAGCATCTCGCCGCGGCACAGAAGTTCTTGGAGCGCGGCCAGGACCATCGCGCCCTCGAGGAATTTGCGCGCGTCGTCCAGGAGGACGCGGCCGACACGCGCACCTGGCTGAAGATGGCCGAGATCCACGTCCGCCACGGCGCGCTGGCTGAGGCGCGCGAAATCTACTTGCGCACGGCTGAGATCTACATCGGGCAGGGATTTCTCCCCAAGGCGGTCACCGTCTACAAGAGCGTCCTCAAGCTGACGCCGGGGCTGCCGCAGGTCCGCGTCCAGCTGGGCGAGGTCTACCGGCGGCTGGGGATGGTCGCCGACGCGCTCCACGAGCTGGAGCTGGCGGTGGCCGAGATGCAGCAGGGGGGCCGTCCGGCCGACGCGCTGCCGGCGCTGCGTAAGATGGTCGAGCTCCACCCCGACAACGTCGTGTCGCGCATCCGGCTGGCGGAGGCGGCGTCGCAGGACGGGAGGACCGACGAGGCGGTCCGCGAGTTCGGTCAGGCCTGCGATCAGCTGCGCCTCGAGGGGCGCGCCGACGAGTTCGTGCGCGTCGCGGAGCGGCTGCTGTTTCACAAACCGGACAACTTCGGGGTCGCGCGCGATCTCGCGGCGGCGTACATCGCGCGCAAGAACCCGCGGCTGGCGCTGGCGAAGCTGCAGGCGGCGCTCAAGGCGGCGCCGCGCGATCCGGAGAACGTCACGCTGCTGGCCGAGGCGATGGCGGCGCTCGATC
The DNA here is from genome assembly GCA_036267635.1 of Polyangia bacterium. GTDB lineage: Bacteria > Myxococcota_A > Polyangia > Fen-1088 > Fen-1088 > JADGRB01. The sequence goes on along the minus strand of DATAVR010000157.1, from coordinate 38,853 downwards.
CCCACCGGGCGATCTCGGTGTGGCGGGAGCTGGCCGAGATTCACTCCGAGGCCCGCCGCGAGGACGCCCGCGACGTCGCGGTGCGCGCCGCGCTGGCGCTCGATCCCACCGACGGTGAGACGCGGGAGCTGGCGGCGCGCTGGGGGTTGTCGCTGGGGGCGGCCGCCGCGCGCGTGCGTCTCCCGCCCTCCAAGGGTCCCGCCGGGACGATCTCCTCGGTCGTGACCAGCGTCCAGGTGCTGCCGCCGGAGGGTGCCCTGCAAGATCGGTCCGGCGCCCGGTCGGGAATGCTCCCCGGGATGCCGCTCGGTGCCGGTGTCTCCGGACTGACGCCGATGAGCGACGTGGAGCGCATCCTCTCGGAGGCGGAGGTGTTCGTGAAGTACGGGCTCGCCGAGCGGGCCGTCGACCACCTGCGCCGGATCTTCGCGCTCGAGCCCGAGCACCGCGAGGCCCGCGAGCGGCTGGCCGCCGTGCTGGCGCAGACCGGACGGAAGCGCGAAGCGGCGGCGGAGCTGGCCACGCTGGCGGCGCAGCTCAAGGGAGCGGGTGACCGCGAGGCGCCGCGGGTCGCCGAGCGGGCGCTGGCGCTCGATCCGGCTTGCGCGAAGGCGGCCGAGCTGCTCGGGCGACGTGCCGGCGCGCGCGCGCCCACGCCGATCGCCAACGTCGACGAGCTGGCCACCGATCTCGAGCAGCTCGACTTCTTCGCCCAGCAGTCGCTGCACGACGAGGCGCGCGCGGTGTTGGTCGATCTGGAGGAGCGCTTCCCCGGGCACCCGCTGCTGGCCGAGCGGCGGCGCGCCTACGCGTCGGCGGGCCAAGCGGGTGAAGCAGGCGCCATCCCGGGGGGCGGTCTCCCCGCGGCGCCGAGCGGGCCGGTGGCCAAGCTCTCCCCGTCGGAGAAAGCCGATCCGGCCACCCACGGTGATCTGGGGATCGCCTACAAGCAGATGGGCCTCTTCGACGCCGCCATCGCCGAGTTCAAGCAGCTGGCGACCGACAAGACCCGGGCCGTCTTCGCCTTCACGATGATCGGCGAGTGCGTCGAGGCCAAGGGGGAGCTCGGCGAGGCGGTGAAGCGCTACAAGGAGGCGCTCAACCTGCCGCAGGCGACCGCGCAGGAGTCGGTCGAGCTCTACTATCTGCTGGGGGCGGTGTTCGAGCAGCTGGGCGACGTCCGAGAGGCGCTCTACTTCTTCGAGAACGTCGGCAAGCGCGATCCCGGGTTTCGCGACGTCAAGAAGCGGATCGTGGCGCTGAAGACGCCGAGCGCCGTGAGGAGCTGAGATGGAGCCGCTCGGCGATCGCGCGCGCGACTTTTTCCTGCAGCTGCAGGACCGCATCACCGCGGCGATCGAATCGGTCGACGGCGGCGGGCGCTTCGCCGAGGACGCCTGGACCCGTCCGGGCGGCGGCGGCGGCCGGACGCGCGTGCTCACCGATGGCAAGCTGTTCGAGAAGGCCGGCGTCGGCTTCTCCGACGTGCACGGGACGCTGCGGCCGGAGATGGCCAAGGCGCTCCCCGGCGAGGGGCTCGACTTCCGCGCCGCCGGCCTGTCGCTGATCTTCCACCCGCGAAGCCCGCGCATCCCGACGGTGCACGCCAACGTCCGGCACATCCAGCGGGGCGCCGGGTCGTGGTTTGGCGGCGGGACCGATCTGACGCCGTACTACGTCGTCCCCGAGGACGCCACGTCGTTTCACCGCACGCTGCGCGACTGCTGCGCCCGCCACGACGCGGGGTTCTATCCTCGCTTCAAGCGCTGGTGCGACGATTACTTCTTCCTGCCGCACCGGAACGAGCCGCGGGGCGTGGGGGGACTGTTCTTCGACTACCTCGGCGCGGGGGCCGAGGTGACGGCCGGGCAGGCGGCGCCCGCCGCGCGCTCGCCGCGCGAAGAGGACGCCGAGGCGATGTTCGGCTTCGTGCGCGACGTGGGCGAGGCGATCCTGGCGGCCTATCTGCCCATCGTCGAGCGCCGCCGCGGCGATCCCTTTGGCGAGCGGGAGCGCAACTGGCAGCTCTTGCGCCGCGGTCGCTACGTCGAGTTCAACCTGCTCTACGATCGGGGCACGGTGTTCGGCCTGCGCACCGACGGGCGGGTCGAATCCATCTTGATGTCGCTGCCGCCGGAGGTCCGCTGGGCCTACGCCCACGTCCCCGAAGCCGGCAGCCCCGAGGCGGCCTCGCTGGCCGACATCTGCGCGCGACGCGACTGGGCCGAAGGCTGAGGCGCCTGCCGCGCTAACGCCGGCGGCGCTGCGCGCGGACAGACGCCGGCGCGGGCGCGGCGGTGGCCGCGGCGCGCGGGACCAGGGGCTCGGGGCTGGGCAGAACCTTGAAGGCGTCGCGAAACCGCCCGACGTCGAGCGTGAGCTGCCCGAGCAGCATGTCGAGCATCGTCTCGCCGAGGCGGCAGATCTCCCCCAGCCGCGCGACCCGCTCGACGACGAAGTCCGCCTCCGCCTTGGCCCGCCGCGGGGAGGCGGCGCCGGCGACCGCGGCCTGCGCGGTCCGGGCGCTCTTCTCGGCGCGCCCCACCACCTCGACGGCGGCGCCGATCTCCCGCCGCTCGCGCTCGTTGAGCACGCCGGAGATCATCTTCCAGAAGTCGGTCTCGGCCTGGTAGTGCTCGCGCCGCTGCCCGCGCACCCAGATCTTGTGCACGACGCCCCAGCGCCCCAGGGCCGCCAGCGTCATCGAGGCGCTGCCGGCCGAGATCTCGAGCCGCGCCTGGATCTCGCTCTGCGCCAAGGGCTCGCGGGAGAGATAGAGCAGCCCGAACGCGCGCCCCATGGTGCGCGTGAACCCCCAGAACTCGGCGATGCGGCCGCAGGCGTCGATCGCCAGATCGCGCGCCGCGGTCAGATCGTCGTCGGTGGCCATGGCCTGATGGTCGCCAGCTCGCCCGAGGCCCGGGGCACGTCGGGACGGGCCGCTAATTGCCCGCAGGCGGCGTCGATGTCGTCGCCGCGGGGGGAGCGGATGTAGACGGCCACCCCGGCGGCGCGCAGCCGCTCCTGGAACGACCGGATGCGCTCCGCCGGCGGGCGTGCAAACTCGGGCCCCTCGAACCCGTTCCAGGGGATGAGGTTCACCTTCGAGGGGATGCCGCTGAGGAGCTTCGGCAGCCGATCGGCGTCGGCGTCGGCGTCGTTGACGCCGGCGAGCAGCACGTACTCGAACGTCACCCGCCGGCCATGCGACAGCGGCCAGCGACGCGCCGCCTCGAGCAGCGCCGCCAGCGGCCAGCGCTTGTTCACCGGCATGATCCGGTCGCGCACCTCATCGGTGGTGGCGTTGAGCGAGATCGCCAGGTTCGGCGCCGACCTGTCGGTCTCCCGCGACAGCGCCGCCAGCTTCTCGATCCCCGACACGAGACCGGCCGTGGAGACGGTGATCCGGCGGGGCGAGAAGGCGGCGCCCCAGGGGTGCTCGAGCAGCGCCAGCGCGCGCGTGAGGTTGTCGAAGTTGTGCAGTGGCTCGCCCATTCCCATGAACACCAGGTTGGTCGGGCGGCGCCCGGCCAGGGCGGCCGCGCGGTAGATCTGCTCGACGATCTCGTCGGCGCCGAGGTGCCGGCCGAACCCCAGCGTGGCGGTGGCGCAGAAGCGGCAGTCGAGCGCGCAGCCGACCTGGGACGACACGCAGAGGGTCAGTCGGTTGCGCTCTTCGTCCTCGTCGGGGATGAGCACCGATTCGATGGCGCGGTCGTCGTGGGTGCGCCAGCGCAGCTTGCGCGTCCCGTCACGCGCCGTCTGGACGACGTCGGCGTGGAGCGGCCGCAGCGGGTGCGCGGCCGCGAGCGCCTCCCGCAGCGGGGCCGGGACGTTCACCATCTCGCCGACGCCCTCCACCGCCTGGCCATGCAGCCAGCGGAAGATCTGTTCGGCGCGGTAGGCGGGGACGCCGGCCGAAGCGACCCAGGCGCTGAGCTCAGCCGGCAGCAGGCCGCGCAGCGGCGCACCCGGCGGCGGGCTCGAGGGGAGGGCGGCGGCGGTCACGGCGGCGGAGGATAACGCCCGCGGGGGGGCCTGGCCAGCCGCCGGCCTCAATCCGCGGCGCCTAGCGTCGCCCGCGGCGCCGTCGTGCGACGACCAGGCCGAGGCCGAGCAGCAGTCCCAGCCAGCTTCTTGGGTCGCCCTGGCCGCTCCCCTCGCCGACGGCACAGTTGCAGCCCGACTCGCCGCCGCCGCGCTGGCCGACGTTGGTGGTGACCGACTGGCAGCTGGCGTTCAGCATGCAGGTCCCGAGACCGTCCACGGTGACACCGCAGGTCCAGCAGTCACCCGGGCACTTGATGGTCGTGCAGGGGTCGGTCTCGCAGGTGGAGGTGGTGGCGACGCAGGTCTCGCCGGCCGGGCACTGGATGGCCGGGCAGCGGTTCGGCTGGCAGCTGACGGTGGTCGGGTTGCAGAAATCCCCTGCCGTCCCGCAGAACATGCCCGCGCAAGCGTCAGGCATGCAGTTGCCGGCCACGCAGCGCTGGCCGGCGGCGCACTTGGACGGGTCGCAGAGATCGACGCAGGCGCCGTTCGAGCAATACTGGGTCGCGCCGCAGGTGATCCCCTTGCAGGGATCGGCCCCGCAGAGGCCACCGATACAGAGCTGTCCGGTCGGGCAGCCGGTGTCGTAGCAGTTGATGCAGCGGCCATCCACGCAGGTCTGGTGGGGCCCCGTGCAGACGACGCCGGCGCAGTCGTCGACGCAGGAGCCGGTCGACTCGTCGCACAGCTGGCCGGACGGGCAGGTCACCGTGGCGCAGCGCTGCGGGATGCAGTAGTTGTTCGAGCACTTGTAGCCGAGCGGGCAGGGGAACTCGCCGCCCGTGCACTGGAGCGTGCAGGCGCCGTCCTTGCAACCGTAGCCGTTCGGGCAGTTGCCGGTGGTGTCGGGCTTGCCGTCGCAGTTGTTGTCCTTGCCGTTGCAGATCTCGCCGGCCGCGGGCAGCACGCAACCGACGCAGACGAACCCGAGCGCGCCCATGCACTGCAGGTGACCCGCCTGGCAAATCCCCCCGGAGTTGACCTCAGCCTGCGTGAGGCCGGGGCAGAGGCAGGGCTGGCCGCTCTGCGGGAAGTTCCCGTCGTCGACGATGCCGTCGCAGTCGTTGTCGATGCCGTCGCAGACCTCGGGTTGCGGTGTGCTGATGACGTTGCAGACCAGCTTGCCGTTCTGGCAGATGATGGTCCCCGACTGGCAGGCGCCGAGGCCGTTGCCACACGGCTCGCCCACGCCGGGGAGCATGCCGCCCGCGGGCGGGTTGTCGGTCTGCCCGTCGCAGTTGTCGTCGATGCCGTTGCAGATCTCCTGCTGCGGCGTCCCCGTCCCCGCGTTGCAGACGGTGTCGGTTCCGGCCGCGTTGCAGACCAGGATCCCGTCGCGGTTGCAGGCACCGATGAGCCCATTGTTGCACTTGGCGCCCACGGGACCGGTCGGCCAGGGGGCGTTGTCGATGATGCCGTCGCAGTTGTCGTCCAGCCCGTTGCACTTCTCGGTGGGAACGGCGCAGCCGCAGGGACCGCCGCAGGCGTTGACCGGCAGCCCTTCGTCGACCTGGCCGTTGCAGTTGTCGTCGAGGCAGTTGCAGGTCTCGATCTGGCAGTGGTGGGGCGTCCCCCCGTTTTGCCCGATCACGTTGTCGGGGTCGGTCTTGCTGTTGGGGTTGATGACGAAGCTGCCGCAAGCCGCGATGTTGTTGCCCGGCGTGCACAGGCTGCAGGCGTTCGAGACCCCTTCGTCGATGAGGTTGTTGCAGTTGTCGTCCTTGCCGTTGCAGATCTCCGCCGGGGGAACGTTCTGCGCGATGATCCCGACCAGCGCCGACTTGACCGCCGCGGTGTCGGTGAGGGTGACGAAGATGGCCTGGCCGGTGCCACCGGCGAGGGCCATCCGGTTGGCGGCCGCCTTCTCGGCGGTGGTGAGGCCGCTGTCGGTCAGGATATAGGTCTGAATGCCCTTGGGGATCACGGCCGAATGGTTCGCCTGGCAGGCGGTCACCTCGGGCTCGAAGGTTCCGTAGGTTCCCCCCCCCGTCGCGGCGGTGCACTTGGTGGTGTCGAACTTCGTTCCCGCGGTGGTGTCGCAGGTCTCGGCGCCGTCCGTGGCGACGATGATGATGTTCTGCCGGCAGTCCCGCTTGGTGACGTCGTCGAACGGATAGACGTAGTTCTCGTAGTAGAGCCGGCCGTAAAAGATTGAACGGCCGAGCGGCGTGTTGTTCTGAGGCGGGATCCGCAGCTCCGGATCGGTGTATTTGGCGGGGTCGGTGCTCTCGGTCTGGTCGATCCAGGTGTAGATGGTGCTGATGTTGGCGCCCAGCGGATCGAAGTCGGCCACGCCGGCCGGCTTGAGCCCGGTCGATGCCCGCGTCAGCGGGATGATCAGCGCCTGGGCGATGCCGTTGTCGAACCAGGGTCCGTAGGTCGTCTGCGAGGTCGGGTTGTCGTTCTGGGTGGTCATCCGACAGCCGGCGTTGCCGCTGACCGAGGTCCCGGCGTTGCTCCAGAACGAGTTGGGGCAGGGATCGCCCTGGGTCGTGCTGAAGGTCTGCGGGAAGCGCATGAGACCGAAGTTGGCCTCGTCGGTCCCGACCTCGGCCAGCGCGTCGCGCAGCGCGTGCTTCATGTTGTAGATGCGGCTGGTCTGCCCGTTGGCCTGCTGCCCGCCCGCGCAGAGCGGAGAGCCGTCGTTCGCCTGGTTGTAGAGCATCGACCCGGACGTGTCCTGCAGGATGAGGATGTTCGGGCGCAGCGATTGGGCCCGGGCGACGCCCGAAGTCCCCAGCAGCATCGCCAGCGAAGCGCCCAGCAGCAGGCCCCGGCGCTTCGGCGCCGCCGCGGATCGTTTCACGTGCATGGCGCGCATCCTGGTGGTCATTGCGGCAACTGTCCCGGCAAGCAGCAGCGGAAGCCGACCGAGGGGAGGCGAACGTCGATCCCCTGGGTCTTGGTCCCCCCGTCGATCGGGATGGTGGCGTAGGGCGCCGGGATCGAAGCGTCGCACTGCAGGCCGGGCGCGATCGTCATCGCGGGCGACTTGGTGTTGTCGACGAAGCTGTCGATGTCGTAGGCGCCCCCGCGCAGCTCGAAGAGGCAGGGCGGCTTGGTGCAGGCGGGGTTGCTGGGCGGCGCCATGGTGGTCAGATCGCTCGCCGTCCACTCCTTCACGTTGCCGCTCATGTCGAACAGCTTGAGGCTGGGGGTGGTCGAGATCACCGAGACGCAATTGGCGGCCTTGCCCGTCGGGAGGGGCGCGGGCGCCGGTACACCCGCATCGGGCGGCCCCGGCGAGATCGCCCTCTGGTAGTCGTTGCCGTTGCAGTCGGCGGCCACGTAGCTGGCGCCGTAGGGGAAGATGGTCTTGTTGGCCCCTTCGCAGGCGGCCTGCCAGTCGGAGGCGGTGCAGAGGCGCCACTTGGGGCCGAGGAGCTCGCAAGCCGACTCGGCCTCGGTCATGGTCACGTTCGTCCAGGGCATCTTGCCGGGCACCGTGCAGCCGCGGCGGGTCGAGTCGAAGCCGGGGCTGGTGGCGGTCGCGTCGTAGCGGCTCGCCTCGTAGGCGTACATGGTGACGTTCTGCGCGGCGATGTAGACCAGCGCGTCGTCGGTGGTCCGATTCGACGCCGAGTCGAGCTCGTCGACCAGGCCGTCGCAGTCGTTGTCGATGCCGTCGCAGATCTCGACGCCAGGCGGCTTCATCGAGCCCATGCAGCGGTGATCGCCGGCCTGGGTGTTGTCGCAGACCCAGGTGCCGGTCCCCGCGCAGGGGCCGGTGCCGAAGATGCAGGCCTTGCCGATCTGGAACGGCTCGTCGGTCTGGCCGTTGCAGTCGTTGTCGAGCGTGTCGCAGCCGAACTTGGTGTCCTCGATCGCCTCGTAGGTCGCCGGGTAGTTGCAGACCCAGCCGTTCTGGCCCGAGCAGGTGGGCGCCGTCCCGGCGCAGACACCCTGCGTGAGGCAGGTGACCGTCGGCGCGCCGAGGTGGTCGTCGACGACACCGTCGCAGTCGTTGTCGAGCCCGTCGCAGATCTCGACGCCGCCGTTGGTCTGGATGCACTCGGTCTCGCACCCCGGCACCGTCGGATCGCGGTCGTAGAAGTTCGGCAGGCAGGCGCCCTGCTTGCAGACGCCGCTGTCGCAGGTGGCGGTGGCGAACGGAAACGCGCACTGGTGGTTGCAGGCGCCGCAGTTGTTGACGTCGGACATGAAGTCGAAGCCGTCGTCGATGACGCCGTTGCAGTCGTTGTCGAGGCCGTCGCAGATCTCGACGCCGTTGTTCGTTTTCTGGCACTCGCAGCCGTTCGAGGGATCCTTGTCGGCGTCGAAGAACCCTGCTTGGCAGGTGAACTGGCAGACGCCGCCCATGCACGAGGGGGTCGCGTTCGGGACGATGCACTGGTGGAAGCACATGCCGCAGTTCGCGGTGTCGGTCTGCAGCTCGGGCGAGTTCGGGTTGCAGGCGCCGAAGCCGCCCGCGGCGCCGCCGGTCCCCGTCGCGCCGCCGCCGCCGCCGGTGCCGGTGCCGCCGTCGCGGCCGACCGTGCCGCCCGAGCCGAAATGGAGGTCGGGGTTGGAGAAGGTGCCATCTCGCTTTTGAGCGTCGATGGTCCCGCCGTCGCTCTGGACGATGGAGACGAACGGGTAGAGGTGATCCCGGCAGCCCGTCGCGGTGACCGAGACGGCCACCAGAAACAGACCGAATTTCAGCAAGCTAACCGACCGCCCCGAACTCATATTGTTGCGCGTCCACTATATCCTGATTCCAGGTAAGGATAAATACTTCAAGGTGAACGCTCTGCGACAAAGAGAACACCCTCGGGCCGCGGGCGACAGCTAGGCGAGGTCGAGGCCCGCGAAGAAGAACGCCAGCTCGCCGCGCGCCGTGTCGGGCCCGTCGCTGCCATGGACGGCGTTCTTCTCGATGTCGGTCCCGTACTTCTGCCGAATGGTGCCGGCGGGCGCCTTCTTCGAGTCGGTCGGCCCCATCGCCTCGCGGTAGCGGGCGACGGCGCTCTCGCCTTCGATCGCCATGACCACGGCCGGTCCGGAGGTCATGAAGCGGACGAGGTCGCCGAAGAAGGGGCGCTCTTTGTGCACGGCGTAGAAGGCGCGCGCCTGGGCGTCCGAGAGGTGGACCAAGCGGAGGCCGACGATCTTGAGGCCGGCCTTCTCGACCATATCGATGACACCGCCGACGGCATTCTTGGCGACGGCGTCGGGCTTGACGATTCCGAAGGTGCGTTCGATGGACATGGATCTTTCTCTAGTGGGTTGCTGATGAGGGTGATTGCGTGGGATTGGACGAGCTTTGCTCGGCCGATCCCGTCGCGGGAGGGTTTGGGAACCCTTTGAGGGTTCCCACTATCATGAAACGAATTTGGCGACGGTCTTGCCGAGCTCGGCCGGGGTGGCGGCGATGGCGATGTTGGCCTCTTTGAGCGCCGCGATCTTCTCGGCGGCGGTCCCCTTGCCGCCGCTGATGATGGCGCCGGCGTGGCCCATCCGCTTGCCGGGCGGGGCGGTCTGGCCGGCGATGAAGGCGGCCACCGGCTTCTTCATGTGGGCCTTCACGAAGTGGGCGGCCTCCTCTTCGGATGTCCCGCCGATCTCGCCGATCATGAGCACCGCCTCGGTCTGCGGATCGCGTTCGAACATGGCGAGGCAGTCGACGAAGTCGATCCCCTTGACAGGGTCGCCGCCGATGCCGATGGCCGTCGACTGTCCGAGGCCGAGCGCAGTCAATTGGTGGGCCGCCTCGTAGGTGAGCGTCCCCGAGCGCGACACCACGCCGACCTTGCCGGCCTTGTGGATGTAGCCCGGCATGATCCCGATCTTGCACTCGCCCGGCGTGATGATGCCGGGACAATTCGGGCCGATGAGCGTCACCTTCGAGCCGTAGACGTCGAGCGCGCGCTTGGCCCGCACCATGTCGAGCGTGGGGATCCCCTCGGTGATGCAGACGACGACGGCGATGCCCGCCTGCGCCGCCTCGAGGATCGCGTCGGCGGCGCCGGGCGGCGGTACGTAGATGACGGTGGCGTTGGCGCCGGTCTTCTTGACCGCCTCGGCGACGGTGTCGAACACGGTGAAGCCTTCGTGGACCAGGCCACCTTTGCCCGGGGTGACACCGCCGACGACGTTGGTGCCGTACTCGCGCATCTGCTTGGCGTGGAACGTCCCGGCCGAGCCGGTGATCCCCTGGACGATCAGCTTGGTCGCTTTTCCGACGAGAACGGACATGGCTAGGCTGCCTTTCCGGCTGCGAGGGCGACGACCTTCTTGGCGCCGTCGGCCATGTCGCCGGCGGTGGTCACCGCCAGGCCCGACTCGGCCAGCATCTTCCGGCCGAGGTCGACGTTGGTTCCTTCGAGGCGTACGACGAGCGGCACCTTGAGGCCGACCTGCTTGACCGCCGCGATGACGCCGGCGGCGATGGTGTCGCACTTCATGATGCCGCCGAAGATGTTGACGAAGATGCCGCGCACGCCCGGATCGGCGGTGATGATCTTGAAGGCCGCGGTCACCCGTTCCTCGGTGGCGCTGCCGCCGACGTCGAGGAAGTTCGCCGGCTGCCCGCCGAAGTGCTTGATGGTGTCCATGGTGGCCATCGCCAGCCCGGCACCGTTGACCATGCAGCCGATGCTGCCGTCCAGCTTGATGAACGACAGGTCGTGCCGCTTGGCCTCGGTCTCGGCGGGATCTTCCTCGTCGAGATCGCGCAGCACCTCGAGGTCCTTCTGACGATAGAGGGCGTTGTCGTCGAAGGTCACCTTGGCGTCGAGCGCCAGCACGCGGCCGTCGGTGAGCACCACCAGCGGGTTCACCTCGATCATAGACGCGTCGGTGGCGGCGAACGCGTTGTAAACCAGCAGGATCAGCTCCGCCGCGTTCTTGGCGGCCGCGCCGTGCAGGCCGAGCCCGTAGGCCAGGTTGCGCGCCTGGTAGCCGGCCAGCCCGACCGTCGGGTCGACGACCTCCTTGATGATCTTCTCCGGATGGTTGGCTGCCACCTCCTCAATCTCCACGCCGCCTTCGGATGAAGCCATCACCACCACCCGTCCGAACCCGCGGTCGACCACCACGCCGAGGTAGAGCTCGCGCGCGATGTCAACCGCCTGCTCGACGAGCAGCCGCTTGACGATCTTGCCGCCCGGCCCGGTCTGGTGGGTGACGAGGTTCATGCCCAGGATCTTCTGCGCGGTCTCGCGCGCGGCGGCCGCGCCCTTGACCACCTTCACGCCGCCCCCCTTGCCGCGCCCGCCGGCGTGGATCTGGGCCTTCACCACCACGAACTCGTTGTCGGTCTCCGCGATCAGCGCCTTGGCGGCCGCCTCGGCCTCGTCGATGCTGAACACCGGCCGGCCCTTGGGGATCGGCACGCCGAACTTCTTCAGGATCTCTTTCGCCTGATACTCGTGGATCTTCACGGCGTCACTGGGCCTTTCTCTATTACAGCTTGCGCGCAGCTTCGAGCACTTCGCGCACGGCCGCCGCCGATTTGTCGAGCGCCGCCTTCTCGTCGGCCGAGAGCTCGAGCGGGACGATCTTCTCGACGCCGCCGGCGCCGAGCACGATGGGGACGCCCAGGTAGAGGTCCTTGTGCCCGTACTCGCCGTCGAGGTGGGCGGCACAGGCGAGGAGGCGCTTCTGGTCCTTCAGGTACGCCGTGGCCATGGCGATCGCCGAGGAGGCCGGCGCCGCGAAGGCGCTGGTCCCCATCAGCTTGACGATCTCGCCGCCGCCGTTGCGGGTGCGGTCGACGATGGCCGCCAGCTTGTCGGCGGCGACCAGCTGCTTCACCGGAACGCCGTTGATGGTGGTGGCGCTGAGGATCGGCACCATGGTGTCGCCGTGGCCGCCCAGCACCATGGCGCGCACGTCCTTCACCGACACGCCCGCCTCCTGGGCCAGGAAAAGTTGAAAACGTCCGGAGTCGAGGATCCCCGCCATCCCGACCACCTTCTTGGCCGGAAAGCCGGTGATCTGCTTGAGCTCGTAGACCATGACGTCGAGCGGGTTCGACACCACGATGACGAACGCCTCGGGGCAGTGCTTCTTCAGATTCTCGCCGACGTTGCGGATGATCTTCAGGTTCACCGACAGAAGATCGTCGCGCGACATCCCCGGCTTGCGCGGCACGCCGGCGGTGATGATGACGACGTCGGCGCCGGCACAGTCGGCCCAGTTCGAGCTGCCGGTGATCTTGGCGTCGTGACCGAGGACGGCGTTGTTCTGCTCGAGGTCGAGCGCCTTGCCCTTGGCGAGGCCCTCCTTCTCGGGGATGTCGAACAGGACGACGTCGCCGAGCTCGTGGCGCGCCGCCAGCGAGGCCAGCTCGCCGCCGATGTTGCCGGAACCAATGAGGGCGATCTTCTTACGACCGGGCATGCGTGGGGCTCCTTGTCTACAGATTCGAGATGATGGCGTCGCCGAAGGCGGAGCAGCTTACTTCCTTGGCTCCCTCCATGAGACGCGCAAAATCGTAGGTGACGGTTTTTTGCGCGATGGTCTTCTCGAGCGCGGCCACGATCCGGTCGGCGGCGCCGGTCCAGCCGAGGTGCTCGAGCAGCATGACGCCCGAAAGGATGACCGATCCCGGGTTCACCTTGTCGAGGTTGGCATACTTGGGCGCCGTCCCGTGCGTCGCCTCGAACACCGCGTGCCCGGTCACGTAGTTGATGTTGCCGCCCGGCGCGATGCCGATGCCGCCCACCTGCGCGGCCAGCGCGTCCGACAGATAGTCGCCGTTGAGGTTCAGCGTGGCGATGACCTCGAACTCGTCGGGGCGGGTGAGCACCTGCTGCAGGGTGATGTCGGCGATGGAGTCTTTGACAAGAACCTGGCCCGCGGGCGGCTTGCCGCCGCAGTCGTCCCAGCCGATGGCGCGCCCCTCGTACTCGCGCTTGACCAGGGCGTAGCCCCAGTCGCGGAACCCGCCCTCGGTGAACTTCATGATGTTCCCCTTGTGGACCAGGGTGACGCTCTTGCGCTTGTGGAGGATGGCGTAGTCGAGCGCCGCGCGGACCAGCCGCTCGGTCCCCTCGCGCGAGACCGGCTTGATGCCGATGCCGGAGGTGCTGGGGAACCGGATGTTCTTGACCCCCATCTCGTTCTGCAAGAACGCGATCACCTTCTTCGCCTCGGGCGATTCGGCGGCCCACTCGATCCCGGCGTAGATGTCCTCGGTGTTCTCGCGGAAGATCACCATGTCGACCTTCTCGGGCGCCTTCACCGGCGAGGGGACGCCCTTGAAGTACTGCACCGGGCGCAGGCAGACGTAGAGGTCGAGCATCTGCCGGATGGCGACGTTGAGCGACCGGATGCCGCCGCCGACCGGGGTGGTGAGCGGCCCCTTGATGCCGACGTAGTAGGTCTTGAAGGCCTCCAGCGTCTCGTCGGGGAGCCAGCTGTCGAACAGCTCCTTCGATTTTCCGCCGGCGTAGACCTCGGCCCAGGCGATCTTCTTCTTGCCGCCGAACTCCTTGGCCACCGCCGCGTCGAGCACCCGGACGCTGGCGCGCCAGATGTCCGGCCCGGTCCCATCGCCTTCAATGAAAGGAATGATCGGGTGATCCGGCACCTCCAGGTGCCCGGCGGCGTGGACGGTGATCGGATCGGCACCTAACGGAATGACTGGCTTCGGGCTGGGCATGGCGGCTGCTGATTAGCCCCGACCGAGGGCCATGAGCGCAAGAGAAAAAGTGCAGGCCGCCGCCCGATTTTCGCCGTCCCGACGCCGACCTAGGGTCGATCAGGCAGCCGAGAGCAGATCCAGCAGCGGCGCGTCCGGCGAAGCCGGGTTGACCAGCAGCTCGCGCGACTTCGGATCGACCAGCAGATCGAGCTCCTCGAGGGGGATTTGCCCGATGAGCGGCGTCGTGCCGGCCGCCTCGACCAGCGCGCTGATGATTGCTTCCCGTCCAAGGATCGTGATTCGGATTCCCCCGACCCAGGGGACCTCGGCCACGCGGCCGTCGGCGTAGCGAACTTTGCGGTAGCCTGCGGGAAGGAGCCCCAAGCGGGAGACGGCCTCTGCCGGCAGCACCATCATGGTCGCGCCAGTGTCCACCAGCGCTTCGATTTCCGTGGTGCGAACCTCGTCGGCGCCGAGGTGACCCCGGTTGACGGCATCTTCGTCGTAGCTGTTCGTGAGCCTAATCTTTTGCATCACTTTCCCCATGCGCCGGTCATCGGCGCGTTCGCCCGCGCGGTTGCCCCCGGACGCGAGGATAGCACCCGGGGACTAGCGGATCTTGGTGCCCGGCGCGACGTCGCGGTCGAGGGCTGAGAGACCGAGGACCTCGGCATCGCCGGCGGCCAGGATCATCCCCTGCGAGAGGACGCCGCGGATCTTTCGGGGCACCAGGTTCGAGAAATACACGACCGTCTTGCCGACCATCGCCTCGGGCGTGTAGGCGGGCGCGATTCCAGAAACGACCGTGCGCGTCTCGCCGCCGCCGACGTCGAGGGTCAGCTTGAGCAACTTGTCGGCTTTGGGCACGCGCTCGGCGGCGAGGACCTTCGCGGCGCGCAGATCGATCTTCGCGAAGTCGTCGATCGAGACGTCGGCAGGTGGTGCGGCGACCACGGGCGCCGCGGAGGTCGTTGGTCCGACGGCGGGCGCGGCCTCGGCCGGCACCCACTTGGCGATCAGCTCCGCCTGCCGTTCCGGCTCGATGCGCGGGAAGACCGGTTTCGGCTCGGCGAGCGTGCCGCCCGGCCAGCCGAAGGTTTGGGGCCAGCTTCCTTCGTCCTCCAGGCGGCCGAGCTGGCGGAGGATCTCGCGCGAGGAATCGGGCATCGCCGGCGCCACCATGAGCGCGGCCCAGCGGAGGGCCTCGCAGCAGCCGGCCAGCACATTGAGCAGCCGATCCTGCTCGCCACCTTTGTGCAACACCCAAGGCTTCTCTTCGTCGATCTTCTGGTTGTAGGCGCGAACGAGCCGCCAGGTCGCTTCGAGCGCGCCCGAGGGGTCGAAGGATTCCCAGGATGATTGCGTCTGGCCGAGGAGCTCGGCGGCGGCGCCGTTTTGCAGCGGGCGCGCCGGGAGATCGGCGCCGACGTACCGGTGCACCATCGACAGCGTCCGGTTGAGGAGATTCCCGAGGTCGTTCCCCAGGTCCGATTGATGTCGCTGGAAGAGCGCCTCGTAGGTGAAGTCGCCGTCGCCGCCGAAGGTGTATTCGCGCAGGACGAAGTAACGGAGCGGATCGACGCCCAGCTCAGCGGCAATGGCCGTGGGGTCGACACGGGTGGCGGGCATCGACTTGGAGATCTTCTGGCCCTTCACGGTCAGGTAGCCGTGGCAGAAGATCTTGGGCGCTTTGATCGTGTCGGTCAGCAGGCCCGCGCTCATCAGCAGCGCCGGCCAGTAGACGGCGTGGAAGCGGAGGATGTCCTTGGCGATGAGGTGGTTGGCATCGGCCCAGAAGGCGCCCTTGGCTTCGCCGCGCGCGATCGCGTCGGGGCCGCCCAGCACGGTCAGGTAGTTGGTGAGCGCGTCGATCCAGACGTAGATGGTGTGCTTCGGATCGTTCGGGACCGGGAGCCCCCACTTGATCGTCGTGCGCGAGATCGAGATGTCGCGCAGGCCGCTCTTCACGAACGAGCGCACCTCGTTGAGGCGCGACTCGGGGCGCACCGGGTTGGTCTCGTACCAGGCAAGGAGCCTGTCCGCGTAAGCCGACAGCCGGAAGAAGTAATTCTTCTCCTTCACGTTATCGACGGGCGTCAGGTGGATCTTGCAGAGCTTGCGATCGCCGTCGACGACGACGTCATCCTCGCTCTTGGCCTCTTCGCAGCCGACGCAGTACATCCCCTCGTACTCGGCCTGGTAGATGTCCGTTTCCAGCCGCCGCCACATCTCGGCGACGGCGGCCTTGTGCCGCGGTTGCGTGGTGCGGATGAAGTCGTCGTTGGAGATCCCGATCTGCTTCCAGGTCTCCTGGAACTTCTCGGCGATCCCGTCGCAGTAGGCCTGCGGGTCCATCCCGCGCTCGCGCGCGATGCGTTCGATCTTCTGGCCGTGCTCATCGAGCCCCGTGAGGAAGAAGACGCTCTCCTTCGGGTCCTCGCCGCGCGACCGCGCGCGCGCGCGGTGGTAGCGCGCCAGCGCGTCGGCGACCACCGTCGTGTAGAAGGTGCCGAGGTGGGGGAGGGCGTTGACGTAGTAGATCGGCGTCGTGATGTAGAAGCGGGACATCGTCCTTATCGTTCGTCGGAGGGCGGCCCGGGGGCCGGTTGCAGATCGTCGGCGGTGAAGGTCTTGGGAGGCGCGCCGTCGAAGTAGACACGCACGCGACCGCGCAGCACGTCGAGGTCGCCCACCCGGCCGATCCCCTCCGGCGTAGCGACGCGCTTGCCGATCTTCGGCAGCGCCGCCGCCGCTTCGAGGTAGGTCGCGTCCTCGTAGACCAGGCAGCACTTGAGGCGGCCGCACTGGCCCGAGACCTTCGTGGGCGCCATCGCCAGGTTCTGATGCTTGGCCATCTTGATCGACACCGGCGCGAACTTGGGCAGGAAGGTGGTGCAGCAGAGCTCGCGGCCGCAGGAGCCGATGCCGCCCACCATCTTGGCCTCGTCGCGCACGCCGACCTGGCGCAGCTCGATGCGCGTGTGGTAGCGGGCGGCCAGATCGCGCACCAGGTCGCGAAAATCGACGCGCGTCTCGGCGGCGAAGTAGAAGATCGCCCGCCCGCCGCGCTGGAAATCGACGCGGAAGACCTTGATGCCCAGCTTCTGCGCCGCCGCGCGCTCGCGTGCGAACGACCGCGCCTCGTTGGCGCGCTCGGCCGCGACACGCAGGCGGTCGAGATCGCGCTCCTCGGCGCGGCGAACGATGCGCGGCAGCGGCCCGCCGTTGCTTTCGGGCCGGCGCCTGGAGGGGACCGCCACCACGCCGACGTCGGTGTCGCGCCCGTCGTCGATCACCACCCGATCGCCGTGGCGTAGCTCCAGCTCGCCGGCGTCGCAGGCCAGCACCCGGCCGCGCGGATCGAGCTTCACGCCCGCGACGTTGACGGTCGGCGCCGCCGCCGTTTCGCTCACGGGCGCACCTCCTGTCTTTTGAGCGCGATCAGCAGCCGCTCCAGCGCCAGCGCCGGGTTGGCGTTGACCTGCAGCGCCAGCTGGACGTCGACGATCGCCGTCACCGCCCGGCCCAGCCGATCGAGCCCTGCCCGGGCCAGCGACTGCGGGTCTCCCGCGCGGGCGAGAGTGGCCAGCTCGGGCGCTCCCGCCGCCACCGCGATGGCGTCGCGGTAGAGGCCGCCGAGGAGCGCCACCAGGCGCGGCAGATCCGCTTTGCTCTCTTTCTCGCCGGTCAGGGCGGCGACGGTGTCGAACAGTTGACCGGCCCCCGGCGTGGCGACCGTGCGCCGCAGCTCGCCCAACGCTTCGGCCAGACCACCCTCGGCGCTCTCGGCGGCGGCCGCTTCCAGCATGCGCGCCGCCGAGCCGTCGGCGAGCGCGACCGCAATCTCGGCGCGCGCCTCGGGCAGGCCCCGCGCGCGGGCGAGCGCCGCCAGCGCGGCCGGGCTGAGCGCGCGAAATCGGATGCGCTGCGCGCGCGAGCGGACGGTCGGCAGCAGGCGATCGGGCGCGGCCGTGCAGAGCACCAGATGATTTCCTGCCAGCGGCTCCTCCAGCGTCTTCAAGAGGCCGTTGGCCGAATTGGGGTTCATCGTGTCGGCGTCGTCGACGACGATGATCCGTGCCGGCGCCTCGTGCGGCCGCGTCCGCGCCAGGGCGAGAATGGCGCGGATATCCTCGATGACCACCTGCCCGCCGGGTCCCGAAGGACCGAAGCTCGGCACGTCGGGATGCAGGCCCGCCTCGATGCGGCGGCAGACCTCGCAGGCGCCGCAACCGGCGCCGGGCGCCACCGGACAGTCGAGCGCCATCGCCAGCCCGAGCGCAGCGCTCCGCTTGCCGACGCCGGGGGGCCCTTCGAAGACGTAGGCGTGCGCCACGCGGCCGCCGGCGATGGCGCGCTCGAGCGCCGCCCGCGCCAGATCCTGGCCGATGAGATCTCCGAGCCGCACCGCAGAAACCTAACACATGCGATCGCCGGGCTCGCGCCGCGGGGGTGGTCGACAGACCCTTGCCGTGACGCTAACCTTGGCAGCGTCATGGGAATTCTCGGCAGGCTCTCCACGCTGATCAAGTCCAACGTCAACGACGCGATCGACTCCATGCAGGATCCCGGCAAGGGGATCGATCAGATGGTCCGCGACATGGAGGACTACGCGCGCCAGGCGCGGGCGGAGGTCGCCCGCTGCATCGCCGACGAGCGGCTGCTCGAGCGGCGCCTGCAGGCGATCGAGGGGGAGATCGGCGACTGGCAGAAGAAGGCGGAGATGGCGATCCGCGCCGGCGACGACGGCCTGGCCAAGGAGGCGCTCGTTCGCCAAGGGGAGAAGGAGACCGAGCGCAACGACACCAAGAAGGCGCTGCAGGAGCAGGGGGTCTACGGAGACCAGCTCACGGCCGCGCTCAAGGCGCTAGAAGCCCGGCTCAAGGACGTCAAGCTGCGGCAGGGGACCTTGAAGGCGAAGGCGCGCTCGAATCGCGACGGCACGATGACCGCCAAGACCTCGGCGTTCGGCGAGTTCGAGCGGATGTCGAGCCGCATCGACGCCACCGAGGCCGAGGCCGGCCTCGACGACGAGCTCGGCGGGCGAACCGCCGCCAGCATCTCCGCGGAGCGCCAGCTCGACAAGATGGCCAGCGACAGCACGGTCGACGAGGCCCTGGCCGAGCTGAAACGCAAGCTCGGCAAACTCGGTTAGCCAGCGCGGGCGCCGGCGCCGCTATGGTAGGCTGCGCCGGTCATGGCCAATCGGCAGTCTGCGCCGCCCGGCGCGCGGGCAGATGCGCGTGAAGACACGGCGCGCGTGATGATGCACAAGAGCACCCTGCCTGGATGGTTCTGGGGAGCGCTCGGTTGCTTGAGCGTCCTCGCGATCGGCTTCGGTGCGCTGCTCGTCGTGGCCAAGAACGGCGTGCTCGGTGGCGTCGCATCGGCACCGGCCGCGGCAGCCACCAGCGCGGCGCTGGCGCCGGTGGCCCCGGTGACCCGTCCCGGGCCCCAGATCGAGCCGCTCGAACCGCCTGCCGCGCCAGCACCGCTGCCCAGCGCCGAGCCGAAGCCGCGGGCGCCGCAGCCGCACGCGATCAAGCTGGCGCGATCTCCGGCAAGCGTGCACGCGCCCGCCGCCGCGCCTGCCGCGGCTGCCGCCGACAAGCCAGCCGCCGACGACGATACCGCCGCCGCCAAGAAGCCCGCCGACAAGGCCGCCAAGAGCGACGACGATCAGACGGTGCACGTTCACCACAACACCGCTGCCGACGAAGACGACGACGATCCCGACAACTAGAGCCGAGTCGGGCGTTAGGCCTGCGGCGCGGCCGGGCCTGGCAGCCGCGTTCCGTCGCCGGCTGTGGAGCGCTCGAGCGCGGCGAGACGTCGGGCGGTGACGAGCAGCAGCGTGGCCAGCAGCGCGAGCAGCGCCAGCGCCGCGACCAAGGCGCCGACCAGCAGCGGTCGCGTGCCCGGGGTGATCCGCAAGGGGCCGAGCGGCGCCAGCTCCGCCGCGGTCGCCTCGTTCGGATCGGCGGCGGGCGTCATCACCACGCCGACGGCGGTGGCGTCGAGGCCGGCCACGCTTCCGGCGACCAGCTTCTGGACGTCGCTCGCGGAGATCGGCGTCGCGCCCGGTCGCGCCTTGAGCAGGACGGCCGCCCGGGCCAGGCTCTTCGGCTTGGCGTCGACCGCCAGCGGATCGTTCTCTTCCAGGACCAGGTGAACGCGCGCGCTCACCACGCCGTCGACGGTCTCCAGCGTCCGCTCGATTTCGCCGGCGGTCGCGTCGAGGTAGCGGGCCCGCTCCTCGGACGGCGTCGGGATCAGGCTCGGCTGGGCGTAGGTCTCGGCGAACCCGCGGCGCTTGTCGTGCGGCAGGCCGAGCGCCCGCAGAAGATCGACCGCGCGGGTCCCGTCGCCGTGCGCGACGCGGATCGTGTAGCCGGCGCCGCCGCCCGAGGAGGTCCCCTCGTCCGGGGTCTTCTCGGCGCCGATCCCGGCGCGCTCCAGCGCGGCCGTCGCGTCGTTGGCGGCGCGCTCGTCGATCCCGTGCAGGATGTTCGTCGAGCAGGCGGCGGTCGTCGCCGCCAAGGCCACCGTCAGCACCCACGCCGTCCCGAATCCCCGCCGCGTCATGGCGGCGTCATATCACGAAACGCGGCATCTTAGACCCGCCAGGACCCGTCAGACCTGGGTCCCCATCGTCTGTTTGATGGCGCCGACCAGCCGATCGGCGACGCGCGAAACCACTTCGACAGTCTGCGAATACCGCGCCACGGTCGCCTGCATCCCTAGAAGCTGCGCAGGGGTGAAGGTCTTCCCGCGCGCGGCCGCTTCCAGCAGGGCGTCGACCTGCTTCTCGGCGCCGACGGCGCGCTCGAGCATGGCGCGCACGGGGCCACCCGCCGCCGGGGCCGCCGCGCGCGCGGCCGGCGCGGCAGGCGAACCAACGGCGGCCTTGGGCGCCGCGGCGGCGACCGGCGCTCGGGGCCCGAGCGCGGTCCCTTCGTCGAGCACGGTGGTGAACGACTTTGGCCGGCCGGCCGCGCGGGAAGAGGACTCGGCCCTCGGCGCGGTGGGGTGGCTTGCTGGGGACGGGGACGCGTGACCGATTCGCATGCCCGGTCATCGGCGCGGCGGCCGCGCCCGTTGCGTTCTCTTCGAAGTGTTCTTCTACGTCTCTTCGCCCATGGCGGTGCGAAGCAGGTCGACCGCCCGCGCGTGCAGGCGGCAGGCCCAGGACTTCGACAGCCCCAGCTCGGCGCCCGCCTCTTCCAGGTTCTTGTCGGCGAAGTAGTAGAGCTCCATCAGCCGCCGCTCCTTGTCGGGGAGGGCCGCCACCGCCTCGCGCACCCGGCGCGACATCCGGTGGCTGTCGACCGCGACGTCGGGCGCCGGCAGGCTCTCGTCGGGGACGCTCGAGGCGGCCTCGATCGAGGTGATGTGGACCGTGGCGACGCTCGACAGGATCTCGTTGACCTCGGCCAGCGTGGCCGCCTGGTCGGCGGAGCTGCTCCCGGCCGATCCGCCCTGGGCCTGGGCGGCCCCCTCGCGATCGGCGCGGTTGCGCAGGTACTCGTTGGCGCGCTCCTCGGCGCGGTAGCGCGCGTAGTCGGCGCGCGAATACCAGCCCATCGCCCGCAGCCCGTCGTACATCGCGCCGCGGATCCGGTAGTAGGCGAACGTCGTGAAGGCGACGCCGTGGCGCGCGTCGAAGCGCTCGGCCGCCTCGACCAGACCCTTCGACCCGTAGCCGATCAGATCGTCGACCTCGATCGAGGCGTTCAGCGTCTTCTTCACCTTGCGCGCGATCCCCTGCACGAGCGAAAGGTGCTTCTCGACCAGCTGATTGACTTCCGACGCCGCCATCCGTCCGGCAATAGACCAAGGGTTGCGCCGTGACGTCAAGCACCATAGTCTTCGCCCGCCGATGCGCAGGTACGTCGAAGTTTCCCGCGGGCACGCCAACGCCGCCCGCACGGAGCGCCTCCTCGAGCGAATCGTCCCGGACGCAAGGTTGCACGCCCGGTTCGTCAACACCCTGGCCCGCCTGGAGTACGTCGGCGTTCGCAAGATCCTGAAGAGCCGGCGCGCCGAGCGGCTCGACCTCGACGGGATCCAGCACATCCTCGACGAGGCGGTGCACACGTTGCGGCTCAAGAAGGCGGCGGCGGCGCTGGGCGCGGCGAGCGGCGTCGACGTCGCGACGTTCGCCGCCGGCGCCACGCTGGCCGGCGACGCGGCCGAGAGCTACCTGCAGGCGCTCGATCACCGCGCCGAAGAGGCGCTCGCCGATCTCCCGGCCCCGGCGCGCACCGAGGCCAACTACCTTCTGACCAGCGCCGCCGTCGAGGTCCGCGCGCAGGTCTTCTATCCGCTCTATGACCGGCTGTTGAAGGCGCATGACGCCGGGTTCTCCGTGGCCGCCATCAGCAAGGACGAGGATCGCCACCTCGACGAGATGGCGGCCGGTCTCGGCGCCCAGCTCACCGACTGGCAGCGCCGGCTCGAGCCGCTGCTCGCCGCCGAGGAGTCACTCTACGCGCGCTTCCTCGGCGCGGTGGAAGAGGCCGTCGCGCAGACGCATGGCTGAGTGGCGGCGGCTCGGCGCGGCGGATATCCGCGCGATCCTGCGCGATTTCGGCCTCGACGGCTATCGCGCGCACCAGCCGATCGCGGTCGGCACCATCAACACCAACGTTCGCGTCGAGACCGACGCCGGGCCGCTCTTCCTGCGGGTCAACGAGGGGAAGTCGCTCGACGACGTCGGGCGTGAGGCGGCCATCGTCGCCCATGTGGCCGCCCGCGGCGTCCCGACGCCGGTCCCGCTCGTCTCGACGACCAGCCAGCCGTTCGTCCTTTGGCAGGAGCAGATCGTCTCGCTGTTCCCCTGGGTGCCGGGCCGGACGCTGGAGCGCGCCGAGCTCACCGCCGGGCACGCCGCGGCGGTCGGCCGTGCCCTCGCCAACCTGCACCGCGCCGGCGCCGACTTTGCCGATCGCCGCCCCGGCCGCTACGAGCCGGAGGAGATCGAGCGCCGCCTGGCGGGCCTAAGGGGGCTCGCCCGCCCCGAGCTCGCGCCGGCGGTGACCATCTTGACCGTCGAGCTCGGCGCCCTGCTGCGCGAGCGGACGCCGAGCTTGCCGACGGGGCTGATTCACGGCGATCTCTTCGTCGACAACGTCCTCTTCGCCGGCGATGCGCTCGCCGCGCTGCTCGACTTCGAGCAGGCCTCCTGGGGGCGGCTCGGCTACGACCTGGCGGTGACCGTGCTGGCGTTCGGTTTTGGCCGCGACGACTTCTGCCCGGAGGTCACCCGGGGGCTGCTCGACGCCTACGTCGCGGCACGCCCGCCGACCCCTGAGGAGCGGTCCGGCTTCGGTGCCGAGCTGCGCTTCGCCGCCTGCCGCTTCGCGGTCACCCGCATCACCGACGTCCACCTCAAACAGGGCGCCGGGGCCGCGCCCGGCAAACGATACCAGCGTTACCTCGCCCGTCTGGCCAGCGTCCACGCCCACCTCGGCGCCGCTGACGGTCTGCTGTCGCTCTGAACGATCCGCTTCGGGCGACTTACTTCCGGATCGACTTACTTACGTACCATGTTGATGTACTTGCGGAGGGTGTCCTTGCGCTCTTCGTCGAGGTCGACGTAGCGGATCCCCATGTCCATGGGGGGCTCGCGGTTGGCCCAGACGACCTCACCCGTCACCGCGATGGAGGCGTCCAGGTCGGGGAAGTTCAGGACCAGATCGACCATCGTGCCGACCTCCTCGACGCCCGAGGTCTGGATGCAGACGCCGCCGAGCGAGATGTTCTGGATGCGGTGGAAGAGCAGCACCTCGTTTCCTGTGTAGTCGACGTAGGCGTTGACTTCGAACCTGGGAAATTCGCGTGCGTGCTCGGGGAGATCACCCATGGTCGTCACCTCGTCACTATCGCAGATCCCGGTTGTGGTCAAAGGGCGAGACAGTCGCGCTGCCAAACTGGCACAACCTTTCGCGACCTTGCGACGAAGCGGCAGGATGGTCCGGCGGGAGAGCCGACAAATCTGGGGCCGGGCGCTGGAACGTTTCGTGCACCGAGCGCCGGGTCATGTTGGGCCAGCCACGCACCCATTTGGGAGCTGCCAGAGTCGCGATGGCCGCGCTGGCGTTCGCGCTGGTCGTCGGCGCCGGGGCCGGTTGTGCCCACCGCGAGTATTTTCCCGGGACGACCATCGTGCGGTCCGAGGAGAACCGAAAGATCATCGAGATCGTCGAGGAGTACCGGCAGCGCCTGATGCAGCGGAACGTGGTCGGCCTGCTGGCGCTCGCCTCGCCCAAGTACTTCGAAGACTCGGGGACGCCGCGCTCGGACGACGACTACGGTTACGACGGGCTCAGGGCGGTGCTCGAGAAGCAGCTGCCCCGGGTCAAGTCGCTGCGCTACGACATCGAGTACCGCAATATTCGCGTGACCGGCAACGAGGCCGAGGTGGAGGTCTTCCTCGACGGCTCGTTCGAGATCGGGGCGGCCGAGGCGGGCGATCGCTACCGGCGGGTAAACGACTACCACCGTTTCCTGCTCGACAAAGAGGGAGACGAGTGGAAGTTCATCGCCGGGATGTAGCGGCGGCCGGGCAGGGCGTCTGGGCGGGCTACGCGCAGTAGCGTTCGATCGCCTCGAACAGGCGACTGAGATCGAGCGGCTTCATCACCAGCTCGGCGGCGTCGACCAGCACGGGGCGTTTTCCCGTCGCGGTGATGACCACCAGCGGAATGTCGGCGATCTCGGGGTCGAGCTTCTGCTCCTTGCGGAACTGCCAGCCGTCCATCACCGGCATCATCAAGTCGAGCAGGATCACGCAGGGGCGCGGCGAGGCGGCCTTGAGGTGCTCGAGCGCCTCACGCCCGTTGCCGACACAGGAGACGGCGTATCCCTCGTCTTCCAGCACTTCGCGCAGGGAGTCGCGAATGTCGGGGTCGTCGTCGACGACCAGGACCCCACCGCAGGGAGCTTTTTCGGCCACGCGGGAAGTTTCCCGGGGGGGGGACGGCCTTGTCAAACTGTTTGGATAACCTAAACATTGTCGCGTCGATGCGAACCTTGCGCGCGGCGCTCGCCGTCCTAGCCTTGGGCGCCGCCCTCTCCGGGCCGCCCGCGCACGCCGAGATCCGCCCGGCAGGCCCTCTCGACACGGCGGTCCTCATCGCCACCCACTACCGGGTCGAGCCGAACCAGCTCTACCTTTCGGTCGGCGGCTGGAACGGCCGGCTCGATCTCTACCTGCCGCGGCGCCCGCGTGACCCGATGCCGGTCGCGCTCCTGTTTCACGGCGGCGGCTGGCAGAGCGGCAGCAAGGACGAGATCGCGCTCGACGTGCTGCCGTACCTGGCAATGGGGTTCGTCGTCGCGAACGTCGACTACCGGTTGGCGCGGGTGGCCACGGCGCCGGCCGCCGTCGAGGACAGCCGCTGCGCGCTCCGCTGGGTCATCCGGCACGCCAAGCAGTACGGCCTCGACACCGATCGGGTGATTCTGGTCGGCAGCTCGGCGGGGGCGCACCTGGCGCTCATGGCGGCGCTGGCGCCGGCGTCGGCCGGGTTCGACGGACTCTGTCCGGGCGACGAGCCGCTCAAGGTCGCCGCGGTGATCAACTTCTTCGGCGTCGTCGACGTCGGCGAGCTGCTCGGTCCCGCGAACCCGCGCGACTTTGCCGTCGGGTGGATCGGCAACCCGCCCGACCGCGCGGCGCTGGCGCGGCGGGTCTCGCCGATCACCTACGTGCACAAGGGGGCGCCGCCGATCTTCACCGCGCACGGCGACGCCGATCCCGTCGTGCCGTTCGCGCAGGCCCACCGGCTGCACGAGGCGCTCGATCGCGCCGGCGTCCCCAATCGGCTGTTTCCGCT
Organism: Polyangia bacterium; assembly: GCA_036267635.1. GTDB lineage: Bacteria > Myxococcota_A > Polyangia > Fen-1088 > Fen-1088 > JADGRB01. The sequence continues at coordinate 13,374 of DATAVR010000157.1, read as the reverse complement.
GCGCAACGGCGGCCATGGCGAGTTCGACGGCGCCGACGTCCTGCGGGTCAACCGCGCGGTGCGCGATTTCTTGCTCAAGCACGGCGTCATCAAGAAGGGCCAGTCCGAGCTCTTGCAGTAGCGAGGGGTCGACGCGCCGCCCCGCGGGTCCGTGATACGCTCGACGGCGGTGGACGTCGAATCTCCTTCGCCGCCCGATCCCCGCGTCGGCAACGTGCTGCAGGGTCGGTACCGCATCCTCGCCAGGATCGCCTCCGGCGCGATGGGCGTCGTCTATCAAGGGGAGCGCGTCCAGTTGGGGCGGTCGGTGGCGGTGAAGTTCCTGCACCCCTGGATCGCGGCGCAGAAGGCCTTCCTCTCCCGTTTCGAGACCGAGGCCAAGGCGATGAGCCGGCTCGCTCACCCCAACTGCGTCTCGGTGATCGACTTCGGGATCGAGGGAGCGCCCTACCTGGTGATGGACTTCGCCACCGGCCGCACGCTGCGCGAGGTGATGCTGGCCGGGCCGATCGCGCTTCCGCGGGTGTTCAAGATCGCGCAGCAGCTCCTGGCGGGGTTGGCGCACGCGCACACGCAGGGGATCGTTCACCGCGACCTCAAGCCGGAGAACCTGATCCTGAGCGGCGAGGGTGGGCTCGAGGAGCACCTCCGCATCCTCGACTTCGGGTTGGCCAAGCTGCGCGACGGGCCGGCGATGACCGCCGGGATGGCGGTCGGAACGCCCAGCTACATGTCGCCCGAACAGTCGGGCGGCACCGGCGCCGTCGACGCGCGCACCGACCTCTACGCCGTCGGCGTCCTGCTGTTCGAGATCCTGGCCGGCCGCAAGCCGTTCCAGTCGGAGAACGTCGGCGAGCTGATCTTCATGCACCGCGAGTCGCCACCACCGCTCCTGCGCGAGGTCGCGCCGGCGGCGGGATACTCGGCGGAGCTGGAGGGTGTGCTCGGCAAGGCGCTCTCCAAGCTGGCGGACGATCGGTTTCAATCAGCCGGTGAGCTGGCCGCCGCGCTGGCCGCCACGCCCGAGGCGCGTGGGGAGCCGCCGCCCAGCCCCAAGAAGGCGATGGCGTCCGCCCCGGCGCCGCGCGCGCCTGCCAAGACCACCGTCGACACGGTCTCGGCGGTGCGGCGGCGTCTCGGCGCCGACCTGCCGGCTGGCGGGGCGCCCGCGGCGCCGAAGCAGTGGCGTCTGGCGCCCATCCTGGGGGTCTTCGTCCTGGTCGTGCTGGTCGCGCTCTCCGTCGGGCGTGGCCTGCGGCGGCAGGTCGGCGAGCCGGGCGGAGCCGCCGCCGCGTCGACCTCGCCCCTGGCGCCGGCCGCCGCGCCGCCCGCGGCCTCCATGCCGGTGGCGCTCGCGCCGAGCTCGCCGGCCGACGAGAACCCGCACATCGAGGAGGCGCGCCAACTCGTCGCGGCCGGCCAGACGCCCAAGGCGATCCAGGTCCTCGAGCAGCTTCGCGCAGACAAACCGACGGACGCCGACGCGCCGTATTTGCTGGCGACCATCGAGCTCGATCAGCACCGCTGGCCGGAGGGGTTGGCCTCGGCGCAGACGGCCATTCGCCTGAACCCGGACTTCAAGACGGACGGCGATCTGATCCGGGGCGCCATCCGCTCCCTGGCCAGCGATCGGGGCTACCAGCGGTCACAGGCCTTTTTGCGGGGCCTGGGCGCGGCGGCCACCCCCTTCGTCAAAGAGGCCGCCCACCGCGATCCGAACCCCAAGGTCCGGCAGCGCGCGGCGGAGCTGCTCGAGGGGGGCGGTCGCAGCTGGGGGGGCGGGCGTCAGGCAAATTCAAGCGTTTTCAAGCGCTAGCCCGCCCGTTTTCGAACCACCTAAAAAAGTAACTTTCCTTGCCTTCTTGGCGGCTGATATTCTGCAACCCGTGAGGGAGCTTGGACGCGCCGCGGGGAGGGTCCGTTGGCGACGGTAAGGACGTCGGACCTGGTCGTCGCGCGCCTGGAAGAGCAGGTGCGTGAGCTGCGCGCGGCGCTGGAGGATGCGGCCGAAGGGATCTGTCGCATCGATCTCGAAGGGCGGATCCTCTCGGTCAACCGCGCCTTCACCCGCCTCGTCGGCTGTAGCGCCGAGCAATCGATCGGGTCGAGCTGGGAGACTCTGGTGGCCCCGGAGGACCAGGAGGCCCTGCGGACCGATCTGCGCGCGGCCTCCGACAAGATCGAGCGCGAGGTCCGCGGCGTCCGCGCGGACGGCGCCACCTTCGAGATGCAGCTCTCGATCATGCCAGTGCTGGAGCCGCACGCGCCCCGGGCGAGCAACAAGGGGCACTACTTCTTCATTCGCGATCTCACCGACCGCAAGCGGATGGAGAACCAGCTCATCTTCGCCGGGCGGATGGCGGCCGTGGGGACGCTGGCCGCGGGCGTGGCCCACGAGATCAACAACCCGCTCGCCTACATCGTGGCGAACATCGACTTCGCCCGCCACCAGATCACCACCATCGCCTCGCGCCTGTCACGCAGCGCCGCGGGGGGCGGGCCGGCGCACGTGCTCGACGAGACCGGCGAGGCGCTGACCGAGGCGCGGCAGGGGGCGGAGCGCGTCCGCAACATCGTCCGGGATCTGCGCGTGTTCGCGCGCGGCGACGAGGACCAGAGCGGCCCGGTCGCCATCCGGCGGGTGCTCGACTCGTCGATCAACATCGCCTGGAACGAGATCCGGCACCGCGCCCGGCTGGTCAAAGACTACGGTGACACGCCGATGGTCGAGGGGAACGAGTCGCGGCTCGGCCAGGTCTTCCTGAACCTCCTGCTCAACGCCGCGCACGCCATCCCCGAGGGGGAGGCCGAGCGCAACGAGATCCGCGTGAGCACCCGGACCGACGCCTCTGGGCGCGCGGTGGTCGAGGTGCGCGACAGCGGGATGGGGATCCCGAGCGAGATCCGCGAGCGGATCTTCGATCCGTTCTTCACCACCAAGCCGGCCAGCGAGGGGACTGGCCTCGGGCTCTGGATCTGCAGCGGGATCCTGGCCGCGCTCGGCGGCGAGGTGCGGGTCGACAGCGAGATCGGCCGCGGCAGCACCTTTCGGGTAACGCTACCACCCGCCGTCATGGAGGCGGCGGGTGAGCTCGGGAGCACGCCGGCGCCGGAGGCCGTGGCGCAGGGGGGGAAGCTGCTGGTCATCGACGACGAGCCGATGATCCTGGGGGCACTGCGCCGGTCCCTGTCGGCGGAGTACAACGTCACCTGCGTCGGTGACGGACGGAAAGCGCTCGAGCGCCTGCGGGCCGGGGAGCGCTACGAGCTGATCCTCTGCGACCTCATGATGCCCGAGATGACCGGGATGGACCTCTTCGCCGAGCTCGAAAAGCTGGCGCCGGAACAGGCCTCGCGGATGGTCTTCGTCAGCGGCGGCGCGTTCACGCCGCGCGCCCGCGAGTTCCTGGAGCGGATCCCGAACGCCCGGGTCGAAAAGCCGATCGACCTGCAGAATCTCCGGCTGCTGCTGCGCAATCTCGTGCGGTAGCCGCAGCTCAGCCGGTGATCGCGGCTGGCCGGGCTACAGGCAGCCGAGGAGGGTGCCGTCGCAGACCATCGACGGACAGGTGGTGACGACCGGAAGGCCGAGACAGGCCCCGGAGCTGCAGAAGGTCTGGGAGAGGCTCGAGTTGTCGGCCGCGCACGAGCTCGCGCAGACCGTCGTGTCAGGGAGGTTCTCGCACCCCGTCGCTCCGCAGGTTTGGCAGGCTGGGCAAGCGGCGGCGCAGCAGAACCCGTTCGCGCAACCGCCAACCAAGCACTGATCATCCTTGGTGCAGGCGCCGGAGGTCTGTTGTGGGACGCAGTGCGTGCCGTTGCAATAACTGCCCGTGGCGCAGTTGCCGTCGGCCGCACAGCTGTTCGGGCAGCCGCTGGCGGTGCAGGTGTAGGCGCCGCAACTGATTGGGCTCGGGGTGACGCAGCTGCCGGCGCCGTTGCAGGCGGGGGCCGCGGTGAACTGCGACGAGCCCGACGCGCACGAGGTGCTGCCGCCGCAGCTCGCGCCGCTCGCTTGCTGTTGGCAGCCTGAGGAGCCGTTGCAAAGGCCGGTGTTGCCGCAGGCCGCGCCGAGGGGGCACTGGCCGGCCGGCGCCGCGGTCCCCGAGGCGATCGCCGCGCAGGTGCCGAGGCCGTTGAGGTTGCACGAAGAGCAGGTCCCGCAGCCGTTCGTCTGGCAGCAGACGCCGTCGATACAGAAGCCGCTGCCGCATTCGTGGCCCGAGCCGCAGGTGGTCCCGAGGCCGTTCTTGGGCTTGCAGACGCCGTTCGAGGTGGCCGTGCAGTAATCGCCGGTCTTGCAATCGCTGTCCATGCCGCAGGTGGTGCTGCAAGCGGTCGCACCGCACAGGAATTCTCCGCAGCTGGCGGTCGCGGCCGTGGGACAGCTGCCCGAGCCCGAGCAGAACGAGGCCAGCGTCGCCGTGGCACCGGTGCATGACGGGTTGCTGCACATCACCGTCGCCGGCTGTTGCTGGCAGGCGCCGTTGCCGTCGCAGGCGCCGGTGTTGCCGCAGGTGCCGCTCGCCGGGCAGCGGCCGTGCGGCTCAGCCACCGTGCTCGGGACGTTGGCACAGGTGCCGAGGCTTCCGGTGACGTTGCAAGCCTGGCAGCTCCCGCATCCGGTGGTCGGACTGCTGTTGCAGCAGACGCCGTCGATGCAGGCGCCGCTCCCGCATTCGTGGTTGCCGAGACAGGCGACGCCGTTGGTCTTGACCGGCAGGCAGCTGCCGTTCGTGCCGCTGCAGTAGCTGTTCTTCCCGCCGCTCGGCACGCAGTCCGTGTCGAGGTTGCAGGTCGCGGCGCAGCTCGTCCCGCCGCAGAGGTAGGGGGCGCAGCTGGAGGTCGCGGCGGTCGAGCAGGTTCCGCTGCCGGAGCAGAAGGCGGTCGGCGTGAACGTGGTCCCGCTGCAGGCGGGGGGCGCGCAGCTCACGGTGGTCGCTGCCTGGGTGCAGGCACCGGCGCCGTTGCAGCTGCCGGTGTTGCCGCAGGTGCCGTTGGTGGCGCAACGTCCGTGCGGCTCGGCGGCCGTATTGGGGACGTTCGTGCAGGTGCCGAGGCTCCCGGCGACGTTGCAGGCCTGGCAAGTGCCACAGCCGAGCGCGGGGGTGGTGTTGCAGCAGACGCCGTCGATGCAGGCGCCGCTGCTGCACTCGTGGTTGCTGAGACAGACGACGCCGTTCGCCTTGACCGGCAGGCAGCTGCCGTTGCTGCTGCTGCTGCAGTAGCTGTTCTTCCCGCCGCTCGGCACGCAGTCGGTATCGAGGGAGCAGGTCACGTTGCAGCTCGTCCCGCCGCAGATGTAAGGAGCGCAGCTCGACGTCGCGGGGGTGGAGCAGGTTCCGCCGCCCGAGCAGAAGGCCCCCGGCGTGAACGTCGTTCCGCTGCACGAGGCGGACGCGCAGCTCACGTTGGTCGCCGCCTGGGCGCAGGCGCCGGCGCCGTTGCAGCTGCCGGTGTTGCCGCAGGTTCCGTTGGCGGCGCAACGTCCGTGCGGCTCTGCGACGGTGTTGGCGACGTTCGTGCAGGTGCCGAAGCTCCCCGAGATGTTGCAGGCCTGGCAAGCGCCGCAGCCGGCCGTCGGGCTGGCGTTGCAGCAGACGCCGTCGATGCAAGCGCCGCTGCCGCACTCGTGGTTGCTGAAGCAGGCGACGCCGATGGCCTTGACCGCCAGGCAGCTGCCGCCGGTTCCGGTGCAGTAATAGTTGCTGCCGCCCGCGGTCACGCAGTCGGTGTCGAGGGAGCAGGTGACGTTGCACTTGGTCCCGTTGCAAGTGTAGGGAGGGCAGGTCGACACGATCGGCGGCGTGCAGGTTCCGCTGCCCGAGCAGAACGCTGCCGTGGTGGCGGTGCCGGCGCTGCACGAGGCGGCGCCGCAGCTCACGCTGGTTGCGGCCTGTGTGCAGGCGGCCGCTCCGTTGCAGGTGCCGGTGTTGCCGCAAGTGCCGTTGGCGGGGCATTGCCCGCTCGGGGCGGCCGTGCCGACCGCGATCGGGGCGCAGCTCCCGAGCCCGTTGACGTTGCAGGCCTGGCAGGTGCCGCAGGGGCCGGAGCCGCAGCAGACGCCGTCGGTGCAGAGGCCGCTGATGCACTGGCTGGCGCCGCCCGGACAGGTCTGTCCGTTCGGCTTGAGCGCGCAGCTCTTGGTGGAGCCGGAGCCCTGGCAGGTGAGCGGCGCGACGCAGTCGGTGTCGGCGGTACAGGTCGTCTTGCAGCTCTGGGTGCTGGTGTTGCAATTGAACCCGCCCGTGCAAGCCGACGAGGTCGGCGCGGCGCAGGCGCCGGTGCCGTTGCAGTGGGAGACCGGCGTGAAGGTCGCGCCGCTGCAGCTCGCGGTGCCGCAGGAGACGCTGGTTCCCCCCAGCTGGCACTTGCCGGTGCCGTCACAGGCGCCGGTGTTTCCGCAGGGGGGGCTCGCGGCGCAGAGGCCATGCGGCGCGGTGGTGTTGGCCGGAACGTTGGCGCAATTCCCGGGGCTCCCGGCGACGTTGCAGGCCTGGCAGGTTCCGCACGAGCTCGCGCTGCAGCAGACGCCGTCGACGCAGCTGTTGTTGGTCAGACAATCGCTGGTCGCGGCGCAGGTCTGTCCGAGCCGCTTCTTGTTGCCGCAGAGGCTGGTCGCCGGATCGCAGATCTCGGGCGAGAGGCAGTCCGCATCCACCGAGCAGGCCGCCTTGCAGGCCGTGCTGCCGTTGCAGACATAGGGGGCGCAGGAGATCGTCGACGGCGCCTGGCAGGTTCCCTTGCCGTCGCAGGTGCGGCCCGAGGTGAGGGTCGAGCTTCCGGTCGGGCAGGAGGGCGGGGCGCAAGAGGTGCCGCCGGCGTACTTCCGGCAAGCGCCGCTGCCGTCGCAGAAGCCGTCCGTGCCGCAGCTGGTGTTCCCCTGATCGTGGCAGGTCCCTTCGGGATCGGCGGTTCCGTTGGCGACGTTGCTGCAGGTCCCGGGCGCGGCGGGCAGAGCGCAGGACTGACAGACGCCGGTACAAGCGGTCGCGCAGCAGACCGACTGCGAGCAGAAGCCCGACCCGCACTCGGCCGCGGTGACGCAGGCCTGTCCGGGGGACTTGAGGCCGCAGGAACCGTTGCTGTTGCAGACCGCGGGCGAGGCGCAGTCGGCGTTGGAGGTGCAGGAGTTCTTGCAGATGCCGGCGCCGCACTCGTACGGGAAGCAGGGGGCGTTGTTCGGCGTGACGCACTTCCCGGCGCCGTCGCAGCTCGAGGAGCCGGTGAACGTGGAGGTCCCGCTCGGGCAAACCGAGGCGGCGCAGGTCGTCCCTTGCACGTAGAGTTGGCAGCCGCCGTTGCCGTCGCACTTCGCGTTGGTCCCGCAAGAGGGGCCCGTCTGGTCGGCGCACTGTGCCGACGGATCGACCTGGTTGACCGGCACGTTGGTGCAGGTGCCGATGCTGTTCGGAAGGCCGCACGACTGGCAGGGCCCGTTGCAGGGGGCGTTGCAGCAGAACCCCTGGGCGCAGAAGAGCCCGGACTGGCACTCCGCGTTGCTGCCGCAGACGGCCCCCGCCCCCTTGAGCCCGCAGGAGTTCGAGGGGCTGCAGGTGTTGGGCGGCTTGCACTGGTCGTTGGTGGCGCAGACGTTGAAACACTGCGTGCCGCCGTTGCAGACATAGGGCGCGCAGGGGCGCGAGTCGGGGGCCACACACTGGCCGGTCGTGTTGCAGGTCGAGGGGGGCGTGTAGACGCCGCTCGTGCACGATTCGTTGCCGCAGACGGTCCCCTGCGCGTAGGTTTCGCAGCTGCCGGTGCCGTCGCACTTGCCGTTGGTGCCGCACGAGGCGGCTCCCTTGTCCTGGCAGACGCCGCGCGGATCCAGGTTGTCGGCGGCGACCGTCATGCAGAAGCCGGGCGAGGTCGGCAGCGCGCAGTACTGGCACGTTCCGTTGCAGGCGCTTTCACAACAGACGCCGTCGACGCAGAAGTTGCTCGAGCACTCGCTCGCGGCCTGGCAGCTGGCGCCCATCGGCTTGGGGCCGCAGGTCTTGGCGATGCACGCCGTCCCCTGATCGCAATCGGCGACCGTCTCGCACGACTTCGTGCAGGCGCCGTCGACGCAGCGGAAGGGGTGGCAGTCCTGGACGCCGGGCGCCCGGCAGGTGCCGAGCCCGTCGCACGTTCCCGCGGTGTTGAGGCGGTTGCCGGTGCACGACGGCTGGAGACACTGAGTGTCCTTCGCGTAGTTGGCGCAGCCGCCGACGCCGTCGCAGGTCCCGTCGTGGCCGCAGCTGGTCGGCCCCTGGTCCTTGCAGACGGCGCGCGGGTCCGGCTTCCCCGAGTCGATCGGCCAGCAGGTCCCGAGGCGGCCGGGGAGGTTGCAGGCGACGCAGGCGCCCTGGCAGGCGATGTTGCAACAGACGTGATCGGCGCAGCTCCCCGAGAGGCAGTCGCTGTTGCCGTTGCAGTACTGGCCGTTGCCGGCCGTCCCACAGCTCCCCGTCGTGAAGTTGCACTGGTGCTGCGAGTCGCACTGGTCGGTGCTCGAGCAGGGGGGCTGGTAGCAGCTTCCCGTCTGCTGGTTGCAGGCATAAGGGAGGCACAGCATGGTGGTGGCGCCGGCCCTGCAAACCCCGGTTCCGTCGCAGGCGGAGGCGCCCTCGACGACGTTGCCGTTGCAGTTGCCCTTCGCGCAGGTATTGCCGAAGAAGTACTGGCAGGCGCCCGCCCCGTCGCAGAGTCCGTTGTACCCGCACTTCGTCGCGTCGGTCGCCTTGCAGTCGGAGGCGTTGCGCGGCGCCGAGCCCGCCGTCCGCCGCAGACAGGTGCCGCCCGCGTCGGGCGCCGTGCAGGTCTCGCAGCCGTCCGTGCAGGCGCTGTCGCAACAGACGCCTTCGACGCAGTGGCCGTTCGTGCACTCGCCGTCGCAGGCGCAAGCGGCGCCGTTGGCCTGCTTGGGACCGGTGAGGCCGCAGGTGGATGGCCCTGCGTCGCCGCCGTCGGGGCCGCCATCGCCGTGGGGCGACATCCCCATGTCGGCGCGGCGGTCGCCCATACCGGCGTCCTTCTTGGGGGTCGTGCTGCTGTGGCCGCCGCAGCCGACCAACACCCCCGCCAGGAACAGTACCGCTGCAGTGCTAAGGAAGGACTTCATCAAATCTCGGCCACCGCCACCCCTTTTTTGGAAGCGGCCAAATTAGCACGAGCGAAAGCTGCGACGCCATCTCCATTCCGGCGGCCGGCGGGCGAAGGCGGCGCGTCATCGGCGGCCCGCCGCGACGGTCACTACTTCGGGCGATGGCGATCGAGGTCGGAGCGTGGGGCCGGCAGGCCGCGACGCAGGAGTCTTGGCGCGGCGCCCGTGATAATGTAAGTCTTTTTGAGGAGGACCCCCGTGAATCACCTCGCTTATACCGGCCGCGCGCGCGCGACCCTGCTCGTCGCCGGATCGGCGGCGGCGCTGTGGCTCGGCGCTGTCGGCGGCTGCACCGCCGGCGTCAAGCCGAGCACCGCAGGCCAGGGCGGCAGCGGCGCCACGGTCGGTCAGGGCGGCTCCGGCGCCACGGGCGGCGGCACCGGTGGCCGCGTCGTCGTGACCGGCTCCGGCGGGGGCGGCGGCGACATCGTCATGACCGGCACCGGCGGGATGATCACCGCGGACGGCGGCTGCATGGCGGACCAGCTCACGCACACGCCGACCCTGCCGACGGTCATGATCCTGGTCGACCTCTCGGGCAGCGAGTTCGACACCGCGACGACCGGCGTCTTCTTCAACCTGCGGCCAGCTGTCGAGCAGGTCGTCATGCAGCTGCAGGGGCAGGTACGGTTCGGGATCGCGTCTTTCGTTGGCGATCACGCCAGCGGCTCCTGCAAGCTCGACTACCAGCAGGTCGCGCCCGACCTAAACAACTACAGCAACATCAAAACGGCCTACGACAGCTGGGGGCCCCTGCAGCCCTACGGGTCGAAGGCAGATACGCCAATGTCCGCCGCGATCCCGATGGTCGAGGCGACGCTGCAGGCCGACGCCACGAACGGGCCGAAGTACATGATGCTGGTGACCGACAGCGAGACGGATTTCTGCGACGACGGCAACGCACTCTGTCCCGCGGACGCCATCACCTACGAGGTCCAGAACCTCTACAATCAGACGCCCAGCATCGGGACGCTGGTGATCGGCATCCCCGATACGAGCTCGCCCAATCAGATCGAGCCCCAGGTGCTCAAGAACCTGGCGAATGCCGGTGTCGGCCAAGGGACCGGGATCCCGACCGGGTCGGGCGCCTCGACCGCGACGGACTTCTGGTACCAGTGCAACGGCTCGATGACCACTGGGATGTCTTGGCAGTCCCTGTTTACCTCGGCTGGCCGGACGGGCATGACCTCGCTGGCAAACTATACGACCGTCGGCACCGCCTCGGCCTTCACGCCGAGTGACACCAGCACGGCCACCCTGGTCACGCAGATCTCCACGGCGGTCAATACCATCCCCCCGAGCTGCGTCTTCGACCTGTCGACCCTTAACAACCCGATCAAGGTCGATCTCACCAAGCTGAGCGAGGGCGGCGTCTTCCTCAACGGTGCGTCGGTCCCGCTCGATCCAAACAACATGAACGGCTGGGACATGATAAGTGACACCGAGCTCGAGCTCTTCGGCTCGGCGTGCACGACGTACCAGAACACGGGGTCGACCGAGAGTCTCAACCTCGAGTTCCCCTGCGACCTCGTCATCACCATCGACAAGCCGTAGGGTCGGGAGCGCATACAGCGCCGTCTCGTTATCGAGCGGGTTGAAGGCGCTTCTCATTTTGCCTTTACTTCGGGGAACGATTCGAGTTACTCCCCGACGCAGAGGGGCGTGCGCCAATGTCCGGACGCCGAGAGCGTTGCGCCGTCTTCATTGCCAGCGCCGGCACTCGGCGCGGCGGTCTCCAGCAAGAGCGTTGATCCGTCCCCGGTGCCAGCCCCAATATCGGCGCCCGCGGCGGTAGCTCCAATTGGCCCGCCGCGCCGAATGTGAGGGAGACTGGATCGATTGGAACGCGGTGAACGAGCCTGGCTCGAGATTGAAGCGCGTCATCCATATGTCGATGTTCCACACGTGCTGAAAATAGCGCCTGACACCTCGACGACAATCCGTCGCAAATATCTCGGACAATGGTGGAAGGTCGATACCGGAGACGGCGTAACCATCCTAACCGTGCTGTCTTCCGACGACGTCCTCTTGTCGCAACCATTTCGGTTCGTGAAGCTGGTACGTGCGAACCGGGAGAGCGAGGTGTTTCTTCCGACTGGCCTCTGTAGCGGTGCAGCAGTGAGTCCAGGTGGAGATGAAATCGTCTGCGCGGCGTGCGTAGATCCGGGGCCGGGCTTTGTGAGGTGCTCTCGCCTGGAAGTCGCGGCCTATGACGCCCGCGGGGTGATCACCACTCGCGTGCTGCAGGCGCTGCCTGTCGAACAAGAGTGCGGTGTTGGCCCCATAACAAAAGTCCTATTCGGGGATCGGCGGAAAAGGTGCTCGCCATCGAGTGCCGCGACAACGGTCGACTGTTCTCGCTCTTCGATCTGAGGCAGATCTCAGAACGGTCCGGAACCTTGGATTTAGAGGCGGCGAGATAGTTTCCCGGAGTTGTGTGACACCCAGGGGCTGGGCTGGCAGGGCGCGGGCCGCTGGGCAAAGCGCAGTGACACAGGCTAGTGTCCAGGCGCGCTCCGATGACCGAATCTCGTTTCTTCGAAGTCCTCGACTGGGCCGAGCTGCTCAAGCGCCTCGCGGCGGAGGCGCAGTCGGCGGCTGGGCGGGCCCTCTGCCTGGCGCTTTCCCTGGCGTCCGATGCGGAGGGGGCCGCGGGTCGGATGGGCGCGGTGGCGGAGCTGGCGGCGCTGCTCCGTACCGGAGAGCCGCTTCCGTCGTTGGCGGCGCCGGAGATCGAGGCGGCGCTCGCCTCGGCGGAGAAGGGGATCGTGCTCGGTGCCGACGAACTGCGGCCGGTCGCGGTGCTGAGCGACATCGCGGAGAGTGCGCGGCGTGCGTTTCTCGCGCCGCGCGGTGGAACGCGTCCTGCCACGCCGGAGATCGCGGCGCTCGCTGCGAGGCTCGATCCGCCGCGCGGGCTGGCGCGGACGATCGGCACAACGTTCGACGCGTCCGGCGAGATCAGCGACGCGGCGTCGCCGGAGCTGGCGCGGCTGCGCGAGGAGCGCAAGGGGCTGGCCGAGAATGCGCGGGGGGCTATCGAACGGCTCATGCGCACGGACGACTACGTCTCGGTGCTGCAGGACCAGTTCTTCACGGTGCGCGCGGAGCGCTACGTGCTGCCTCTCAAGGCCTCTGCGAAGTCGCTCGGCCTCGGGATCGTCCACGACACCTCGCGGACGGGCGAGACGGTGTTCGTCGAGCCGACGGCGCTGGTGGCGGCGAACAACCGGCTCAAGGTCGTCGAGCTCGACATTCGCCGCGAGTCGCGGCGGATCCTCGAGGCGCTCACCGCCGACGTCGCGGTGGTGGCGCCCGAGCTGCGCAAGAGCGCCGCGGCGCTGGCGGCGCTCGACGCGTTCGCGGCGGCCGCGCGGTTGGGCGTCGCCTACGGCGGCACGGCGATCTCGATCGTCGACGAGCCGATCGTCGATCTGCGCCAGGCGCGCCACCCTCTGCTGGCGCTCGCCCATGCCGCGTCGGGCGGTACCGGCGCGGTCGTGGCCAACGACGTCGCGCTCGGCGGCGCGACCGCCCGCATCCTGATTGTCAGCGGGCCCAACGCGGGCGGCAAGACGGTGCTCATGAAAACCGTCGGGCTGGCGGCGCTGATGGCGCGGGCGGGGCTGCTGGTGGCGGCGGGGCCGGGCAGCCGGATCGGCTTCTTCGACGCCGTCCGAGCCGACATCGGCGATCGGCAATCGGTGCTCGGGGATCTGTCGACCTTCTCGGGCCATCTGGCGAACGTGGCCGAGATCCTGAACGCGCCGGTCGCCGGTCCGGCCCTCGTGCTCCTCGACGAGCTGATGGCGGGCACCAATCCCGATCAGGGTGCGGCGCTCGCCCGCGCGACGGCCGAGACGCTGGCGGACCGGCCGGTGCTGGCGGTGATCACCACCCACTACGACAGCCTCAAGGCGCTCGGCGAGAGCGATTCGCGGTTCGCCAACGCGGGGATGGAGTACGACCTCGAACGCCTCCGCCCGACCTTTCGGCTGGCGGTCGGGGCGCCGGGGCGGGCCTACGCGTTCGACATCGCGGCGCGGATGGGGCTCCCCGAGCCGTTGCTCGAGCGGGCGCGGACGCTGGCGGGCGGGTCGAGCGTGGGGCTCGAGTCGGCGATCGCGCGGCTCGAGGCGCGCGAGGCGGCGCTGGCGCGGGACACCGAGCGCCTCGCGGAGGCGGAGGCCTCCGCGCGCGCGGCGGCCGACGCGCAGGGCACCGCCGCC
>DATAVR010000156.1:0-1740 GCA_036267635.1 Polyangia bacterium | reverse complement strand
TTGAAGTGCTGCGTGGCCTGATAGCGGTTGAGGTCGTCGAACACCGCGGTCAGCGCCTCGCGGCCATCGAGGACCTGCGTGGGCTCAGAGCCCTGACCGTCCATGTAGACGACGAAGTGCGTGTCCTTGGTGAACAGCGACTTCTGCTCGTCGGCGAGACGGCGATCGGCGCAATGCGCGTAGGCGTCGACCAGCTCGCGGATCGCCAGGCGGTCCGCCTGCTCGGCCGGCGTGACTTTGGTGTGGATCATCGTGGGCTCCTGTCCTGGCTCGGTTGCAGATCGATCAGCGGAGGCGAATGACTTATTGGCGATCAGGACCACGATCTCAGTTGAGCGGTCACGAATCGGCGCCCTGTTCTCCGACGATGCCAGCATCGAAGCGCCATCGTCCCAGAACACGGTTGATACCTGCAGCCACCGCACGGCCCCTGCCGGCCTCGTGCACCGACAACCTCGCCTGTCGCCAAAGCAGTACGGAATCGAGACTGCCGCTCGCCCGCGAAGAGGTCGGCGCCTCATCGACCCGACAGCTGCATCGACCTATTGGTCGCGGGCCGGAACCGGCTCAGCTAGCGCAGCGCGCCCGGAGGGCGCGTCGAAGGGATCGGCGAAGTACTGCGTCTCGTGCGTTACGAGACCGTCTGTGATCTCCATGACGCTGACCGAGTTTGTGGGCACGCCGTCATAGGTGATCACGCACTCGCTCACCCAAAGGTCGCCGCCGCCCAGGATCCGCCGGATGGTGAAGTGGCGTTCGGCCGGGTGCCCGCCGCGTTGCGCTTGGATCCTTGACCTGCCTTTGAAGCGCTCGCCGGACTGCGGGTAGTCCAGGATCGCGTCCGCAGCGTAGATCGCGTGCTCAACGTCGACGTCCCCGCGCTCGGAGGCCTCCCAGTGCTGCCGGACCCGAGCCCGGATATCGGCGTCACGATCGCTTGCGCTGTCCACCTGTTAGCCCCCATGACCACTAGGAATCTCGCTGACTCGCCGGACGAATGCTACCCGACGATTCTCGTGCAGCTCGAGACCCCGGTAGCGGTGCCGGGCCGCGGTGCCCCGTTGCGAGGACCCGAGAACTGAAAGCCTCGCCCGTGATCTTCACCCGTCGTCGAGCTCCGTCCGTGGATCGTCGGTCGGCGCCATCCGTCTGCCCTTATCTGCGCGTCTGCACCAACGTACTCCGGTGCGCTCGCGCGCGCGAGATACGCTCGCCTTCGGGCCCGGTGACGCCGCAGTGGCGGTGTACTACTTGTATGACGGCCCCGGCGAGAACGTAATGCTTGGCGGCGCCCACGGTGCAGCCGTACACCGTCCGGCGCCTGCCGTCGAGGGTGGCCGCAAAGAAGCCGTCGGCCTGGCGCGCGACCAGAGGCACGCGTGTACTGGCCGGGCCAACGCGTCGGCGACGACTCCTGGCCCTCGAGACGTGGAGCCCGGGTCGGGGCGAGCGGCGGCGGCGGCCCATGGCGGCGTGCGTTTCACAGACGAGCGGCGGCATGGGGATAGGATCGCCGGCACGCAGACGACCGACGGGGTGGTGTTCATGGGCGAAGTGGCTGGAAGGCGGATGACGGCGGAGATCGACGGCGATTTCGTGGTCTTTCTCATCGGCGCGCGGTTCAACGACAAGTTGCAGTTCGCCCGCGCCCTGTTGGACCTCGGGGGCCGGCGCGGGATGAAGCACATGCTCGACTATCTCGTCGCCCACCCAGAGAAGGGACTGCTCGCCTACGAGCTG
>DATAVR010000155.1:0-55428 GCA_036267635.1 Polyangia bacterium | reverse complement strand
CGAAGTCGCAGCCGCGGTGACGCCGGAGACCTGATGAAAACAGCCGCTCGCGTTGGTGAGACACCCGCCCGTCGAAACGTGCGGAACGATGCTCTGTCCGCTGTTGTCGTCGACCCAGAGCTTGATCGTGATGTCGGAGAGCTTGACCCCCAGCGAACCGTTGTTGAGGACCTGAAAGAAGTCCTGGGCTTGATTGGCGCCGCAGGAGTTGGTCAAGGTTTGCAGTTGTAGGCTCGTCGAGCCCGAGAGGGCGGACGTTCGACTCTGAACGGCCGGTTCGACGCGGTCGTTCCGTGTGCAGGATGACCCCACGACGAAGATCAGGGCGAGCAAAAACGGCCAGTTCCCCTTCACGTCCACCATGCGCACCATGTGACCCTCCGTTCGTTGACTGAACGGGGCAATTTGTACGTGTCCCAAAGGCAAAAAGCAAACCGTCCAGAGCGCGTTATAAACGCGGAAGACGGTCGACTAGGTGGCGTCGATCGAAGCGCCGAGCGCCGCCAGCGTCTCGGCGAACGTCGGAAACGAGGTGCCGATGTCGGCGGTGGGAACAGTGGTCTCGTCGGTGGCGGTGAGGCCCAGGATCGCGCCGGCCATGGCGATGCGGTGGTCGTGCTCGGGGACGACCGCGCCGCCGGCCGCCGGCCACCCGGCGAGGCCCCCGACGACGAAGCCATCCGGGCTCTCGTCGACCCGCACGCCTGCCCGTCCGAGCTCGCGGGCGAGCGCCGCGATCCGGTCCGACTCCTTGACGCGCAGCTCGGCCAGATCGGCGAACGTCGTCTCCCCCTCGGCGCGGGCAGCGGCCACGGCCAGCGCCGGGATCTCGTCGATCGCCCGCAGCGCCAGCTCGCCCGCCACGCGCGTGCCGCGCAGCTTGCTTCCGCGCGCGCGGATCTTCCCGACCGGCTCGCCCATCGCGTCGCCGACCGGCTCGATGGTGAGGTCGGCGCCCATCGCCGCGAGCACGTCGAGCGCGCCGGCGCGGGTCGGGTTGAGGCCGACGTTCTCGATCGTCACGTCGCTGCCGGGGACTATGAGCGCCGCGACGATGAGGAAGGTGGCCGACGAGAGATCGCCCGGGATGGTCAGCGGCGCGGCCTTCAATCGGCCGCTCCACCCCGTCGGATCGACGACGATCTCACCGGCCGCGCCGACGGCGATCGGCGCGCCGAGGAATCGCAGCATCCGTTCGGTGTGATCGCGCGAGCGGCCCGGCTCGCGCAGCTCCGTTCGCCCGCGCGCCTGCAGCGCCGCCAGGATGAGCGCGCTCTTGAGCTGGGCGCTGGCGACCTTCAGCTCATGCTTGATACCGGTGAGCGCGCCGCCCTTGACCCGCAACGGCGGGTAGACGTCGCTCGGGCGCGCCGGATCGCTCCGCCCCTCGATCGTCGCCCCCATCTGGCGCAGGGGCGCGGCCACCCGCCCCATCGGCCGGCGGGTGAGCGAGGCGTCGCCGTGCATCTCGGTCTCGAACGGCCGCCCGGCCAGGAGGCCCAGCAGAAGGCGAATCGTGGTCCCCGAGTTCCCGCAGTCGAGCGCCTCGGCGGCCGCGCGCAGCCCGGCGAACCCCACGCCCGCGATGCGCGCGTCGCTCGCCTCGAGCTGGACGTCGACCCCCAGCGCCCGCAACGCCGCCGCCGTCGAGAGGTTGTCCCCCCCGAGCCCGAGGCCGCTCGCCTCGACGACGCCGTCGCAAAGCGCGCCGAAGAGGAGCGCCCGGTGCGAGATCGACTTGTCACCGGGGACGCGGCAAACGCCACGCAGGGAGGTGGAGCGGCGAACGCGGAGCGAGGACGACATCGCCCGATCCACTACCACGAGATCACTTCCGGGCGGCGGCGACCATCTGCAAAACCGCGAGCAGCTTTTCGGCCAGCCCCTCCCGCCGCTCCGCCGGGATCCGCAGGTGGCCATGCACGCGCGTCCCCTCGACGGTCAACGAGACGCCGTCGATGATTGGGCCGAGGCCCAGCATCCTGACCATGGGATTTTGGCGGTAGCTGCGGAGCGCCACGGTCCCCCCGGCGGCGGCTGCGGCCGCGTTGCTGGCGGTGTCGAGCACGCCGACCAGCTCCACGTTCAGATCGTCGCCGAGGTCGAGGCGCGCGGCGGCGAGCGCCAGCCCCGGCGGCAGATCGACGAAGCCGGCCGCCCGGGCGCGCATTCCGTCGGTGACGTTGAGCGCGATGAAGGCGGCCGGACCGGGATGGTCGGCGTCGAGCGAACGGCGGACGGCGCCGAGCGGAACGGTGTGCGCGTCGGGGACGATCCCCCAGGCGGCGTCGATGGCGCCGCGGACCGCGTCCGGATCGCCCTGCACCAGCGTTCGCGGTGTCACCAACGCCACGGCGCGCCCGCCCCCCTCCCACAGCGGGCTGTCGCGCCAGCGCGACGCGGTGGCGCCCGGCGTGGCGGCGACGAACGCCGCGCCGACGCGGGCCGCGTCGAAGGAGCCGCGGACGATGGTGAGGGTTCGTGGGGTGCCGCCCGCTTCGCTCATGACAGCCAGCAAGCGGTCGGCCTCCGTGAAGATGTCGTAGCCGAACAGGCGCAGTCCCTCCTCGCGATCCCCCGAAAGACCGCTCTCCGTCAGCGAATGCGACCAGGGTGAGGTGCGCAGCTTGGCGAGGTCGACCTCGGCGAGCGCGTCGGCGCTGGCGGGCGCCAGGTTCCACAGATCGCTGTCGTCGGGCGCGCTGCGGGGCCCGGAGGCCGCCTGCGCGGGAGCGGCCGGTTGCTGCTGGAACATATCCGCGCAGCCGGCGGCGCACGAAGCCAACAGAGCTGCCCACAGAGCCGCGCCGACGACGCGCGGCCACGAACGTCCAGCCATCGGCCGTTAGCCCGGCACGAGCCGGTCGCGTCCCATCTTGCCGGATTCGAGCAGCTGTTCGATCCGCTTGCCGTCGCCGGCGCCGATGGCAGCCCGCAACGCCTCCACCTGACGCCCCAGCGCCTCGATGAGCGGGAGGATCTCGGCCCGGTTGTCGAGGAAGATGTCCCGCCACATGACCGGGCTCGAGGCGGCGACGCGCGTGGTGTCGCGCAGGCTGGGGGTCGGAAGCCGCCGCAACCCTTCGATCACGTCACCCGAGATCGCGCCCAGCGTGGCAGCCAGCGCGTAGGCCGCCACGTGCGGCAGGTGGCTCCCCGCGCCGAGCACGCGATCGTGCAGCTCGGCGTCCATTCGCACCGGCTCCGCGCCCATGGCCGTCCAGAGCCGCTCGATGGTGGCTACTGATTCTGCCCGGCTGTGCTCCGTCGGGCAGAGGACGCAGCGTTTTCCTTCGAACAGCAGCGGGCTGGCCGCGTCCGGCCCGACCCGCTCGGTGCCGGCGATCGGGTGGCAGGCGACGAACGCGCCCGGCGGCAGCTTGGGCTCGACGGCGGCGATCGCCGTCGCCTTGACCGAGCCGACGTCGATGACGATGGCGCCCCGCTCGAGCGCCGGCGCGATCTCGGCGGCGATCTCGCCCAGGCTGCGGACAGGTGTCGCCAGCACGACCAGCGCGGCGCCCCGCGCCGCCTCGGCCGCCGACGAAGCCGAGCGATCGATGATCCCCAGCGCCTGCGCCCGTTCCAGCTTCTCGCGGGTGCGGCTCCAGGCGACCACCTCGGAGACCGCGCCGGCGGCGCGCGCGGCGAGCGCGACCGAGCCGCCAATCTGCCCGGCGCCCATGACGGCCAAGCGGCCGAGCGCGGGACCGGACCAGCGTCGCTGCGTGCTCATGCGCGAACCGGGGTGTGCTGGGGGGGCACGGCCGGAAAATTACCGGCTGTCGGCCGTAATCGCAACGACTATGGCTCGTATAATAAGCGGAGGCCTGAATGAACGCCGCCCACCCCAGTCTGCTCTTCGCGCTCGGCACGGGCGTCCTGACGGCGCTCACCCCCTGCGTCTACCCGATGATACCGATCACCGTCAGCATCTTCGGCGCGAAGGCCGGGGTGCCGCGCGGGCGGGCGTTGGCGCTGGCCACCGCCTACGTCGTCGGCATCGCCGCGATGTTCGGCGGGCTGGGGACGACGTTCGGGCTCCTCGGACGCGCGTTCGGGACCTTCCTGGCGAACCCCTGGGTGATCGTCCCTCTGGCCCTGTTCTTCTTCGCCATGGGGCTGTCGATGTTCGGGGCGTTCGAGGTGGCGCTGCCATCGGGTCTTCAAGGGAGGCTCTCGCGTGTCGGCGGCCGTGGCTTTGTCGGCGCCTTCGGAATGGGCCTGGTGGCCGGGATCATCGCCGCCCCCTGCACCGGGCCGCCGCTGGCGTCGCTGCTGGCCTTCGTGGCGACCACGCGCAACGCGAGCTGGGGCTTTCTGCTGCTGGCGACCTACGGCGTCGGGGTCGGGCTGCCGTTCTGGCTGCTGGCCGGCTTCTCGATGTCGTTGCCGCGCCCGGGACGGTGGATGGAGTGGGTGAAGAGCGTATTCGGAATCGCGCTCTTCGCCGCCGCGCTCTACTACCTCAAGAACGTCGTGCCGGCGCTGGCACGGTTCGGCTCGGGGAGCTCGCGCTTCGCCTTCGAGATGGCGGCGCTGGTCCTGGTGGGCGTGGGGCTCGGCGCGGTGAACGCCAGCTTTCACGGCAGCACCACCGAGCGGGTGCGCAAGGCACTGGCGGTCGGGCTGGCGACGGTCGGGATCTTCGGCGCGACCAACTACGTGCTGGCGCCCAAGGGGGACGTCAAGCTCGCCTGGCTCTCCGACGAGCCGACCGCCGTCGCCGCGGCCCACACCGCCGGCCGGCCGTTGCTGGTCGACTTCGCCGCCAGCTGGTGTCTCCCCTGCCGCGAGTTCGAGCTGAAGGTCTTCTCGCGCCCCGAGGTCGCCACCGCCCTGCAGCGCTTCACGCTCTTGCGCGTCGACGTCACCCGCGAGGACGACGACCCGTCGCTCCCGATCATCAAGCGCAAATATGGCGCCGACACCCTCCCCGCCATCCGCATCCTGTCGTCCGAGGGCGCGGTGGTCGCCAAGACCGACACGTTCATCCCCGCCGAGGAGTTCCTGACGCTCCTGTCGCGGGCCGGGCCCTGATGCCTGGCCTAATACCGGCCTAATATCCGAGGTGGAAGGTCAGCGTCCCGA
The DNA here is from genome assembly GCA_036267635.1 of Polyangia bacterium. Lineage (GTDB taxonomy): Bacteria > Myxococcota_A > Polyangia > Fen-1088 > Fen-1088 > JADGRB01. The sequence goes on along the minus strand of DATAVR010000155.1, from coordinate 50,337 downwards.
GGCCGATGACGTGATAGCCGGAGGAGTGACCCTCCGCGGAGTTCACCACGTCGCCGCCGAAGAAGTAGTGATAGCCGAAGGTCCCCACCGCGCCGACGGCGACGAACGGGTTGAAGTAGTACTCGTAGCCGAGGCTCCCGTTGGCCACGAACCCCTTCGCCGAGACCTGGCTGTCGTCGAGGGGCGGGCTCACCGGGCCCGGCGTCCCGAACCCGAAGCCGCCGGCGATCTCGGGCTTGAGCACGTTCTGGCTCTGCCCGTCGGGGAGCCTGGCCTGCCCGATCGGCACGTCGACCTCCGTGCCGAGGAGGAACTGAATCAAGGTCCCCGCGGCGCCCGACCCGTTGAAGGTCTGGAAGAAGTTGGCCGAGAAATCGAAGATCAGCAGCTTCATGCCGAGGTCGAACCCGACGCCGCCGCCCCGGGTGGTCTTGAAGAAGTCGGGCGTGTTGGGCGTCGTCCCCCAGCCGGCCACACCGCCGGCGGTGGCCCCCGCATACAGATCGATGAGGCGCGCCTCGGCGGGTCGCGCCGCCGCCAGCGCCGCGCCGAGGACGATCGCCAGCGTGAGCGCCCGCCGCTTCACGTCGGCTGCCCCAGTAGCGCCTCGATCCGCTCGCGATCGAAGCCGAGCAGCAGCCGGCCGCGGACATCGATGATCGGCACCCGATCGGTCGGGATCCCCATCTTGCTCGCCTTGTCGGCCAGCTCCCGCGCGGCGGCGGGATCGCGCTCGATGTCCTTGTCGGCGAACGGGATCTTGTGCGCGGCCATGTATTCACGCGCCGCGCGGCAGGCCCCGCACCAGGAGGTCCCGTAGATCGTCACCACCGGCGTCGTGCCGGGCGGCGCCGTGCCTCCGGGCGGCGTGGTCGGGGCCGTGGCCGGCGCCGGCATGGGCGCGGGCGCCATCTGCTGCGCGGCGAAGGGGGACGACTGGCCGCCCGGCAGCGCGGCCAGCGCCGCCGTCTCGAAGGCTTCGCGCGACATCGCCTTGGCCGACGATTTCCCCTTGTCGACGAGCTCGCCCACGTTGGTCACGTAGACGCGATCGGCGCCGCCCTTCATCTGCTCGTTGGGCTCGATCACCCGGACCAGCCCGCGCGCCTCGGCCGGGATCGTCTCCGGCTTGTCGGTGGTGGAGAAGGTCCCCGCCGGCTCGGCGTAGGTGAAGAGCCAACGCCCACCCTTCAGAACCTCGATCGTCGCGGGGGCGCCCGGCGCCGCGGGAGGCAGGTCGGGCGCGGCGCGGTGGCAAGCAGCGATCGCACCGAGGAGCGCCGTGAGGAGGCACCGCCGGACCAAACCAGAACGCATCCCGCGAGTTTAGCAGGCTCGACCGCGCGGCGCGCGTGAGCGGCAGCGCACCCGCTCGCTAATTGACCGGGACCAGCTCTTCGCCGTCGCGGCCGCAGAAGGTCGCTTCGCTCTCGTAGCGGCGCGAGCAGTTGGGGCAGATCTTCCCCAGCGCCGCGCCCGCGAAGGCCGCCACGGCCGCTGGATCGGAGCCGCCAATCGCCAGCGCCAGCGGCAGCAGCTCCTCGCCGTCGAAGGCGCAGAACTTCTTGCCGGCGTCGTACGAGCGCTTGCAGGAGGGACAGGTCGCACCGGCGCCCGCGGCCCGCGCCGCGGGGTCGCTGGCCAGCACCAGATCGCGGGCATCGTGGGGACAGAACCGGAGCCCCGGCGCATAGTCGCGGTGGCAGGCCGGGCAGACCAGCGCCTGCGGCCGCGGCCCGAATTCCATCTGGGGCCGCGGGGGAACGGGCGTCGCCTCTGGCGCGGGCGGGCACCGACGCGCGCGCAGACTCGCCCGGACGGCGTATCCGATCAGCGTCAGCGCCAGCGCAGCGACCGTGGCAAAGAGGGCAATCTCAACGAGCTGCATCGGGCGGAGATCACGACCCTAGCAAACCCGGCGCTCCCCGAAAAGACCCTCGTCCATCAGGCGTCGGGCGTTACTTTTTCTTCTTCTTGTGGTTCTCGTTCATCGGGCCGGACTTGCCGATCGAGAGCTTGAGCACGGCCTGATCGACCGCCTGCTTGATGGCGTCCTTGATGACGTCCTTGGTCGTGTCGGCAGTGTCGGCGGCGAGCCGCCGCTCCGAGACCTCCGCTTCGCTTCCCGACTGGCCGTCGCCGCTGAAGGCCAGCTTGGCGTCGGGGATCGTCGTCCCGAACACGGTCACCTGGATCTCGACGGCGAGCTGCTTGTTCCGCGCTCCTGGCTTCGGATCCTTCACCTCTTGCTTGAGCTTTTCGATCCGCGCCGTCACGTCGAACCCGCGCAGGTTGCGCTTCTTCAGCTCGGCCACCAGAGCCGTCCGGTCGGTGCCCGGGGCCGCCTGGCCGGAAGGTCCGATGTCGGAGGCCCACTCGGGACGCGACGCCAGCTCCGCCTTCAGCGCCTCACCGGTGTAGCTCTTGAGATCGGCATCGACCTCCGGTCCGGCCTTCACCGGCTGCAGCTGAAAGTAGTACTTCGGGGTCGCCGCCAGCGTGGGGGTCGCCATCGTTGTCACGATCGTGGCCATCACCGCCGCGGAGAGCGCCAGCGTCCATCGGGTCATGTCGCCTCCTCGTCGTCGCGAGCTTGCTTGTATACTGCGCCGGATGCCGGTTCGACCCAAGGACAAATCCCCGGCGCCGTCGGCGCGGCCTGGGGCGCGCGATCCGGTTTCGCTGGTCGTGGCTTTCGGCCTGGTGGGGTTGACGGTGGGGGGAATTATGGCGATTTTCTCCGCGCCGCTGCTGGCGCTCATTGGCCGCTAGCCAACCCATGTCCAACCAGGCGCCTTCTTGACCGAGGGGATCGTCGAGAATAACGTCGCCAGCGCCGTCTCCGTGGCTGAACCCCATCCCGAGGCTCCATGATCAAGCTGACGCTGACAGAGAAGAGCGGTGAGCCCAAGCTGCTCACCTTCGACAAAGACGAAATCACAATTGGCCGCGTCTCCGGCAACGACATCGTGCTCGCCAAAGGGAACGTGTCGAAGCGACACTCCCGGTTCACGGTGAAGAGCCCCGGGCAGATCGAGGTGGCCGATCTCAAGAGCACCAACGGCACCTACGTCAACGGCCGCAAGATCGGCTCGCCGATGCTGCTCTCCGCCTCGGATCGCGTCTACGTCGGTGATTTCCTGATCAGCATCGACATGGGCGGCGGCGTCGCTGGCGGCGAGTTTCCGCCCGAGGTCGCTTCGACCGGGAGCGCGGCGCGCCGGCTGCCGATTCCCCCGCCACCCCCGCCGCCCGCGCGCGGCCGGGCCGGATCGAGCGCGGCCCAGCTTCCCACCGAGGACGACGGCGAGGACGGCGACAACGGATTCGGCGGCGAGGGCGAGGACGAGGAGGATCTGGGCCTCGCCGCGCGACCGCCCGGCTCCGGGCGGGTGCCGATTCCGCCGCCTCCCCCCCCGCCCCCGCGGCGTCCGCCCACGCCGCTCGCCAGCAGCTCGCTGGGCGACAACTTCGAGGACGGGTTCGGGGCGCCGGCGGCGCCCACCGTGACAGATGAGCCGGCCGAGGATACCGGGAGCGTCGGCCTCTTCGCCAGCTCGCGCAGCCCGGACGACGAGAGTGGCCGGCGCGTGGCCCCCACCGCCCGCCCAGGCTCGGCGGCGGCGCCGGGCTTCGGCTCCGCCAGCGCCGCGCCTCCGATGGTGACCGACGCGGGCGGGAACGCGGCCGGGTTCGAGGCGCTCCTGGCCGACGCCGCCGTCGTGCAGATCCTGATCACCGCTCCCGACGCGGCGCTGGTCGATCGCGGCGCGGGGCTCTCGCTGCACCCGAGCACGCTCGGCGATCCCAACGCCGTGGCCGACGCGCTTTGGCGGCTGGCGAACACCGCCTTCCCGCCGCCCGCGCCCGACAACCCGGTCGTCGACGTGCGGCTGGCCGACGGGACCCGCGTCTCGGCGGCCTTCCCCCCCGCTTCGCCGACCGGCGTGGTGGCCGCGATCCGGCGGCCGGTGCTGCCGGAGCGCGCGATCAGCGATCTCATCCCCGGCGGCAGCCGGGACGCCCAGACGTTGCTCGACGGCGCGATCACCGCCCGCCGGAATCTCCTGGTGACGGGCGACGCGGCGGCGCTGACGCAGGCGTTGGGGGCGCTGGCCGCGGCGATCCCGGCCGATCGCCGGGTGGTGGCGGTCGGCGCCGCGCAGCCGCGCGTGCGCGGCGGTTGGACGGACCTGGCGCCCGCGGCCGACATGGCGGGGCTCTTGCGGGTGGCGGCGACGTTGCGCGCGGATCACCTCATGCTCGGCGAGCTGCTCGGTCCCGAGCTCGGCGAGCTGGTGCTGGTCGCGGCGCGCGGCCAGGAGGGCCTGGTCGCGGCGCTCCCAGGGCGATCGCCGGTCGAGACGCTGGCCCGTCTGACGGCGCTCGTGTCGGCCAGCCTCGGCGCATCGGCCACGGCGGCGGCGGCGCTGGTCGTCGGGGCGTTCGATCTCGTGGTGCAGGTCGTGGCGGTCACGGACGGCTCTGTCCGCATCGCGGAGATCGCGGAGCCGCGGGTCGACGGGGCGGCGCTGGCCGCCGACTCGGTGCTGACGTTCTTCGGCGACGGCAATCGGCGCGATCCGGGCGCGGGGCGGTTGCAGGGGCGCGGCGTTTCGGCGCGTCTCGCGGCGGCCTTCACCGTCGCCGGCAGCCCGCTTCCGTCCGCGCTCGTCAACAAGTGACGCGCCGGCGCGGGGGCGGGCCGGATCTCTTCTTCGATCACTTTCGGAGCGCCCTGGCGCGTTTACCGACCGGGCTCATCCGGGTGATGCCGCCGGCCGCGCCGGCAGACTTGGCGCGCGCCGCGGCGGCGCTCGGCCGTCCCCTCCCCGCTTCGTACGAGGCGTTCTTGCGCTCTTTCGACGGCGCGGATCTGTTTCACGAGACGGTTGTCATCGCCGGGGTCGGGTCCGCGGCGCCGGTGCGGGTCGACGAGCTGCCGCAGGACCGCGCGGGCGAGCTGACCTTCGCGCTGGCGGCCGCGGGCGATCGCTACGCGCTCGACGGGGACGGACGGATCGTGCGCACCGACGCTGGCGCCGACGAGCGCGCGCGCGCCGGCTCGAGCTTCGAGCGCTGGCTCGACGCCACCGTCGCGCGCGAGCAGGTGCTGTACGGATCGGACGGCGAGTACGCGCCCGACGTGTTCGATCCCTCGGGTGAGGAGGTCACCCCGCTGGTGGCCCTGCGGCAGGCCGAGCGGGCGCTCAAGCAGGATCCCGGCGCCGCGGGCGCGGCGCACGCGCGCGGGGTGGCGCTCCGCCGGCTCGGGCGCGCGGCCGCGGCGGTCGCTGCCCTCGAGGAGGCGACGGCGCTCGATCCCGAGAATCCCTGGCCCGCCTTCGATCTGGGCCGGGTGGCGTTCGACGACGGACAGCATGGCAAAGCCGTGGCTGCCTTCCGGCGGGCGGCGGAGCTGGTGCCGGGCCCGGACGCCGGGCGTCTGCTGGCCTGGGCCGCGCGCGCGGCGGGCGGCGGGCCGGAGGCCGCCCCACTGCGCGCCGCCGCGCTCGCGCGCGACGCCGGGCTGGTCGAATCACTTCGCCGCGCCGTCGAGTCCGCGGCAGAGGACGAGGACCCCGAGGCCGCCGCGGAGGCCTCGGCGTTACTGGAAGCGATCGCGCCCGGGGTGGTGGTCGTTCCGCGCCGGCGGCTGCCGATTCTCAACAACGAATCGGCTAGAGAATCGGCTGCTCCGCCACCGCCACCAGCTCGCCCGCGTCGTCCGCGCCCCGCAGCACCGCCGCGATCCGGCGGGCCCCGGCGGGGATCGTGAGCGTGGCCGGCGTGGTCGCGGAGGCGGGGACCGAGGCGAAGGCGCTTCGGCGGCCGGTCGCGTCCTCGAGATAGAGCCGCACCTCGCCCTTGCGGACGCCCCCGCTGGCGCCCGTCACCGAGACGGCGACAGAGCCGTTCTTGACCTCGAGGTGGATGTCGGCGCGGAAGAGGTGATTGACGAGGCCGGCCGCATAACCGCCGATCTCCGGCAGCAGGGCGCGGGCCGTGTCGTGATAGACGGCGCGGTCGAGGAAGAACCGGACGCGCCCCGGGACGCGCAGGTAGGCCAAGAGGCGACGCTTCGGCGCCGAAGCGGGCGCCCCCGTCTCTGCCGCGGCATAGGCGTAGTGGACGTCGCCGAGGACGGCCAGCTCGAGGTGCGGCACGGCCGGCAGCGCGTAGGGGAGCGACTCGCGCGCGTCGCGCATCACCTCGGCGGGCGTCGTCAGGCGATCGACGACGACGCTCTCCGGCAGCGTGCCGTCGGAGAAGAAGCGGCGCTGCGTCCGATCCGCCAGACCCTGGCGATCGGCCGCGGTGATGTAAGCCATCACCGTCGGTCGGCTGACCGGCGCGCCCGGGGCGGGGACGCCCGCCTGACCGAACGTCTCGGCCACGTAGCGCTCGAACTTCGAGCCGCGATCGAAGACGCTCGAGCCTCCGTCCGACAGATAGGCGGCGCGGAAATCGTTGCGGACGTGCGCCGGATCGCCGGCGTCCTCGAGCACCGCCAGCGTGCCACCGAGCGCCAGCAGCGCGCGCGCCAGCGCCGTCCCGCGCGCCCCGGGCCGCTCGGCGATAGTGGCCTCCTCGAGGCTGTCGTAGAAGGCCGGCAGGCCGACGTCGTTCTCGGGGGCCATCAGCCATTCGGGCGACGGCCGCCCGGTCAGGTTGAACGTCGTTCCGGTGCTGGCGCCCCGCAGCCCACCCCCTTCGGTGAACAGCATCCGCAGGTCGTGGCCGATCTGGAAGGCGCCGCCCGCCTGCGCCAGACCGTTGCCGCGCGAAGGGTCGAAGAACAGGTTCTGCCCGCGTTCGGCCGGGGTCTCGGCGATCACCGCGCCAGCCACCACCCAGCTGAGCGCGGGCGCCGCACCGTCGGGCCCGGGGCGATAGCCGCCCGACGGATCGAGGGCGTCGAGCCGCCCGCCGAGGACGCGCGCCACGGTGGGGTCGAGGTCGCCGCGGTTGAGCACGATCGGCTCGAACAGGCCGAGCGGCCGCGACAGCCGGTGCGCGAGCACCCGGTGGAGCTCCGAGGCCAGCACCGCCTGCTCGGTCAGCCCGGCGTGGGTCGTCGCCGGATCGTAGGCGTGCGCCGGCAACGCGACGAGCAGCGCCGCCGCGACCAAGATGGTTGGAACGACCGTCGGCAAAACGGTCGGCAAACAGTGGCGCTTCACGGTGTGGGCACCTCGGGCGACGGCGACGGCTTCACCGCGGGATTGTCGACGTCGCCGGGCGTGGTCCCCTCGGGCGTGGTCCCTGGGGCGGAGGGCGGTGCCAGGCGCGGCTGCTCGGCCGGCAGCTCGGGGAGCCGCGACTCGACCAGCTTGGCCAGCTTGGCCAGCTGCGCCGGCTCCGGACACTGCCCGTTGCCGCAGGTCATCGACACCACCACCCCCCGCTCGCGGACCAGGAACACCAGGCCCCCAATCTCGCCCGACTGGGCGCGGAACGAGGCGTCGCCGATCTCGTCAGTCCCGCGCGCGCCGGGGAGCGTGGTCATGAGCTTGTTGTACTGAACCTCGGAGGCCGCCGAGCCGAGCCGCCAGACCCGCAGGCCGACGTCGAAGCTCTCCGGCTTGCCGAGCGCCTTGAAGTGGCGGCTGTCGTAGAACTCGGTGGTCGGCAGATCGGTCAGCTTGCCGTCCTCGAACTTGCCGACGTAGCCGGTGACGGCGCGGATCTCGTCGTCGCTGAGCAGCTTGGAGACGTCGAGCGGCACCAGCGCCGAGGGGGAGGCCGTCGCCTCGCCGTTGCCGTGCGCGGTGACCGGCAGGCGCTCCCCCTCGAGCTCGAGCGCCGCCGGCTGCAGCTCCCAGGCGGCCGCCAGCCGGACCTTGGAGCCGCCGCCCAGGAAGACCAGCTGGGTCGCGTGGCGGTAGGCGGGCAGCCAGCGGTCGAGCCTCACGCGGTTTCCGCGCTGGCTGAAGTCGCGGCGGACGACCAGACCGGGGAACACCCGGTCGCTGCGCCAGCCGACGTGACCGCGGTGATAGACGACCAGCGTGAACCGCCGGATGCGCGACGACGCCCCCTCGGGCAGATCGTCGAGGCGGGGGATGGTGTAGCGCCCGTCGGCGCCGGTCTGCACGACGAGCTCGCGCGCGCCGGACGGCGCGTGGAAGCCGACGCCGTTTTCGAAGGCCCAGGACGCGGAGACGGTCGCCCCCGCGACCGGGCGGTCCGAATCGGCATCGAGCACCAGGCCGTCGTATGGGCCGAGGAGGTCGGCGGGGCGGATGGAGTCGGGGCGGACCGCGAACGGCGCCTGCTCGATCAGGGGTCCACAGCCCGCTGCGACGACGACGAGGACGAGGACGAGCCACATCGTCAATTTCGTCAATTTCATCGAGGGGGCACGCGGTGTGGCGCGAGTCCCCCTCGAATTGACCGATCCGGCGGAAGTTGTTATCTGTTGACGCACTTAGGAAATCGCGGGGCAGCGCCGGCAGGTGTCGGGTCCGGGCCGCCTGTTACCAAAGGATTCGGCCCCTTGCAAACCCCTTCGACATGACCAAGTGCGATCGTTGCGGAAACGCCAATTCGTCTGACGTTATCTTTTGCCAGTTCTGTGGGACCCGCCTCACCGCCGATCCGTTGTCCGAAATCGCCGGAGGCCGCGCCGCCGGCCCCGTCCCCTCCAATCGGTCGACCGATCGCATGGTCGAGGCGAGCCTCCCGGCCTCGCCGATGGCGGCGGCCGTCCGGGTCGGACAGCAGCAGGTCGGGTTTCGGCTGGTGGTGGTCCATCGCGACGGCACCGACGGCATCTCCTACAACCTGCTGGGCGACCAGATCGACATCGGCCGCACCGAGGGGGACCTGCTGTTCGAGGACCCGCACCTCGCCCCCCGCCACGCCCGGGTGGTCGCCAGCCTGACCGGCCGGGTGCTGACGCCCCTCGAGAGCCGCAACGGCGTCTACGTCCGCTTGCGGGGGGCCATCGATCTGCAGGACGCCGACTACGTCCTGGTCGGCAAGCAGGTGTTGAAGTACGAGCTCTTGACCGACGCCGAGCGGAACCTGCGCCCGGCGCTGGAGCACGGGGTGGTGGTCTTCGGGACCCCGGTCCGCCCCCCGTGGGCGCGGCTGCGGCAGATCACCCCGGCGGCGGTGACCCGGGACGTCTTTCACCTCACCCGCCCCGACGTGGTGCTGGGGAGAGAGATCGCCGATCTGGTCTTCTCCGATGACGAGTTCATGTCACGCCGGCACGCTCAGATTTCGTTCCGGAACGGCCGAGGTCATCTGGAGGACCTGGGGAGCTCGAACGGAACCTTCTTGCGTCTCCGGGGGCCCCATGGGTTGATTTCGGGTGACCTCATCCGAATGGGAGACGAGCTGCTCCGGTTCGAGATAGGATGAGGCCTCAGCCGCCCGATGCCAACGCCCCCCGACATCGCGATCGAGGTCTTCGGTAAGACGGACGTCGGGCTGATTCGCGAGCACAACGAGGACAACTTCCTCGTTGCTGACGTGACCGGCGGCATACGTGTGGCGGACGGCCGCGCCCCGTTCACCTTCAAGCTGGGGGACAAGGGGGCGCTGCTGCTGGTCTGCGACGGGATGGGCGGCGCGGCGGCGGGCGAGGTCGCGGCGCAGATGGCGGCCGACGCGATCTACGAGGCGCTCACCGCGGCCGACGCGCAGCCGCGCGACGGGTTCGCGCGGCTCATGCGCCGGGCGGTCCAGCGGGCCAACGAACGGATCTTCATCCAGTCGCGCGACAACCAGAGCGAGCGCGGGATGGGGACCACCTGCACCGTCGCCGGCCTGGTCGACGATACGCTGGTGGTGGCCCAGATCGGCGACTCGCGCTGCTACGTCCTTCGCGACGGCAAGCTGGCGCAGGTGACGAAGGATCAGTCGCTGGCCTGGCAGCTCATCGAGGCCGGCGCCATGACGGCCGACGAGGCCAAGGCTTTCGAGCACGCCAACATCATCCTGCAGGCGCTCGGGGTACAGGAGAACGTCGAGGTGGTCCTCTCGCAGGTTCAGCTGCGCAAGGGGGACGTGGCCCTGCTCTGCTCCGACGGCCTGCACGGGCCGGTCACCGACGAGGAGATCCTCTCGGTGCTGGTCACCGAGCCGGATCTGCAGAAGGCGGGCGACGGGCTGATTCAAAAGGCGCTCGATCGCGACGGGCCGGACAACATCACGGTGGCCCTGGCGCGCTTCGACGGCGAGGCGCTCAAGCCGCCGGCGCCGGAGGACAACATCACCTTCGTCGGGTACGACCCCGGGAACGATCCCGTCCCCGAGCCGATGGGGACGATGGACGACTCGAGCGTCGGGCGCGAGACGGTGGAGGAACGGCTGCCGACCGGTTTGCTGGGCACGGACGACGACGTTCCGACCAAGACCGACGCCGCCGAGACGGGAAGCGTGCGTCTGCGGCGCGAAGCGGTGCTGCCCTCGCCCCGGCGGGTCCCCTCCTTGCTGGCCCTGTTCATGATCGCGCTCGTGGCGGCGGCGGCAGGCGGGGTCTTCGTGATGAAGTGCGCGCGCGATCAGTCGACCCGCTCGGACGGACGGGTCACGCTCCCCTGAGGCCTGGCGACATGTCTCGTTGTCCACACTGCGAGGAGGAGATCGAGGAGGGGGCGCGGTTCTGCGGCGCCTGCGGACGTCCCATCTCGCAGACCGCCATCAGCCAGCGTGCCGCGGCCCTCGCCCGCAAGGGCGCCGCGGCCGCCGAAACTATCCGGGTCTCGCCCGCCGCCCCCGGGGCGCATTCGGCCGTGTCGTCGCCGGCGTCCGCCGGCGGGCCCGCGCCGTCGTCGCCCGCGCCCCCTCCCTATGCCTCGCTGCCGGCGCCGGCGGCCGTCGTCTCGTCCACGCCGTCGATCGCGCCGGCGACGCCGTCCCCCGCGCGGCCCGCGCTGGGGCTGCGTCCCGCGGCGCAGCCGCTGGAGACCCTGATCGGACGGACGCTCAACCATCGCTACTTGGTCGAGGACAAGGTCGGCGAAGGGGGGTTCGGCGCGGTCTTTCGCGGCAAGCAGATCGCCACCGGGCGCGAGGTGGCGCTCAAGATCCTGCATCCGCACAACGTTTCGGACGAAACGATCGTTGCCCGCTTCCGCCGCGAGGCCGAGGCCTGCTCGAAGCTGCGCGACCCGCACACCGTCACCACCTACGACTTCGACGAGACCCCCGACGGGATCCTCTACCTGGCGATGGAGCTTCTGCGGGGGCACAGCCTGCACCAGGTCCAGAAATCCGACGGGCCGCTCCCCTTCGAGCGGGTGCTGAGGATCCTCGACCAGGTGGCCGCGTCGCTGGCCGAGGCGCACGCCAACGGCATCGTCCACCGCGACATGAAGCCGGAGAACGTCTTCATCGAGACGCGCGAGGGCGAGGACCACGTCAAGGTGCTCGACTTCGGGATCGCCAAGGTCGTCTCTGATGAAAGGCAGGTTCCGGCGCTGACCGCGGTCGGGCAGACGTTGGGGACGCTGGAGTTCATGTCGCCGGAGCAGCTGCGTGGACAGAAGCTCGACGGCCGCTCCGACATCTACGCGCTCGGCATGATGTCCTACGAGATGCTGACCGGCACCCTCCCCTTCGCCAGCGCCAAGAGCCCGATCGACATCATCAACTTCCACATGCGGCACGAGCCGCCGGCGCCCTCGAAGCTCTCCGACAAGGTGACCATTCCGGCCGCCGTCGACGCGATCATTCTCAAGATGGTGGCCAAGGACAAGGACAAGCGGTTCCACGACGCGAACGCGCTGCGCGAGGAGATCGCCCGCACGCAGCGCTCGCTCGACAGCAGCCCCGACCGCTTCGAGGCCTACCGCGTGGTCGCCGTCGTCGGCGGCATCATCGCCGTGGTGACCGCGCTGCTCTTCCTGCTACACCGCTAACGCACTGGCTGGAAGAAGCGGTGCCAGCGGATCGCCTTGAACCAGGCGACCGGGCTGAAGCCGTCGGTCTCGGCGCGCGACCACCAGACGATGAGCGCCCGCCCCTTGACCAGCTCCAGATCGACGAAGCCCCAAAAGCGCGAGTCGGAGGAGTTGTCGCGGTTGTCGCCCATCATGAACAGCTGGTTGGCCGGGACGACGGTGCGGCCGAAGTCGCGGCCGCCGCGCCCCGGCTCTTGAATCGTCTCGTGCGTCACGTTGCCGAGCGTCTCCTGCCAGATCTCGCAGTCGCGATCGTCGAACAGGCCGCCCGCGCGGGGGGCCTCGCCGTCGCCGTTGCAGACGCGCGGGACCCGTTCGCGGGGGACCGGCTTGCCGTTGATGTACAGCTCCTCCTGCTTCATCTCGATGACGTCGCCGGGCAGGCCGACGACGCGCTTGATGTAGTCGGTGCTGTGGTCCTGCGGGAACTTGAAGACGATGACGTCGCCGCGCTTCGGCTGGGCATACTGCAAGATCTTGGTGTCGGTGAAGGGGATGCTGAGCCCGTAGGAGAACTTGGAGACGAAGATGTGGTCGCCGACCTCCAGCGTCGGGATCATCGAGCCCGAGGGGATCTGGAACGCCTCGACGACGAAGGCGCGCAACAAGAGCGCCACGGCCACGGCGACGCCGATCGACTCGGAGTATTCACGGACGGTCGACTTGCGGGCGAACGCCAGATGCTTGTCCATGGCGTCGTCGAGGGCGGCGATCGCCTGGCGGAGCTGGTCGAGATCCTCTCCGCCCAGCGCCTCGTCCACGGCCCGGATCTCCGCCTCGAGCTCGCTGGCGACGCCGGCCGGGATCCGGTAGCTCTTTCGCTTGAGGATGCGGGCGGCCTCCTTGACCAGGTGCCGGCCTTCGATCCGGGCGTTGCGGTCCGCCGAGCGCTTGCGCCACCAGCCGAGCAGGCTAGGGGTTCGTTCCTCCGAGAGGTTCCGCTTGCCACCCATCGTTATCGACCTTATTCGACCTTCAGGATGGCCAAGAAGGCCTCTTGCGGGATCTCGACGTTGCCCACTTGCTTCATCCGCTTCTTACCCTCTTTCTGCCGCTCCAACAACTTGCGCTTGCGCGAGATGTCGCCGCCGTAGCACTTCGCGGTGACGTTCTTGCGCAGGGCCTTCACTGTCGTCCGGGCGATGATCTTCGAGCCGATGGCGGCCTGGATGGCCACCTCGAACTGCTGCGAAGGGATGAGCTCCTTCATCTTCACGCAGAGGTCGCGCCCCTTTTCGTACGAGCCCTGACGGTGGACGATGAGCGATAGGGAGTCGACCCGATCCCCGTTAACCATCAGATCCATGCGGACCAGATCGGCGACCTGGTAGTCCTTCGGCTCGTAATCGAGCGAGGCATAGCCGCGCGAGACCGACTTGAGGCGGTCGTAAAAGCCGAACACCATCTCGGTGAGCGGCAGGTCGTAGCGAATGATCACGCGCTTTTCACCGGCGTAGGCGAGCCCCGTTTGCGTTCCACGCTTCTCCTCACACAACTTGAGGATCCCCCCCACGTATTCCGGCGGGGTGTGGATGGTGACGGCGATGACCGGCTCCTCGATCCGGTCGATGTCGCCTTCTGAGGGGAATTTCGCGGGGTTGTCGAGCTCGATGACCTCGCCGTTCCGGAGCACGCAGCGAAAGCGCACCGTTGGGGCGGTGGTGATGAGGTCGAGGTTGTATTCACGCTCGAGCCGCTCCTGGACGATCTCCATGTGCAGAAGGCCGAGGAAGCCACAGCGGAACCCGAAGCCGAGCGCCGCCGAGGTCTCGGGCTCGCGGGTGAACGAGGCGTCGTTGAGCCGCAGCTTGTCGAGCGCGTCCCGCAGGTCCTCGTAGCGGGCGGTGTCCGTCGGGAAGATCCCGGCGAACACCATCGGCTTGGCCGGCTGGAAGCCGGGGAGCGCCTCGGCGCAGGGGCGGGCGGCGTCGGTGATGGTGTCCCCCACCCGCGCGTCGCTCACCTCCTTGATGGCGGCGGTGAAGAACCCCACCTCGCCCGGAGTCAGCTCGGGCATCTCGCGCGCGAACGGCGCGAAGGCGCCCAGGGTCTGGACCTCGTAGTCGCGCCTGGCCGCCATGAAGCGGAGCTTCTGCTTCGGCCGCATGATCCCGTCGACCACCCGCACCAGAATCACCACGCCCCGATAGGTGTCGTACCAGCTGTCGAGCAGCAGCACGCGCAGCGGTTTGTCCGGATCGCCGATGGGCGGTGGCACTTTGGCCACCACCGCCTCCAGGATCTCGACGATCCCCTTCCCCTCTTTGGCCGAGGCGAGGATCGCCTCCGAGGCGTCGATGCCGACGACCTCTTCGATCTGGCGCCGCACGTTTTCGGGATCGGCGGCCGGCAGGTCGATCTTGTTGATGACCGGAATGATCGTGAGGTTGTTGTTCACCGCGAGATAGACGTTGGCCAGCGTCTGCGCCTCGACCCCCTGCGAGGCGTCGACCACCAAGACCGCCCCTTCGCAGGCGGCCAGCGAGCGCGACACCTCGTAGTGGAAGTCGACGTGGCCCGGGGTGTCGATCAGGTTCAGCTCGTAGGTCTCACCGTCGGTGGCCTGGTAGGCGAGCCGCACCGTCGCCGCCTTGATGGTGATCCCGCGCTCGCGCTCGAGATCCATGCTGTCCATGAACTGCGCCTTGCGCTCGCGGTCGGTGAGCGCGCCGGTGGCGTCGAGCAGCCGGTCGGCCAGCGTCGACTTGCCGTGGTCGATGTGGGCGATGATCGAGAAATTGCGAATGAGGCGCGTCGGCGTGGGCATGAGGGGCGGGGCTACCAATCGGTCAGACGGGGGAATTCCGGGATGACTTGCTCGACTGCTTGGGCGGCCTTTATGACACGGGTGGTGTCGTAACCTCCATGACCTTTCGGTGGCCAGGCCCGTCCATGTGCCAACCAGTTTCGGAAGTTGACCACGACGACTCCGAACGCTCCTATTGTGTTCGACGCCGCAGGGAGAGCGACTTTCCATTGCGTCAAAAGGTCGTCCAGAGCCGGCCCTCGTCGTCCCGCCTCTCGCGTTCGTCTGTTGAGGGCTTGAAATGCATTTGTAAGCGCATTTGAGTTTTGCAAGCGTAGACGAGTGTCGAAGTCGTCTCGAAGGATGACTTCAAAGCTGGCCAACAGCGCCAGACAGACCTCCAACTCAAGTTCCTGTCGGATCTCACCAAAAACCTGGGCCAGTTCTGGAGCGGAGAGCCCCCGAAACTGACTGCTCGGCTTGGCCTCTAGCCCTTCCGCACGGCGGAGGACTGCAAACGCCAATTCGAGCGTCTCGAGACTCCGAAGGTAGTAGGTCCAGATTCGCCCTTGGTCGGAAATCTGGTCTCGATTGCTCACGAGAGCAGGAACTGAATCGCGTCGGACAGACTCTCCTCAGTTAGCTCCGTTCCGCGATCTCGCGGATCAGTCCCGGAGATCATCCACGTCAGCGGACCCGCTTTCCTCGGTCCGTCGTCGGGTGAATGGACGACCTTCGCCGTTGGATCCGTGCGCAGAAGAATCTTGACCCTCGGCCCGTAGGCGAGATCGACGCGTCCAGCGCCCCCGAAAATTAACCGCGCGATCGGTAAGACGGAGATCGCCCGAGCACCGACCTGAATCTCCAACGCGGGCACCTTATAAATGCCAAGCCTATCTTCTTGCAGAGTGACGTCCTCGACGCGCGTAACCTTCAAAAGCCCCTCCGCCTCCTGGGGCTTGAGCCAGTTCGTGACGTCATTAAGGAGGTCGTTTACTGCACGTACCCACTCTTCTTTGAGTAGCCGCTGGACCTCAGCCGAAGACTGCTGATCGTCGCGATGCTGTCGGAGGAATTCCGTTAGTTTCGGTGAACTCATGTTGTTTCCCTCACACTCCGTCAGCGACCGTGTCTCACGTCGAGTGTGAGCTGTCCCGGAAGGTTGTGCCGTTCTTTTTCCAGGACCATGTCGATCCCCTGCCGGATGTATTCGGCGACCGGGACGCGGGTCTTCGAGTTCAGCTGCTTGAGCTGCTCGTTCTGCTCGGGCGTGATGTAGATGGTCGTGGAAACTTTCTTCCTCGCCATGGCGTGACCATGCATGACCATAGGTTGCCGGTCAAGATCGCAAGCACTTGATACGCCGTCATTTCCGCCCTACCGTAGCGGCCATGACGCATTCTAAGTCCTGGTGGGCGCTGGGTTCCCTGGCGCTGCTGGCAGCGGCCTGCGGTGAATCCCCCAAGCACGCCGAGATGGTCAGCGCCGCGGGGACCAACGTCCCGACTGCCCCCAACGTCGACCGGGCCAAGTGCGACGAAAAAGGGAAGAATGTCGTCACCGCCGACACCAACCAGGACCAAAAGCCCGACGTCTGGAAGTTCTACCAGTCGATCGACATCGGCGGGCAGAAGACCGAGGTCCTGACCTGCAAAGAGGTCGACCTGAACCACGACGGCAAGATCGACCTCGTCTACTACTACGACGACAAGGGCTCGCAGATCACCATGGACGAGGCCGACCTCGACTTCGACGGCAAGTTCGACATCACCCGCTACTACGCGGGCGGCAAGCTGGTGCGCGAGGAGCTCGACACCAACTTCGACCAGAAGCCGGACGTCTGGAAGTACTACGAGGACGAGAAGCTGGTCCGGATCGAGCGCGACACCAACAGCGACGGCAAGGTCGACGAGTGGCAGTACTACGAGGGCGGCAAGCTCGATCGCATCGGCTACGACACCACCGGCACCGGCAACGTCAACAGGTGGGACCGCGCGCCCGAAGGCGATGAGGCCGAGGGCGGCGGCGCCGCCGCGCCGGCCGCTGGGGCAGCTCCCGCCGCCGGCGCAGCCCCTGCCCCGACCGCACCGCCGGCCGCGACTGCGCCGCCGGCAGGGAAGCCTGCCGCAGCGACGGCGCCCGCGCCGGCTAAGAAGTAGATCGGACACGCCCCGACCGCCCCGCCCCTGGTGCCGCTACCGCGCGGGCCGGACGTTGCGGCTCGGACGGGCGTGACCGCCGCTTGGTTGCGCCCTCCGTGAGAGGTTCCCAGACGGACCTCTCCCTCCGGTGCGCCCTTGGCCCGAGACAGTCAAAGGGCAGCGGTTGCCGGGCAAGCGGCACTCACCTTGTTGCCGGGGCAGCGCAAGGGCAGCGGAGTCGAGGCCCCGCCCCAACCGAGCGGAGGGGACGCGGGGTGATGTCTCCCCGCCGCGAGCCCGCAGGCCGCTCTGATCGTTCGCGGCCGAGGATTCCTTCGCGCGAGCGGCGGGGAGACATCGCCCCCGCGTCCCCTCCGCCCGCGCCGGAGGAGCCGAGCGAAGCGAAGCGGGGCGCGAGTTAGCGCGAGTCGATCGGGACGTAGTGGGTCAACGCCGGCCCGGTGTAGACCTGGCGCGGACGGGAGATCTTGGTGGTGGGGTCTTCGCTCATCTCTTTCCAGTGGGCGATCCACCCCGGCGTCCGTCCGATGGCGAACATGACCGTGAACATGTTCGTCGGGATCCCGAGCGCGCGGTAGATGATGCCGCTGTAGAAATCGACGTTGGGATAGAGCTTCCGCTCGACGAAGTACGGATCGCTGAGCGCCGCCGCCTCCAACGCCTTGGCGATGTCGAGCAGCGGATCCGGCTGCTTCATCTTGGCCATGACCTTGTCGGCCGCGACCTTGATGATCTTGGCGCGCGGGTCGTAGTTCTTGTAGACGCGGTGGCCGAAGCCCATCAGGCGGAATCCGGAGTCCTTCTTCTTGGCCAGGTCGACGAACTTTTGCGGCCCGCTGCCGTCGACGCGGATCTGCTCCAGCATGGTGAGCACCTCTTCGTTGGCGCCGCCGTGAAGCGGGCCCCAAAGGGCGCAGATGCCGGCGGAGATCGAGGCGAAGAGGTTGGCCTGCGAGCTGCCCACCTGACGCACCGTCGAGGTGCTGCAGTTCTGTTCGTGATCGGCGTGGAGGATGAGGAGGAGGTTGAGGACCTTGACGATCTCCTCGTCGATCTCGTACGGCTCGGCCGGGACCGAGAACATCATGTTGAGGAAGTTCGCGCAGTAGCTGAGGTTGTTCTTCGGGTAGACGAACGGCTGGCCGATCGACTTCTTGAACGAGAAGGCGGCGATGGTGCGCATCTTCGACAGCAGGCGGGCGATGGTCGCCTCCTGTTCGGCGCGGTTCTTCACGTCGAGCGCCTCGGGGTAGAAGCTGGAGAGCGTCAGCGTCATCGCCGACAGGATGGCCATCGGGTGGGCGGTGCCGGGATAGCCGTCGTAGAAGCGTTTCATGTCCTCGTGAATCATCGAGTGACGGGTGAGCGCCTCGGAGAACTTGGCCAGCTCCTGTTTGCTCGGCAAATGGCCGTAAATGAGAAGGTAGGAGACCTCGACGAAGGTCGACTTCTCGGCCAGCTCGTCGATTGGGATGCCGCGGTAGCGGAGGATCCCCTTCTCGCCGTCGAGGAAGGTGATCGCGCTCTTCGTCGACGCCGTGTTCATGAAGGCCGGGTCGAGCGTCACCAGGCCGGTCTGGGCGCGCAGCTTCCCGATGTCGATCGCGCGTTCGTCCTCGGTCCCGACGACGACTGGAACCTCCAGAGTCTTACCGTCGATGATCAGCTCTGCTTTGTTCTCCGGCACTGCGTCCTCCCTGGGGGGCTGGCGCGAGCATAACCTATATACTCCGCCCGTGAACCTGATAACCGTCGCTGCCGCGGTCGGTTTGTTCGTCGAGGTCGCCACCGGCGGCGCACGAGACGCCAGCGCGCTTCGAGGCCCCCCTCACCCGGTGGTGCGGG
Organism: Polyangia bacterium; assembly: GCA_036267635.1. Classification (GTDB taxonomy): domain Bacteria; phylum Myxococcota_A; class Polyangia; order Fen-1088; family Fen-1088; genus JADGRB01. The sequence goes on along the minus strand of DATAVR010000155.1, from coordinate 31,666 downwards.
ATGCGGGGGCCGCGCTGCCGTTGCCGGCGATGCTCGCGCGCATCGACGAGCTCCACCGACGCCGCGACGACAAGAGCGCCTTCGCCGAGGAGCAGCGCCTCGTGCAGGCCGGGCTCGCGCGGACCCCCAACGACTACGAGCTGCTCTGGCGCGCCGCCCGGTTCTATTTTTGGGCCAGCGACGATCCCGGGCTCGGCAAGGAGCAGCGCTCCCACTGGGGGAAGGACGGCTGGGACATCGCCGAGCACGCCATCGCGGTCAACCCCAACGACGTGGCCGGCTACTACTGGGCCGCCGTCTGCATGGGGAACTACGCGCTCGGGCTCGGCGTGGTGAAGGCGCTCTCCGACGGGCTGGAGAGGAAATTCCGCGATCGGTTGGGGAAGGCGGCGGCGCTCAACGACGGCTACGAATGGGGCGGCGTGGAGACCGCCTGGGGGCGTTTCTTCGGCAAGCTCCCCTGGCCGAAGCGCGACCGAAAGCAGGCCGAGGAGCACCTCCGGCGCGCGCTGCAGCTCAACCCCGCGGCGCTGCGGGCGCGCGTCTATCTGGGGGTCACCTTCCTCGACGACGATCGGGCCGCGGAGGCCAAGCGGCTGCTCGATGAGGTCGCCGCGGCGCCGGTCGGTCGCTACGACGCGCCCGAGGAGCGGCGCGCCAAGGCGATGGCGGCGGGGCTGCAGCCGGAGCTGGCGGCCAAGCTCAGGTGAGCGTGGTGGTGGCGATCGCCGACGGCGGCTGCGGGTAAAAGAAGTAGTTGGCGATCCCGGGGACGCCGCCGTATTCGGCCGAGTAACTGCCGGGATCGAATCCGGCGGGCGCCTCCACGATCTCGCCGAAGTCGAGGTGTCGGATGTTCCGCTCGCGGAGCACCCCGACCAGCAGCTGTAGCCGCTTGAGCAGCCCCGGCTCGAAGATCCCGGCCCGCGGCGCCTCGACGATCGCGATCCCGCCGTCGATCGGATCGGCCGTCGCCGAGAGGACCACCTCCTGGACGGCCGCGAAGGGCGCCAGCGTCGAGAGCGCCACCCGCAGGTAGACCTCGGTGACGGGGCCCTCGGCGATGGCGGCGCGCAGCGCTTCGCTGGCCCCGCCGTCGAGCGCCGACTCGCGCAGCTCGACCAGCGACGGCGTTCGGCCCACGCAGAGGACGTAGACGTAGTCGCAGGTCTCGTCGGGTCCGCCGGGGCGGTAGAGAGTCGCCGCGTGCAGCCGTCCGGCGGCGGCCGCCGCCAGCGCGTCCCCCTCCCCGGGCGGCAGCCCGGCGCCGAACCCCGCCGCGTCGTCGCGTTCGTCCCAGCGGCGCGTCGGGTAGAGCCGCGCCAGCGCCTCGTCGATGGCGCCAAACATCTCGTGCTTGCGCGCGTCGCACCCCCCTTTGTTCCCGCAGTTGGTACAGCCGCTGCTCATCGTCGAAGACGCATCCTACACATGTGGCGTGGCGAGCGCCGCCGCCCGCGCCTCTTCGATCATCTTGTCGTGCTCGGCGGGATCGGCCCAGCGGGCGCGACCCTCGGGCGGCAGCAGGTCGATCGGGTCGAAGTAGAAGTAGACCAGGCCCGGGTGGACCGCCGGCGCCGTGTAGACCGAGACGCCGGTGGTGCGGTCGTAGTGCTCGTAGGAGTGCGCGTCCCGTTTGCCGCCGCCGCCCGGCGCGTCGACGACCACCGTCGGCGTATTGAACCCCGCGGTCGCGCCGCGGATCTCCTTTTCGATCTGCAGGCCGGTCTGGAGGGTCGTGCGGAGATCTTCCACCCCCTTCACCAGATCGTGCATGTAGACGTAGTAGGGGTGGACGTTGACGTAGCTGAGCCGCCGCACGAGCAGGGTCATCGTGGCGGCGCTGTCGTTCACCTTCCGCTGCAGCACCGTCTGGTTGCGCACGGTGATGCCGCGCTCGGCGAGCTTGTCCATCGCCGCCTTGGTGATCTCGGTGATCTCGCGCGGGTGGTTGAAGTGGGTGTGGATCACCACCTCCTTGTGGCGGCGTCGCCCCTCCTCGACCACGCGGGTGAGCGCGTCGGTCCAAGCGTCATCGGTCAGGATCTTCTGCGGCATGACCGCCAGACCCTTGGTCGCGTAGCGCATCCGGCGGACGTGATCGATGGAGAGCAGCGTCTCGCCGATCTGGGTGATCTGCTCGGGACGCAGCTGGTAGGCGTCGCCGCCCGAGATGACGATGTCTTCGAGCTCGGGCCGCGAGCGGATGTAGGCGAACGTCTGCTCCCAGCGCTCGGCGTTCACCTTGAGCTGGAATTTCTCCACCTCTTCGGTGTCGATGCCGACCGCGTAGCTGCGGGTGCAGAAGCGGCAGTAGACCGGGCAGGTGTCGAGCGCGAGAAAGAGCGCCTTGTCGACGTAGCGGTGGGTGAGCCCGGGGACCGGCATGTCGACGCGCTCGTGGAGCGAGTCGAGGTCGAGCCGCGGGTGGTCGGGCAGGAGGCGCGAGCCGACCGGGATGAACTGTGTCCGCAACGGATCGTCGTAAGGGTTCTTCCAGTCGATGAGCGACAGAAGATACGGCGACACCCGCACCGACATCGGCGCGCGCTCGAACCCCCGCTCGGCGTCGGCCACGAAGGCGTCGGAGACCAGCCCTGACAGCGTGGCCAGCAGCTTGGGGATGTTGGTGATGGAGTGCTTGGCCTGCCACCGATGATCGAGGAACTCGGTCGCGGCGATTCCGGCGTAGGCCGGGATCTGTCGCCAGAACTCCCCTCCCAGGAGATCCCGGTGGGCCAGCGTCGCCGGATCGACCGGCGGCTTGTGCGCAGGCGACAGCGTCGCGGCCGAAGCCGTCACCGGCTTGGCGAGCTCAATCTTGGGGGGCATCGTCCTGCTGATCGTAGCGCCTGATCACACTGACGAGCAACGGGTGCGTCGGATCGGAGCTGACCGCGGGGATCAAGCCGCCCCGTCCATAGGCCGAGCTGGCGAGCCCGCCGCGATCGGGCGCCTGCCCTCCGACGCCGAACACCACGACCTCGTCCCCGTCGCTGAGGAGGTTGGCGTTCACCAGCCGCCCCCCTTCCGCCACGACCAAGGTGGTGTGGCCGCCGGTGTCGCGCAGGACGAAATCCTCTCCCTCTTCGACCGCCCAGGCTCCGTCGGCCTCCTCGACGACCGAGGCGCGCCACAGCGCCCCGGCCGGGGTGCCAGGGAGGCGCCCGCAGGTCCCCTGAAGCTGAACCGGCCCGGCGGCCTCGATCACCTCGGCCAGGGTGGCGGCCACCGGCTCGGCCCCGAGAGCGCGCAGGCGCTGCCGCGCGATTCGTCGCGTGGCCGCCGAGGGACGTCGGGGGAGCGGCAACCACTCGGTCCCGGCGATCGCGGTCAGGGCCCGCCAAGATCCGAAGCGGGCCAGCCCTCGCCCGAGCGGTCCGTCCGGATCGAGCGCGGCCACCTCGACCAGCAGCGCGCGCACCCGTTCGATCTCCGCGCGGCTGGGAAGCGGCCGTCGCGATCTCACGGCGCGCCGGCGCCGCTACCCGCGGTAGACGACGATCCCGCGGGTCGGATCGTAAGGCGTGAGGGCGACGGTGACCTTGTCGCCGAGCACGACGCGGATGCGGTGCTTGCGCAGCTTGCCGCCGAGATGCGCTAGAACCTGATGGCCGTTCTCGAGCTCGATTCGAAAATTTCCGGCCGGCAATACCTCGATGACGCGCCCCTGGAATTCTATATGCTCTTCACGGCCCATCAGCGGCGCAGACCTTAGTCGCTCCGAGGGGCTCGGTCAATGACAGCCTCCCCGAATTCGTCGTCGCCGTCCGTATCGCTCGTGCGCTACGTCGAGGACGCGCGCGCGTTGATCGCGGGGAATGCCGTCAAGTTGTTGCGCAACGGCGCGGAGGCGTTCCCCGCCTGGCTCGCCGCGATCGACGACGCGACGAGGCGCGTGTCGCTGGAGATGTACATCTTCAGCGACGACGGGATCGGGCGGCAGTTCGCCGAGGCGCTGGGCCGCGCGGCGCAACGCGGGGTCGAGGTGCGGCTGCTCTACGACTACGTCGGCTGCCGCGAGACGCCCGCCGCCTTCTTCCAGCGGATGCGCGGCTTCGGCGTTCACGTCGTCGGCTACCACAAGTATCGGTTTTGGCGCCCGCGGCTCTGGTCGCTCATGCGGCGCAACCACCGCAAGACCTTGGTCTGCGACGGAGGGCTCGCCTTCACCGGCGGGATCAACATCTCGAACGAATGGGTCAGCCTGGCCGAGGGGGGCGGCGGCTGGCTGGACGCCGCCTTCGCCGTCGAAGGGCCGGCGGCGGCGCGGATCGAGGCGACGTTCCTGCGGACCTGGAACCGGCGCGCCCCCAAGCGGATGCGCCTCGATCCCGATCGGCTGGCGCCTCCGGCGGTGGCCGGGGGAGTTTCGGTGGCGGTGGTCTCCAACCGCGAGCTGCGCGACCGCTTCGTGATCCGGCGGGCAGCGCTGCACGCCATCCGCGAGAGCCGCGCGCGCGTCCTGGTGGCGAACCCCTACTTCGTCCCCGATCGCGGCGTGCTGCGCGCGCTGCAGAACGCCGCCCGGCGTGGCGTCGACGTGCGGCTCCTCGTCCCGCTGGCCAGCGACTCGCGCGTGCTCGACTTCGCGACCCGGTCGGTCTTCCCCCCGCTCCTCGCCGCGTCAGCGCGGATCTTTCGCAGTCAGGTGGTCACCCACACCAAGGCGCTGATGGTCGACGACGCGTTCGTCTCGATCGGCAGCTACAACTTCGACCACCGGTCGTTGGCCTACAACCTCGAGCTGGTGGTCAACGTCGTCGACACCGCCACCGCCACCGAGGTCGGCACCATGCTCGTCTCCGACATGGCCGCCAGCGAGGAGCTCACCCGGGAGGCGTTCGCCCGTCGCAGCTGGCTGGAGCGGATTTTCGAACGCCTCGCCTACAGCCTCCGCCGTTGGCTCTAGCCCACGCGATCGCTATTTCTTCTTGGGGGGCTTTTTGGCCGTGGGCGGTTTGAGGGCCGGCTTGGGCGGCTTGGCGGTCGCGGTCGCCGTCGCCGTCGCCGGCTTGGCTGCGGCGGTCGGGGCGCCGGCGCCCTTGCGGTGCCAGAGGCCGAGCACGTTGCCGTCGGGATCGGCGAAGAGACCCACCTCGCCGCCGCCGGCGAACGGCAGGCTGCGGACCAGCACCCGTCCGCCCGCGCGCTCCACCTCGTCGAGCGTGGTCTCCAGATCGTCGACGGGGAGATAGGCGACCGGGCCGGGGGACTGGACGAGATCGGCGCGGAACCAACCGACGCTCGGCCCGTCGCCGCTGGCCAGCTTCATGTAGCTCGCCGAGGCGTTCTGCTCCATCTTCCAATCGAACAGCCGCGCGTAGAACTCCGACGTGCGAGCGAGGTTCCAGCTCTTGAACTCGATGTGGACGATGTCGGCGGCCATGGGCGACCGACCGTAGCGCTCGCCGGGGAGAGCGTCAATCACGCGCGTGCTTTTTGCCGTCGGCCGTCAGCTGTCGGCAAGGCGCGCCAGGTTGGGGACGACGACCAGGACCGGCACGCGCGTGGCGCGGATGAGACGCTCGTTCTCGTAGCCGAAGAAGAGCCGGTGCTGGACGGCGCGGTTCTCCGTCCCGAGGATCACCAGATCGTAGTTCCCCTTCTCGACCGCCTGAGCGACGGGGCTCGAGCGGGGATCGAAGGCCAGGTGCACGATGCTCGGCTTGATCTGCGAGGCCCGGAAGACCACCGAGATCCGCGCCAGCTCCTCGTCGCTGGTGGCCGGCGCCTCTGCTGGCAGGTGGGTGCCGCTCATGTCGGCGTAGGCGGCGGCCTGGGGGCGGCGCTCGGTCAACACGGCGAGCGTCAGCTCGGCCCCCGTCGCCTCCGCATACCGGTGGCCGAGCTCGACCGCCAGCCGCGAGGCGATGCTCCCGTCGACCGGGACCAGCAGCCGGCGGTATTCGCCCGCCGTCGCGGGCGTCTTGAGGATCGCCACGTGGCAGGGGGCGCCGCCCACCACCTGCTCTACGACCGGGCCGCCGATCGACGGGCCCTCGCCCGAGCCGATCACGATGAGGTCACAGCCGCGGCGCGCCTCCTCGCAGATGGCGGCGGCGACGCCGGGGCCGCGCGCGTTGGCGATCTCCGGCGCGACGTCGCCGGCCAAAGTCCGCATCTTCTCGATCTGGTCGCTGACGCTCGCCGGCGCCCGTCGGGCGAACGGCCGAAACAGCTGTTGCCACCAGGCGCGCTCCGCTTCGACGTGCAGGATCTTGACCGCGGCGCTGCTCTTCATGGTCAGCCCGAACGCCAGCGGCGCGGCCGCCAGCGCGTTGGGCCCGCCGGCGGTGGCCAGGAGAACCCGGAGGTTGCCTGGATTGAAGGCCCCCGTCGATTCGGAGGCGAGGATCCGTCGAGCCTCCTCCTCGGTCATCCGCACGCGCGGCATCGTGAGCCGCAGCCCGACAGGCGCCAGCAGGGAGGTGACGATCGCCATCATCACGATGATCGAGAACATCTGTTGCGTCAGGATGCCCAGCGAAAGGCCGATGGTCGCCACGACGATCCCCATCGCCCCGCGCGCGTTCATCGCCACCGCGATCGAGGCCGCCTCCCAGAAACGCAGCCCGCCCCAGGACGCGCCGAGCGCGCAGCCGACCAGCTTGCCGAGGCAGGCGACCGTGACGACCAGGAGCAGCATGCGGCCACCCCCCAGCTCCCAGAGGTTGACGTGAAGCCCCACGATGCCGAAGAAGACCGGGGCCAGCACGCCGAAGGTGAACGATTCGAGGCGGGCCACGGTCTCTTTGCGCAGTCGCGGCACCTGGTGAAGCACCACGCCGGCCACGAAGGCCCCGAACACCGCGTGCACGCCGATCCTCTCGGTCGCGGCCGCGCAGAGAAACGTCACCACGATGACCAGGACCAGATCGGAGTCGCTCGATTTGAAGCGCTCCGACGCCGCGCGGACCGCCAACCGCAAGATGGGAAGCAGCACGAAGGCGGCGACCAAGATGAAGACCAGCAGCCACAGGACGGTCAACCCCAGATCAGCCGCGTGCACGGCGCCGTGCGTGGCCGCGCCGGCGATGAGCGAGAGGATCAGCCAGCCGACCGTGTCATCGACGACCCCCGCCGACAGGATCACCAGGCCGATGTTGCGCTTGGTGAGATCGAGATCGACCAGGATCTTGGCGATCACCGGCATCGCGGAGATCGACATGGTGGTGGCGAGGAAGAGACTGAACAGAATCCGGTGGTCGGCGTCGGTCAGGTAGTTGGCCGGGATCAGATAGCCGAGCCCGAAGCCGAGCACGAACGGCAGCGCCATCCCCATGATCGACGCGATGAGCGCGGCGCGGCCCAGGTTCCGCAGGAGCCGCAGATCGGTCTCGAGCCCGGTGAGGAGCAGCAGCAGGCTCATGCCGACGATTCCGAAAGCGTCGAGCAGATGCAGCTGCTCGGCGCTCTGGGGAAACACGGCGGCGAAGCCCGCCGGCGCGTAGTGGCCGAACAGGCTGGGGCCGAGCGCGATCCCCCCGATCATCTCGCCCACCACCGCCGGCAGCCCGATCCGCTTGGCGGCCTCGGCGCCGATGCGCGCCATGCCGACCAGGAGCGCCAGCTGGACGAGCAGCAAGAAGACGGAGTGGCCCGGCAGGCTCTGCTCGTGCACGCGCCGTCGACGCTAGCACGGCGTGTATACTCGCGCCTCGATCGTGGCCGACGACGACCTAGCACGGCGGGTTCGCACGCGGGTCCTCGTGCGGATCGTTCCCTATCTGCTGCTGCTCTACTTCGTGGCCTACCTCGATCGGGTGAACATCAGCTACGCGGCGCTGGAGATGCGCCACGATCTCCCGCTCAACGACAGCCAGTACGGGTTCGGCGCCGGGATCTTTTTCCTCGGCTACTTTCTGTTCGAGATTCCGGGCACGCTGTTGGTGGAGACCTGGAGCGCGCGCAAGCTGATCGCGCGGATTCTGGTCGTCTGGGGGCTGGTGGCCTGCGCGATGGCCCTCATCCGGACGCCGCGGCAGTTCTACTGGCTGCGGTTTCTCCTGGGCGCGGCCGAGGCCGGGTTCTTCCCGGGGGTGGTCGTCTACCTGTCCCACTGGTTCCGCGTCGAGGATCGCGCGCGCGCCTTCGCCTTCTTCATGTTGGCGGTCCCGATCTCGAACGTGGTCGGCGCGCCGGTCTCCGGCCTCTTGCTCGGCGTGCACTGGGCCGGCCTCGCCGGTTGGCGCTGGCTCTTCCTGCTGGAGGGACTCCCCGCCATCGTGCTCGGCGTGGTGACGTTCTTCTACCTGACCGATCGTCCGGCCGAGGCGCGCTGGCTGGACGCCGCCGAGAAGGACTACCTGTTGGAGGCGCTCGCGCGCGAGACCGCCGCGACGACGCCGCCCGTACAGGCGAAGCGCTCGCTCGCTCGCACCATCCTGCGGCGTGACATCTTGCTCCTGGTCCTTGCGTACTTCGGAATCGTCACCACGTCGTACGGCTTCAGCCTCTGGATGCCGACCGTGGTGAAGAGCCTGACGGGCCTGTCGAATCTGACCGTGTCGCTGGTGGCCACCCTCCCCTACGTCGCCGGCGGGATCTGCACGGCCTTGATCGGCCTGTCGTCGGACCGCACCGGCGAGCGGCGCCTGCACACCATGATCCCCATGTTGTTGGCGGCGCTCGGCTTGACGATCGGCGTCGCCTCGCGCGCGCCGGCGCTGGGGCTCCTCAGCCTGGCGCTGATCGGCGCCGGCATCTACGGGTTCATGCCGCCGTTCTGGGCGATGCCACGCTGGTTCCTGTCGGGCGCGGCGGGCGCGGCGGCGGTCGGGTTGATCAACTCCGTCGGGTGTCTGGGCGGTTTCGTGGGCCCGATGCTGGTCGGAAAGCTGAAGACGGGCGCGGCCGGTTACGGGCCGGGCCTGGCGGCGCTCGGCGCGACGGCGACCTTCGCGGCGGTGATGGTATTTTTGGTGCGCCCTCCACGCCGGATTGCAGTATGAGAGTCAGCAGTATGAGAGTCAGATGGTGAGGAAGATTTACGCCGGCAGCGATCACGCGGGCTTCGGCCTGCGCCGCCGGTTGGTCGAACATCTCCGCGGCAGCGGGCACCTGGTCGAGGATCTGGGACCGGCGACCGACGCCTCCTGCGACTATCCCCAGTTCGCGGGTGCGGTCGCGCGGGCCGTCCGCGACGACGCGGGCGCCTTCGGGCTGCTGGTCTGCGGCACGGGCCTGGGCGTCTGCATCGCCGCCAACAAGATTCGCGGCGTGCGGGCCGTCGACGCCTGGAACGTCGAGGGGGCGAAGCAGTCGCGCGGGCACAACGACGCCAATGTGCTCTGCTTGGGGGCGCGGCTGGTGCCCGAGAGCGACGCTGTCACCATCGTCGACACCTGGTTGGCGACGCCGTTCGAAGCTGGTCGCCACGCCCGCCGGGTGGCGCAGATCGCCGCCCTGGAGATCGAAGAGAGCCGCTCCCCAGTCGACGCGCAACAAAAGTAGCAACAGGAGACAGAGCCATGGCCAGCCCGAAGTCGATGACAACCCTGCACCAGGCCCACCAGGTGGGACAGAGCATCTGGTACGACAACATGCGCCGGGGGCTCCTGCGCTCGGGCGGGCTCCGCGATCTGGTCGAAAAGGGCGTTCGCGGGCTGACCTCGAACCCGACCATCTTCGAAAAGGCGATCGTCGCCTCCAGCGACTACGAAGAGGCGCTGAAGCAGCTGACCGCCGAGAAGAAGTCGACGCCGGAGATCTATGAAGCGCTGGTTGTCGAGGACATCCGCGGCGCTTGCGACCTCCTGCTTTCGGTCAACGAGGAGAGCAAGGGGATCGATGGGCGCGTCTCGCTGGAGGTGTTGCCCCAGCTGGCCACCAACACCGAGAAGACCATCTCCGAAGGGTTGCGCCTCGCCAAGCTGATCGGGCGCCCCAACATCATGATCAAGGTGCCGGCCACGCCGGAGGGGCTCCCGGCCATCCGCGCGCTGACGGCGCACGGGGTCAGCGTGAACGTCACGCTCATTTTCGCCCTCTCTAAATACGAGGAGGTCGTGGACGCCTATTTGTCTGGGCTCGAGGATCGCCGGGCGGCCGGGGGCTCGTTCGACGGGCTGGCATCGGTGGCGAGCTTCTTCGTCTCGCGCGTCGATGCGGCCTGCGACAAGCTGCTCAAGGAGAAGGCCGCGGCCACGCCGGCCGAGGCGGCGCGCTGCCAGGCGCTGCGCGGCAAGATCGGGATCGCCAACGCCAAAAACGCCTACGCGATCTACCAGCGGACGATCGCCTCGCCGCGCTGGAAGGCGCTCGCCGCCGCCGGCGCGAACCCGCAGCGGCTGCTCTGGGCCTCGACGGGGACCAAGGATCCGAGCTACCCGGACACCTACTACGTCGACGCGCTCATGGGGCCCGACACGGTCGACACCGTCCCGCCGGCCACGCTGGACGCGTTCATCGACCACGGCGATCCGGGGTCGCGCCTCGGAACCGATCTCGAGGGCGCCCAGAAGAGCGTGGCGGAGCTCGCCGCGCTGGGGATCGATCTCGGACAGGTCTGCCAGGGCCTCTTGGCCGACGGCGTGAAGTCGTTCACCGCCTCGATGACGGCGCTGACGAACGCGATCGACGCCCGCAGCAAATAGGCGCGCCGCACCAAGAACGAACGAAAAGCCGACAGGAGCGCCGTGGAGAAGATCGCAGTCCCGTCGTCTGCTCTGCCAAACCCGCTGCGGGAGGGTCTCGCCGAGGAGCGGATTCCGGAGCCCGCCACGATGGTCATTTTCGGCGCGTCAGGCGATCTGGCGCGCCGAAAGCTGCTCCCTGCGCTCTACAGCCTGACGCGCGACAGGCTGCTGCCGGCGCGGTTCGCCGTGCTGGGGTTCGGCCGCCACGCGCAGGACGACGACGCCTTCCGCGAGGAGATGCGCCGCGGCTGCGAAGAGTTCGCCCGCAGGCGCCCGGTCGACGCGCCGCTCTGGGCGGCGTTCGCGCGCAACCTCTTTTACCAGCAGGGGGCGTACGACGATCCGGCAGCCTTCCAGCGCCTCAAGACGCGGCTCGAGGAGATCGAGCGGACGCTGGGGCTCCCCGGCAACCGGGTCTTCTATCTGTCGACGCCGCCGTCGGCGTTCGCTCCAGTCATCCGCAGCCTCGGCCAGGCGGAGCTGGCGCCCCAGCCGGCGCCGGGCAAGCCGTTCGCGCGCGTGATCATCGAGAAGCCGTTCGGCGTCGACCTCGAGACGGCGCGGGCGCTCAACCGCCAGGTGCACGAGATCCTCGACGAGCGGCAGATCTACCGCATCGACCACTACCTCGGAAAAGAGACCGTCCAGAACCTCCTGGTCTTCCGGTTCGCCAACGGGATCTTCGAGCCGCTCTGGAACAACCACTTCGTCGACCACGTCCAGATCACCGGGTCGGAGACGGTCGGCGTCGAAGGACGCGGCGGCTACTTCGAGCAGGCCGGCAGCCTGCGCGACATGGTCCAGAACCACCTGCTCCAGGTCCTCAGCCTGGCGGCGATGGAGCCGCCGGTCGCCTTCGAGGCCGACGAGGTGCGCGACGAAAAGCTCAAGGTCCTGAAGGCGCTGCGCCACATTCCCGAAAGTGATTTCGACCGTCACGTGGTGCGCGCGCAGTACGCCGCCGGCTCGATCGCCGGACGCGCGGTCCCCGGTTACCGGGCCGAGCCGGGGGTCAACCCGGCCTCGACGACCGAGACGTTCGTGGCGCTCAAGCTGTTCATCGACTCGTGGCGCTGGGCCGGCGTGCCGTTCTACCTGCGCTCGGGCAAGCGGCTCCCCAAGCGGGTCACCGAGATCGCCATCCACTTCAAGGAGGCGCCCCACCTGCTGTTCGGGCGGCGCGGCGAGACCATCCGCCCCAACGTCCTCAGCATCCGGATCCAGCCCGACGAGGGGATCGCGCTCAACTTCGGGTCGAAGCTCCCCGGCCCGGCGATGGAGATCGCGCCCGTCAGCATGGAGTTCCGCTACGGGTCGTCGTTCGGCGTCGAGCCGCCGGAAGCCTACGAGCGGCTGCTGCTCGACTGTCTGCTCGGCGACGGGACGCTGTTCACCCGCGGCGACGAGGTCGAGGCCAGCTGGAGCTGGGTGTCGCGCATCCACCGGCGCTGGGCCGCCGAGGCGGCCGCCGGGAAGACCACCCTCCCCGCCTACGCCGCCGGGAGCTGGGGCCCGGAAGAAGCCGAGCGGATGCTGGCCGCCGACGGACGGGCCTGGCGCTTGCCATGAGCGATCAGACGCAGAACCTTGGCGACGCGGCGCGCGCCAACTTCGAGCGCTTCGCGCGCGGCGAGCCGATCGCCGTCGACGTCGGCGAGATCGAGCGGGAGCTGGGATCGCTCTGGCAGCAGGCCTCGAGCGCCGGGGGGAGCCAGACGGGGGCTGCGCTGGCCCGCGCCGCGCTCTGGAACCTGGTGCTCCCGACGCGTGGGCGCGAAGAGCTGGCCAAGACCAAGGCGCTCGTCGACGCGATCGCGCCGGCGGTCCCGGTCCGCGCCATCACGCTCTGCCTCGACGACGCCGCCGGTCAGAGCGAGCTCTCCGCCACCATCGAGAGCAACGTCGTCTCGCGTCCGGGCGGTGGGCGCGTCGTCTACTCCGAGGAGATCACCCTGGTCGGGCCGGCGGGCGCCGAGGCGCACTTCGGGGCGATGGTGCGGGCGCTGCAAGTGCCGGGCGTCCGCACCGCCACGCTCTGGATGAACACGGCGATGCCGGCCGCTCTCCTCACCCGCGAGCTCCTGCCGGTGACCCACCAGCTGATCGTCGACACCGCCAGCTGCACCGGCCCCCTGCACCTGCAGGATCTGCAGCGGCTGGCGTCGCGCGCGCACCCGCTTCCGGTCGCCGATCTGGGCTGGCTGCGTCTGGCCAGCTTCCGGCTGCTGTTCGCCGGGATGTTCGATCCGCCGGTGGGCGGTGGTCCGTTGCGCAGCGCGACCCGGCTCGAGGTCAAGCACCGCAAAGGGGGCGACGTCAGCGCGTTGCTGATCGTCGCCTGGCTGGGCCAGCTGCTCGGCTGGCGTCCGCTCCGCTCCGCCGAGACGCCCGCCGGCGGGCTGCGATTCGACTTCGAGCGGGTCGACGGCGGCTCTGTCGAGGCGTTCCTCGTTCCCGGCGCCGGCCCCTGCGATCAGAGCGCGATCCTGTCGATCGAGCTCGCCAGCGGCCCGGACGAGTACGTCGTCAGCCGCGACGCGATCGACGAGGCGCGGGTCCAGCTGCCGATCGCGCCGGCCCGCACCGTCAAGCTCGACGCCTATTCCGACGCCGACATCTGCGTCGCGGCCCTCGGCCCGCGCGGGCACGATCCGCTGTTTGCCCGCTGCCTGGAATACGCCGGTCGTCTCTGGTCGCTCGAACCGCGCAACGCCGACAGGCGGTAGGCTCGTGGCCCGCGTCTTTTCTGCGCCGCGCTCGACCTTGCTCTCGGCCTTGCTCCTGGCGATCTGCGCCGGGTGCGCGCCCCCGTCCTGGATCAGCCGGGCGCCGAAGTTTCCATCCGGGCCGGAGACCTGGGATCTGCCGCTCTACGAGCCGCTCACCCGGGTGGGGCCGCACCTGCTGGCGACTGTCGTAGGGAACCCCGACCCGACCGGCGCGCCGCGCACCGAAGAGGTTCTGCTCTACGTCGACAGCGGGTCGTCGCACGGGGCGCTGTTCGCCCAGACCTTCGCCCGTCTCGGCGTCCCCACCAGGTCGTCGCACTTCGTCACCATCGAGGACGCCGCCGGGGCCAAGCATGGTTGGACCGGCGCGGTGATCCCCGAGCTGCGGGTCGGCGGCCTCACCCTCGCCGGCGTGGTCGCGTCGGTGACCGACTACAGCGCGATTCTCGGGGCCGACGTGCTGGCGCCACACGGCTGGCGGCTCGATCTCGACGCCGGCACGCTGACCCTCGGCGTCGAGCCATGGCCGGCAGATCCCGACGTCGTCAACGTCCCCCTCAAGCCATTTCACGATCACGTGCTCGCCGATCTCCGGATCGGCGGCGAGGCGGTGCCGCTCCTGCTCGACACCGGCGCGCCGATCACCGCCGTCGACATCGAGGTCTTGCGGCGCCTCGGTCTGCCCGAGCGCCCGCTCGCCTCGCGCTGGCCGCTCGGTGGTGCCGGCCACAAGGCGAGCGTCACCACCTCGTTCGAGGGTCCGGTCGCGCTCGGCGCGCGCGATCTCGGCATCCGGCGCATCTTCGCCCATCCGGGCGGTCTCTCGGTCGGGCGCGGCATGCTGGGGAACGACATCCTCTACGCCTACACGTTTCAGGTGACGCGCGCAGGGCTCGGGCTCCGGCCGCGCACCGCCGATCTGGTGGCGTCGGCGCCGGGGCGGATCGCCCGCTGGCACGAGCTCCCCACCTGCGCCGGCGTGCCCGGATGCCTCGCTGCCGATCTCGCCGCGTCGAACAGCCCGGACGGCGTCCCTTCCGTCCGTGTGCGTTTCCTTGCCCTTCCGTCTCGCCCGTTCCGTTACCTCTTCGGTTGCCTCGACAGCGCCGGGCGCCTGCGCGACTCGCCGCTTTGGATCGAGATCGCCGTCCGGCAACCGACGGTCGGCACCGCGGTCGACGTCGCGGTCGCGCCCGAGGTCCCGCTCGCCTTCCGGCGCCTCTGGGCGAGCGGATGCGCGCGCCTCGCCCTGCTCGACGCCAACCCCATCGTCGACGGCGCCCGCCCCCTCCCCGCGATCGCCGAGGCGCACCTGGCGACCGACTTCCGACGGGTGAGCTTCCGGTGACGGCGGCGTCCGCCTGTCAGCGGACGCGGACGACGTAGTTGTTTCGCTTGCCCCGCCGCAGGACGACGAGACGACCATCGATGAGATCGCGGTCGGTGAGGCGTGAGTCGGCCGATCCGCCGGCGAGCGGCACGCCGTTGACCGCGATCGCGCCGCCGGCGATCTGGCGGCGGGCGTCCGACTTCGACGGGCAGGCGCCGACCTCGGCCAGCAGATCGACCAGCAGCGCCCCCTCCCCGTCGAACCGCGCGCGCTCCACGGTCAGCGCCGGAGCGGCGCCGAGCGCGCCGTCGAGCGTCGCGCCGCTGACCGTGCGCAGATCGCCGCCGCCGAACAGCGACTCGAGCGCTCGCTGCACCTCGGCGAGCGCATCGTCGCCGTGCACGCGGCGGGTGAGATCCTCGGCCAGGGCCCGCTGGGCGCGCCGCTCGGCGGCCGGCGCCGCCTCCAGTCCCGCGATCTCTTCCTGGCCGCGCAGGGTGAGCCAGCGCAGGAACCGCCCCACGTCGGCGTCCGCGCTGTTGAACCAGAATTGGTAAAAATCGAAAGGCGAGGTCAGCGCGCCGTCGAGAAACACCGCCCCCTTCTCGCTCTTGCCGTATTTTTTTCCTTCGCTGTTGGTGAGCAGTGGCGCCGTCAACCCGTAGACCGTGTCGCTGGAGAGTCGGCGCACCAGGTCGACGCCCGACACGATGTTCCCCCACTGATCGGAGGCGCCCACCTGCATCCGGCAGCCGTGGCGCTGGTGGAGCTCGTGGAAGTCGTAGGCCTGCAGCAGCATGTAGGAAAACTCGGTGTACGAGATTCCACTCTCGCGCGACTCGAAGCGCGCTTTGACCGAGTCGCGCTGGATCATCTGGTTGACCGCGAAGTGCTTGCCGACGTCGCGCAGGAAGTCGAGCAGCGTCACCTGGCCCAGCCAGTCGAGGTTGTCGACCACCCGCACCGGCGGCCCCTCGTCGTTGGCGAAGAATCTCTCGATCTGCGCCCGGATCTTGGCGGTGTTGGCCCGGACCTTCTCCTCGTCGAGCAAGGTCCGCTCGCTGCTCTTCCCCGACGGATCACCGATCATCCCGGTGGCGCCCCCCACCAGCGGGAGTGCCTGGTGCCCGTGCCGGCGCAGATGCGTCAGCAGCATGAGCGGCACCAGATTCCCGGCGTGGAGGCTGGCGGCGGTCGGATCGAAGCCCGAGTAGACCGCCAGCGGTTTCGACAGCACTTCGGCCATGTTCTCGGCGGTCGTCTGCTGGACGAGGCCGCGCCAGGAGAGCTCTTCGAAGGCGCGCATGTGAGGGTCTCAACTAGCATCGCCCGTCGGCCGAGACAAGACGCGCCCCCGCTTGGTAAGGTCCGCGGCGTCGTGCCCGGTCAACCGAACATCGTCGTCGCCACGCGCCTCCCCGAGCTCATCGAGGCGGCGGCGGCGCACGTTCGCAGCGCCGCCGCCGCGGCGATCGCGACGCGCGGGCGGTTCCGGATCGCGCTGGCGGGCGGATCGACGCCCCGCGCGCTCTATCCAGCGCTGGTCAGCAGCGTCGACTGGACGCGCGCCAATGTCTTTTTCGGCGACGAGCGCTCGGTGTCGCCCGACGACCCACAGTCGAACTACCGGATGGCGCGCGAGACGCTGCTCGATCCGGCGCAGGTTCCGCCGGCCAACGTCGTTCGCTGGCGCGGCGAGGATCCGGACCTCGACGCGGCCGCGCGCGACTACCAGCTGGCGTTGACCAGCGGGGCGTCGGCCCCCTGGCTCGATCTGGCGCTCTTGGGGCTAGGCCCCGACGGACACACGGCCTCGCTGTTTCCTGGAACCTCGGGGCTGGCCGAGCAGGATCGGCTGGCGGTCGCCGTCGACGTGCCCCAGATGGGAACCCGGCGGTTGACGCTCACCTACCCCGCGCTCTGCGGCGCCCGCGACGTCTGTTTTCTGGTGACCGGGCGCGACAAAGCGGCGGCGCTGGCGGCGGTGGTGGAGGTCGGTCACCTGCCGGCGGCCCGGATCGTGCGCCGAGACGGACCGGTGACCATATTCTGCGATCGGGACGCCGCGAGCGCGCTCAAAGGAAGCTGACGATGGTCGTTCTCGCTGGGGACATCGGGGGGACCAACGCCCGGCTGGCGATCTTCGACGTCGGCCCCGGCGGTGACGTCGGCCCCGGCGGCGCCATCGGCCCCGGCGGCGGCATCGGCGCGCCGATCTACGAGCACACCTACCCGTCTGCCGCCTATCCCTCGCTCGAGGTCATCGTCGACGAGTTCGCGGCCGCGGCCAGCGCCAAGATCGGCGCCGGCGCCAAGGTGGAGAGCGCCTGCTTCGGCATCGCCGGGCCGATCGAGAACAACATGTGCCGCGCGACCAACCTCCCCTGGATCGTCGACGGACGGACGCTGGCGCAGCGGCTCGGGATCGGACGGGTCACGCTGGTGAACGACTTCCACGCCGCCGCGCTGGGCGTCACGGCGGTCGGGCAAGATCAGCTGGTCGCGCTCGGTGGCGGTCCGCCCGTCGCCCACGGTCCGATCGCGGTGCTCGGCGCGGGGACCGGGCTCGGGCAAGCCTTCTTGCTCTGGTCGGCCGCCGACAACGGTTACCAGGTCGTGCCGTCGGAGGGGGGGCACGTCGACCTCGCGGCGCGCACGCCGCTCGAGCTGGGGCTGGTGCAGTTCCTCACCACCAAGTACGGGCGCGTCTCCGGCGAGCGGGTGCTCTCGGGGCACGGCCTGGTCGACGTCTTCACTTTTCTATCGGAAGAGCCGGCCTGTCGGGGGCTCATTCGCCCCGAGACGGCCGCCGCACTGGCCGCGCACGGCAGCGATCCCGCGGCGGCGATCTCGCAGCGCGCCCTCGGCGGGACCGACCCGATCTGCGAGATGGCGCTGTCAATTTTCTGTTCCGTCCTCGGCGCGGTGGCGGGGAACCTCGGGCTCATGGTGCTGGCGACAGGCGGTGTCTTTGTCGCCGGGGGCATCGCCCCCCGCGTCCTCGAGTACCTCAAACGCGGGGCTTTTCGCGAAGCGTTCGATCGCAAGGGGCGCCTGCACACGCTCGTCGAGCGGCTGCCCGCCTTCATCGTGACCCACCCGCAACCGGGGCTGCTGGGCGCGGCGAAGGTCGCGCTCGCGCGCTGACCTCGGCAAACGCGGCGCGGCACCGTCGGCGACAAATTGCCTCCGGTTGGTCAAGGATCACGGTTTAACGGTCGATGACCGAGCCGTGGGGAACGGTCACCAGGAGGCCCGAGCCGCATTCGGAGTCGGCTCCGGCCCCGTGCGCCTGGAGACCGATTCAGGCCGGACCCGCGCGGGCGGCGGCGACGAGCGGTTCGGGCGGATGATCGGACGCTCGTCGGCGATGCAGGTGGTGTTCGACGTCCTCGGCAAGGCCGCGTCGAGCGACGCCACGATCCTGCTCGAGGGCGAGACCGGCACCGGCAAGGAGGTGTCGGCCGAGGCGATTCACCTCGGCAGCCCGCGGAAGGACAAGCCGTTCCTGGTCGTCGACTGCGGCGCGATGCCGCCGCAGCTCCTGGAGAGCGAGCTGTTCGGTCACGAGCGCGGCGCCTTCACCGGCGCGGTCTCGTCGCGGCAGGGGGTGTTCGAGGCGGCCGCCGGGGGCACCGTGTTCCTCGACGAGATCGGCGAGCTGAGCATCGATCTGCAGCCGAAGCTCCTGCGGGTGCTCGAGCGGCGCGAGGTCCGCCGGGTCGGCACCAACAACCACTTCCCGGTCAACGTCCGGCTGGTCGCCGCCACCAACCGCAGCCTGCGCGATCAGGTGGCCGCCCAGAAGTTCCGCTCCGACCTCTACTACCGGCTGGCGGTCGTGGAGGTGAAGCTGCCGCCGCTGCGCGAGCGTCTCTCCGACCTGCCGCTCTTGGTCGACCACGTGGTGCGGGCCTTCGCCGGCGTCGACCCGGCCACGGCCGCCAAGGTGCGCGCGCCGGAGTTCCTCGACGCGCTCGGGCGCCACACCTGGCCGGGCAACATCCGCGAGCTGCGCAACTACCTCGAACGTTGCGTGGCGCTGCGCGACTTCTCCCCGCCCCGGTCGGTGACCGGTTCGATGCCGGCCGTGGCCGGTCCGGAGAGCGCGGTCAACGTCGGCCAGCCGCTGCGCGAGGCGCGCGAGGCCTGGGTGAGCGCGTTCGAGCGCCGTTACCTCGAAGAGCTGCTGCGGCAGCATGAAAACCGGGTCAGCGCCGCGGCGCGAGCGGCGGGCGTCGACCGGATCTATTTTTACAGGCTGCTCTGGAAGCACGGCCTGCGGACCCGTGAGCCCTCGGGCCGCGAGCCCGACGACTTGGCGTGAAACGGCCGTGAGTCTCGCGGCGCCGGTGGCAGTCGCGGTAGAACCGACGCCGGTGGAGACGTCACCCCGTCCCGAGCTGACGGCGCGCGCGCTCCTGGTTGGCTGCGCCATCGGCGCGGTGCTGGCCGCCGGGAACGTCTACACCGGGCTCAAGATCTCCATGATCGACGGCGGCAGCATCACCGCCGCGCTGCTGGGGTTCATGTTCTTCGCCACCTTCACCCGGCTGGCGCGGCGCCCCTACAGCCCGCTCGAGAACAACATCACCCAGACCACCGCCGCCTCGGCGGCGATCATGGGGTACACGGCGGGCGTCGGCGGTGGCGTCCCCGCGCTGGCGCTCTTGGGACGGCAGTTCCCCGGCTGGGCGCTGGCCCTGTGGGGATTGGCGATCGCGCTCTTCGGCATCGTGGCCGCCGTCCTGCTGCGCCGGAAGTTGATCGTCGAGGAGGCGTTGCCCTTCCCGACGGGAAACGCCACCGGCGATCTGATCGAAACCATCTTTGCCGCGCGCGACACGGCGTTGCGGCGCGCGCGGTTCCTGGTCGGGGGCGCGCTGGTGGCCGCGGCGGTGACCTGGTTCCGCGACGGACACCCCCAGCTGATCCCCGGCAGCACCGCCTTCGGAGGGGCGGTGGGCGGCGTCTCGCTCGCCGCGCTCACCGTCGGGATGAGCTGGAGCCCGCTCTTGCTCTCGACCGGCGTGATGATGGGGATCCGAGCCGGGCTCAGCATGGCGCTCGGCGCGGCGATTGCCTGGATGGGGCTCGCCCCCTGGCTGGTCCGCTCGCACATCGTCAAAGAGGCCAGCTTCGCCGCCTGCGCCCCCTGGCTCGACTGGCCGGCGCTGGGGCTGCTCCTGGCGGGGAGCTTCCTGCCGCTCATTTTCGACTGGCGCTCGATCCTGCGTTCGGCGAGCGACCTTGGCGCGCTCTTGGGCCGGGGTCGGGGCGGCAGCGCGGAGGGGGGCGCCCCTTCCGGGCGGACGGCGGGGGTCGGGCTGCCGGCGCTGGCGGTGGCGTTCGTGGTCATCGCGGCCGTCTGGCGCGGCGTCTTTGGGCTGCATCTGCTGGCGCTGGTAGCGGCCCTGCTGGCAGCGCTGGTCCTGGCGGTCGTTTCGTCGCGGGCGACGGGCGAGACCGATCTCGCGCCGGTCGGCCCCGTCGGGACACTGAGCCAGCTGCTGTTCGCCGGCTACGGTTCGACCCTCTCAATCTTGGCCGGGGTGATCACGATGGGGACCTCGACCCAGGCCGCGCAGACCCTGTGGGCCTTCAAGGCCGGCCAGCGCCTGCACGGATCGCCGCGCGCCCAGCTGATGGCGCAGCTTTTGGGGGCACTCATCGGGGGGCTGGTTTTGGTTCCCGTCTATTTGGTGCTCGTGAAGGCGTACGGGATTGGAACCGAGCGCCTGCCGGCGCCGGCAGCGATCTCCTGGAGGGCCACCGCCGAGGCGGTGCGGGGTGGCCTCGGGTCGCTCCCTCCCCACGCGACGACCGCGGGAGCCATCGCCCTCGGCGTCGGCGCGTTGCTGTCGGTGCTCGGTCGATTCTCTTGGGGGCGCTATCTCCCCTCGCCGACCGCGATGGGGATCGCCATGATGATGCCCGCGTCGCTGGCTCTGGCGGTGATGATCGGCGCCGTGCTGGCGGTCGTGGTGCGTCGGCTGCGCCCCAGCATCGACCAGGAGCTCTTGACCTCGCTGGCCGCCGGCGGCATCGCAGGAGAGTCGATCACCGGCGTCATCATCGCCATTGCGATGGTGACGGGCCTATTCAAATAGGTCGGGGACCCTGGGAGGGTCCCCGCGCCCCCCCGCGAAGGACTCCGTCGCGCGAAGCCCGACTCCGTCCACGCGATTAGGGCTCTTGTCGTCAGGCGCGGGCGGTGGCGGTCAGGTGAACGCCGGCCACGTCGTCGCTCGGCGCCCAGTCTGCGGTCGACATCACCTCGCCGCCGATGATCTCTTTGCCGCCGGGGGCTCCCGCTGAATCCTTGACCGTCGCCGAGCCGACGTGGACGGTGATGTTGACGTGGACGTGAGGGACCGCGGAGGGGCGCGCGCCCAGCTCCTCGTGGAGGGCGTTGGCAATCTCGACGATCGCGTCGCGCTCGCCGGCCGCGGCCGTGGCGTCGTCGGAGAGGAGACGCGCGCCGATGATGGCGCCGCCGGTCTGCAGCGGGAGGCCGAGCCCCGCGGCGCGGAAGCTCTGCTCGGCGGCGTCGAGGATGGCGGAGGTGTCGTCGAGCACCTCGTCGCTCTCGGCGTCGGCGCCGTCGGCGATCCGGATCTCGAGGTAGATCGCCGCCGCGTGGGCGGTCGTCTCGGCCTGCGCGCTCTTCGATCCGACCGCTTCGCGCAATGCTTCGAGGAAGGCCTTGGCGCTCTGGTACCGGCGCTCGGGTGTCTTCTCCATGCAGCGCAGAACCACGGCGTCGAACGCCAGCGCCACCGGGGCGGCCTGGCTCGGGCGCGGCGGCGGCGCCTCCAGGTGCTGCCGCTCGATGTCGGTCATGGTCTCGGCCCGAAAGGGATACTGCCCGGTCAGGAGGTGGTAGAGGACGACGCCGAGCGCGTAGATGTCGGTGCGCGGATCGACGCCGTCGCCGCGAATCTGCTCGGGCGCCATGGTGTACGAGGTGCCGAGGCGGGTGCCGACCACGGTGAGGCCGGCCTCGGAGGCGTCGGGGTGCATCAGCTTGGCGATGCCGAAGTCGAGCAGCTTGATCGTGCGCTTCTCGCCGGCGGTGGCCATGAAGATGTTGCTGGCCTTGAGGTCGCGGTGGACGATCCCGTGCTCGTGCGCGACGGCCAGCGCCGAGCAGACCGGGTCGAGAATCTCCAGCACCTCGGCCGGGGGGAAGCGGCCGCGCTCGTTGAGCATCGAGCGGACGTCGGTCCCCTCGAGGAGCTCCATCACGTAAAACGGCCGCCCGTCGGGGAGCGTGTCGAACTCGTAGATGTCGACGATCGACGGATGCTTGATCATGTTGACGGCCTGCGCCTCGCGCACGAAACGCGTCACCATCTGCGGCGACGCCGCGAGCTGCCGCCGCAGCACCTTCACCGCCGCCTTGCGTCCGAGGACCTTGTGCTGCGCCTCGTAGACCGTGCCGCCGCCGCCGGAGGCGATCTCTTTTTTGAGGACGTAGGCCCCGGCGATCGTGCCGGGAGAGAGCGCGTCGGCATCGACCACGGCGCCGATTCCGGTCGGCGTCTGGTTCGGGCCGAGCGCCCGCGTCTTGTCCTGGTCTTCTGGTTTAGGAAGCACGTTTTTCTGTCCCGGCGCAGTCGAGCCCCGCCGCTTCCGGTAGAATCGGAGGCTCTGTGACAAACATTTAGCTCATGATTGACTCACATTGTCATCTAGATGATGCCTACTTCGGCGAAGGGCGTGCCGAGGTGCTGGATCGCGCCCGGCAGGCCGGCGTGACTGCCTTCATCTGCGTCGGCGTCGGACGTGGCGCGGCCGCCGCCGAGGAGGCCGCCGCGATCGCCGCCGCGGAGCCCGACGTCTTCGCGACGGTGGGCGTCCACCCACACGACACGGCGGCGGCGACCGAGGAGCACTGGGCGACCTTCGAACGGCTGGCGCGTGCGCCGCGCGTGGTGGGCGTCGGTGAGACGGGGCTCGACTACTTCTATCAGCACGCGCCACGGGAGATTCAGCAGGCGGCCTACCGGCGCTCGATTGCCCTGGCGCGGGGGGCCCGCCTCCCGGTCGTCTCCCACGTCCGCGACGCTCACGCCGACGCGGCGGCGATTCTGAAGGCGGAGGCCGGCGGCGTGGAGGGGGTGATCCACTGCTTCACGGGCGGCGTGGCCGAGGCGCACGCCTACCTCGAGCTCGGGCACTACCTCTCTTTCTCGGGGATCGTGACTTTCAAGAACGCCGGCAACGTACGCGAGGCGGCCGCCTTCGCACCGCTCGATCGCATCCTGGTCGAGACCGACGCGCCCTACCTGGCGCCAGTGCCTCACCGGGGCGGGCGCAACGAGCCGGCCTACGTCGTCGAGACGCTCAAGGCCGTGGCCGGGCTGCGGGGGATCGCTGCGGACCAGCTCGACGCGGCGACGAGCGAAAACACCCGCCGGCTGTTTCGCCTGCCAGCTCACCCAGTCCACGCGGCTCACGCAGCTCACGCAGCTGACGATTGACGGAACGGGAGTCGAAAGCAGATACTCGAAACTCCTTCGTGAGCACTGAACAGCGCCCCGCCCCGCCCGCGACACCACCGGCGGCGCCCGTGCGCGTGAGGCTGCGCTACGCCGCGTTCGAGACCTTCATCGAGAAGTTCGCCCCCAACGTCACCCGTGGGGGCCTCTTCCTGGCCAGCCGGACGCCGCGGCCGATCGGCGAGGTGTTTCAGTTCGAGGTGCAGCTGGCCGGCGGCGAGGTGGCGCTGTCCGGTGACGGCAAAGTGACCTGGGTGCGGGAGTTCGATCCGGCGGCGCCCAACAAGCCGCACGGGATGGGCGTGCAGTTCCTGCGCCTCGACGGCCCCTCCCGCGAGGTGGTGAACCAGATGCTGGCGCGCAAGGCGGCCGGGAACTCCGGCGCCATCCGGATACCGATGCCGTCCGCAACCTCGGGCGGCCATCGCAGCGGCGCCAACGGCACCACCACGCCCGCCGCGCGTGTCGACACCAACGTCGATTTGGCGGCCGAGATGGGGATCGACGAGGCGCGCCTCAAGCGCGCGGTCGAACGAAACTGGTTGGGAAACGGCCGCGCCGCGGGCGAGGCCGACGAGCTGGAGGCGCTGCTCCGCCCCGAGCCGGTGGAGCATGTCAGCATCGCGCAGGCGCTGGTCGAGCTGCCGCGCCTCCTCGATCCCCCGGCGCGGCGGATGAGCGGCGCGTTTCGTCCGCTCGGCGAGCTCTTTCCCGGTCAGCCGCCGCCCAAAAGCGGCGAATAGGACCGGCGGACAGGCGCGACCAGGCAGATCGCTGGGCCGCCCGGTCGGAGGCGTCAGGGGCGGCGCCTGCCCCGCGCGCAGGCCAGACCGAGGAGGCTCAGCAACACGACGCCGGGGCCGGGAGCCCGGTCGCTCACGCTGCAGTCGCAACCTGCGCCGGCCGGCGACGGGGTCGGCGCCCCGCTCTGAGCGGCCATCCCCGGCGCGCCGGCCAGACCGCCGGCGTCCGTCGACGCCGTGGTCGGACCCACGCCCCCTTGGCCGTCGTCTCGGCCCCCTTGTCCGGCCTCTCCCGTTGAGGGGGCGCCGCCGGCACCCGGCTCGCCCACCTCTCCCCCGGTCCCGGGAGCGCCACCTGCGCCCGGCGCGCCGCCGGTCCCGACGGCACCGCCGGCACCAACGCCGCCGCCGGCTCCTGTGTCGGAGCCCTGGCCGCCACCCGAGCCCGCCACACCCCCGTCGGCGGTCCCACCGATGGCGCCAGCGCCGCTCGCCCCTCCGGCGCCGCCGGCGCCCGCCGCGCCGCCGTCAGGGCTCGCGCTCCCGGTGCCGTAGCCCGGGTTGCAGCCTGCGAGCGACAGCGTCACCGACTGACCCGCCGCCAGGGTGAGGTACGAGATCGTCTGCCCACCGTAGCTCTCGGCGCCGGGGGTGCAAAGCCCCGTCACGGGAACGGTCGCCGCCTGGGCCACGCTCAAGGTCAGCGACGTTTGAGGTTGAATCGTCGCCGTCACCCCGGAGGCGTCCAACGCCATCCGGCTGGTCACGCGGGCTGCCAGATCGTCCATCGTGGGAGTCACGATCGGGAAGGTCGCGGCCGCCTCGTACTTGGTGAACGCGGCGGTCAACAAATCCGACAGCAGGCTGTCGCCCTGGCCGTCGTAGTCGCGCGTGTTGGCCTGGTGGAACATCCAGGGATCGTTATTGCCGTTCAGCATGTACTGCAGGAGATCGTCGCTCGTCGTCGCGATCATGGTCGGGTAGTCGACGGCCGCGCCGCCGGTCACCGTCGCCTCGTATTCGGGGATCCACTCGGCCGGCTGGGAGACGTCGTAGTCGAGGTTGGTTGGGATGCGCGGGATCTCGAGGACGGTCGGCTGGAGGGCATTCCAGATCCCTTCGTTCGGGGATGGATTATCCTGACCGGCGACGGAGGTGTCGCTCACGATCTGCCGGATTCCGGCGTCGTGGAGGGCCTGCATGGCGTCGGCGCTGGCGAGCCCGGAGATGCTGGGCGTCACCGCGTTCGCCGTCGTGTAGGGCGCGAGACCGAGGCCGCGCAGGAAGGTGTCGTTGCGGGTGAATTCGGTGAGCACGTCGGCGTAGCTGAGACCGTCGAGGATGGGGTGATCCCAGCTGTGGTTGATCCAGGAGAAGGTCGGCCCGAGCGCGAGCGCCTTGGCGGTCAGCGGATCGCCGGGCATCGACTGCGACCCTTCCCCGTTCACCGCCCAGGCCAGCTGGAAGTTGGCCGTCAGCGCCTGCGCGCGGGTGGCGTTCTCCCAGTTGGCGAGCGCCTGCAGGTCGGCGTCGGTGATCCGGTAGGTGCCGCCGGTGTAGATGCTGCTGGCCAGGAAGAAGTCGTCGATCTGCGGCACGGCGTAGACGTGGCGCTCGCCCACGAACAGCCCACGGGTCGCCCAGTTGACCAGGCCGTAGGCGAGCTGCAGATAAGGGGTCAAGTAGCTCGCCTGCGCGAAGGTGAGCGCCAACGCCTCGCGCCCTTCGGTGTAGTGGACCACGACACCGTAGACGTTGCCGCCGGTGTCGACGAGCAAGGGGGTGACCGTATCGTCGGTCGCGGCGACGGTCGCGGGATAGACCCAGCCGTCGGTCATCACGATCGGGTTGGCGCAGTTCATCCCGACGAAGATGGGGCCGGCCGCCGCGGTACAGGTCAACGTGACCGGCGTCTGCGTCGGATCGATCTCGCCGTTGTCGGCGAGATCGTACATCGCGCCGGGCGAGGTGTAGAGCGCCACGCGGCGAACGTTGAACGCCGCTTCGTAGTTTTGCAGCGCCGTCCACTCGTCGGTGGTGAAGGCGCTGCCGCCCGAGACCTCGAGTCCGCCGAGATCGAGAAACACGGCGTCGTACTTGCCGTGCGCGCCGGTGGCCAGGCTGTCGGCGGTGAGGGTCGGTCCGGTGGTCGCGTTGAGCACATCGTAGGGTGCGCCGAGATACTGCAGGGTGCTGGTGATGGCGGCGAGCGCCGCGTCGGTCCCCTTCGCGGTGATCACCAGCGCGCGGGCGTCGACCACGGCGCCGGGGATCGGCGCCGCCTCGGTCGGGGGTGGCGCGTGGACCACGGCACCCAGCGAGCGAGGGTTGGCGACGGGCTGCCGGCGCACGATCGCCGGCCGGACGTGCCGCTCCTTTGCCAGCAAGGGACCGGGACCGCCGCCGCTCTCCCCCGCGCCGTTACACCCGAGCGCGCTCAGTGCCAACCCGCTCGTCACTGCCACCGTCCAGCCGCCGATATGAACCTTCACGCCCACCCTCCTTCGCAAGCTCGCCAACAGGAATGGCGACCGAATCGAAGTCGACAGCAGCTTTCATGCCGCGCGATCCGGGCGGATTCCGGCCTCTCCCGCTACCGTTCGGTGTCGTCGCGGGGCCTACGGAAGATGTCGGGCGCGGGGCCTAAGGGCTGAGCTTGAGGTTCTTGCGAATGCGCGCGTTCGGCTCGTCGGTGTCGGGGACGAACGGACGACCCGTGATGAGCTCGCAGAGCTGGATGTAGCGGCGCGCCGCCTCGACGCGGAGGTCGTCGGAGAGCTTGGGCGCGGGCCCCTCGCCGCGGTACCCCTGATCGACCAGCGCGCGGCGGACGTACTCCTTGTCGAGGCCGCGCGGCTCTTCACCCTTTTCGAAGCGCGCGGCGTAGTCGTCGGCGTACCAGTAGCGCGACGAGTCGGGCGTGTGGATCTCGTCGATGAAGCAGAGGCTGCCGTCGGGGCGGCGGCCGATCTCGTACTTGGTGTCGACCAGGATGAGGCCGCGGCGCAGCGATTCGACCTGACCGAAGGCGAACACCCGCGCGCACATCTCGGCGGCCTTGTCGAAGTCCGCCGCGCTCAGGTGTCCCATCGCCAGAATCTCCGCGCGCGACGCCGAGACGTCGTGATCACCCTTGGCAGCCTTGGTCGACGGCGTGAGGATCGGCTTGCCGAGCTTCTGGTTCTTCTTCATGCCGTCGGGCAGCTGGTGTCCACAGAAGGTCCGGTCCCCCTTCTGGTAGTGCGTCCAGATCGACGTCGAAGTCACGCCCGTCAGGTAAGCGCGCATGATGAGCTCGACCGGCAGAAGCTCGCACTCGCGGGCCACCGTCACCGACGGATCGGGGACGCTGATGACGTGGTTGGGGACCAGATCGGCGGTCGCCTCGAACCAGAAGGACGCCATCTGGTTCAACACCTGTCCCTTGAAGGGGATGGTCCCGAGCACGACGTCGAAGGCGCTTATACGATCGGTCGCGATCAACGTCCGCTTGCCGTCGCGTACGTAGCAGTCGCGGACCTTCCCTTCGTATTTTTCGCCCAGCTCGGGGAAGTCGGTGGCCTCCAGCGTCTTGGTCAGCTGGGCGCGCAGCAGTTTCTCGTCGATCGTTGTGCTCATGAGGGGTCGTCCTTTTCGGCGAGGGCGCGGTCGATGATCGCGCCGGCGTGGCGAAGGTGGTGCTCGAGGTCGAAGGCGCGGTCGATCTCGGCGGCCGTCAACCGGGCCGCGATGTCGGGGTCGGCGGCGAGGAGCGTCCGGAAGCTGACGCTCCCTTGGCCCGCCACGGCCCGCAGCGCGTTGCGCTGCACCAGCTCGTAGCCGGCCTGGCGCGCCATCCCTTTGCGGACGAGCTCGAGCAGGATCGCCTCGCTGAAGAAGAGGCCGCCGGTGATCTCCAGATTGCGCTTCATCCGGTCGGCGTTCACCACCAGCCCGTCGACGAGGCCGGCGGCGCGCCTCACCATGAAGTCGCAGAGGCCGGTAGCGTCGGGGCCGATCACCCGCTCGACCGAGGAGTGCGAGATGTCGCGCTCGTGCCAGAGCGCCACGTCCTCGGCCGCCGCGGAAGCGTACGAGCGGAGCAGCCGCGCGATCCCGTTGAGGTTCTCCGAGAGGATGGGGTTCTTCTTGTGCGGCATCGCCGAGGAGCCCTTCTGCCCCTTGCCGAACGCCTCGGTGGCCTCGCCGACCTCGGTGCGCTGCCAGTGGCGCACCGTCAGCGCCAGCCGATCGACGGCGTTGCCGACGCGGGCCAGCGCCGCGAAGTAGGCGGCGTGGCGATCGCGCGCCACGATCTGGGTGGGGACCGTCTCCGGTCGCAGCCCGAGCGAGGCGAGCGCCTTCACTTCGACAGCCGGCTCGAGGTTGGCGTAGGTGCCGACCGCGCCGGCGATCTTGCCGACGGCGATCTCGGTCCGCGCCGAGACCAGCGTGGCCCGGGCCCGCCCGAGCTCCGCGTAGAACCCGGCGAACACCAGCCCGGCGGTGATCGGCTCGGCGTGGATGCCGTGGGAGCGGCCGATAGCGGGGGTCGCCCGGTGCTCGTCGGCGCGCCGGCGACAGGCCGCCCGCAGAAGGTCGATCCCGGCCAGTATCTGATCGGCCGCCTCGACGAGGGTGATCGCCAGCGAGGCGTCGAGGACGTCGGATGACGTCATCCCCAGATGCAGCCAGCGGGCCGGCTCGCCGGCCAGCTCCTCGACGTGCGTCAGGAAGGCGATCACGTCGTGCTTGGTCCGCTCCTCGTGCTCGAGGATGCGCGCGGGGTCGAGCTTCCCTTGCGCTTTGGCGCGGACGGCGTCCGCGGTGCCGGCGGGGACCGTCCCGGCGGCCTCCATCTCCGTGCAGGCGGCCAGCTCGACCCGCAACCAGGTGTCGTAGCGGTGGCGGTCGGACCACAGCTCAACCAATTCGCGACGCGTGTAGCGGGAGATCATCCGCGCCCCCTTCTAACGAAATCGGGTCAGTGGTTCAAGGCAGGAGCACGGTCGACCCGATGGTCTTGCGCCCCTCGAGGTCGCGGTGGGCCTGGGCTGCCTCGCGCAACGGATAGGTCTGCCCGACGTCGATGCGGACGGCGCCCCGGCCGACCAGATCGAACAGCCGTCCCGCCGACTGCACCAGCTCGTCGCGCCTCGCCACGTAGTGCCCGAGCGACGGCCGGGTGACGAACAGCGACCCGCCGGCGGCGAGGCGCCCCAGATCCAGCGGCGGCACCACCCCCGACGACTGGCCGAACAGCACCAGCATCCCGCGCGGCGCCAGGCAGGCCAGCGAGCCGGAGAAGGTCTCCTTGCCGACAGAGTCGAACACCGCCCGTACGCCGGCGCCGCCGGTCAGCTCCTTGACCCGGGCCACGAAGTCTTCGCTCTTGCTGTCGATCACCTCGTCGCAGCCGTTCTGACGGGCGCGCACCAGCTTGTCGGGGCCGCCGGCGATCCCGATGACCTTGAGCCCGATCGCCCGCGCCCACTGGCAGGCGATGCTGCCGACGCCGCCGGCCGCCGCGTGAAACAGGATGGTGTCGCCGCGCGCCACCCGCGCGCAGCGGAGCAGGAGATACTCGGCGGTCATCCCTTTCAACATCATCGCCGCCGCGGTGCGGTCATCGATCCCCGACGGCAGGCGCACCAGGCGATCGGCGGCGATGACCCGGGTCTCCGCGTAGGCGCCGTTCACCCCCGCGTAGGCGACGCGATCTCCGACCGCCACCTCGGCGACGCCCGGGCCGACGGCCTCGACGACGCCAGCCCCCTCCTGCCCCGGGGTGAATGGCAGGCTGGGGACCTTGTAGAGCCCGGTTCGGTAATAGACGTCGACGAAGTTGAGGCCGATGGCGGTCTGGCGAACGCGCGCTTGTCCTGCGGCCGGCGTCGGCTCGGGAACGGTCTCGCAACGGAGCTTATCCGGACCTCCCAGTTCATGGACGACGATCGCGCTCGGCATGGCGACCCGATATACCGCGAGTTGTCCCGCTGGCAATGCGCAAATGCGACGGCGAGACGTCCGCGTCGCGACGTAGATGGACCTAGACGAGGCCGAACAGCACGCGCAGCTTGCCGGCCACCCGGTGGCCCCCGCCGGTGCGGCGGGGCGCGACGAACACGGTGTCGTCACCGGCCAGCGTCCCCATCACCTCGGCGAGACCTGCCTCGTCGAGCGCGCGGGCCACCGCGGCGGCGGCGCTCGACTTGGTGCGCACGATGACCAGCGCGCCGTTGCTCTCCACGCCGTCGACCAGACGGCGCACGGGATCGAGCGGCAGCGCGCCGCCGTTGCCGTCGACGTGGTAGCGCGGGCCATCGGGGCCGACCGCGCGCCGCACGCCGAGGATCGCCATGTCCCGCGACAGCGTGGCCTGCGAGGCGTGGATGCCGCGTGCGCCCAACCGACGCAAGAGCTCCCCCTGGCTGCCGACGGGACGCCCGCCCAGGATCTCGCGGATGGCGCCGCGGCGACTGTCTGCGTCGGATTGCTTCATGTCACAATCGCGTGGACGAAGGGCGGCTTGGCCGCACGGAGTGCGTCGCGGGAGGGCACGGGAACCCTTCGAGGGTTCACGTTA
This sequence comes from Polyangia bacterium, assembly GCA_036267635.1. Classification (GTDB taxonomy): domain Bacteria; phylum Myxococcota_A; class Polyangia; order Fen-1088; family Fen-1088; genus JADGRB01. Next base: position 1,155 of record DATAVR010000155.1, on the reverse strand, counting down.
CCAATCGCGTGGACGAAGGGCGGCTTGACCGCACGGAGTGCGTCGCGGGAGGGCACGGGAACCCTTTGAGGGTTCACGTTACCAATCGCGTGGACGAAGGGCGGCTTGACCGCACGGAGTGCGTCGCGGGAGGGCACGGGAACCCTTCGAGGGTTCACGTTACCAACGTCCCGACGCCGCGATCGGTGAACAGCTCCGCCACCACGCTGTGGGGCGCGCGCCCGTCGACGATGTGCACCGCGCGCACGCCGCCGGCCAGCGCCTCCAGCACCGCCTGCGCCTTGACGTGCATCCCCCCCTTGATGCTCTTGCCGAGCCGCGCCTCGAGGTCGGCCGCCTTGACCTCCGAGAGCAGGTTCCCCTTGTCGTCGAGGATCCCCGGCACGTCGGTCAGGAAGATGAGCCGCTCGGCGCCGCAGGCCGAGGCGATCTCCCCGGCGGCCACGTCGGCGTTGATGTTGTAGCTGGCGCCGTCGAGCCCGAACCCGACCGGCGAGATGACCGGCATGTAGCCGCGCTCGAGGAACATGTCGAGCAGGTCGGCGTTGACGGCGTCGATCTCGCCGACGAAGCCGAGGTCGGTCTTGCCGGGCGCCGTCTCCAGCTTGGAGGCGATCAGCAGCCGGCCGTCCTTGCCCGAAAGCCCGATCGCGTTGCCACCCAGGCTGTTGATGAGGCCGACGATCTCGGTGTTGATCCGGCCCGTCAGCACCATCTCGACGACGCGCACCTCTTCGGCGCCGGTGATCCGCTGTCCGTCGGCGAACTCCGACTTGCGCCCCATCTTCTCCAGTGTCTTGGTGATCTCGGGGCCGCCGCCGTGGACGATCACCGGCCGCAGCCCGGCCGATTGCAGCAGCACCATCTCCTCGGCGAAGCTGCGCTTGAGCGCCGGATCGATCATCGCCGCGCCGCCGTACTTGATGACCGCCCGCTTGCCGGCGAACTTGCGGATGTAGCTGAGCGCCTCGACGATCACCGGGCGGTTCACCCCGCCGGGGGCGCGCTTGCCATTGCCAGCGTCGAGGTTGGCCTTCGGCCCCGAGTAGTACTCGGCGTTGATCTTCACGTAGTCGAACGTCAGGTCACAACCGAGCGCACGCGCCGAGGCCTGGCCGAGCCCGAGGTCCATCCGGGCCGTGATCTCCGTCGATC
>DATAVR010000154.1:0-4396 GCA_036267635.1 Polyangia bacterium | reverse complement strand
CTCACCCCACGCCAGCCGACGCCGAACGCATAACTTTTTTCAGGGAGCGACCAGGGTGCGCCGGGTCCGCCTGCGACATCCTCTTTAGACGACCAATGTAGCGGCGGCACATCCGACCAGTCCGGTTGGGAGACCCTACGGGATCGTCCCGGGGGAAGTATGACGCAGACAACCAGACTGAATTCCGGATTCCGGCTCGCTCTTTTCGCGGGCCTAGCCTTGGGCGCGGTCGCGGCGGCGTCGGCGGCGTACTCGCAAACCGCTCACGCCATCCACATACCGGCCGGTCCGCTGGACGCCGCGCTCATTACCCTGGCCGCTCAGACCCATGAGCAGCTGCTCTACACACCGCGCCTGGTCGCGGGTCGGACGTCGCCGGCGGTGGATGGCGAGCTGACGGCCGAGCAGGCGCTTGCCCGGATGATCCGTTCGAACGACATCGCCGTGAGCCGGACCGGACCGTCCATCGTGGTGCTGCACGCCGCCACGCAGGCTGTGCCTGCTGTCGCGGTCCAGCGTTCCACCGCCGCCCAAGAGACTGCCGGCGGCCGCCCTTTCGTCGCTGACGCCGATGGCCCGCCGAGTCCCAGCACGCTTGCCCCTGCCTTGGACCAGGCGCCGCCCACGCCGCCGTCAACGGTGAGCGAAGTCGAGGTGACAGGCACCCATATTCGCGGTGTCACCGAGAGCCCCTCGCCTGTGCAGGTAATCGACCGCGCTCAATTCGACCGGTCGGGCTATCAGACCGTGGCTGAGGCCCTTCAGGTCCTTCCGCAGAACTTCGCCGGCGCGGGCGCAGAGACTCCAACGGCGTTGGCGACGGATCGCTCAAGCTCCAACACCTTCTTCGGTCAGGGGATCAATCTGCGCGGACTCGGGCCGAACGCCACCCTGTCGCTCATCAACGGGCATCGTCTCGCCGGCACCGGCGACAACGGCGACTTTGGTGACCTCTCCACCTTACCGTCGGCGGCGGTGGAACGAGTCGAAGTTCTCTTGGATGGCGCCTCGGCGCTCTATGGCTCGGACGCCGTTGGCGGCGTCGTGAATGTCATCATGCGGGCCAACTTCGACGGGGCCGAGACGCGGATCACGGACGGTGTCGCGACCCAAGGCGGTCCGGCGCAGCTGCAAATCTCCCAGCTGTTTGGCCGCACGTGGTCCGGTGGCGGCGTGACACTGGCGGTGGAGCACGACGCTCGCGGCGATCTGCTGGCCCGCGATCGCTCCTTCTCGTCAACGGCGGACCTGCTGCCGGAAGGTGGCACCGACCAACGCACCAAGTTCAGTCACCCGGGCAATATCGTCGACTCAGCGCCGGGCTTGGCGGTGCCATTCTTTGCAATCCCGAGCGGGCAGAACGGGGTCGGCCTGACGCCCGGCCAATTTGTCGCCGGTACGGAGAATTTCGGAGAGCCCTTGGCGCAATCGGCGCTCCTGCCGCGGCAAGTGACCGACAGCCTTTATGCGAGCGCGAACCAGTCGCTCGGCGAGCGCCTGGATCTATCCGCCGACCTCACGTTGGGTCGGCGTCGCTACGACCTGCCACTAGGCTCAAACCCCTCGACCTTTACCGTCACCCGAGCCAATCCCTTTTTCGTTTCGCCCATCGGCGCCGCCTCGGAGACGCTCGACTACGCCTTCAATGATGACCTTCCGGCGCAGCACGAAAAAGGCTCCAGCGAAAATCTGGAAACGACGTTAGGCGCTGATCTGCGCCTTCCGCGCGACTGGCACATGGCGGCCTACGCCACCTACGCCGAAGACCACAGCCGCACGGCGACCACCAACATCGTGAACACCACGGCTCTATCTGAGGCGCTGGGCACAACCCCCGACAATCCCGCAACCTCTTTCAGCACCGCCCTGAACGGGTTCTTCAACCCCTTCGGTTCGGGCCGCGTGAATAGCCCCGCCGTTGACGCTTTCATTGGCGAGGGTTTCGCAACCACCGGCACGCGCGACCGGGTGACAAGCGGGGACGTCAAGTTCGATGGTACGCTCTTCACGCTCCCCGCGGGACCGCTTCGTGTGGCGTTCGGCGCCGACGCGCGGCGCGAGGAGTTCGGGCAGACTGGGGTCAGATTCACGTCGGGAATCACGCCCACTATCAGCACCCCGACGGCGTTCAGTCGCACCGTGGTGGCGGGCTACGCCGAACTGAGGGCGCCGCTGCTCGACTCGGAAAGTCCGATTGGCGCCCTCGACCTCTCCGCGGCCGGTCGGATTGAGCACTACAGTGACTTCGGCTCCACCACGAACCCGAAGTACGGGTTGATCTGGACCCCTGAGTCCGACCTGCACGTGCGCGCGAGTTGGGGCACCTCCTTCAGGGCGCCGTCACTGCCGCAACTGTTCGGTCAGGCGTTCTTCGCTCCCATTCAGTTGCCGATGGGTACTGCGGGCAACAAGCTCGTCGTGCTGCTGCAGAACGGAAATCCGACCCTCAAGCCCGAGACCGCGAAGTCCTGGAGCGTTGGGTTCGACTGGGCGCCGCACCAAGTCCCGGGACTTCGAGTTTCAGCCAGTTGGTTCGATACGGACTTCTCCAATCGGATCGACCGTCCAGTGTTCTCGGCGCTCCTCACCGTTCTGACCGATCCGGCCTATTCATCGTTCGTCGACTTTATCTCGCCAGCCAGCAACCCAACGGATTTGGCGAAAGTCCAGGCGCTGATCGCGGCGCCGCAAAATCTTGGGCTCTCAGCCTTTCCGGCCAATTCCTACACCGCCATCGTCGACGCAAGATTCGTGAACACCGGCGCCCTCCATGTGTCTGGACTGGACCTTCAGGCGGGCTACGGCACGGACGTTGGCGCCACCCACCTGCAATTCGACGCCAATGGGGCCTACCTCGATCGCTATGACGTCGAGCTGACGCCGACGTCATCCGCGATCAGCGAGGTCAACGTCGCCAACTTCCCGGTCCGGTTCCGGGGCCGCGCGACCGCAGCGGCGACCCGCGGCCCCTTCACGGGGCAGATAGCCCTCAACTATGTCAATGCGTACAAGGGGCCGCTGGGCCAGGGCATCGACAGCCAGACGACAACCGATCTGCAGCTGAGGTTCGTCGCGCCGAAAGCAAGCTGGTTTGCCGGGGCGGCGGCCACCCTTTCGGTCCGCAATCTCTTCGACGTGAAGCCGCCGTTCTACAACTCACCGGGGGAAGTTGGGTACGATCCGGCCAACGCCGATCCCATCGGACGGTTCGTCTCGCTGCAGCTGGTCAAATCCTGGTGATCGCCGCCGGCCTTCGGGCCGGGCGCTCGTTCGCGATCCCGGTCTCCGTCGTGGCCTTGCTGGTGTCGGCCAGCCCGGCCGATACGCGGCCCTATACGGTCGAAGACCTTGTCCGCCAGGAGAGCTTCGGACAGGTCGAGTTCGATCCCACCGGCCGATGGCTTGTCTATGAACGTCGGGTCTCTCGGGTGGCTGCGCCGAGTTTTCCGACCGAGAGTCGACACGAGGTCTTCGAGAACCGACTGCGCCTGGTCGATCTGAAAGTGAAGGCGGACGCGCGGCCGCTGATCGCCGGCGACCCCATCGGCATGACCCTGGGACCATTCTCCCCCGACGGCCGCCGCGTCGCGCTCTACGGCCTGCGCCGGGACCGGTGGCAGCTGGGCGTGATGACCTTGGCGACTCGACGTTTGCGTTGGCTCGACGTTGATCCCGACTTCCCGTTCTGGACTCGAACGGTGCAGTGGCTCAACGCACGTCAGCTGGTGGCGATAGACCGTCCGCGTGGGACCCAGCCGATGGTCATGAAACGCAACGCCGCCGGACCGCGTGAGCTGCCCGCCAGGTGGGCTGCCACCTTGCGCGGAGAGACCTCCGTCAAGGCGATCGGCGCTGGCCGCTATTTCTCGCTGCGGCCGCGTAAGGCGCTCAACCGTCTCGTCCTGGCAGACACCGTGTCGGGACGCGTGACCGCCGTGGCCATGGCCGAAATAGAGGACATCGAGGTTTCGCCGGATGGGCGGCACGTCGCCTTCACCGAAGCTGGTGGAGACCTGCGCCTGGCCGCCGATCAACCGGTCATGGCCGCCAGCGGCGTGGCGTTGCATCACGAGTTACTCGGGGTCATTGACCTGGTCACCCATCGGGTCATCCATCCCTGTCCGGACGATGATGTCTCTGGCGAGCTCCTCAGCTGGTCCCCGTCTGGTCAGCGGTTCCTGGCCTTTGTCCGTGCGCGCCGCGGTCAGGTTCCGGCTGGACGCGTGGTGGCGGTGTCAGCGGCGGGAACGGTCGACGACCTGCCGCTTGGGCCGGCCCAGCCGGTGCTCCACGAGCGGCCGGAAAGCGCTCGTGCGGCTTGGCTGGGGGAAGTCCCGGCGGTCCTCGCCCAAACGGACGGACGCCAGGACTGGATCGCCATCGACCACGGGCAGCC
>DATAVR010000153.1:0-14983 GCA_036267635.1 Polyangia bacterium | reverse complement strand
GACGTCGGCCTCGTAGGCCGCCCTCAACCTAGTCCGACCGTCTCGTGTACCGAAACGCCGCAGAGGGCACTCACGCGGCCGAGCGATAGAAGTTGAGCAGCCGGGTGGCGCCGCCGGCCCTTGCACGCTCTCCCTTCGTCGAACGCCGCCAAGAACGCGGCAGCCCCGACCCGCCCAAGTCCGCCGCTTCGGCTTCGGCCAGAAAGGACCGCCAGGACTCGGCGAGTAGCTTGTCTATCGCAGGGAAGACTACAAGACCGGAATCGCCACCGAGGTCGCCGGTTCGATTCCGTTCAGATCCGGGACATTACGCCGGCATTTGACTCCATCGGCAACCTTGGGGGAATCACTGCGGGTATCTGATCAGCATGGGTGTGGAGGCCGAATCAGTCGTTACGATGTCGATCTCGGTTGCCGACTGCGACGACGTGTTGGCCGAAACGCCCTCTGGCTGCTTGAAGGTCCCCTTCAGTAGATTGTACCAGCCACCCCAGACATACATTGGATCCGACAGGTTGTGCGAGAGGCGCCAGAGGTTGCTGTCCAGGCCGAGGCCGTACATCGCCAGACCGCCAATCCAAGCGGTGATGGAGGGAGGCGAGAGGAAATTGCCTCCCAAGAACGTCGGTGTGCTCCAGGTTCCCCAGCTGTTGCCGGTAGCCCCGGACAACGACACGATCCAGGGCGAGTTGCCGGTGTTTGGATTCTGCGCCGTATCGTCACTCAATCCGGCGACCAAGTAAGAGCCCTGCGAGAACGTGACCGAAATGCCCTGGGCGAAGGTCATGGGGGTCGGCACCTGATTCCAGTCGGAGATCCAGGTGTTGGTCGGGAAGTCGTTCTTGAAGTTCGTCCAGATCTTTGCGTCTGTGCCAATGCCAAACACCTGGATGCGCGGGTCGTTGTAGATGATGGAAGGCTGGGTCCCGGCCTTGAAGACGCCGGCCCCAATGACCGACCAGGTGAGGGACGTCCAAGCTGAGCTCGGTGAAAAGCCCGGAGTGAGGGGTGCGATGTACATCTTCTGATCTGCGCCGAGGACCACCAACTCGAGGCGCACGGTGCCCGGTGACTCGGTCGTGGCGGCCAGCCCCACGCGGGAGTTAATCCCGGACGACGGGAGCCCGGTCGTTCCCAACACCGACCAAGCCGACCAGCCCGTCGGGGTGTTGAACGCCCTCATATAAAGCCGCTGGCCGGACCGCGCGCCGGGATAGGCCGAGATCACATAGATGGCGTCAGTGGGGGTAGTGCCGTTTTGCGCCGGGGTCGAGACGGCGCTGGTCCATTTCGGGGTGCCCGCCGGCGGAAGGCCCAGCGACTGCGTCGACGAGTGCATGATCTGATCGACCCAACCGTGGATGGCCTGCACTGGCAAAAGGTAAGACGTGATAGGGCTGGTCGAGGTGTCGATGAGATCGTTGATCCCGACGATTTGATACGGAGAGCCGCCCTGAACAGAACACGAGCCGCCGGAGTCGCCGAAGTAGAGCTGCTGACCTTGCGCGTTGCCGGCCAGCGCGATCATGCCAGAGCTCTGTTTTTCACCGTCTACAGCCAGCGCGAACGGACTCAATTGGGCCGCCGGGTTCGAGACCACGAGCGAAGCCTTCTGAAGGTTGCCGACGGTCCCGGCGGTCTGCGTGGTTGTGGTCGCTCCATACCCGTAGCAGGTGAGGGTCTGCCCGGCTGACAGAGGGGTGTTGGAAAGCTCATTGTACAAGCCGTTTGGATACCCCGTCGACTTAAAGGCAGTCCCGAGCCGCACCAGCGCGACGTCATTGGATACGTCCTTCGGAAACCGCTGCGCGGCCGGCTGCGACGGATCGAACCACTGCGGGTTGATGAAGCCCTGATTGCCGATGGCGGTGCTCCTGTTCGTGGTGGTGCCAAGGTTGAAGGCCGCGGTAAACGGATTCTGGAAGAACAGCAGGCCATTGTTGTCTTCGAGACAGTGACCGGCCGTGAGCACCCACTCTGGAGTGAGAAGCGTGCTGCTGCACGTCGACTGTTCGTCCTGAAGGAACGCGTATCCCGCCGGATCCGAGGTGGGCGTACCTGCCAGGATCTCAGAGCTCCGTTCGCTGACGCCGTCCGAGCCGTCCGGCGCGGCGCAACCGGACATGAGTAACAATGAGGCGACTGCGCCGACGAGCCCCAGGGCGGTCCAGTTTATTATGGTCATTTTGCATTTCCTTTCGCTAGTACGCTTTTGTGGGCCGCCGAACAGTGCTCTCTTCTCGGGCCGAATGCCACTGAAACGCTGAGCCGCGATGCGCGACGACGTCGCCCAATTGTCGCGCCGACGTTCCGTTGACTATTTAAGGCGACCCGACGCGCCACCTGCTCCATCCATAGACCGTCTGGGCAGCGTGATATGCCCGCGATCTCGACTCGGCAGGCGCGTATGACGGCGAAGGCCACGCCCGGTACCCGAGCGCCAGCAGGTCATCTCTCGCCACCTTTTGGAGAATCTATCGGACGCCGGGCGAGGTTGACCATCGGATCGGGATTCATGATTACGATCCGACGCAGCCCTATCGGCTGGTATTCGCCTGGCACTACTACAGCGACACCGCGTTCGGGTGGGCGAACACCAACGGCCGGGGTATCGCGTTCACACGCGCCATGATCGCCGGGATGGAATCAGCCTTCTGCGTGGATCCGGCGGGCATCATGTCGACCGGGATGAGCTACTGCCGTCAGATGACGGACTTGATCGGTTGCCTGGTGCCCCATCGTCGGCGAAGGGAAAACCATCCCCAGCTTCGCGGCAGCCGCGCGGGCAGCCGCTTCACCTACTGGGCGGAAAGATCCGCATCATATGACGCGGCCGCCGGCCTGACTGATGGCGACCCAAGGGCCCCCAAACCCCGGTCATCGTCGGGGGTAGGTGTCCCGTCCCCGATCAGTCCTTGCCGATCGCGGGAGGGAACGCCGCCTGCAACGCCTTGGCGTTCGGTCCGTCCGGCCAGGGCTGTCCGAAGCCGATGCTCTTCTTCAGCGCGTCCGGCCGAAGGCGCGTCTCGATTCCGTTCTCCTTCGGGATCTTCATGTCGATCAGCGCGACGTTGTCCGGCGTCGGCAGCGGGTGCTTGCCGCTCTGCAGCTCGCTCGCCTGAATCATTCCTTTGTCGTCGACCTTGAACACGAACTCGCGGACGACGTGCCCTTCGCGGCGGAGGAAGCAATCCCAGTCGCCGGGGTTGTCGATGACCCAGCGGAATCGGTTGGGATCGGCGGACGGATCCTTGGCGCCGAAGTGGAAGCCGGGATCGATCTCCTCGTGCTCGTACGTGAATTCGCGGTGTTCTTTGGGCGTCGTGTAGCTGGACTCGATCTCGTACTGCTGCGTCGCGGAGTGAGCGCGGTCGAAGTGCGCGTCGAAATCCGGCAGCTTGGTGTCGCCGACCGTGCACCGGAACGTCCCCATTCCCCCGCCGGTCTCCTTGCCGCTGTTGCTGGACCAGAACTCGAACAGGGGGACGTTGTGCGCGGCGTCCTCGGCGCGCCAGTGCCGCACAAAGGCAACAGCCAATAGATCATCCGGAAGGATCCCCCACGAGTGGGTCTTGCCGATGCCCTTCCAGTTGTAGACCGTCAACTTGAACGTGGTGACCAGGTACTTCTTGTCGGTCTGGTCGTCGCGGTAGACCAGATCCACCTCGACCGGACCGGCCGCCGTGAGATCCTTGTCCACCGAACAGTCGCCGGCGAGGGTCTTGTGTTTGTGATTCCAGTTGGTTTGACACGGCCCCTCGCCCAGGATCTTGGCGCCCGACCGCCAGACCATCGTGAGGCCGTCGTTCTTGTTGGTGGCGCCGTACACGCGAAACCACCCGTGCGCGCCGTAGTGGCTGTCGCGAGACACGACCGTCATCCAGGCGACGCTCTGATCCTGAAACACCGGCGGATCGTGCGCGCTGCCGGGCGGCAGCTTGGGATCGGCGTGGGCAACGGCGACCGCCGCCAGCAACGAAAGAGACGAGGTGAATATCTGGATACGCATGGGCCCTCCCGGCCGAACGCCGGCATGCTACCCCAGCGGGAGTAGGGCACAAGCCAGCGCGCCCGGCATATCGGCCCGGACCCGGAAGGCTGCCGCTCGGGCGGAAGCGTGTGCAGTTCGCGAGCGAAAGACAGCGGCCGGAACGCTGCGGCACGAGCCTCGATGGACATTTTCCGTCGGCCGCACGTTGACCTCCTCGAAACCTTTGCCGACATCAGCATGGAAGACCTCACTGGGATGTCGTGAGGGGTAGAGGAAGCCACGCTCGAGGTGTAACGTGGGCGCGCGCCCGACACAAATCGGTCCATCACAACCCAAAGACGAAAGACGGAGAAACACGTGAAAGCAGCGAGACTCACCTCATGGGGAACCGCAGTCTTGATGCTGGCGGCGGTCGGATGCGGGAGCAGCAGCGGCAGCGGAACCGGCGGCAACGACGGCGGTCTAGGCGGCGCGGCAGGCGCCGGCGGTCCCGGCGGGACGGCAGGCACGAGCGGCGGAAGGGCCGGCACCGGCTCGGGTGGCGCCTCGGGCGCTGCCGGCGCCGGCTCGGGCGCTGCCGGCAGTGGCGTGGGAGGTGGCTCGACCGGCACCGGCGGCGTGGGCGGTTCGGCGACCGGTGGTGCGGGCGGGGCGTTCGCAAATACGACGCTGCTCGTGGATGACGACGACAGCGACAACAACGATCCGAATTCCCCCGTGCAGACACCTTCGTATTCCGACACCCTCTTCGCGGGGCTGCTCACCGGCGAGAATCTCACCTACACCACCTTCTCCGTGCCGGCCGGCAACGACACGAATCCGACGGTCCCTTCTTTTTCTCAGCTGAGTGGCGTCTCGACGATCGTCTGGTACACGGCCGACAACGACAGCGGCGAGCCGCCAACGCTGTCGTCTTCGCAAGAGACGACGCTGGGAAACTGGCTCGATCTCGGGAACAAAACGCTGATCATCTTTTCCGAAAATCTACTCTTCGATCTCGGTCCCGATTGGACGGACACCAACGGCGACATGTTCGTGGCGACCTATTTAGGTCTGACGGGAGGCGAGGCAGACATCGAGCTCGCCAGCGGCGACAGCCTCGACCAAGACATAAGTTTCGTCGCGACCGGCGCCTCGACCGTGCCGGCGTTCAGCGGGCTCAGCTTCGCGATCGATGCGGACCTAAATGTCACCACCACCGCGGACGCCGTCAATCCAGCCGCTGGAACCGATACGCTCTTGACGGTACAAGCCGATCCGCTGGCCACGGGAACCAACACGACTACCGGGGTCGCGAGCGGTCATACAAAGGGGACCTCGAAGATCATCTACGTCGGCCTTCCGATTGAAGCGATCCACGGCGCACCCACCAACACCAGCGCCCAGCTCTTTCACGCCTGCCTCAAGTACGCCGGCCTGGTGACAAACTAACCCAGCAGCCTCTCATCTCCATGAAAGGGGACGGGCGCGGGAGGGGTCGAACTCTCGCGCCTCGTGCCCCCGCCAGACGTGAGGGCGGTGTTTGGGTCCAGGACTGGACTTCGCCGGCCTCCATAACCCAAGTGGGCACGATCGCGAACGCGAATGAAGCCAGCCTCGCGGTTGTCAGCCTGTTGTCAGACGACTTGGACTTCGATGCCGTGAGTCGGAATGAGACGGAGCGAGCCGGAAGAGTCGAACCCTTGACCTTTCCGCAGCATCGGTCGCAAGCCCAGGTAATGCCGAAGGGATTCCGATCTGCGTGAAACGCGTTCGACTCCCGGCGCCTCCACAACAATTAATTACTTAGGTACGGTCTTTCGGTTTTTGCCCACCCGCTGCTCAAATGGCCGCCGTGATCGAGCAGCTTCACGGCATCGCGCGGCACATGCGGAGAGAGGTGGGCGTACCGCATCGTCATCTCGATCGTAGCCGATGCGACGAGGCCGGCCTGGCGAGTCGTCAGCGATGCCTCTCGCCGAGGTCGTCGAGGAAGGCGGCCGTCCAGGCGAGCGCGGCGTTCCAGTTGATGGCCACCTCATTCGTCGAGTACGAGTCGGTGTTGTCGACGTAGCAGGTCTGGGGCGCGCAACCACCCATCCCCATCCTGCGAATGTAAGGGTCCTGCAGCGCCGAGTTGGGGCCGCCGGCCACAGCGCCGGGCGGTGCCTCCGGGAGAGTCGGATCCTTCAAATGAGCCCAGACACGGTGGTGTGGATTTCGCATGGCGTCCCGGCCATAGCCGGCGACGTAGCTGAAGCCGAGCGGATTGCGCCCGAGGATGTAGTCGAGGCAGTCGACGACGCCGCCCGCGTATCGGAGATCCTTGGTGAGCTCGTATGCGAAGCCCAGCACGACCGCCGCGTTGAGCACGGCGCCGTTCGATCCCCAAACGTAGATACTGTCCGACGCCATCGGCACCCGGTAGCCACGCTTGCTGATGAGACCGAGGAGCCGATCGGCTGCAGCGACAAGCTGCTGCCGCTGCTCGGCCAACGCGTCCTCGCCGAGCCCGTTGGGGGCGGTGAGCAAGCTGATCTTGCCGAGCGGGGCGACGTGGTCCCATCCGACGGTGCCGGCCGCGACGGCTGCCCCCGCCTTGGGCGCGTGGAGACGCGACTGGACGAGGTCATCTCGGTACTCAGGCTTGCCGGTGGTGATGAACAACTCCGCCGCCGCCCAGTAGCGCTCGTCGTCCAGATCGCCATCGCCGTACGCGCCGCCGCCTGGCGTGTCGCGCTCGGCGCGGATCGCCGGGTTCTTCTTGGCGGCCGCGTACGCCGTTTCGGCGGCGCCGAGACAGCGTTTGGCGAAAGCGGGATCGAGCTTCCGCCAGAGCCTCGCGCCTTGCCCCGCCATCGCTGCCAGATTCAACGTCGCCGCCGTGCTGACCGGCCGCAGGTAGCGCTTGATGTCGTCGTGCGCGGGCGAGGTGGGAATCGCCGACCATTTCTCGCCGTGGATCTTTTGGTGGACCATACCGGCCATCGGCTGCCCGGCCGGCACCTGCATCCGCAGGAACAGGTCGAGCCCGAAGCGCGCTTCATCGAGCAGATCGGGCCGCCCGTTCTTGGACTCGGGGATCTTCATCTTCCCGTCGCCGAACGTGCCGGCGGTGTGGCCAAAACGTGAGAGCGTCTCGTACTCGTTCTGCAGCATCCAGACGGTGAAGCCACCGTTGACGACGTACTTGCCGTGATCGCCGGCGTCGTACCAACCGCCGCTGACGTCGAGCGTGTAGGCGCACGGTGCCTCGGGCGGACAGCCTACGCTCTTGTCGCCCGGGTGACCGGCGGGGCGCGCGTAGGCGCGCGAGCCGGAATAGGGCATCTCGATCGGGATGCCACTCCGCTGAAGGTAGAAGAAGGCCAGCGCGTCGTACTTGAGCTGGCGGTAGATATTGGGACCGATGGCGAAGGGGACGCTCTCGTCGTGCCCGACGCGCAATGTGAACCCGTTGCCCGGCTCCGTCACCGAAGAGAAGTCGATCTGATGGACTCGCTCGCCCGATGAACGATCATCGCCGAACGGGCGCGTCTTGCCAGCAGCCCTGACCTTCCCGGCTGTGTCGACCAACTGCCAGTCGAGCGGGGCGTCGCCGGCCGCCACGACCGTCGCGATCTTCGGCAGGGCCGGCAGGTAGCCCAGCTGGTTGACGCGCACTTTGGGGATCTGGCGCGGGTGTAGGCGCTCGACGGGGATTTCGGCCTGCGGATCGTTGAGCTCGATGTCGTCGAGGCAGACGGTCAAGGGCGCTGCGCCGGCCAGCGGTCCTCCCAGCTCGATGGCCAGCTCGACGCTGTCGTCGTCGACCGGTCCGTCGAAGCTTGCGGCGTAGGTCCTCGTCTCCGAACCCACGTTCGCGGTGGTGGCCCACAGCTCACTGTAAGGAGCGTTGATCTTGGAAAGCCGCGCCCGCAATTGGCTTGGGGCGGTGGCGTGCGCGCGCAGCCGCAGCTGATAGTGATGCCCCCCCGCGATCGCGAGCGGCCGCTGCCGGATCACGACACTCGACGGGCTCGGCCCTGGTCGATCGATCTCGATACAGAGCTCCTGGTTCGTGATGGCCCACCGCCCGGTGTCGGACGACTCCAGCCCGACGCTCCACGGGCGCGGCGTTGTCCCCTCGAACGTGCCATTCCAGAGCAGGTTCTTGCCCAATGGTTCTGAGGCCGCGGCGGTCATGACCGTTCCGGCGGGTGCGGCTGCGGGCCGCAAGATCAAGACGGCGAAGATCGTCGCGACGAAAAAGATCCGAAGCATGTTGCGACAGCGCACAGCAATCCCCGCGCCAGCCCTGACGGGCGGGACCCGGCCGCGCCGTCTCGATGTGGGGCGTCGTTTGGGTGTCCACGGACGTCCGGACAGGACGTCCGGACAGGACGTCCGTGGCGGGCGGACACTGGGCGCGACTCGCAGTCGAAACGGTTGGCCCCCCAGACGGGGCCGGCCGGGGCCGATTTGCGGGCGAGCGATCGACGTCTGAGTCGCCGCCTTTGTGGCGCGCGACGACCGGAACAGACGCTCTCAGCCGCGGATAGAAATCCCGAGCGCAGTATCAAACGCCGCCGGATCCGTGAAGATGCGCATGCAGTCGCCGAGCTCGGCGAAACGTCGCACGAAGTCCGCCGTGAGCTGCACGAACCGCGACCTCGTGAGCATGTTGACGTATTGGAAGCGCGCCCGGTTCTCACGCAACCAACCGGCCCACTGCGCGCTGACGTCGACGCTCGGCCCTCGCGCGTCGCGGGCGTCAATGTAGAGATCGAAAGGTCCGCCGGCCTCGAGCAGCTCGCTCAAAGCGGCGAAAGGCCTTTGGCCGAGCTCGCCGGTGTCGACTCCCGCGATGTGCACGAGCACGGTACGGTCGCTGAGAGCGGAAATGTCGATCGTGCAGTGCACGCCAGCCAAAACGATCGGGTCGTTCAATCGCATGCATCAGAGCTTACCCGACAGTCCGAACGCGCGGCGCGGCGGCGACCGGCCTGGATTTCTCGCCCCACGTCTGGCCCGAGCGCGCGTTCGCCCATGCATGCGCTCCCTGTTTGACCTGCCCGCTCGGAGAAACGAGACTCGCGGGCGTGAGTTTCTCGAACGAACCAGGGTCGCGTCTCCGCCAGGCAGCTCCCATAGGGCCGCGGCGATCGGGAGATCGCTCACGCGCCATTGCCGGCGTCAGCCTCGTCCTATCGTTCCTGTGCGGAGGGGCGTCCGTGGCCCTCGCGGGCGACGGGCTCGCGCAGACGCCGCCGATGGGGTGGAACAGCTGGAACAAGTTCGGTTGCAACGTCAGCGAGAAGCTCATTCGGCAGGCCGCGGATGCGCTCGTGTCTAGCGGAATGAAGGCCGCCGGCTACACGTACGTCGTCATCGATGACTGCTGGCAGACGAGCCGAGATGAACGGGGAACCATCGTGGCCGACCCCCAGCGCTTCCCCTCCGGGATGAAGGCCCTGGCTGCCGCGGTCCACGCCAAGGGGTTGAAGTTCGGGATCTACTCGGACGCCGGCACCCTGACCTGCGCCAAGCGGCCGGGATCGAAGGGCCACGAAGCCCAAGACGCCAAGACCTACGCCGACTGGGGCGTCGACTATTTGAAGTACGACTGGTGCAACACCGAAGGACAGGACGCCCGCGACGCCTACATGAAGATGAGCCGCGCCCTGCGCGCCACCGGCCGCCCGATCGTCTTTTCCATCTGCGAGTGGGGATCGACGAAGCCCTGGACCTGGGCGCCCGGCGTCGGGGAGCTCTGGCGCGCGACCGGCGACATTCAGGATTGCTGGGACTGCGGCAAGGCGTGGGGCGGCATGGGGGTGGTGCACATCATCGACCTGATGACGGACCTCCATCCATTTGCAGGCCCCGGACACTTCAACGATCCCGACATGCTGGAGGTCGGCAACGGTGGGCTCACCTTCGAGGAGAGTCGTTCGCACTTCAGCTTTTGGGCGCTTTTCGCCGCGCCCTTGATGGCGGGCAACGATCTCGCGGCGATGACGCCCGAGGTCCGCGACATCCTCACCAACCGCGAGGTGATCGCGGTGGATCAGGACGCCCTCGGCATGCAAGGACGGAAGGTGCGGGATGACGGCGCGCACGAGGTCTGGATGAAACCGCTCAGCGACGGCGCTCGAGCGGTCATTCTCTTCAACCGCGGCAGCGAGGCCGGCCCCATCGCGGTGTCCTGGGATGAGATCGGCCTTTCCCCGGCCACGAAGACGCGCGTCCGCGACCTCTGGAGACGGGCCGACGCCCCGACCAGCTCCGGTCGATACGAAGAGAAGGTGGCGCCCCACGGCGTGGTGATGGTCAGAATCACGCCTCAATAACCTAACCGTACGTCAGTACGGCGCGCAGCGCGAAAGTCGAATTGCCACGCGCCAGTGCGGCCGTTCCTTTCTTTCGAATAGTCACCGCGGTTCAGCGCCAGCGCGAACGCGTTCCGGCCATTCGCGTCGCGCGGGCAGCCACGTGTTGCCGGGACACCTTCGTGAGTGGGCACCACGATTGCGTGAAGCTTCTTCCGTCCGCTCGCCCTTGTGTGAGGCGGCTGCCCGTTGCCCCCGATCCCCTGGAGGTCCGATCGCATGATGTCCCCCGATGCGCGAAGGTGCTTCCTTACACTAGGACTTGCAGGTCTCCTGACAGCGTGTGGCGGCGGGGCGACCGGTGATTCCGGCAGCGGAGGGGCGACGAACACGGGCGGAACGACGAGCGACACGGGTGGCGCTTCCGCGGCAGGGGGCAGCGGCGGCACGACCGCCGCGGGCGGCCAGATCGGAACCGGCGGCACTTCCGCAACCGGCGGCACCAACGGGATGGGCGGCGCGACCGGCCCGGGAGGAGCCACAGGATCTGGCGGAGCGGCAGGCGCGGGCGGTGTGCGCGCCACCGGCGGAAGCCTCGGCTCCGGCGGAGCGACGTCGACGGGCGGAGGCTCCGGCGGCGCGACGGCCGGCGGCGCTGGCGGCGGTCGAGCGGGAGCCGGTGGCACCTCGGGAGCCGCCGGAGTCATGGGCGGGAACGCCGGGAACGGAGGGATGCCCGGCTCGGGCGGCGCCGCCGGGGGGAGCGCGAGCTCGCCCGCCGTGCGCATCGTCGGGAGAACCGGCCCCGGGGAGACCGACGGCTCGACCGAGTACTCATGGCCCGGAGTGAACGTTCAGGCGCGCTTCACGGGGACTCAGGTGTCCATGGCTGTCGACAACGCGACGGGCAACAACCGCATCACCGTCGTCATCGACGACGGCGCACCCAAGGTCATCGCGATGGCATCGGGGCAGTCGACGGTCTCCCTCGCCTCCGGACTGACCAGCGCTACCCACGACATCCTGATCTGGCGAAACACGGAGGCGTCGCCCGGCGGTACGACGACCTTCAACGGTCTGACCGCGTTCGGAACCGGCGGGGCTCCGCTGGCACCCGATGCCGCGCCTGCGAGACGCATCGAGGTGGTGGGTGACTCGCTTTCGGTGGGTGCCGGCGTGGAGGGTGACAGCACGTGCACGGGAGGCATCGACGCGTACACCGACAACTACCTCGCCTACGGCTCCATTGCGGCGCGGTCCGTGTCCGCGGACGTCGTGACCATCGCCTATTCGGGTATCGGGGTCTATCGCAACTACGGTGAGACGACGCCCACCGCGGCGTCCTTGACGATGCCGAAGCGCTATCCGTACGCCCTCCCCGACACGGTGCTGTGGAGCTTCGCGCTCTATCAACCCCAGGTGGTGGTCATCAACCTGGGAACCAACGATTTCGGCTCCGGCGATCCTGGTACGCCCTATGAAACGGCCTATGTGTCGTTCGTCGAGGCCATCCGACAGAAGTACGCCGACACCTACTTCATCTTGATCGACATGTACGGCGGCACCAGGCTCAGCCGACTCGACAACATTCTGGCCTCGCTGAAAGCCAGCGGTGAGACCAAGGCCGAGGTTCTGAGCCTCAATTCGGTGCAGAACAACCTGGGATGCAATCAGCATCCCAACGTGGCGGGCCAGCAAGCCATGGGGACGGCGTTGGCGACGCGACTGCAAACGCTTCTAGGCTGGTAGCGGCTTCGACACGCCAGAGGACAGGGCGCACCTTTGCGTGAAGGTCTCTACGTCATGTCGCCCTTTGGGAGGCGCCGGCCCGTGTCCCCGATCCCCGGAGGTCCGATCGCATGAGATCCCTTGACGCGCGAAGGTGCTTCTTCACTCTCGGATTTGCAGGTTTCCTGGTGGCGTGCGGCGGCGGTTCGTCGACGAGTGAGTCCGGCAGCGGCGGCAGCACGAATACCGGCGGGACGAGCGGTACGGGGGGCGGCTCCGCAACAGGGGGTAGCGGTGCGATGGGAGGGACGACCGCGAGCGGCGGCGCCGGCGGCGTGACCGCCGCGGGGGGCCAGATCGGCACGGGTGGGACGTCTGCGACCGGTGGCGCGGGCGGGCTGGGCGGCGCGAGCAGCTCGGGCGGAACCACGGGAGCGGGCGGAGCGGCAGGAGAAGGTGGAACGCGCGCCACCGGCGGGACCTTTGGTTCCGGTGGGACGACTTCGACCGGCGGCGCGGCGGGCGGTAGTGCTGGCGCGAAGGGGGCGGGAGGGGTCACGGGCGCGGGCGGGACCGCCGCGATCGGCGGCGCGACAGGCCAGGGAGGGAGCGCCGGGAAGGGCGGCTCCACGGGCGCTGGCGGCGCAAAGCACACGGGCGTTTGGAGCGTCATGCCGCTCGGAGATTCCATCACCGAGGACACCTGCTATCCGCAGCTGACCTACGCCCAGCTGATGGCGGGCAATCACAAGAACTTTCAATTCGTCGGAACGGAGACGACCAACCAGGCTTGTGGCAGCGGCGCTCCCAGCAGCGTCAAGGACGAAGGGCATGGCGGCTATGGTGTGACGTACCTGCCCCAGAACAGCACGCGGGGAGCCTGCACCAAGAGCGGCGGCTGCGGGAGCTATGCCGAGCTGCAGACGTGGGCCGCCGAAAAGCCCGACATCGTGCTGATGCACTTCGGGACGAACGACGTCTGGGACGGGGTCGCCACCTCGACGATCATGTCGGCGTACGTCGCGGTCATCGCCGAGTTCCGCAAGCAGAACCCCAACGTCATTTTCTTCGTCTCCAAGATCATCAAGCTGGACCCGAGCGGTTGCGGGAATTGCCTGGCCAACGTGGCGGCCCTGGCCGCGGCGGTGACGCCGAGCTGGGCGTCGACCAACTCCACCGCGACTTCGCCCATCTACCTCGTCGATCACTACGACAGCACCTTCGACCCGACCAGCACCGCTGACACCTCCGATGGCGTTCATCCCACACCGGCCGGGGCCACCATCATGGCCACCATCACCTACGGCGCCGTCGCCGCGAGTGGCTATTTCTGAGCGGCATTCGGGCCACGGCCTGTTGGCTCGGACGGGCGGCGCTGTCCCCGGGTGCCTTTCTCGTGAAGGAAACGCTCCTGGCCCGCCCTAACACCGGGGTTGGTCCCAGACCGGTCGATAGATCCTCCACCCGCCACCGTTGGCTCGCCCTTCACTTCGGAGCGTTTCATGAAATTGAGCCATGGATTGGCCCTCGCCGTTTTGCTTGGCCTCGCTTCCTGCGCGGAACCCGCTACGACGACCGAGGGGAGTGATACGGGGACCGGCGGCGCCTCGGGAAGTGGAGGCGCGGAGGCCGAGGGCGGCGCCATGGGCTCTGGCGGAGTCACAGGCTCCGGCGGGGTCACCGCCTCCGGTGGCGCAACGGGGACCGGCGGAGCGGCGGCGACGGGAGGAGCAACAGGGACGGGGGGAACGGTGGGGTTGGGCGGCGCGACAGGCGCCGGCGGCATGACCGGGTTGGGCGGAGCGACCGGAACGGGCGGCGCAGCGGGTCGCGGTGGCGCGAGCGGCTCCGGCGGGACGACCGGCTCCGGCGGCGCGACCGCCAGCGGCGGACACGGTGGAACGACGGGAGCGGGCGGCTCCGCGACGGGCGGGACGACCGGCTCCGGTGGCGCGACCGCCAGCGGCGGACACGGTGGAACGACGGGAGCGGGCGGCTCCGCGACAGGCGGGACGAGCGGCTCCGGTGGCGCCAGCAGCACGGGCGGCACCGCGGGGCTCGGCGCCTGGACGACCGGCTACGCGGCAACCATGTACGGGAATGATTCGTCCGGCGACTGCGACGGCTACCCGGACTTTGGCGATACCACCAGCATCAACTCGCAGACCTGCACGACTGGCCAGAACAAGGTCACCATCGCGAGCTACTCGTCGAGCGTGAACAACAACGCGAGCTACTACGGCGCCCTCGGCGATCTGAGCACGCTGTGGGTCGGCGCCGCGTGCAACTGCAACGGCAACGATACCTGCCCCGGCAACCAGGCCCCCTCTTGCCCGGCGGAGTCACAATCGGGCGGCGACTGCGGCACCTGCGTAGCCGTCAAGTGCGATCCGAACGGCACGTTCTCGCTGAGCGGCACGACGCACGATTCCGACTGCAGCAAGACCGAGTACGCGGTCGTCCAGATCATCGACGCCTGCCCGCACGACCACCCGACCAACGTCGCGTCGTCCGAAGGCTGGTGTACCAGCCGCCAAGCGAACCACATCGACCTCTCCTGCAGTGCGCTCGGGGGAATCTCGACCAAGGGGATGAACATCGGCCAGGACGGCTGGCTCAACGTCGACGTGCAGAAGGTCGACTGCAGCGTCGGTCTCGGGCTGCACTCCCTCTAGGATCGAGGCAGGGAGGCAGTTGTCGTGCAGCGCACCCGTGTGCCCGCGTGACATCTAGGCGTCTCCTTGTCGTGACCCGGTAGCAGCCCCCAAAAGGAAACGGCCGGTCCGCTTGGGGCGGGCCGGCCGTGGGTCGGAGCGAGGCGCGAGAGGCGGGTTACCAGGTCCCGAAGTAAGCGGAGGTGGTGCCGCCAGCCGAGATCTGGAAGCAGTAGCCGCCGTTGACCTTGGCGGGAGGGGCCACGTTGCCGCCGCAGGTGATGGCCTGGCCGTTGATGCTGAAGGTGCGGCCGCTCATG
>DATAVR010000152.1:0-18085 GCA_036267635.1 Polyangia bacterium | reverse complement strand
GCGAGCGGGAGGGTGGCTTTGCCAGGCCGGAGCGAGCGGGGGCGCGGGGGGCACCGAGCGTGCGCAGCACGCGAATGCCCCCCGATCAAATAGAAACGGGGGGCTCTCGGCCCCCCGTGCGTGCGACGTCGACTGACTGTTTCGACTTCGTCCTATCGTTTCGAGCACCTTTTGATCGGGTCGGAATTTCCCGCTGTTCCCATCACCTACCCCAGCACCGCAGCGAGAAAGACGAGCCGCACCGTCAGATCATCTCGTCGTCACACCACAAACCTAAGACGCGCGACGCCCCGGTCAAGCGCCGCCCTGTCAGAGGTTGCGAAAGTCGGCGACGCCGGTCGCTCGCGCCAGCGACGACAGCGCGATGTCGAAATCGTAGACCGCTTGCAGGTAGCGCGTCCGCATTCCGAAGAACGCGATCAGCGCGTCCGAGAAGTCACGCGCCTCGGACAACCCAACCGCGAAGTTCTGCGCCACCGCCGAGATCCAGGCCTTGCCGGCCTTCTCCCCCTTCTCCATGCTGGCGACCCGCGCGCGCGCTTCGTTCACCTCGCCGTAGGCCTTGCGCACCTCCAGCATGATGCCGCCCATCGCCGCGCTCTGCTGGAACCCGGTCTGCTCGGCCTCGGCCGCCAGACGCTTGCTGCGCGCGATCTTCGGCCCGAGGTCGAGCGGGATGCGCAGCCCTGCCGCCACGCCCGCCGCCGTGCTGTTGTAGTAGTGGCTGAAAAAGGCGTTGGTCGGGTTGTCGACCCCCTGCGCGCTGGCGTACACCGCACCGCCGATGATGATGAGGTCGGGGTACTCCTTGCGGCGCTCGAGATCGGCCAACGCGTGCTTGGCCTTGACCGCGTACTCGAGCATCTTCACCTCGGGCCGCGTGGCGCGCGCCAGGTCCTCGTAGTAGGTCACCGGGCGCTGGGGCACGTCGGGCGGCTCGAACGGATCGTCATCGACGTCGATCTCGCCGGGCGCATCGGGGCCGATGAGCGTACGCAGGCTGTCGATCGCCAGGCCCTGGAGCCGCTTGGTCTCCAGCACGCGCGCGTCGAGATCGGCGTGGACGGTCCGCATCCGCAGCCGATCGGTGACCGTCGAGCTCCCCGTCCCCTTGGAGAGATCTTTGTCGATCGTCTTCTGGGCGCTCTCGATGTAGCTCCCCCCTTCGTCGAGGGCGTCGAGGACCTCGCGCGCCAGCTTCAGACCGAAGTAGGCCTTGCGGACGTTGAGATCGAGGTCGGCGCGCGAGCCCGCCTCCCGCTCGCGCGAGACGCCGACGCCGGCCTTGGCGGCGGCGATGCCGGCCGAGATCTTTCCGAAGTCCCACACCGGCTGGATCAACTGCACCTCGGTGTGCGTGAAGACGCGGTTCCACGACAGCGAGCTGAGGTTCACCTCGGGCGAGGTGGTGCTCACGCACTGACTCTCGCTGCGCACGCCCCAGACGTTGAAGCACTCCTCCTTGGGCGACGGGGCCAGGATCGACAGGACGCTCCCTTGCGGCAGCCAGTTGAGCTTCGCCTCCAGCACCTGCGCCTGCATCGCCGCGGTGGCGGCCGCGTCGGCCTGCAGCCCCGGATTCCCGCGCGACATCTGGATCAACTCCTCGAGCGTGAACTTCTTGGCGGAGGCGGGCGAAACGGCGAGCGCGACGATCAGAGCGGGCCAGACCAGCAGCGACCGAACGATCATCGCCCGACACTATACAGGAGCTTCGCCGTCACAGGAGCTTCGCCGTCGGAGGTTTGACGTGGCACACGGGCGGTGATAGCCGCTTGGCATGCCGCTCACACACACTTTGCGCCCGGCCCGCCCCAAGCCCCTGCTCGCCCGACGCACGCCGCGCGCCTCACGGGTCGAGACCGCGCAGCTGGTGCTCCCGGGCCTGACCAACGTCCACGGCACGATCTTCGGCGGGATCATGATGCAGTGGATCGACATCGCGGCCGGCATCGCGGCGGCGCGACACTCGGGGGGGCCGGTGGTGACCGCGTCGATGGATCGTCTGCATTTCCTGGATCCCGTTCTGTTGGGCGAGGTGGTCGTGCTGCAGGCGCAGGTGAACTTCGCCGCGCGCACCTCGATGGAGGTCGGCGTACGCGTCCTGTGCGAGAACCAGACGAGCTTCACCCGGCGCCAAACGACGCGCGCCTATCTGACCTTCGTGGCCGTCGATGAGAACGGGCACCCGCGCCCGGTCCCCGAGCTGCACCCGGAGACCGCCGTCGAGCGCCGCCGCTACGCCGACGCGCAGCGCCGTCGGGCCGTGCGGCTGCGCGAACGGCGCGCTATGAAGGGGGACTGATGGCGATCACGACCGACGTCGGGCTGCTGGCGGGCGACGCCGTCCTCGGACCAGCCGGCGCAGCACCCCGCGAGCTGGTGCTGGCGACCGGCGCCGATCGGATCCGCTTCCTGCACGGCCTCGTGACCGGGAACGTGGCCGGAACCGAGCCGGGGCACGGCTGCCGGGCGGCGCTGCTGACGCCCAAGGGACAGGTGGTCAGCGACCTGCGGATCTTCGTCCGTGCGGACGACGTCCGGATCGTGGTCGACGCCGGCCAGGGGGCGACCCTCGCCACCACGCTCGGGCGCTACGCGATCATGGACGACTTCGCCGCCGCGCCGGTGCCGGCGTTTTCGTTGTTCTCGTTGCTCGGACCGGCCGCCCCTGCGCGTCTGGCGGCCACCGGCGTCGAGGTCGGCACGCTGGCCGCGGCGCCGCCGCTGGCGCACGGGGAGGTCGGAAGCTTCTGGATCGTGCGCGTGCGGGAGCTCGGCGCCGAGGGCTTCTGGATCGGCGGCGCGCCCGCCGACGTCGCATCGTTGCGCCAGAAGCTGGCGGTCGGCCTGCCCGAGCTCGACGCCGCTGTCGCCGAGGCGGCGCGGATCGACGCGCTCGAGCCGCGCTTCGGCGCCGAGATCACCGCCGACTACTTCCCGATGGAGGTCGGCCTGGGCGGCGCCATCGACTACACGAAGGGCTGCTACCTCGGCCAGGAGCCGATCGTCCGCGTGCGCGATCGCGGCCACATCAACTGGCGCCTGGTCGGCCTCGACGTCACCGGCGCCGCCGATCCCCACCCGGGCGACCCGCTCACCAGCGACGTCAAGCCGAAGGCCGGCAAGATCACCAGCGCCGCGCGGTTTCCCGACGGCCGCGGCGTGGCGCTGGCCATGGCGCACGTCTCCCTTCCGGTGGGCGCCACCGTGCACATCGGCGCCGACGCCATCGAAGCCCGCATCCGCGCCGAGGTCGGTTAGCCGATAGTCAAATCGTCAGCCGCCGATCCGGACTTCGGCGTAGGCCGGGTGTCCGGGGCAGCTCGGCGGGTTCAGCTTGCGCAGCGCCAGCCGGACGGCGCGCACCGACGGAAACCGAGCCTGCACGCTGTCGGTCATCCGCCGGGCCAGCGACTCGAGCATGTGGTGCGGCTCGCCGACGCCGATTCCCACGATCAGCTCGGCCACCTTGCTGTAGTCGACGGTGTCGGCCAGGCGATCGGTCTTTTCGGCGGCCACCGCTTCGACCTCCAGCTCGACGTCGACCTCGAACTTGCGGAGGGTGCGGCGCTCGATCGCCGTCGCGCCGTGGCGTCCATCGAACTCCAGCCGCGAGAGCGCGATGGTCAGCATCGAAGGCGGCTAGCGCGCGGCGCGCGCCGGCTCCCGCTCGGCCGCTTCCTCGCGCTCGGTCTCCAGATCCTTGCGCAGCTTCCGCTTGATGATCTCCCGCTTGACCGGCCCGACCTGATCGATGAGCAGCTTGCCGTTCAGGTGATCGGTCTCGTGCTGGAGCGCGCGGGCATAGAGCCCCTCCCCCTCCGCCTCGAACGCCTTTCCCTCGAGATCCATCGCCCGCACGCGCGCCCGCATCCCGCGCTTCACCGGAACGAAGATGTTGGGGAACGACAGGCACCCTTCGTCGCCCGTCTGCGCCTCGTCCGAGATCTCGACGATCTCCGGGTTGATGAAGACCTTGGGGGGTGCGTCCTCGGCCCCGCCGGCGACGTGCCCGTCGACGATGAACAGCCGCACCGGCGCGCCGACCTGAATCGCCGCCAGCCCCGCCCCCTCGGCGACGACCATGGTCTCGGCCATGTCGGCGACCAGCTGACGCAGTTCGTCGTCGACCCCGCCGACTTCGACCTGGGCCGATCGCTGGCGCAGCTTGGGATCGGGGAACCGCACGATGGGCCGCGTCGCCATGTTGGTACTAAGATGACACCCGGGAAAAAATCGCGCAACCGGGCGGAACTCTGCAGTAACGTCGCCGCCCCTCATCCATCCAATTAGATAAATGAGCCTCATCAGATACGCAGACGCCGAGCTTCCGACCGCGCACGGGCCATTCCGCCTGGTGGTCTACCGCGACGCCGCGGATGCCCAAAGCGACTCGCCCACGGTCGAGGAGCATATGGCGATCGTGCGCGGCGACGTCTCCGGGATGAGCAACGTGCTCTGCCGCGTCCACTCCGAGTGCTGGACCTCCGAGGTGATCGGCTCGCTCAAGTGCGACTGCCGCGAGCAGCTCGACGCCGCGCTCGAGCGGATCGCGGCCGAGGGGACCGGCTTGGTGGTCTACCTGCGCCAGGAGGGGCGCGGGATCGGCCTCGGCAACAAGGTGCGCGCCTACGCCTTGCAGAACGGCGGCGCCGACACGGTCGAGGCCAACCTGGCGCTCGGCTTCGAGGCCGACGCCCGCCGCTACGATTTGGCGGCAGCGATTCTGGATGACCTGGACGTCCGGTCGATCCGGCTTTTGACCAACAACCCGCTCAAGGTGGCAGGGCTCCGCGCGGCGGGCGTCAACGTCAGCTCACGCCTCGCGCACTGGGTGGGCGAGAACCAGCACAACGCCGCCTACCTGGCGGTCAAGCGGCGCAAGATGGGGCACCACCCCGACCAGCCCGGCCAGGTTCACGCGCTCGCCTCGGCGCGCGCCCGAAAGGCGTAGGGCGAGAAGGCGAGCTCAGCTCGCCGACGCTTATCGCCGGGGGCGCAGGACCCTTTGAGGGTCTCGAAGAAAATGAGCTAGCGGTCGGCGGCCAACACGGGCAGGCTTCGCGCATTCCTACCGTCGAAGAAATCACCGCCGTCCTGGCCGAGGTTCAGGACCCGGCGCTCAAGGTTGACCTCGTCTCTGCCGGAATGATCGCCGGCGTCGGGCTCGAGGGTGATCGCGCGCAGATCACCGTCGAGCTGACCACCCCGGCCTGCCCCTCGAAGGAGACCATCGCGCGCGCCGTCGAACAGGCGGTCGGGCGCCTCCCCGGCATCGCCGGCGTCGACGTGAAGCTGACGTCGAAGGTGCGCGGCCGCCCCAATCGTCCCGACAACCCACGCCTGCCAGGCGTGAAGAACATCATCGCCGTCGCCGCCGGCAAGGGCGGCGTCGGCAAGTCGACGGTCAGCACCAACCTGGCGGCGGCGTTGGCGCGGCAGGGGGCTGCGGTCGGCATCAAGGACGCCGACGTCTACGGCCCGTCGATCCCGCAGATGATGGGCGACCCGGAGACCCCCGGGCAGATCGACACCGGGAACAAGATCGTTCCGGCGATCCACCACGGGATGAAAGTGGTCTCGATCGGATTTTTCGTCGAGCGCGGCGGCGCCGTCATCTGGCGCGGGCCGATGGTGCACAAGCTCTTGCAGCAGTTCATCGAGGACGTGCACTGGGGCGAGCTCGACTACCTGATCGTCGACCTGCCCCCCGGCACCGGCGACGCGCAGCTCTCTCTGTCGCAGCTCCTGCCGATCACCGGCGCGGTGATGGTCACGACGCCGCAGGAGGTGTCGGTCATCGACGTCGAAAAGGCGCTCTCGATGTGGACGCGCGTCGAGGTGCCGGTGCTGGGCCTGGTCGAGAACATGAGCGGCTTCGTCTGCCCGAGCTGTGGCCACCACGAAGAGATCTTCCTGCGCGGCGGCGGCCGCAAGCTGGCCGAGCGCTCCGGCCTGAAGTTCCTCGGCGAGATCCCGCTCGAGCCGGCCGTCAGCCGCGCCGGCGACGAGGGGACCCCCGTCGTCGTGCGCGACCCCAAATCGAAGGTCGGCGAGATCTTCGCCCGCATCGCCTCCGACATCGCCTGTCAGCTGTCGGTGAAGAACAGCCCGACCCCCGAGACCGGCAAACGCAGCTCCAAGCTGACGCTCATCCGATAACAGAGCCCCGGACAGCCAAGAATCCCTGAGGTCCGATGATGGCCTCGCGCTCCGGCTGAATTATACATATATTATTGAAGTTATGTTCTGTCGATAATATACCGGCTTTTCGACTATCCGGAAGTCGGACCGCTGCCCGGGCCGGCCGCCCGCCAAGCCCTGGTAAAGCCGGCAGGAGATCTGGACGTCGAGTTCGCCTCAGATGCCGTCGATTTGATCGTCACCCAGACCAAAGGCTATCCGTATTTTCTTCAGGAATGGGGCAAGCATGCTTGGGAGGTGGCCGAAAAAAGTCCGATTGCGATCGAAGACGTAGAGATCGCATCGGCGCAAGCGGTTGCTGCTCTAGACGAGAGCTTCTTTCATGTGCGTTTCGACCGCCTCACGCCGATGGAGAAGAGATATCTCCGTGCGATGGCCGAGCTCGGTCCAGGCCCCCATCGCTCAGGAGATATTGCGGAGACGTTGAACCGGAAGGTAACCGCGCTGGCT
Source organism: Polyangia bacterium (assembly GCA_036267635.1). Taxonomy (GTDB): domain Bacteria; phylum Myxococcota_A; class Polyangia; order Fen-1088; family Fen-1088; genus JADGRB01. The sequence continues at coordinate 11,428 of DATAVR010000152.1, read as the reverse complement.
CCGCTCCGAAACGGCCTCATCGGAAAAGGGATGATCTGGAGCCCGAATCACGGCGACACAGCGTTTACGGTTCCGCTGTTCGACGAGTTCATGAAGCGTCGCCTTCCGGGGAACGACTGGCTCTCTGGCTGAAGCCTGCCCGTTCGATGACGGGCAGCTCTCCGTGGTCTAGTGAGAGATCAGCGCCATTCGCCTTCGATCCAGACCTGGCGGCCTTCGCGGCGCTCCCAGTGGCCGGCGCGCCACATGTGGCCGCGGCGCTCGTGCTCCCAGCGGCCGGGGACCCACATATAACGTCCGCCGCGCCACTCGTGCGTGCCGGGGATCCAGACCCAGCCGGGACGCGGCGCCGGCATCACCTCGACCTGCGGCGGCGGGGGCGGCGGCGGCTCGGCGTACTGAGGCTGCGGCGGAGGCATGGGCGCAGGCGGCGGGCCGGCCTCGACCCACTCACCCTGAATCCAGACCTGCTGCCCTCCGCGCATCTCCCAGTGCGGACCGCGCCACATGCGACCGCGGTGCTCGTGCTCCCAGCGGCCGGGAACCCAGACGTAGCGTCGGCCGCGCCACTCGTGATAGCCGGGGACCCAGACCCAGCCGGACCGAGGCGGCGGCACGGCCTCGACCTGCGGCGGCGGCGGCGGCGGATAGCCGGCCTGCGCCACCTGAACGGACACGGGGGCGACCGCGTGGCGCGAGGGCGACGCGGAGGGAGACGCGGAGGGCGAGAGGAGAGTGGCGACCAGGGCGAACGAAAGATTGAGGGCTGTCATGGGTGGGAGTTTACCGCTATCGGAGGTCTCGCCGCGTAACCTTAGTCACCCGCAAAAGCGTCACCGCGACGGTCACGGCCTGGAGAGAAAGCGCGCCAGGATCGTCTTCACGCCGGCGCCGGCGAACTTCATCGTCACCTTCATCTCGGCGCCGGCGCCCTGCCAGGCGCGCACCTCGCCGACGCCGAACGACGGGTGGCGCAGCTTGGCGCCGACCTGCAGGCCGGGGCTGGCGGCGGAGTCTTCGGTGTCGTACTCGACGACGATCTCGCCCGGCGTCGTGCGTGCGGCTGTCGTGCGTGCGGCTGTCGTGCGTGCGGCTGTCGCGCGCGGCGCCGACAGGCCCGGTGCCGGCGCGCGCGACCGGCCGGGCGGCAGGTGGGCGAACTCGTCGCGGCGGGCGAACGACGGCGGCGCCTCTTCGTCGCGGCTCCAGCGGCCGCCCCACGGTCCGCGTCCTTCGCTCGTGCCGTAGGCCCCGTACTCAGGCGGGCGGGCGGTGATGATTTGCTCGACGCCTTCGACCGGCAGATCGCGCAGGAAGCGGCTCGGGATCCCCGGGAGCTCCTGCCCCGAGAGCCGGCGACGCCGCACGCGCGACAGGTGCAGCAGCGTGCGGGCCCGCGTGACCGCCACGTAGCAGAGGCGGCGCTCTTCCTCGACCGCGGAGTCGTCGTCGACGCTGCGGGCGTGCGGGAAGATCCGCTCCTCGAGGCCGGTGATGAAGACGATCGGGAACTCCAGCCCCTTGGCGGTGTGCACCGTCATGAGCGAGACGGCGCCCTTTTCCGGATCGTAGCCGTCGACGTCGGAGGCGAGCGCCACCCGCTCGAGGAACCCGTGCAGCGTCGGCTCCTCCGCCTCGCGCTCGTACTCACGCATCTGCGCCACCAGCTCGAGCAGGTTCTCGATCCGCCCCTCGGCCTCCATCGTCGCCTCGCCGGCCAGCGCGTCGCGGTAGCCGCTCTCCTCGAGGACCTTCTCCGCCAGCGACGCCGGCCCGAGCCCCGCGCCTTCGATGCGCAGGCGCCGCATCAGCTCCACGAACGCCGCCACCTTCTTGCGCGGCCCCGACCCCAGCAGCGCCTCGTCGGTCGACACCAGCTCCAGCGCCTGCCAGGCGGAGATCTTTCGTTCGTAGACGAGGTCGCCGATCTTGTCGGCGGTGGTGGAGCCGATCCCGCGCGCCGGGACGTTCACGATCCGCTGCAGCGCCAGCCCGTCGTCGGGGTTGGCGATGGCCCGCAGGTAGCTGATGAGGTTCTTGATCTCGGCCCGATCGAAGAAGCGCGTGCCGCCCACCACCGAATAGGGGAGATCGCGCGCCCGCAGCGCGTCTTCCAGCACCCGCGACTGCGCGTTGGTCCGGTAGAAGACGGCGAAGTCGCGCGGCGCCAGCGTGGTCGACAGCGCCGCCTCGATTCGCCCGACTACGAATTCGGCCTCGTCACGCTCGGTCTCCCCTTCGAAGACGACGATCGGATCGCCGTCGCCCGTTTCTGTGAAGAGCCGCTTCGGCCGCCGCTCGGTGTTCTTCTCGATGATCGCGTTGGCGGCGCGCAGGATGTTGCCGGTGGAGCGGTAGTTCTGCTCCAGCTTCACCACGAACGCGCCCGGGTGGTCGCGCTCGAAGTCGAGGATGTTGCGGATGTCGGCGCCGCGCCAGCGGTAGATCGACTGATCCTCGTCGCCGACCACGGTGATGCTGTCGGTCCGCTTGGCGAGCAGGCGCACCAATCGGTACTGCACGCTGTTGGTGTCCTGGAACTCGTCGACCAGCACGTGATCGAAGCGCTCGCCGATCTCCTGCGCCGCCGGTGAGTCACCGGCGACCAGCGTGAGCGTCTTCATGAGCAGACCGCCGAAGTCGGTGGCGTTGGCCGCCGCCAGCCGCTCCTCGTAGAGCCGGTAGGCCTTGCCGACCACGTCGTCGAAGTAGTCGTCCGAGTTGAACGACGCCGCGGCGATCCCGGAGTTCTTCGCCTTGTCGATGGCCGACAGCACCTGCCGCACCGGAAACATCCGCTCCGGCACCTTGAGATCGGTGAGCACCCGGCCGAGCAGGCGCTTCTGATCGTCGTCGTCGTAGATGACGAAGTCCTTGCGCAGCCCGACCGACTCGCCCCACTGGCGCAGGATGCGCGCCGAAATGGCGTGGAAGGTCCCCACCCAGAGGCCCCGGCTGCCGACCTTCATCCGCTCCCAGAGCAACTTGTCGACCCGCTCGCGCAGCTCGCCGGCCGCCTTGTTGGTGAACGTGACAGCCACGATCCGCCGCGGGTCGGCGCCGGTCGCCACCAGGCGGGCCAACCGGTAGGTGATGACCCGCGTCTTCCCCGAGCCGGCGCCGGCCACCACCACCATCGGCCCCGGCGGGTGCAGCACCGCCTCCAGCTGGGCGGGGTTGAGCTCGCGGGCCAAGATCTCGGCCGAAAACGGCTGGGGGCGCTTCTCGGCCGGCTCGGAGGCGGTGGGGGCGGCTTCCATCCGCGCCTACTCTGTCAAACCCGGGCGCGCGAGGCGATCCCGATTTCGGATTTCGTTCGCGCGTCGAGCTACGACGCGCGGCTGGTGATGCCGCGGTGGCGGAGGAGGTCGGCCACCTTGGCGATCACCTCGGCCTCGGGCTCGGTGCCGGTGATGCGCAGATCGCAGGCCATGGTGCTGGAGCCGCTCGGGTCGACGTCGATGAGCAGCATCGGCGCGTCGGGGGCCAGCGCCTGCACCGCGGTCGCGTCGCCGAGACCGATGGCGTTGGTGGTCGACACCACGATGAGGCCGGCGTTCAACAACAGGTGCGCGACCTCGCCGAACCGGCGCACCAGCTCGGACTGCGCGGCGTCGACCCACAGGTCGTGATCGACACCGAGGAGCACGTTCTGGCCGTCGAGCATGTAGACGTTGCGGCCGGCCTCGAAGAGCGCCTTTTCGAGCGCGCGCGCGTGGACGTGTTTGCCGGTGCCGGCCTTCCCCACGAACATGATCAGCGCCGAGCGGTGGCCGTGGCGCGCGGCGCGGTCGGCGCCGGTGACGCCCCCCGGCACCCAGTTGAAGTCACGCACGCGCGCCTCGGCGCGCAGGTCGCCGAGCTCGTCGGAGACGGCCGCGGTGATGATGCCGCCGCCCGCGACGTCGTAGCCGTCGACGATCACGAACCGACCGGTCGCCTCGCAGTCGGCGGTCAGGTCGAAGGCCACCGGCTGGCGCAGCTCGAGCACCACGTCCGCCACGTCGTGACGGCCGACCTCCTCTTTTTCCAGCCGGTGATCGAGCTGGCTGGCGTCGATGACCTTGTTGATCTTGGAGAGCTGCACCGGCAGCGCCGCGGTGCCGAGCTTGATCTTGTAGTCGCGCCCGGCAACGAGCGGCTTCTTGCCGAGCCATATCAGATTGGTGCGGATCCGCGTCGAGACCTGCGGCGGCTTGTCGACGTGGCTCATCACCTCGCCGCGGGTCACGTAGATCTCCTCGCTGAGCGAGAACCCAGTCGACCAGCCCGCCTCGATGCTGGCGCGGGGCGCCGTGTTGAACCCCTCGATGGTCTTGATGGTCGAGATCTTGTTGGAGGGGGAGAAGACCACCTTGTCGCCGACGGCGACCTTCCCGGCCTCGACGCGCCCGGCGAAGATCCGGCGGTCGTCGCCATGCTCGGTGAACTTGTAGACCGCCTGCAGCGGCATCCGCAGCGGCTGCTCGTTCTTGGAGGGCGCCTTCGGCAAGGCGTCGAGCGCCTCGAGCAGCGTCGGGCCATCGTACCAGGGGGTCTCCTTTCCCCGCGACGCCAGGTTGACGCCGGCCACGGCCGCCACCGGCACGAACTGCCGCGGGCTGACCGCGCCAATCCCCTCCAGGAATGCCCGGTACTCGGCCTCGATCTTCTTGAAGTGGTCCTGGTCGTACTTGACCAGGTCCATCTTGTTCACACAGACGATCACCTGGCGGATGCCGAGCATCGAGAGGATGTAGCCGTGGCGGCGGCTGTTCTCGCGCACGCCTTCCTTGGCGTCGATCACCAGCACGGCGGCCTCGGCGCGCGCGGCGCCCGAGATCATGTTCTTCAGGAACTCGATGTGCCCGGGGGCGTCGATGATGATGTAGTCGCGCGTCTTGCTCTTGAAGAAGCAGCGCGCCGTGTCGATGGTGATCCCCTGGTCCTGCTCGTCGGAGAGCGCGTCGAGCAGGAAGGCGTACTCGAACGGCTTGCCGGTCCGCTCGCACTCGCGCCGCACCGACTCCAGCTTCCCCTGCGGCAGGGCGCCGGTGTCGGCCAAGAGGCGTCCCACCACGGTGCTCTTACCGTGGTCGACGTGCCCGACGATGACGACGTTGAACGTGTCGCGCAGGAGCGGGTCGCCTGGTTTTCGATCGCTCGGTGCCGGTTTCACATGTACCCCTTGCGGCGAAGCTCCTCGAGGCCGTGCTTGCCGTCCTGCAGGCGGCCCGAGCGCTCGGCGATGTTCCTCAGCTTGCCGCTGGCCAGCTCGGCGATGATGTCGTCCACGTTTTTGGAGGTGCTGTCGATCGGCGACTGGCAGGGCCCGCAGCCGAGGCTCCGGTAGCGCTTCCCGTTCCCCTGATCGTAGTAGAGCGACACCGTCGGGATCGATTCGCGCTTGATGTACTCCCAGATGTTCAGCTCGGTCCAATCGAGCAGCGGGTGGATGCGCACGTGCGTCCCCGGCGCGAAGTCGGTCTTGAACTGGTTCCAGAACTCGGGCGGCTGATCGCCGACGTCCCAGTCGTCGTTCTTGTCGCGCGGCGAGAAATAGCGTTCCTTCGAACGGCTCCCCTCTTCGTCGGCGCGCGCGCCGACGATGACGCCCGTGTAGGGGGCGCGATCGGGGTCGACCTCGTACTGACCGGTCTTGAGGTTCATCCGCATCCGCGTGCCCGTGCCGTGCAGCGTGGCGGCCAGCGCGCCGCTCTTGAGCTTGCCGCAGCACTCGGTGCGCGCGGCGGCCTGCTCCTCGGCGGTCATCCCCGGGTTCGCCTTCAGCTTCTCGGGGAAGGTGTCCTTCGCGCTGAGCGCGGCCGTGTTCTGGCCGACGATCATCTGCAGCTTGTACTCCAGCGCCAGGCGATCGCGGTAGGCGATCATCTCCGGGAGCTTGTAGCTGGTGTCGATGTGCACCAGGGGAAATGGGATGTGGCCGAAGAAAGCCTTGCGGGCCAGCCAGAGCAGGACCGTCGAGTCCTTCCCGATCGACCACAACATGCAGAGCCGCTCGAAATGCCGGAACGCCTCTCGAAAGATGTAGACGCTTTGTTGTTCCAGCTGCTCGAGGTGATCCATCTGTGTCTACTTTACAAGACAGAAGTCATATAGTGCAAGACGAACCGCGCCGCGGTCAATTGGGGGCTGCCAAGAGCTCCCGCTCCGCCTCGCGAAGCGTCTGTTTCCACTCCGGATCTCCGGGAACCGCCGCGACGGCCCGTCGATAGAGCTTCACCGCGTCGCCGATCCGCCCGAGCCGGCGCAGATGGTCGCCGTAGTCGATCAGCGTCTGGTGACACCCTTCGCGATCGTTGGTCAGCGCCGCGGCGAACAGCTCGGTGGCGCGCGAGCTGTTTCCGGCGAAGCCGTGCTCGAGCGCCGCCTGATGCAGCGCCCAGTGGTCGTCGGGCTCGAAGGCCAGCGCCAGGTCGTATGCCTCCGCCGCGTCGGTGTGGCGCTCCATCTCGGCGTAGATGTCGCCGCGGATCGCCGCGATGAAGAACGGATCGCCGCCGCGGCGCCCGGCCTCGCCGATCGCCTCCAGCGCTTCCAGCGTCCGCGCCTGCTCCAGCAGCACCTGGGCCAGCTTCGCGTAACCGAGCCCGTAGGTGGCGTCCATGGCCACGACCTGCCGGAACGCCGCCTCCCCCTCCTTGAGCCGCCCGGCCTCCAACTCCGCGTCGCCGAGCTCGCGCCAGCCGTCGACCAGCGCCGGGTTCAGCTCGATCGCGCGCTTGGCGACCGCCGCCGCGTCGGGCGAGCGGACGGCGTTGAGCGCCTCGGCCAGAAAAGCGTGCGCCGCGCCGAGATCGGCCATCGCCGGCGTGGCGACGATCGCCCGCGCCGCGCGCACCGCCGCCTCGGCCCGTCCGCTCTCCAGCTCTTCACGCGCGGCCTGCAACCGGGAGAGCCCCTCGCGCAGCGCCGGCGTCGGCACCCGCAGCTTGGCGAGATCCTGATCCTGCGGATCGAGCGCCCCGACGATTCGAACCGCCAAGGTGCCGACGTTGGATATCTCGCCGTCGAAAGACGGCTTGCCGCCCCCGCTCGGCTCCGAAGGCTCGGCCAGCGCCGCCAGGGCCTCGCCGCGCCAGAAGGCGGCCGTCGCCACCGTCGCCTCGCCGAGCAGCCCGCGCGCCGCCGCCACCGCCGCCGCGTCGCCGCGCTCGGCCGCCAGCACCGACACCAGCGCCGCCGCGTCGAGCCGGGCGTCGTCGTCGCGCGCGCCAACCGGCTCGAGCGCGATGGCGTCGCTGAACGCCCGCAGCGCGCCGTCCTGATCGCCGGCCCGCACCGCGCGCATCCCGATCGCCAGCATCAGCGCCGGCGTCGGCGGCGTCGCCGCACGCAAGGCCGCGGCCAAGGTGGCGTCGATCTCCCCCGCGCGTCCTTCCGGCTCGAGCAGCTCGGCGAAGTCGAGCCAATGATCGGCCAGCCCCGGATCGCGGTGGCAGCGCGCCTCGCAGAGCGAGATCGCCGACTCGCCCGGGGCGCCGCTGGCCCCGAGCTCGGCGCAGAGCACATGCAGGAACCGCAGGCACGACGTGCCGACGCGGTCGACCCCCTGCTCGGTGACCTCGACCACCGGCCATTCGCCGTCGCCGTTCGCCTCTTCAGCGTCGAGCGCATAGCGCCGCCCCGCCCGATCGACGAGCGGCCAGAGCCCGGCCGGCCAGGACGAGATCCCCGCCGTCCGGCGCGTGCCGGTCACCCGGGCCAGCGCCTCGTCCATGGTCAAAAGCCGGGTCTCGGGCCCGAGCAGGCCCCCGTCGTGGACCGCCAGGAACGCCGCCAAACCCGGCGGCGGCGCCACCCTCATGATGGTCTGGAACCGGGCCAGGCCGTCGGCCGTCACGCCCCGGAACAGGACCGCGTCGGGCAACGCCGAGACCACCCGCTCGATTTCGCCGATCAGCGTTCGCGCGGGTTCTTTCATCCGCACGGTTTAGAACGCCGCCCCCGCACAATCAAGCCCGGCCGAGCCCGGCAAGATTTAGACCCGGACCGAGCGACCAAGCTCAACCCAGCGCGTCTGACCAGCCGCCCAAATCGCCACTTCCGAGCCGTCAAACCAAAACTCGGGGTAGCAGTTTGTAGGCTGTCATCCTAAAAAAAAGCTCGCTCAAGTCGGATGAGCCGTGCGAAACTTGAGACGGTTTTCTCCGCGACCACCATGGGCAGAATCCTCCTTTGCGATGATGAAGAGTCCCTGTGCCGGAGCCTGGGGCGCATCCTGCGCGCGGCCGGTCATGAAGTTGTCGCGCAGAGCGGCAACGAAGGCCTGGTCCGCCTGCGCCAGGAGCGCTTCGACCTCATCCTGACCGATATCCGGATGCCGGACGTCAGCGGCTTCGACATCCTGGCCGCCGCTCGCCTGCATGCGCCCGGGACGCCGGTGATCGCCATGAGCGGCAGCGCCGAGATCCCGGATGCTGTGCGCGCGATGCACGCCGGCGCGCGCGACTTTCTCATCAAGCCGTTCGAGACCCGCACGCTGGAGGAGTCGGTGGCGGCCCTGCTGAAGCCGGCGACGCCCGAGCCCGAGCCCGACGCGATCGCCTGGCGCGACAAGCACGCGCCGTGGCTCCTGGGGAGCGACCCCTCGATGCTGCCGGCGCTGGCCCTCATCGCCCAGGTGGCCGACACCGGCTGCACCGTCCTCATCACCGGCGCGTCGGGGACCGGCAAAGAGCTGGCCGCCCGCTCGCTGCACGCCGGCTCGGGGCGCAAGAACAAGCCGTTCGTCCCGGTGAACTGCGCGGCCATCCCCGCGAACCTCGTCGAGTCCGAGCTGTTCGGCCACGCCAAGGGCTCGTTCACCGGCGCCTCGAGCGCGCGGACCGGCCGCTTCGCGCAGGCCGACGGCGGCACCATCTTCCTCGACGAGATCGGCGAGATGGAGCTGGGCGTTCAGGCCAAGCTCTTGCGCCTCATCCAGGACGGCGAGCTCTACCCCGTCGGCGAAGAGACCCCCACCCGGATCGACGTCCGCATCCTGGCCGCCACCAACCGCGACCTGGAACGCGAGGTCGCCGCCGGGAAATTTCGCGCCGACCTCTACTGGCGCCTGAACGTCATCCCGGTCGAGCTGCCCTCGCTGCGCGAGCGCGCCGGCGACATCCCCCACCTGGCCGAGCACTTCCTGCGCCGCTCGAACGAGCGCAACAAACGGGCGGTCATCGGCTTCGACCCGCAAGCGATGTCGGCGCTCGAGGCGTACCAGTGGCCCGGCAACATCCGCGAGCTGGAGAACGTCATCGAGCGGGTGGTGATCGTCAAAGGCAAGGGGACGGTCGCCATGAGCGATCTGCCGCAGGCCGTCCGCACCCTGCGCAGCCTGACCCCGAGCAGGGGAAACCCCATCCCCGGCCTGCCCCAAGACGGCACCGACCTGCGCGCCATGCTGGAGGCCGTCGAGGACCGCATGATCAGCGAGGCGCTGGAGCGGACCGGCGGGAACAAGAACCGCGCCGCCGAGCTCCTGGGCCTGAACCGCACCACCCTGGTCGAGAAGCTCCGCCGCAAGCGCGTCGCGTGAACGTCCAGCTGTTCGGGACCAAGAAGTGCGCCGAGACGCGCAAGGCCGAGCGCTGGTTCAAGGAACGCCGGGTCACCCTGCACGTCGTCGACCTCGGACAAAAAGCGATGGCGCCGGGCGAGCTGCGCAACGTCGCCGCGCGCGTCGGCGGCTGGGAGGCGCTGATCGATCGCGCGGGGAAGCGCTACCTCGACAAGGGGCTCAAGTACGCGGCGCCGACGGGACCGCGGATCGAGCAGGCGCTGGTCGACGACCCGCTGCTGCTGCGCACGCCGATCGCCAGGAGCGAGGGGCGCGCGACAGTGGGATTCGCGCCGGAGGTCTGGGCGACCTGGATCGGGTGAGACGCGGCCGCTTCGGTCAGCGGCGCCGTCCAAACGGTAGACCTCCAGCGTCGTCGCCAACGGATCGACGAGCCACACCTGCCGAACCTCCGCCGCCGCATAGTGACGCATCTTCCCCGCCCGATCGATCTTGGCCGTCGCCGGCGAGAGAACCTCGCACACCCAGTCGGGCGCCAGCTCGAAGTACGAGACGTCAGGTATTTCGGGCATCCGCGCGCGGCGCCAGCCCGCAAGGTCGGGACCCATGACCTGACCGACCAGGTGCAGCTCTGGCTCGTCGAGAATGATCCAGCCGCCAGGTCCGCCCTTCCCGCGGTCGAACGGCCCCCCGCTCTCGATCCCGAGCCGACTCGCCGCCCGGGCGCGCAACGAGGCTGGACGCGGACTGACCACCAGCTCACCGTCGAGGATCTCGCCCACCAGGTGCGGTGGCACGGCCTGCAGATCGGCGTAAGTCGCCGTCTTCTTCTTGGCGAGGACGAACCCAATTATCGCACGAGTGCGATTCGTCGACCGTACCGTCGTGTCGTAGCCTTGAGGCGTGGATGAGCAACTCCGCCGGGCGATCGTCGAGCGACGGCTGATCGCGTTTTCGCTCGACGGCCGGGAGCGCGTCGCGGAGCCACACGACTACGGCATCGTCGACGGCGAGCCGCGCCTGTTCTTCTACCAAGTCGGCGGCGCCAGCCGCTCGGGACGGCCGCTCGGTTGGCGCTGGGCCGTCGTGGCGCGGATCTCGGGACTGCGCCTGCTCGACGATCACTTCCCCGGCCCGCGCGCGACGCCGTCCGGGCGACACCAGCGATGGGAGAAGCTGCTCGCGAGCGTGTCGCGGCCGGAGGCGGTGAGCTGACGGTACGGGATCGTGACCAAGAGTTAACGACCTCTGGACGCGGCGTCAGTTAGTGTCGAGATTAGAAAAACGCAGCACCCGGCGAAGCCGAACGGGGACGTGGATGGTCGAGGTAGGCGAGGCTCCGCCCGGTGTGCGTTCTAAAAAAATAGCGTGGGCAGTCGGACTGTCGCGGGAGTCAACGTCTCCCGTCTTCGCGTACGAGTATCTCGTCGCGGGGGACCTCAGGGTCGAGGGTGGTCCGGTGCCCACGCTTCGCTATGGGCGGGGCGCGCCGCCTCGCGGCTTGCCGTCAACTGAGAGATAGCGTGTCGAGTGGCGGGATCGTTCTCGCCTGCGGCGGGTTCGGGTAGGCTCCGTTCGATGCCCCTGTCCCCAGACGCGCGGCTGGTCCCACGGCCAGACGTGGCGGCGCGAGAGATCGACGATGGGGCCGTGCTGGTGAACATGGCCTCGGGTGCGTGCTTCGAGCTCAATCGGATCGGCTTCGAGATCTGGAAGGCGCTCGGGCCAGGGGCGACGGTGGACGGGATCTGTGATGCTCTTGGCGGGCGCTATTCGGTCGAGCGCGAAGTGTTGGCGGCGGACGTCCGGAGGTTGGTCGACGCACTGGTGGCCGCCGGCCTGATCGATGTAAAGCCATGACTTGCGCCACTAACTCGCCTAGGCTCGTCGGCCGAGCAGGGTAGAAAATAAATCGATTGG
>DATAVR010000151.1:0-15645 GCA_036267635.1 Polyangia bacterium | reverse complement strand
CCCCACAAGCTGCGCCACTCGTTCGCCACCCACCTGGTCGAGCGCGGCGCCGATCTGCGCGCGGTGCAGGCGATGCTGGGCCACGCCGACATCGGCACGACCGAGATCTACACCCACGTCTCGCGCGGGCACCTCCGCTCGGTCTACGACCGCTTCCACCCGCGCGCCTGAGCGGACGCCTACGCAATAGAGCCTCCTTGATGATTGAAACGGCGAAGCGAGTCGGTTGTATGGGCTCCTCCTCGAGATCGATCGAGGAACCGTCGCCTCGGCGATCGGCTAGAACAAGCGCATGCGGTTCGAAGACAAGGTGGTCGTCATCACCGGCGGCAGCAGCGGGATCGGCGCGGCGGCGGCGCGCGCGTTCGCCCGCGAAGGGGCGCGTCTGGTCCTGGTGGGGCGCGGCAGCGACGCGCTGGCGGCCATCGCCGCGGAGCTCCCGGGCGCGACGACCCTCGCCGCCGACGTCGGTGAGGTGGCCGACGTCGAGCGGGTGATGGGCGAGGTCGCGGAGCGGCACGGCGCGGTCGACGTGCTGTTCGCCAACGCCGGGATGTCCGAATGCCCACCGCTCGTCGAGACCGACGGCGCGTTCTTCGATCGCCTCATGGCGACGAACGTAAAAGGGGTCTTCTTCGCCTTCGCGCGCGCGCTGCCGCTGTTTCGCGCGGGGGGCGCCGCGGTGTTCACCGCGACGGCGTCGCACGCGCGTGGCCGCCCGGGCGATCCGCTCTACCTCGCCAGCAAGGCCGCCGTGCGCAGCCTGGCGCGCTCGCTGGCGGCCGACGACGAGGTCTTGCGCAAGCGGATCCGCGTCAACGTCGTCAGCCCCGGTGCCGTCGAGACGCCGCTGACCGCCCGGGCGCACGGCGCCCCCGAGATTCGCGCCACCGTCGAGAACATGGTCCCGCTCGGCCGCTGGGGAACGCCCGACGACATCGCGCGCGCCGTCCTGTTTCTCGCCTCCGACGACGCCGCCTACGTCACCGGCTCCGAGCTGGCGGTGGACGGCGGCCTCGGCCAGCTGTAACGCCCGGGCGTGATACTTCCGCGCCATGCGAGCAAGTCGGGCAATTGGGTCCTCGTTGGCTCTGGCCGCTTTCGCGGCGCTGTCGGGCTGCGGCGGCGGTGGCGGGAAAGCGGCGGGGACGGAAGGCGGCCCCTGCCTCACCAACCTGACCTGCAACACCGGGCTGACGTGCGCCTCGAGCCTCTGCGTCAGTCTCTCGGGCACGGGCGGCGCGGGTGGCAACGCGGGCGCCGGGGCGCAGGCCGGCGCCGGCGGTCAGGCCGGCAGCGGGTCGGCGGGCGCGGGCGTCGTCGGCGGCGGCGCGGCCGGTGCCAGCGGTCAGGCCGGCGCCGGCGACCAGGCTCCCAGCAGCTACACGATTCATTGGGGCCCCACCCAGATCCCTGCCGCGACCGAAGACACGCAGTGCGTGGTCGTGCGCCTCGGCAACGTCCCCGCGATTCACGTCGGCCAGATCCACTCGCAGCTCGGCGCGGGGACGGTCCAGATGATCCTGTACGCGGTCACCGCCACGACCGAGCAGACGAACCCCTTCGATTGCGCGCCGTTCACCAGCGTCTACCAGGCGTCGCAGATGGTCGGCATGACGCCGCTGACGGTGGTCCAGAACCCAGACGAGACGTTGACCTTCCCGACGGGCGTCGGCGTCGCGCTCGCGGCCAACCAGATGATGCGCGTCGAGCTGCACTACGCGAACCAGAGCGCCACCGCCCCGATGACGGCGCAGGCGACGGTGACGCTTTCGACGATGCCCGACGCCGCCTTCCAGTCGGCCGCCTCCTTCCTCACCGTCGCGGAGACCGGCTTCTCCATCCAGGCGGCAGCCACCCTGACCGAGGGGCCGACCTTCTTCCCGTTCCCGTCGACCTTCGTGGGCGCGAAGTTCTTTGCGGTCACCAGCGAGCAGCACCAGTGGGGGACCGAGGCGCAGATCTGGTCGGCGATCAGCGCGGCCGACGCGGGGAACCTCGTCTACCACAACACCAACTGGAGCACGCCTCCGCTGACCGAGAACGCGGCGCAGGCGGTGACGTCGGGCGAGGGGTTCAAGTACCAGTGCGACTGGAACAACACCGGCAACGTCGGCGTGTCGTTCGGCCTCAGCGCAAGCCAGGAGCTCTGCCTGATCGTCGGCTACTACTACCCGAGCCAGGGGCCGGTCACCTGCTTCCATTCGGGGGGCTCGTTCGCCTGCTGCCCGGGCGGCGGCGGCGTCTGCAACTGAGGCGGCGATGGCCGCGGGCCGCCGAATCGCCAGCGCGGCAAACGTAACGCGCGCCAGGCGATTTTTGGCGCGACGCTCCCGGTCGGATTGACAGGCCGAGGCCCGCTGATCAGACTCACCGCCCCGGAGGATCGATGAACGAGCGAGTCACGCGGGTGCGGGAGATCTTGGGTCTCCGTCGGCTGCCGATCAAGATCGGGTTCCTGGACAAGCTGCCGGCGCTGCCGCGCTGGGTGGGCGGGCCGGTCGCCGCGGGCTGCGTCTTCTGGGATGCGGCGATGGACGGCAAGAGCTTTTATACGATCGCCGCCGACCACTGGAACTGCGCGATCGGCAGCCACGTGCACAAGATCGGGCTGCCGGCCGATCGCGGCAACGAGCTCGAGACCACGCTCGACTTCATGATCGAGACGCGCTACCTCGACGCGGCCGAGGCGGCGGAGATCCCGACCCTCGAGCGCGAGCCGATGGCGGTGGCCTACGCGCCCGCCTCGAACGACGCCTTCGAGGCCGACGTGATCCTGCTGGCCGCGACGCCGGGCTCGCTGGTCCTGATCGAGGACGCCGCCCGCCGCGCTGGAATCGGCGGCGCGGGGCTCGAGGCCGTCGACCGCCCGAGCTGCTCGGCGCTGCCGTCGGCGGTGAAGAGCCAGACGCTGGCGCTCGCCTTCGGCTGCAAGAGCAACCGCACCTTCACCAAGATCGGTGCCGACGAGGCCTACGCGGTCATCCCGGCGCGCAAATGGGACGCCTTCGTCGACAAGCTGCTCGAGGTGCAGCGCGCGACGCTGATGATGGGGACCTACTTTCAGGCGCACGCCGCGAAATTCGCCGGCAAGTAGCGATCTGTTGCTTGCGCGGGCGGTTTCCCTGGCCATATTCCCGACCGATGGCGAGCGCACCGACGACGATCACGGAGCACGAGGCGAATGAGGTCGCGCGGGCCAACGAGACCGGGCGGACGCCGGTGGTCTTCATCCACGGGCTCTGGCTGCTGCCGAGCAGCTGGGACCGCTGGGCGGCCCTGTTCGAGGAAGCGGGCTTCACCGCGCTGACGCCGGGGTGGCCCGACGATCCCGAGACGGTCGCCGAGGCGAACGCGCACCCCGAGGTGATGGCGATGAAGACGGTCGGGCAGGTGGCCGACCACTTCTCCGAGATCGCCCGCAAGCTCTCCAGACGGCCGGTCGTGTTGGGCCACTCGTTCGGGGGGCTGCTGGCGCAGATCCTGGCCGGGCGAGGGCTGTCGGCGGCGACGGTGGCCATCGATCCGGCCCCCTTCCGCGGTGTCTTGCCGCTGCCGTTCTCGGCGCTCAAGTCGGCCTGGCCGGTGCTGGGCAATCCCGCCAACCGCAAGCGCGCCATCCCGCTCACCTACGAACAGTTCCGCTACGCCTTCGCCAACGCCGTCCCCGAGATCGAGGCGCAGGAGCTCTACGAGACCTACGCCGTGCCGGCGGCGGGCGCGCCGCTGTTTCAGGCAGCCGCCGCCAACCTCAATCCCTGGACCGAGGTCAAGGTCGACACCGAGAACCCCGAGCGCGGACCGCTGCTGATCGTCTCGGGCCAAAAGGACCACACGGTCCCCTGGTCGATCGCCAACGCCTCCTTCAAGCAGCAGCAGAAGAACAGCGGCACGACGGAGATCGTCGAGATCGCCAACCGCGGGCACGCGCTGACCATCGACAGCGGCTGGCGCGAGGTGGCCGACACCGCGCTGAAGTTCGTCCGTCGCTTCGTTCCGGCCTGAGCGGGCTCAGTGGGCCGCGGCGGGCGCCGGCGCGCCTGCGGGCGGCGCGATGGTCTCCAGCGTCAGCATAACCGTCGTGGTGTATCACGCCCGTGGAGACCGTTCGGCGACGAATTGGAACGGAACGTCAACAAAACGGCGAGGAATTTCCGGAGGTTCGGCGCCAGGCCGCGACCTGGCGCCCGGCGGGGACGCCCGCACCCGCGCCCGGCCGCCGGTCAGTTCGAGTCGCGCAGGATCGCGTGCAGGGCGGCGGTCACCGCCTTCGGCCCGAGGTCCGGCTTCTCATTGGCGCGCTGGGCCGCCGCCCGGATCAGGGCGCGGGTCAGGGTGGCGACCATGTCCTGCGCCTCTTCCTGTTTCAGCCACAAGGAGACGCGTCCGATCGTGGCCACGAAGCCGACTTCTTCCTCGCAGATGTCGACCTGAACGGTCCGCCCCGTCTCCCACATTCTCCGCCCCGTTGCGCGTGTCTTCATTGCCGCTCCTCACCGACTAGGAAACGCGATCCCCGTCGGTGTGTTCCCAGATTGGAGTGGATTGGACAAGTGGGTTCCATCACTGAGCAGTGTCGCGTGCGGTCCCCGCGGCTCACTTTATCCGTCGGTGACGAGGGAGGCCCGTCCGATTTTCGCGCAGGCCTCGTTTCGTGCCGGCGAAGAATTGCCGACTATCGACGTCGACCTGTCGTCGTCGACCTCGTCGTCGACCTCGTCGTCGACCTCGTCGTCGACCCGTCATCGAGTCCTGACCGGATTAGAGGTTGAGCAGGAAGCGAAGCTCGAGTCCGCCGGTGAAGGCGACGCGGCGGTCGAGGCCGTCGGGGGCCACGGCGACGCCGAGCGGGATCGCCATCTCGAAGGGCACCGCACGTTCGAGGTGGCGAAAGGGGCCGCGGCTGGCGTCGCCGGAGCCCCAGCCGAGCACGGCGGTGAGCGTCTGGAGCTGGAACGAGCGCTCGCCGGTGGTGGCGGGCAGCCAGACCGGCTCGAAGGCGTACCGGCCGCCCAGGAACCAGGCGCTCTGCAACCGGCCGAGCACCCCGGCGCCGAAGCCGTAGCGGGCCTCGAGGGCCAGCGGGATGGCGAGCCCGGAGTTGAGGTTGCCGCTGCTGTCCTTTCCACAGAGCGCCGAATTGCAAATCGCGGCGCCGGCGCCGACCTGGACGTTGACCAGGAACGGGCCGAGCCAGCCCCCGGCGCCGACCTCCAATGACGTCACGGCCCGGAGGCCGCCGATATCGGGGTTACCCAGGAGGCCGGTGGAGATCACCAGCACCGGACGTTTTTGGGGCACCAGCGGGACGCTCTGGCTGAGGACGGGCGCGCGCAGGCAGGCGCCCTCCTCGATCTCGAGGTCGGCGACGGTATCGAGGGTGTAGTCGAGCGAACCGTCGGGAAAACGCAGGGCGACCTGGTGGGTCCCCGGCGTCAGCGCGCCGCCTGCGCCGAATCCTTCGCCAACCCCTTCGTCGATGATCAGCGCGTCGGCTTCGACGCCGCCGGTGCAGGGGGAGCGCGAGGGGACGGTCGCCCAGGCGCGCACCAGCGTGTGCGGCACCGTCGAGCGGCTGATGAGCACGACCTGGGGGCCGCGAAACCGCAAATAGCTCAGCGCCAGGTCGACGTCGCCGGTGGTGGCGTGCATCGGCAGCGTCGGCTGGAAGCGCGGACAGCCGAGGCTCGCGGTCGCCAGCAGGGCCAGCGCGACGGAGCGCATCGCGGTCGCTTCAGTCCGCGCCAACAGAACGATATTATCGCTTCTCGATGACGGCGCAAAGACGCACGGGCGCGCCGCGCCGGTCGACCGCGCTCGGTCTGTCGGCGCTGGCGCTGTCGGCCTGCTTCGCGGAGGTGCCGGCGGCGCGTCCGGGCTGGACGCCGCAGGAGATCGAGGCGCAGCGGCTCTGCGCCGACAGGCAGGCTCCCGCCTGCGGCGCGCTCGGACGCTCGCTGGTCATGCACGTCAGCAGCGAGAAGGACGTCGACCGCGGCGTGGTGTTGCTCGAGTCGTCCTGCGCCGACGGCGACGCCGCCTCCTGCCTGTCGCTGGGCGGGCACTACCGCGACCGCGGCGACGCAAAGGCGTTCGCGCGGGCCTCCGATCTGCTGACGCGCGCCTGCGACCTGAAACTGGCCGAGGGGTGCGTCGAGATGGCGGTCCTCTACGAAACCCGGGAGCGGCACGATGCGCGCCCGGTTCTGGACGGGTACCGGCGCGCCTGCGACCTCGGCTACGCCAAGGGGTGCGCGCTCTATGCCGCCGCCCAGCAACGGCGCGCGCCGGGCGAGCCGCACGCGGGCGACGACGCGCTCATCCGGGCGTGCGGCCTCGGCGAGCTGGCGAGCTGCCACGCCCTCGGGAGGCTGCTCATCGACGATCCGGCGACCCGGGCCGAGGGGGCGGCGTATCTGGTCAAAGCGTGCGACGGCGGCTTCGTTCCGAGCTGCATGACGGCCGCCGAGCTGTTCGCGCCGGTGGTCGGCGACGCGGCCTCCGCGGTCCAGGCGCTGCCGGTCGCCGCGCGCGCCTGCGGCTACAAGAACGCCAACGCCTGCGTGATCGTCGACGCCTGTCTCATCGACAGTCAACGCGACGTCGCGGCGGCGACGCAGCGCCTGCGCGCCGGCTGCGACGGCGGGCTGCCGCTGGCCTGTTTCTACTGGGCCAACGCCGCCGGCGAGTCGCCCGACACTCTGGAGGCGCTGAAGCGCGCCTACGGGTTCGTCTGCCAGACGCGCATCCTGGCCAATTCGCTCGCCTGCGCCCGCATCGCGGCGCTGGAGCTGCCCGCCGCGACGACCGCCGAGGCGGCTGACGGGCTGACGAAGTCGCTGGCGAAGTCGTGCGAGCGCTCGGTCGGCGAGGCCTGCTGCACGCTGGCCGACGTCTACGACGCGGACCGCTTCTCCCCGGTCGACGGGGTCGTCGCCTCCGAGCTGCGGACGCGGGCCTGCAACCTCGGCGCGCTCAAGTGTTGCCCGCGTTAAACGACCGCGCCGGCGACTTGGTGCAAAAGGCGGCGCCCTCGGGAGAGCACGGCGCGGCCCAGGCGGCGCTCACGGGCAGCCTCTTCGGTCCGTTCTCGCGTCCGCCGGGCGGCCGTTTTCCGGGCGGGTGGTGGTTCGAGACGGAGGTCGAGCTCGAGCTCGAGACCCACGAGATCTATCGCCCTGACGTCGTGGGCTGGCGCCGCGAGCGCGCGCCGCAACGACCGGCGGGGACGCCGATCCGGCTGCGCCCCGACTGGATCTGCGAGATCTTGTCGGCGTCGAATGCCAAGGACGATCAGGTCACGAAGTTCGAGACCTACCGCCGTTGCGGCGTCCCGGACTACTGGATAGCCGACCCGGCGCTGCAGACGCTCTGCGTGTTCCGCTGGACGCCGGACGGCTATCTTGTCGCCCTGACCGCCGAGGCTGGCCAGCGCGTCCGCGCCGAGCCCTTCGACGCCGTCGAGCTGGAGGTGGGTGTCTTGTTGGGAGGGGATCCGGAGGAGGGGTAGCCCCAGCGTGACGCCAGCAGCAGGACGATCGAGACGGCGTGGAGGACTGAAAAGACGGGGGAGTGCCGGAGGCGAAACACCTCAGCCGCCTTCGTGGAACGTGGCGCAGGCGGCGGGATCGCCGCTCTCCATCCCGATGCTGAACCACCTCTGTCGCGCGGCGGAGCTGCCGTGGGTGAAGGTCTCCGGGTTCACGCGCCCGGTGGCCTGCTTCTGAATCCGGTCGTCGCCGATGGCGGCCGCGGCGTCGAGGGCCTCGGCGATCTCGGCGCGGCTCACCTTGCCGTCGGCATAGGCGGCGTGTCCCCAGACGCCGGCGTAACAGTCGGCCTGCAGCTCGAGGCGCACCGACAGTGGGCCGCGCTCGCCGGGGTGCTCCTCCTCGGCCCGCTGCACGCGCGCCATGGTCCCCAGCTGGTCCTGGACGCGGTGGCCGTACTCGTGCGCGACGACGTAGGCCTCGGCGAAGTCGCCGCCGCGGGCGTGGAAGCGCCGTTGAAGCTCCTCGAAGAATCCGAGGTCGAGATAGACGCGCTGGTCTTCGGGGCAATAGAACGGCCCGGTCGCGGCGCTGGCGGTCCCGCAGCCGCTGCGCGTCGCCTCGCTGAACAGCACCAGCTTGGCCGGCCGGTAGCCGCCGCCGGAGGCTGTCGTCCCCGAGGCCGACGCCAGCTGCCGCCGCCAGAAGGCCTGCACGTTGGTCTCGACGCAGACGACGAACTTGGCCGGATCGCTCTCCGAGGTGACGCCCCGGCAGCTCCCGGTGAGCTGGGTCTGCGACCCGCGCGGTTGTGACCCGCCGGTCTCGACGCCGCGCTGGCTCTCCTCGATCAACCGGCTGACGGCGGCGCCGGTCGGGCTGCCGCTGCTCGCCCAGATCTGTATCGCGAAGTAAATCACGCCTCCCACCAACCCGAGCCCCCCCACGCCCATTCCGACGCCTCCGCCGGGGAACCGCATTCCCCGGCGATCCTCGACCTCGGATTCGTCGGCCCGATCGCGATCGTCGAATTCCATGTCCGGGGACTCTAGCCGACGCCGGACCCGCGGGAGATCGCTCTATCGGCGCTTGCGAGTGACCAGCTTCAGGTCGATCGCGCCGGCGGTGACCGTCTGCCAGTCTTGGGGCTTGGCGGTCACCACGCTGTCGGTGACGACGCGCCACTGACCGGCGGCCAGGTGGTGGAACGTGAACCGACCGCTGCCGTCGGCCTGAACCTCGAGCCGCCCTTCCCAGGACGACCGCTCGCGGTCGGTCGAGATCGCTATCACCCAGGCACCGGCCGCCGGCTGGCCGGTCTTGGTCACCACCTGCCCGGCAAGCGTCAGGCCGGCCGGCAGGCGTATGTCCTCCTGGCGCTGTTCGTTGGGGACGATGACTTCGCTGCACTGGGTGTCCTTCGGATAGATCCGCGCGAGGAAGATCGACGCGCCGGCGACTGGTTTCCCGTCACCGGCGACCACGCGAACGTGCAAGCGCGAGCGGTGGATGCGCTTCACGTGCAGGTGCACCCGCGTGACCGGCGCCGACGCGCGCCAGCCCCGGTACGGCACGACTTCGTTCGCCACGCACCAACCTCCGAGCGGTTTGGGCGCGTGCACCTCGAGGAAGCCCGGCTCGAGAAATGCCTCCTCACACACGCGCCCGGCCGCGTTCGTTGTCCACGGCTCCGGCCCCGACCCGCGCTGCAGGGTCTCGCGTGGGTCGTAATCGTAGTATGCCACCTCGGTACCCGCGAGCGGCCGCCCCTGCGGATCCACGACCTCGACGGTTCCGCAGCTCGGGCGCGCCATCGCGGGTCCCGCCGCGGCCAGGAACGAGACCGGGAGCGCGCAAACGCTCACGGTCAGCCACGTGAGTCGCATACGCCACCGATCATACCGGATAGGGGCGGAAGGCCTCCGGGATCACCACGCGCGTGGCGGGGGAGCAGGCGTGGACTTCGCGTTCGAACTTGGCGAGATCGGCGCGTTGCTCGTCGGTGAGGCGGGTCTCCTTGCCGGTGAGGGGCTGCCAGTGGGCGTCGAAGTGGGTGGGGAAGACCACCGGCGGGTTGCCGAGGAGGCGCATGAGGCGGCAGGTGTAGTCGGGGACCTTCTCGCGCAGGCCGGTCGCGATGACGGCGACGTCCGGATGGAGGCCGGGATGGAGGGCGCGCA
Source organism: Polyangia bacterium (assembly GCA_036267635.1). Lineage (GTDB taxonomy): Bacteria > Myxococcota_A > Polyangia > Fen-1088 > Fen-1088 > JADGRB01. The sequence continues at coordinate 5,975 of DATAVR010000151.1, read as the reverse complement.
GGGCGGCTTCGTCGAAGTTCGCGGTGTCGAAGAAGACTAAGGAACGGCCGCCGACGCCGACTTCGTAGGCGAGCGTGCCGCCTTCTCCGTAGTCCTTGGCGGCGAGCGGGAGTCGGACGTCGCGAGGAATCTCGACCGAGGGGATGCCAATGAGCGAGTGCAAGCTGGCGAGGGGGCGGACCGAGAAGTTCTGGAGGGTGAGGGCGCGGCCGGGAACGGCAAGCTGCAGCCGCGCCTCCGGGACGCCGGCGGCGCGCGCGACGTTCAGCGTGCTCGCGGTCCCGACGACGGTCGCGGAGGTGCGCAGCGCGATCGTCGGGACGTCGAGCAGGTGGTCGTAGTGGGAGTGGCCCACCAGGATGACGTCGGCGGTGGGCGGCGCGAAGCGGGCAATTGCGGCGGCGTCCGGGAGCAACGGGCGCGAGCTGTCGGTGACGGCGGCGCGGGTGAAGTAGGGGTCGAGAAGGAGTGTGTTGCCGGCGTGGGTGAGTTGCCAGCCGGCGACGCCCAGGTAGGTCAGGGCGAGGGGGGAGACGGGGTGGCCGGGTGTGGCGACGGGCGCGGGCGGCGTCATTCGCGAACAACTCAAGCTCGGTGTAACGGTCGCGCAGGCGAGCAGGCTTGCGAACAAAAGCTTCAACGTCTTGGGCACCACTATCACTTGATCCGCGGGCGAGACTCCCATGTCGTGCCCAGTCAACTAAGGACAGGCAGAGAGTGCTCCCAATGAAGCGACTGCCTCATGCCTTGGTCGCCTGATCAATCGTGAGCGGCGAGGCGTGCTTCGGTTGGTAGATGCCGAGCTTCCCGCCGCCTGGCAGCGTGACCCGCGTGATCGATCCCCACCGTTGCTCGTCGATCGGCGAGCACTCCACCTCGTTCTTCTTCATCTCGGCGATCAGATCGTGGACGTCGTCGCACATGAGGTAGAGCTCGTGGACGTCGTTCTCGTCGGACGGGTGCACGGCGACCTCGGCCGGCGGCAGCGCGAAGATGAGCCATCCGTGCCCCGCGTCGACCGACCTGTACTTCAGCACGTCGCGAATGAACGCCCGGTCAGCGTCGGCGTCCTTGCTGTAGATGATGACGTGAGCGCCGCGAATCATCCGTCGAATGTACCGCTTATGGCGGCGGCACAAAACTGATCCACCGGTGTTGAGGTACGCTCATCAGATGGTTCGACCTTGCTGGTTACGTCCCGCCCGGATTCGCCGAGTATGGGGACTGGACCGCGACGCGCCGAACGGCGCTCTACGACGCACCGGGATCAGGCAAGGCCGTGGCGACCGTCGACCGGTGCGAGACGGTGGACGCCATGCGCGGCGAGATTCGCGGACGACCGTGGGCGGCGCAGGCGCTCTACCCGCGCGCGCCATTCCACGAAGGGGACACCATGTGGATCCTGGCGCGCAACCTCGAGGAGGGTTACTTCCAGCTCTGGTACCGGGGCGCGGTCCGAGACGACCTCGCGACCTCCGTCCATCTCCCGCCCGCCCAGAGACTGCCCGACCCCGTCGGAGGCGTGCTGGCTCCGGTTCGAGGCGCCGCCCGTGCAGGAGTTCTGGGTCGAGATACAGACCAAGTCCGGCACAGTCGGCTGGAGCAAACGACCAGCGGACTTCAGCGCCCACGCCGGCTGCTCAGGGCCTTCAGGTGACTGATCTGCCGGTCCAACTTCCCCTGCGCCGGCCGAGCAAAGTCCGCCCCGACCCCTGCGAACGACCGGAGGTAATCGTCCGGCCACCCGTCCGGTTCGAGGACGACCGCCGCGCCGTCTCGCCGAACGAGGACGCTCTTGCCCTTGAATCGAAGCTCCTTTGGCAGTCGGACCGGTTGGCTTCGACCGATCTGGAAGAGCTTCGCTCGCTTTGATTGCATGATATCGCCTCCTCCGACGAGTCGATCGCGTCAGCTGAGCTCCTCGGCCAGCGCGACGAGGATCCCCTCGGGGCCGCGGACGTAACAGAGCCGATAGAGGTCCTCGTAGCGCGCCACCTCGCCGACCAGCTCGGCGCCATGGGCCTTCAGGCGGGCCAGGACGTCCTCGATGTCTTCGACGGCGAACATGATGCGACGAATGCCCAGCGTGTTCACCGGGGCGTCTTTCGGTTCGGCGCCGATGGCCGTCGGGGTGTGGAACTTCGTCAGCTCGAGCCGGCTGTGACCGTCCGGCGTCCGCAGCATCGCGACGTCGACCCGGACGCCGTCGAGCCCGATCAGCCGGTCCACCCAACGCCCCTCGACCGGCGCCTCGCCCTCCACCTCCAGACCCAGCTCGACAAAGAAGGCGATAGCAGCCGCCAGGTCGTCGACAACGATGCCGACATTGTCCATCCGCCGTAGCGTCACCTCCCGAGCGTACGACAGCAGCTCTCGGCTAACCAGCGCACCGCAGGCGCTCGTCGACTACTGGACGATCCCTTGACCCCACAGATGACCCCACAGATGAATCGCCATGGGCCCGCTCTTATCGCCGCCCTCGTTCGAATGGTCTGTCGCTGAGTCGACGAGCTGTCCCCTGCCTCGCCCAGGCCTGCGCGGCGTGGGACTAGGCGATCTCGGCGGTGACCGCGGCGCGCGCCCGGTAGAGGTCCCAGAACTTGGCGGCCACGACGGCGGGATCGAGCGTGGCCTGGCCGCTGTCGTAGGCGCTCCCTTTGACCGAGCCGAGGACCATCGCCTGGCCGACGTAGATGTTGTCGGGGGCGAGCTTCTTCGACAGCAGGCCGCAGAGCTTGTGCTTGGCGGCGTTGACGACGGAGAGACCCATGGCGTTGTACTGCACGCCCACCGCGTCGGTCTCCGGATTGGCGTAGCCGAAGCCGCCGTTGGTCACCAAGACGGCCGCGTCTTTTTCCTTGCGCAGATCGGGCAGCGCCTCCTGGACCGCCGACAGCAAACCGGTGATCCCGACGTCGAGCACGCCGCGGATCGCGGAGGCGTCGGCGGTGGTCAGATCCCCGGCGCCGGCGTCGTAGGCCGACCACTGCAGGACGGTGATCGGCCCCAGCGCGCGGCGGGCCTGCTTCACCGCGGCGCGCGCCGTCTCCGGATCGCCGAGATCGGCGGGGATGGCGGCCGCTTTCACACCCTTGGCGCCGAGCGCCTTCACACCGGCCGCCAGCCTCTCGGCGTTGCGCCCGACCAGCGCCACCGCGAATCCCTCGGCGCCGAACTTTTCGGCCACCGCTTTCGAGATCCCGGGGCCATAACCACAGACGACGATTGTTTTCGACATGCGCCGGGGTTTAGCCGGCCAAGCGCCGGGCGGCAAGTGTCGTCAGCGCGTCAGGTCGTCAGATCGTGCCGCCGGCCGGTATCTCGTAGAGCTGGTGCAGCTCACAGGTGCCGTCGCCGCCGATCTCCTTGAGGAAGCTCTTGCAGAGCCCGATCGCCTCCTCCTTCGAGTTGGCGCGCAGGATGGCGTAGCCGCCGACCACCTCCTTCGCTTCGGCGAACGGCCCGTCGACGACGGTGATCTCGCCGTCGTTGTTTCGGACGCGCGTCCCCTTCGAGCCGATCTGGGTCCCTTCGGTGACGATGAGCCACCCGGCCTTGAGGCCCGCCTCGATCAGCTTCCCCATCGACGCCATCTCTTGCGGCGTCGGCTGGACGTCTCGTGGCTGGTGCGAAAACTCGGCCCGCTCGTTCGTTCGGGCCTTCTACCTCCACGACGAACCGGCAGCCGCCAGATCGACAAGGCCGGCGACGTTTTTCGCTCTTCTCGGTTCCTGACGCCTGCTCGCGTCGACGAAGCTCGCGTTCTAAGCTGGCGCTCGATGGAGCCTCCGGTGCTCTCCGCCGATGCCGTGAAGTCCGCCGCGCGCGCTTGCCAGTTCGCGCTCTGTGGCCTGGCGCCCGCCGAGGCGCTCGATCCGGCGCCGCTCGCGTCGTGGCTGGCGGCCGGGTACGCCGCCGACATGGACTGGATGTCGCGGCAGGTTCCCGAGCGGCTCGACCCGACGGCGGTGCTGGCGGGGGCCCGCACGGTCGTGGCGCTCGCCATCCCGTATCACCGTCCGCCCGCCGAGCCGGCCTCCGCCGTCGCCCGCTACGCCCGCGGGCGCGACTACCACTACGCGCACCGCGACCGGATGAAGGCGTTGCGCAAGCGCCTGCTGGCGCTCGATCCGACGCTCGAGACCTACGCCGCGGTCGACACCGGCGTGGCGATGGAGAAGGTCTGGGCCGAGCGGGCGGGGCTGGGGTGGATCGGCAAGAACGGCTGCCTCATCAACCCCAAGCTCGGGTCGTGGCTGACGCTGTCGGTGATGTTCGTCGACCGCGCCGTCGACGCCTACGACCGGCCGCACGATCGGCGCTGCGGCGCCTGCACCCTCTGCCTCGGCGCCTGTCCGACCGACGCGTTCGCTGCCCCGGGCGTGGTCGACGCGCGCCGCTGCATCGCCTACCAGTCGATCGAGAACCGCGCCGCCGTCCCGGAGGAGCTGCGCCCCGCCTTTCGCGGGCGCATCTTCGGGTGCGACATCTGCCAGGAGGTCTGCCCCTGGAACCACCGCGAGCTGCCGGAGGGCGACGCGCGCTTCTCGCCGCGCCCGCTCGCGGCGCTGACGCCCGCCGAGGTGGCGGCGCTGACCCCCGCCGACTTCGAGCGCCTGGCCGCCGGGATGGCGCTGGCCCGCGCGCAGTACGACGGCCTCCGCCGCAACGCCCTCTACGCCATCGGCGCCGCCTCCGCAGACGGCGCCCGCGCCGATCCCGCGGCGCGCGCCGTCGTCGAGCGCCTCGCCGAAGATCCTACGCCCGCGGTCGCCGACGCCGCCCGCTGGGCCCGCGACCGGCTGGACGGCTCGAGGTGACCTATGGCCCTTCTTGAAATCGCAGCCGTGGCGGCCGTTTGCGCTGGCTGCCGCCGGCTGCGAGAAGCCAGATCTGGCTCTCCGAAGGGCGTACCTCGAAATACAGATGACACTGCGTCTTTCGCATCGACCCTCGCCGGATGACACGCTGGTCTTCGGTGGCGAACACGGGGAAGGATTGGGGAGCGCGGCGGATTCGTTCCACGACCTCAGCAAATTCTCGATCGAACAGGTTCGATGCGCTCGGTCGGTGCTTTCGCCACCAATCCTAACGCTCGGCCAGCTGCTTCTTCGCGCCGGCAGTGACCAGAAACCGCATCAGCGCGTGCGGAGATACTCCAACACATTCTCGATTGGTTCCCCTTCTCCGCGATCCGCCTGCCCGAGGCCGACTTGGATAGACGACTCTATCTGGGCACGCTCTTCGGCAGACAGGTTGTCCTCGTCGTCGAACAGGGCGACCTCGACCTCTGCTCCTTCCGGAAGGTCGACCTTCTCATCCAATACGATCCGCCCGCCCTCGACGTGAGCACGCACCAGCGTCATACCCGTAGCATATCGGTCGGCACCGGTTTCAGCGAGCAAATGCCGCCCGGGCCAGCCGCTCTCAAAGGGTCCCCCCGGGCCCTTGTGACGCGGCGAGAGTGCGCTACGATCCGGTCCAACGTATGCCCAAGCGGCCTGGCGACAACAAGGACGGTGGTGATCTGGGGACGATCGTTCGCCCCGAGCTCGACCGCGAGACCGATACCAAGAAGAAGGTGGAGCGGCCGTCACTCTACGAGGTGCTGCTGCACAATGACGACTACACCACGCAAGAGTTCGTCGTTTACGTCCTGATGAAATACTTCCAGCACGACGGGACCGCGGCGCGAAAGATCATGCTGCACGTGCACACCAAGGGGGTGGGCGTGGCGGGGGTCTTCCCCTTCGAGATCGCCGAGACCAAGGCGCATCAGGTGGTCGCCTTCGCGCGTGAAAACGAAATGCCACTTCAGGCATCTATAAGGAAGAGCCCAGAGACATGAGCATGCTGAGCACAGAGTTGGAGACGGCGATCCGGCACGCGCTGGATGACGCGACCAAGCGCGGCCACGAGTTTTCTGGGCTCGAACACCTGTTGCTCGCGCTGATGGTCGACGAGAAGACCAGCGA
>DATAVR010000150.1:0-20105 GCA_036267635.1 Polyangia bacterium | reverse complement strand
TCTCGGCCGCCAGCTCGTAGCCGGCCTGGCGCAGGGCCGCGCCGATGCGCTCTTGCAGCTCGGTGTCTTTTTCGACGATGAGGACGTAACCGGGCATCGCGAGGATCGCAGTCTATCGCGGCGACTGGTGTGGACAAAGGCGGCGGCCGTTGTTAAGTACGGCGAACCTCAGCCCATGGCGGCGCGCGCAAAAAAAGGTGCAAAGGCTGGCCGTGCGCGCGCGGCGCGCGGCGGGCTGGCGGCGATCGTGTTGGCGGCCGGCAAGGGGACGCGGATGCGCTCCTCGCGCGCGAAGGTTCTGCACGAGATCCTCGGGCAGCCTCTGGGCGTCTATCCGATCGAGCTTGCGCGCGCGGTGGGCGCCGACCCGGTCGTCGTCGTGCTCGGTCACCAGCGGGCGACGGTCGAGGCGGTGCTGGTCGGACGTTTCGGCCCGGACGGCGTGACGGTCGTCGAGCAGACCGAACAGAAGGGGACCGGCCACGCCGTGCGGCTGGCGATGCCGGTTCTGAAGAGCTTTCGCGGCGACCTGGTGCTGGTGCTCTACGGCGACGTGCCGCTCTTGCGGCGCGAGACGCTGGCCGCGCTGGTGGGGACCGCGCGCCGCTATCGTTGCCTGGCGGTGGTGACGGCGACGCCGCCCGATCCGAGCGGCTACGGGCGCATCCTGCGCGACGAGCGCGGGCACGTCATCGGCGTCGTCGAGGAGAAGGACGCCTCGGCCGAGGAACGCCGGCTCACCGAGGTCAACGCCGGGATCTACTGCGGGCCGGTCGATTTTTTCCGCGAGGCGACCGCCGGGCTCTCCGCCCGAAACGCGCAGGGGGAGTATTACCTCACCGACATCATCGCCCGCGCCGCCGAGGGGATCGGCGTCACCGCCGTCGAGGCCGATTTCCGCGACGTCGCCGGCGTCAACGATCGCCAGCAGCTCGCCGAGGCCGAGGCGGCCATGCGCGCGCGCATCAACCGTGCGCTCATGGCCCACGTCACCTTCCGCGATCCGGCCACCACCGACGTCGAGCCCGGCGTGGAGGTGGGCGTCGACGTCGAGCTCGGGCGCGGCGTGGCGCTGCGCGGCCGCACCAAGATCGGCCACCGCGCCCGCATCGGCGACGGCGTCATCCTCACCGACACCGAGGTCGGCGCCGGCGCGGTGATCCAGCCCTACACCGTCGCCAACGACGCCTTCATCGGCGCGGGCGCCACCGTCGGGCCGTTCGCCCGCCTGCGGCCGGGCGCCCGCCTCGAGCCGGAGAGCCACGTCGGCAACTTCGTCGAGCTGAAAAAGACGACGCTCGGGCGCGGCAGCAAGGCCAACCACCTCAGCTATCTCGGCGACACCACCGTCGGCGAAAAGGTGAACATCGGCGCCGGCACCATCACCTGCAACTACAACGGCTACGAGAAGTTCAAGACCGTGATCGACGACGGCGCTTTCATCGGGTCGGACTCGCAGCTGATAGCGCCGGTGCGGGTCGGCAAGGGGGCGGTGATCGGCGCGGGCACGACGGTGACCGAAGACGTTCCGCCCGGCGCGCTGGTGATCACGCGCGCGCCGGCGATCACCAAGCCCGGTTATGCGCAGAAGGTGGCGAAGAAATACGCCGCCGCGCGCAAGTCCGGTTAGGATTGCCTCCGGAGGTTCCGATGCCGACGTCCGTCAAGGCGTTCTTCGATCAGAAAGTCCCCGCCGTGCTCGCCACCAGCCCGGAGAAGGCCAAGGACGTGGCGGCCATCTACCTGTTCAAGATCAGCGGCGCCGACGGCGGCACCTGGACGGTGGATCTGGTGTCGAACCCGCCCACCTGCGTGGTCGGCGCGTCGGGCACCCCCCAGTGCACGATCGAGGCAAGCGACGACGACTTCCGCGGCATGATCGACGGCGGCATGCAGGCGGCGATGTCGCTCTTCTTCAGCGGCAAGCTGAAGGTCACGGGCGATCCGATCCTGGCCACCAAGCTGTCGAAGTTGCTTCAGATGGCGGGATAGGGGTCCCCGGGTTTGATCGACCGCCGCGCGCGCCAGATCTGGATTTGGGGCGCCGCGCTGGTCGGCCTGGCGACCGCCGCGCGGCTCATCTGGGTGCTGTCGGTCCCGACGGTGCCGGTGAGCGACTTCGCGATGTACCGCGAGTCGGCCAACTACCTGTCCGAGTTCGGCCGGCTCGATCACGGCTTCATCTACATGCCGGGCTTCGTCGCGCTGCTGGCCGCGATCAAGAACCTGGGCGGCGATCTGCTGGCCCAGAAGATGGCGGGCGTGTTCTTCGGCGCGCTCGGCGCGGCCGGGCTCTTCGTCCTGACCTGGCGGCTCGCTGACAGCGACATCGGCGAAGCCGTCGACGAAGCCGGGCTCCGGCGCTGGTGCCCGTGCCCGCACGCCGCCCTGGCCACGGCGATCTACGCGCTCTGGCCGGCGGGTGTGGCGATGGCGAGCGTCGTCGGCACCGACGTCCCCGCCGCCGCGCTGATCGTCACGGCGCTCGCGTTGCTGGTGGCGTTCGGTCCGGCCCGCCCCTTCGCGGCGGCCCTGGCGTTCGGTGCGGCGATGGGGCTCGCCGCCTGGGTGCGCGCGGTGGCGCTGCCGCTCTCGGCGCTCTCGCTCGGATACTGGCTCGGGCGTCGGGTGCGCGTCGGTCGTGCGCTGCTCTTGACCGGGGTCGGGCTGGCGGCGGCGCTCGCCGTGCTGTCGCCGTGGGCGATCCACCACCTGCGGCAGAGCGGCGCGCTCTACTTCACCGACGATCACGGCGGCATCACCGCCCTCATCGGGGCCAACCCCAACTCCGAGGGGACCTATACGCGCGCCCTCAACCGCCTGTTCCAGGACGTGACCGGACGGAGCGTGCTCGCCGAGCCTCACCACGCCACCGATCAAGCGGCCTACGCGATCGTGCGCGAGTGGACGCGCTTCGAGCCGCGCTACACGCTGGGGCTGGTCGCGCTCAAGGCCGAGCGGCTGTTCGATCCGGAGATTCGCCTGCTCTACTGGCCGATCTTCCGTCCAGGCGTCCTGGTCGGCGGGCGCGCGGGCTGGTTCTCCGCGCACCACGGAGCGATCGAATCGCTGGCCGACGCGTTCGGGCTGGCCGTGATGGGCCTGGCGCTGGCAGGGATCGCGGTGGCGGGCGCGCGCCGACGCTGGACGCTGCTGGCGCTGCTCCCCTTTCAGCTGGCGCTCGCGGCGACCTACACCCTGTTCTTCGCCGAGCCCCGCTATCGGCTGCCGCTGGAGATGCTGGCGTTTCCGTTCGTCGCGCTGGCGCTCGGCGAGATCGCGTCGCTGGCGCTGGCGCTGGCGCGCCGATCTCGGGAAGCGGCCATCCGTTCGTCGCGCGCGCTCGGGGGGGCGCTGGCGCTCGTCGTTCTGTGGCGCCTCGGATGGCCGGCGCTCGTCGACGCCGGCCGCGGGCTGCGCGCGCGCCACCGCTGGGCAGCGACCGAGGTGGCGCTCCAGGCGCCATCCGAGGTGGCGCTCCAGGCGCCATCCAACGTCGGGACGCGCCTGCTGCTCTGGAAGCCGACGCCGCCGTTCGCCGCGGCATCGCCGATTGAAGGGGCGCCGAACGGCCTACATCTCAGGACCGGAGTCGAGGGGCGCGCGCGGGTGCGCGTCCGGCTGGGGGAGGGCGTCCTGCGGCCCGGGAGCTATGCCGTCGCCTTCCAGGCCACCGACGAGGGGGCCCAGGCGTTACGGCTCTCGCTGGGGGCCGCGGCGTTCGACGTCGCGCCGGGTTCGGCCGTCGCCATCGAGACGCACCTCGCGCACGGTGGTGGTCCGCTCGAATTCGACGTCGTGCTGGCCGGGCCGCCTGGGGCGTCGATCTGGCTTGCCGAGGCCCGTATTTCGGCTTCCGTACCGATGACGCGCTGAAAGAACCCGCGGCGATCGTTCGCCCCGCGGGTCGACCCTCGTGTTAATGGTCAGGTGGGGAGAGTGACGGTTGAGCTCCGACGCATTCGATCCCGAGCCGCCCCTACAGCCACCGCCCGCCGAAGACTGGCCGGCGCGGATCGAGGAGCTGCTGGCGGAGGTCGAGACGGCGCCGGCAGGCGTGGAGCGGACGGCGATGCTCTGCCGAATTTCCGAGATCTACGAGCGGCGGCTCGGCGACCCCACCGGGGCGCTGGTCACGTTGCAGACGGCGCTCGCCGAGGACCCGGCCAGCGGGCGGGTGATCCAGGAAATGGAGCGGATCGCGCGCGGCCACGGGATCTGGGGGGAGCTGGTGGCCGTCACCGCCGAGGTCGCCTCCGGCCTCGAGGATCGCAAGCAGGCGGCCGATCTTTGGGTGCAGATCGCCTTTTGGAACGAGACCGGACGCGCGCAGCTCGATGAGGCGGCCAAGGCGGCGGAGACGGCGCTCGCGCTCGCGCCGGAGCACGGCGGCGCGCTGGCGCTGCTCGAGAACCTCTACCGCCGGCAACGCAACTGGGACCGCTACGTCGAGGTCCTGGCGCACAAGCGCGAGCGGCCGGGCGCCGATCCGGTCAAGCTCGGCGACGCCTATCGCGAGGTGCTGCGCTACGAAGCGCGGCACGCGGGCGCGCTCGACGGTCTGGCGCGCCTGCAGGAAGAGAGCGGGGCGTGGGATGACGCCGCGGAGACGCGGCGCCGTCTCGTCGCCGCGGTGCCCGAGGGCGAGCAGCGCATCGAGGCCCAGTATGGGCTGGCGAAGCTGCTCAAAGAACGGCTCGGCGATCCGCGCAGCGCCGAGGAGCAGCTCGCGGTGGCGCTCACCCTCCCGGGCGGTGAGGCGCACGTGCCGACCCTGCTCCTGCTGGCGGCGCTCTACCGCGAGCGGAAGGATTGGCTGAAGGCGCGGCAGCTCCTCGGGCGGGCGGCGGCCGCGGTGAGCGAGGTCGCCACCCGGACGCGCATCCTGGGCGAGGCGGCCGACATCTGCGCCAACGAGCTCGACGACGAAGCGCAGGCCGCCGATCTGTACGAGGAGATCGTGGCTCTCGACGAGACACGGATCGATCTCATGGAGAAGCTCGCGGAGGTCAAGCTCCGCCGCGGCGACTTCTCCGGTCTGCTCCCGCTGGCCGAGCTGTTGGCGAGCGCCGCCGAAGGAGAGCCGGCACCCGAGCGGGCGCGTCGTCTCTACCGCCTCGGGCGCGCGCGCGAAGCGACCGGCGACGACGGCGGGGCGATCGAGGCCTACCGTGCCGCCGCCGTCGCGGAGATCCCTGCGACGTCGCTCTCGGAGGCGACGATCGCGGCGCGCCGCGATCTGGCCGACCTGACCTTCCGGCGAGAGGACTGGAGCGACGCCGCCGTCGCCTACGACAGCCTGCTCGTCGATCCGTCGGCGCTGCCCCGCGAGGTGCAGGTGGTGGCCTACGAGCGGCTCGGCATCGCCCGGCTGCGCGCCGGCGCGCCCGCCGGGGCCCTCGAGCCTCTCGAGAAGGCACTGGCGCTCGATCCGCGCCGCCCGCGCGCGCTCGAATCGCTGGTCGAGGCGGCCCGCGCCTCTGGGAACGACGACGCGGTCGTGCGCCATACGCAGGCGCTGCTGGCGGTCACCGACGATCCGAAGACCAAGCTTGGCTTGCTCGAGCACGTGGCGACGATTCACCGCGAGCGAAGGCACGACCCGCAGCGCGCCATCGGGTCCTATCTCGAGGCGCTCAAGATCTGGCCCGACGCGCGCTCGATCATGCACCGGCTGCTCGAGCTCTACACCGAGACCAAGCAGTGGAAACAGTCGGTGCAGCTGCTGGCGCGGCTGGCCGCCCTGGCGGACGACGCGACCCGGGCGCCCTACTTCGTCGCCGCCGGCAACATCCTGACCGAGGAGCTGGGCGCGCGGGCCGAGGCGATCGAGGCGTTCGAGCAGGCGCTCGACGCCGACCCGCACGACGCCAAGACCTTCGAGCGGATCGATCAGCTGGTGACGGAGGCCCACGACTGGAAGACGCAGGAGCGAATCTACCGGCGCCAGATCAAGCGTCTCGGGACCGAGCTGCCGGGCGACAAGCGTCCCCTCCTGGTGATGCTCTGGCACGGCCTGGGCGAGATCTACCGGACGCGCCTCAAGGACGCGCCGGCCGCCATCGCCGCCTTCGAGGTCGCCGCCAGCCTGGACCCGGGCTCGATCGAGCGGCGCCGGGCGCTGGCCGAGCTCCATCGGTCGGCCGGTCCGGAGTCCTACGCCAAGGCGGTCGGCGAACACCGGGCGATCATCGCCAGCGCCAAGACGGCCGCGGAGATGGAGCCCGACCTCAAGACTCTGGTGCGGCTGTTCGTCGAGATGGGCGCGCTCGAGGAGGCGCACGGCGCGGCGGCGGCGTTGGTCCTGATCGGGCGGGCGGATGCCGACGAGCGGGCCCTCTACCAGCAGTATCGCCCGAACGGCGTGGTGCGCGCGCGCGCCCGGCTGACCGAGGAGGTCTGGCAAAAGCAGATCTATCACCCCGAGCAAGACCGGGCGCTGTCGCAGATCCTGGCCACGCTTTCGCCGGCCGTCGCCACCGCGCGCGCGCGGCCGTTCAAGGATCTCGGGCTCAAGAAGAAGCAGCGGCGGGACCTGGCGACCGATCCCTCGATGCCCTGCAAGGTCCTCTCCTACGGCGCGGCGGTGCTGGGACTGCAGCCGCCGGAGGTCTACCTGGCGCCTGAAGCGCCCGGCGAGGTCGACGTCGTCAACGTGCGGGGCACGATGACCGGAACGCCGGCGCTGGTTCTGGGGAAGGGGATCGCCGAGATGCGCTCGGACGTCGAGCTGGCCTTCGTCGCCGGACGGACGCTGGCGGCGATGCGGCCCGATCACCTGCTGCGCTGGCCGAGTTTCGTCCCCACGCTGGCGGAGCTGGAGATCGTGGTGCACGCGGCGATCCGGCTGGTCAGCCCGGAGAGCGAGGTTCCGCCCGAGCATGCCACCGCGGTCGCGCAGTACACGGCGTTTCTCGAGCGGACGCTCACGCCCCAGCTCGTCGAGCAGCTGTCGCTGCTGGTGCGCCGTTTCCAGGCCACGGCCGCCAGTCCCGACGTGGCGCGCTGGTCGCGCGCGGCCTGCTTCTCCACCATCCGTGCCGGGCTCCTGCTGGCGGGAGATCTGGAGACCGCGGCGCGCCTCGGACAGGCGGCCTATCCGGCGATCGACTCGGCCGAGATCGTCCGCGATCTCTGCGCCTGGAGCGTCTCCGACGGATACTCCGAGCTGCGCGCGCAGCTCGGTTTGCGCACGGTCAATCTCGGGCTGCGCGGCTGAACCGGCCGCTTTTTCGCGCTCCGAAGGCCCGCAAGTCCAGGTCGAATGCGGGGCATGCGCAAGTTACATACATTTCCGCTGCACGAAACCTGACGTTTACCGCGGATTGGTAGGTTGCTCCCACCACCCCAACACCACCATGCGAGGAGCACACCATGCCAGAAGGAGCAGCAACCACTGAGGCTGGACAGCCGTCCAGCCGCGCCACCCTAGGACTCACCGGGCTCACGATCAACGCAATGGCGCTGATCGCGCCCGGCGCGTTCTTGTGGCTCACGTACCAGATCCAGGCCCTTTACGGCGCGCCCATGGCGGGCTCCGCAATGTGGTTTGGAATCGTCGCCGCGTTGCTGCTCTGCTTCGCGACCGCAATCAGCTACGCCGAGCTCTCCAAGCTCTATCCCGGAGCGGGCTCGTCGTACTTCTTCGCGGAGCAGGCCTTTCTCAGCAAGACCCACGCGTACAAGTTCGCGCGCATCGCCAAGTTCATCACCGGCTGGGCGAGCCACCTCTACTACTGGGTCTATCCGGGCTGCATGGTCGGCGTGACCGCTCTGCTGAGCGGCTACCTGCTCAATCAGTTTTTCCCGGACACGTTCAGCGGCAGCTACAACAGCCTGCCGTTCATGATCCTGTTCTGCGTGGCGTTCGCGCTGGGCGTCGCTTACATCGCCTTCCGCGGCGTGACGGGAACGACCGGCGTCAACATGCTGATCAACATCGTCCAGATCACCGCGCTCTTGGTCTTCTCGGTGATGGCGATCTCCTACCGCGTGAAGCACGGCGAGGGGTCACAGGGCCTGCAGCTGGTCAACGGCACCCCGGTCGACTTCCAGGTCGCGCAAGAACCAGTGATGGAGAACGGCGCGCCCAAGAAGGACGCCACCGGCGCGGTCGTCACCCAGAACAAGATGGACGCCGCCGGCAACCCCGTCCCCGACCTGAAGGACGGCAAGCCGATCCCCTTCATCCTCAGCTACGCCGCTGATCAAGCGACCACGATGGCGCCGGTCGACAACGATCACCCGAAGGATCTGACGCCGCACTTCCAGTTCCACCAGACCGCCGGGTCGGTGGTGGCGGCGCACGGGTTCTCGCTGGTGTTCATCCAGGCCTGCGTCGCGATCTTGATCCTGGTCGGGTTCGAGTCGGTCACCTCGATGGGTGAAGAGGCCAAGAACGCCAAGCGCGACATCCCGCGCGCGGTGCTCCTGTCTCTCGGCATCCAGGGGCTCATCTGCTACCTCGTCGAGTACTTCGCGGCGAACTACTTCCTCAACCAGGGCTATACATTGGCCAGCGCAGGGGCGTCGGGGGCGCCGCTCGGCGACATGATGGTGATGGTCGGGACGTGGCTGTTCGGCAGCTACTCCGCCGGCCGGGCCTTCATGTTGGTCCAGGCGTTCACCGTCTTCCTGGCGCTCATCGGCACGACGCTGTCGTGCCTCAGCACCGGGGCGCGCGTGACCTACGCGATGGGGAAGGACGAGGAGGTCCCCGGCCACTTCGGCATGCTGCACGGCAAGACGCTGACGCCGCACAGGTCGATCTGGACGCTGGCGATTCTGTCGGCGGTCATCGGCATCATCACGGTGTCCGTCTATCTGGGCGGCACCACGCCGACGCCGCTCGATCCGAAGTACCAGGGGTTCTGGTACAGCTTCGGGATCTTCAAGGACCCCGCCAGCTACGCCAAGCTGCCGAACACCTTGGTCATCGTCACGCTGGTGAGCAACTTCGGGACGTTCTTGCTCTACATGCTCACCTGCATCACCGCCATCGTGGCCTTCCGCGAGCACCACATGTTCAACGGCTTCAAGCACATGTTCGTGCCGCTGTTCGGCTTGGTCGCCAACCTGCTCTGCATGCTCTTCTACCTGATCGGGCCGTTCGCCGTTTCGGGCATGAGCGTCAAGGAACCGTATATCGCGCTCTTGGTCGTGGCCCTTTGGGGCGGCTACGGCGCGTTCTACTTCCTGCGCACCAGCAAGGCGAAGGCGAAGTCGGTCTTCGTCGATAAGCCGGCCACCTCGCCCGCCTCCATCTAGACCGACCGCGCGCGGACGGGCGATCCGTCCGCGCGTTCGAATCCTTATTTGCCCCTCCTTCCGGGTTTTCTCGGGGGGAGGGGCCTCTTTCGTTCGGCTGGGACCCCTGGGACCAGCTCCGTCCGCGCGCTTCAGCCGGGCGGGTAGGCTTCCGAGCCCATCTCCGTCGAGTCGAGGCCGGAGAGCTCGACCTCCGCGTTCACGCGGTTGCCGACGAAGCGCCCTGTGAGCCGGAAAAATCCGAACGCCACCGGAAAGACGAAGAGAATGTTGGTCAGGACGCCGATCAGTTGCGCGATGAGCTGGCGGCCGTCGCCGAACAGGAGGCCGCGCACCGGCCCGGCCACGCCGTTCCACCCCTCACCGTACGTGCCGTCGGCCAGGAGGCCCAGCGACAGCGCGCCCCAGCAACCGCACACGCCGTGCACCGCGAAGGCGCCCACCGGATCGTCGACGCGAAAGCGCATCTCGATCCAGGAGACCGCCCGCACGACCAGCAGGCCGGCGATGAGGCCGATCATGACGGCGGCCGCCGGGCTGACGAAGGCGCAGGGGCCGGTGATGGCCACCAAGCCGCCGAGAAGCCCATTGCAGACCATGGCGACGTCGGGCTGCCGGAGGCGGTACCAGACGAACACCAGGGCGGTGAACGCGCCGGCGCTGGAGGCGAGCATGGTGTTGACCGCGATGGTGGCGATGCGCGGATCGGCCCCCGCCAGCGTCGCACCGCTGTTGAACCCGAACCAGCCGAAGGCCAGGATCATCGTTCCGATCATGGTCATCGGCAGGTTGTGGCCGGGGATGGCGCCGACGGTCCCGTCGCGCCGGAACTTCCCCGCGCGCGGACCGAGCACGATGGCGCCCGCCAGCGCCGTCAGCCCTCCCGTCATGTGCACCACCGACGAGCCGGCGAAGTCGACGTGACCATGCCCGAGCCCCCAGTTCGTCCCCATGGCGGCCAGCCAGCCGCCGCCCCAGACCCAGTTGCCGTAGAGCGGATAGAGCAGCATCGACATGAACAGGCCGTAAACGAGAAAGGAGGCGAAGCGCCAGCGTTCGGCCATCGCGCCGGTGGGGATGGTGGCGGCGGTGTCCATGAAGACGGCGGCGAAGAGGAACATCGCCAGGTTGGCCGGATCGTGCGGGGCGGTCAAAAGCGCGAAGCGCGCGGCGCCGAAGAGGCCCAGGTGATGGCCGCCGATCGAGATCCCCACCTCGTGCGCGCCACGGAGCGGTCCCCCCAGCGACGGCCAGCCTGCCACGCCGCCGGACATGAGACCGTATCCGCAGAGCCAGAATCCGAGCACGCCGATCGGGTAGACCAAGATGTTCATCGCCATGGTGTTCACCGCGTTCTTGGCGCGCGTGAATCCGGTCTCGACCATGGCGAAGCCGACCTGCATGAACATCACCAGAAAGCCGGCCATCAGAACCCAGACGAGATTCAGCGCGATCTCGAGATGACCCTGATTCATGGCGATCTCCCCGTCCGTCACGGCGCCGGGCGCGCAGACGGTGGCTCGACGTGGTGATTGCTGAAGTAGATGAGCGCGCCGAGCCCGCCGATGACGCCGACGACGATGGCGACCTTGCCGAGGCGGCGCACCACCCGCGCGAAGCCGCGGCGCGGAGGGCGGGGTGCGTCGGGGGCTCGCCGGAGCGCGGTCGGCGGATCGCGCAGCTCGGCCAGCAGCGCGGCCGCGTCGGCATACCGATCGCGGGGCGAGCGCTGGATCGCCTTCAAGATGATCGCCTCCAGCGCCGGATCGAGCTTGGGGACGAAGTAGGAGGGCGGCTTGGGATCTTCGTTGGCCTTGGCCCGCAGGAGCGCGTTGGCGTTGGCGCTCTGAAACGGCAGGTTCTTGGTCAGCATCTCGTACAACATCGTGCCGACCGCGTAGACGTCGGTGCGGGCGTCGCCGCGCCGGCCGCCGATCTGCTCGGGCGCCATGTAGTCGGGCGTTCCGAGCGTCGCCGAGAGGCCGGCCCAGGTGAGGCGGCGCTTCGACTCGTCGAGCGCGATCCCGAAATCGAGGATCTTCACTTTTCCGTCGGCGGTGAGGAGAATGTTCTCGGGCTTGACGTCGCGGTGAACGATCCCCTTTTCGTGCAGGTACTGCAGCGCCTCGCTGACCTGACAGGCGATGTCCAGTGTGCGGTCGTCGGGCAGGGGCGCGTCCGACTGGATGATGCTGCGGAGCGAGCGTCCGTCGACGTACTCCATCGCCATGTACATCCGGCTCTTCTGGCGCGGCTTCATCACCTTCACCACGTTCGGGTGATCGAGCTTCTGCCCCATCTCCTCTTCGCGCTTGAATCGCTCGAAGAAGACGACGTCGCTCTCCAGCTGCGGGTGCGGGATCTTGAGCGCGACCTGGGCGCCGTTGTCGCCGTCGATCGCCTTGAAGATCGACGCCATGCCGCTGCGGGCCAGGAGCTCGCCGAGCTCGTACTGGTCGAGCTTTTCTCCGACGACGGGCTCGCGCATCAGCGGAGCGCCAGAGCAGACATGGCGGCCAACTTACCATGAACACTCGAGCGGAGACCCGATTCGAGCTGGAGGTGGCGACGCTCACGGACGTCGGCACGGAGCGTGAGCACAACGAAGACAACTGCGGCGAGCTGCTGGAGAGTCCGGCCTGCGGCCTGCTGGTGGTGGCCGACGGCGTGTCGAGCGCCGAGGCGGGCGAGACCGCCAGCCAGACCGCCGTGGCCGCGACGTTGAAGGCCTTCAGCGAGCAGCCGGCAGGGACCTCCACGCCGAAGCGCCTCTACCGCGCGGTCCAGCAGGCCAACATCGAGGTCTACGATCTGGCGACCGTCGTCCCCGAGCTGCGCGGCATGACCACCACGCTGACCGCGGTGGTCGTCGATCGCGGCGAGCTGACCGCCGCGCACATCGGTGACAGCCGGCTCTACCTCCTGCGCGACGGTCGCCTCACCCAGTTGACCAAAGATCACACCGTCGCCGCCGAGAAGGCGCGCATCGGCCTCATGAGCAAGAGCCGCGCGCGCGAGCATCCGGATAAATCCGTGCTGACCCGCAGCCTGGGACGCGAGCTGATCGTCCCCATCGATCGCATCTCCAACCGCCTCTACCAGGGCGACGCGCTGCTCGTCTGCAGCGATGGGCTCTACAACGTGCTCGATGAGAAGCAGATGGCGCCGCTCGTCGAGCAAGGGGACGCCGGGGCGGCCTGTCGGAGCCTGATCGACACCGCCAACGGCCGGGGGACGCTCGACAACGTGAGCGCCGCCGTGCTCCGGGTGCTGAACGGCCCCGAGCGCCCGGAAGCCTCGGTCGGCCTCGGTGGCAGGCTGCGCGCGCTCTTCACCCGTCGCGGCGGTTGAAACTCTGCCCGCCCTCAAGTAAGGATCCGGGCCCGTTCAAGAAAGGCCGGAGAGGTGGCTGAGTGGCCGAAAGCGCCTGATTCGAAATCAGGTTTGGGCGCAAGTCCAACGTGGGTTCGACTCCCACCCTCTCCTCGACAACACAGGAACCCTCAAAGGGTTCCTGCAACCTCCCGCGATGAGGTTGGCCGGGCAAAGCCCGTCCACCCTCGACGCGGTTTGAAAACCAAATAGACCAAACACGGCCTTTGGAGGGCCACCTGTTAGATCGCGTCGAGGGCAGACGAGCTCCGCTCGGCCGACCTCATCGCGGGAGGTTTCAGGAACCCCTCCCAGGGGTCCTGTGTTGCTGGAGAGGTGTCCGAGTGGCCGAAGGAGCACGATTGGAAATCGTGTGTACCGAAAGGTACCGAGGGTTCGAATCCCTCTCTCTCCTCTCATTTGATCGGGGGGCGTCGGGCGCTGCGCGCCCTTTGGCCCCCCGCGCCCCCGGCTCGCTGCGGGTGGCGAAGCCACCCTGCGCTCGCTTGCGACGGAGGTCCGTGGAGAGTGGGCGGCCGTGCACCGGACGCGCCCTTTGGCCCCCCGCGCCCCCGGCTCGCTGCGGGTGGCGAAGCGACGCTGCGGTGGGGTGCGGTCAGGGCGCCGGGACGTAGGCTTCGAGGTTCTGGATCTCTTGGGGGGTGAGGGCGCGGCTGTAGAGGCGGGCGTCGTTGAGGTCGCCGACGAAACCGCTGTCGCAGACCTGCTCGGCGTTGCTGCAGTTGCCGTAGAGGCCGCCGATGTCGACATTTCCGTTCGACGGGACGCTGGCGACGGCGGGCATGGCGGATTGTGGCGTGCCGTTGACGTAGAGGGTCAGCTCCCAGGCGCTGCCCGTCTGGGTGAACACGCCGGCGACGAACACCCACTGATTGTTGGTGAGCGGCACGTCGGCGACCGAGCTGTAATTGTTGGCGCTCGCGGGGACGTGCATGGTGATCGCGTAGCTCTCCTGGTAGAGCTGTGGGCCCTGGTCGATCCCGAACAGCAGGCCCCCGCCGTTGCCCGCCTGCTGGTTGATCCAGATGGTCATGGTCACCGGCGCCGTCAGTGACGTGAGGGTGGGGATCTTGACGTAGGCGTAGTCGGGCGTGTCGAGGTCGTTGCCGTTGATCGAGAGGGCGGAGGAGGGCACGCCGAAGCGATTCGTGGCCAGCCCCGAAGGAGAGTTGTCCCCGACGGCGACGACTGTTCCAGCGTGGCCGTTGGGGGTGACGAGATCGGGGACGGTGGCACCGTTCAGGTACTGGGTGTCGAGCGCCCAGTGTCCGATGAGCCCCTCGATCTGGCAGGTGGCGCTGCAGCCGTCGCCAGCCTTCGTGTTGCTGTCGTCGCACTCCTCGCCGCGATCGAGGTGCCCGTCGCCGCAGCGGGGGCCGGCGTCGACGGTCGAGGGACGGTCGGCCGCTCCGCCGCCGTCGCTTCCCCCGGCGTCGAACGCCGCCGTCGGCATGCACCTCCCCTCCGGGTTGCAGCCCTGACCCGGGGGGCAGGTGTTCTTGGGGCTGCACTCGAGGCCGACCAGATAGGTCGGCGAGTAACAACTGGTGCCGACCAGCAGGGCGGCCAAGCTCAGGAGCCGGCGCATCTCAGAACCTCCACCCGAGCGCGGCCCCGGTGGCGTGCGCACCGACGAGCGGGGCGACGGCTATTTCATGGCTGGGACGCCCGAGAAAGACCAGAACGGCGCCGCCGACGACCAGCGCGCTCCCGACGCCGATCGAGATCTCCATCGCCAGATTCTTGCTCTGCCCGTCGCTGGCAGCCTGATCGAGCCCGGTCGTCCACATGGTCAGCGACGGGTTGGTGACCTCGCGCTGGAGGTCGCGGGCGTCGATCCCGAACTTCACGCCGAGCGCGATGGCGACGGCGCCGGCGGCCGCGCTGGCGATGCCCGCGTAGCGAAGACGGCGCTCCGCTTTCCGTCGCGCTTCAGCGGCGTTGGCGCGGGCCACCTCAGCGGCGTGGCGATCGGCCTCCAACGTCTGTTGCTGCGCCTCCTCGGCGCGGCGTTGCTCCTCGGCCTGTACGCGCGCCACCTCGGCCGCCTGCGTCTGGCGCGCTGCCGCCTCGGCGTCCAGCTCCGTCTTCAACTTCGCCGCGAAGGCGCGTGCCTCCTCGCTCCCCTGTGCGTGCGGCGCCGCCTCCAGGTAGCGCTGGTAGTAGTCGAGCGCCTTGTCCCGGTCGCCCTTGAGTCGGTAGACCTGTCCGATGTTGAAGAGGAACGCCGGGCTGGGATCGAGCTGGTAGGCGTGCAGGTACTCCGCGAGCGCCGCGTCCCACTCTCCGGCGTCGTGGTGCCGCTTTCCGGCCTGGAAGTGCTTCTTGGCGTCGTCGCGGTTGTCGGCGTGCGCCGTGGCCGCGCCGAAGGCGATCAGGGCGGCGAGCAGCCAGCGCGCGATCGCGGATCCTCTTCTCATGCGCGCGACATCTTACAACCGCCGTGCCAGTTCCGATTCGGTCGGTTCGGCGCCGATCGGGCGCACGGGCGCGCCGCTTGCCCGGCACCCCGCCGGCACGTGCCCGGCCCATGCGATACGATGGGGCCGTGCGCGGCCGGGTGGTCGGGAACTATCGGATCGGCGAGCAGCTCGGCGAAGGGGGCATGGGCGCCGTCTACCGCGCGGAGCACACGCAGCTCGGGAAGAAGGCGGCGGTCAAGGTGTTGCTCGAGGAGCTGTCGAACAACAAGGACGTCGTGGCGCGGTTCTTCAACGAGGCGCGGGCTGCCACCGCCATCGACCATCCCGGGATCGTGAGCGTGTTCGACTTCGGCTACGCCGTCGACCACCGCGCCTACATCGTGATGGAGTTTCTCGAAGGGGAGACGCTGGGCGAGCGCCGCCGCCGGCTAGGGCGGCTGCCCGTCCCCGAGGCCTTGACGATCTGTCGCCAGGTGGCGGGCGCGCTCGGCGCGGCGCACGCCCGGGGGATCGTTCATCGCGATCTCAAGCCCGACAACATCATGCTGGTGCGCGATCCCGACGTCCTCGGCGGGCAGCGTGCCAAGGTCCTCGACTTCGGCATCGCCAAGCTGGTCGAGCACGAAGAGCGCGGCACCGACGACACGCTCCCGGCGGTCAAGACGAAGAGCGGCAAGATCATGGGGACGCCGACCTACATGGCGCCGGAGCAGTGCCGAGGCGCCGGCGATGTCGATCACCGCGCGGACATGTACGCGCTCGGCTGCGTGCTCTACGCGCTCATCTGTGGCCGGCCGCCGTTCCTCGCCGAGGCGTCGGGCGATCTCATCGCCGCGCACATTCTTTCGGAGCCGCCGGCGCCGCGCACGGTGGCGCCGGAGATCTCCGAGCCGGTCGAGGAGGTGCTGTTGCGGCTGATGGCCAAGCGCCCCGGCGATCGCTACACCTCGATGGCCGAGGTCGTCGCGGCGCTCGAGGCGGCCAGCGCTGGGACGTTGCCGGCGGGCCTCGGGCGGCGCGCTTCGGCTGTTCGCCCGGTGGCGTCGGGCGATCTCCTGCCGACCGTCGACGACGGGCCGAAGCAGCCGACGACGCTCGGCTCCGCCGCTCAGCAGTCGGCGTCGCTGCTGACGGCGGGTCGTGGGCGCTGGCGGTCGGTGGTCGGCCTGGCGGTGGGCGCGGCCGCGGTGGCGGCGCTCGCGATTGGCGTCCGCGCCCGAACGCACGTGCCGTTTCGACCGGCGACAGCGGTGACGTCTCCCGTGGAGGCGCCGGTCGCCGCCTCGCTTCGCGCCCCCGCGCCGCAGATGGTGACGCTCGCGATCACCAGCGATCCGGTAGGAGCCCGTGTCTTTCGCGCTTCGGACGGCGTCGAGTTGGGCGTCACGCCGTTTTCGACCCCTGTCGAACGGGGGGACGGCGAGGCGCGCTTCATCCTGAAGCGCCGGGGTTTTCACGAGGAGGCGGTCACGCTCGGCGCCGCTTCCGACGGCGCGCGACACGTCACCTTGCGTGCGATCGGCCGGACCGCGCTCGCTTCGCGCGGCGAGGGGCCAGCCGCGCCGCAGACGAAGAGCGCCGCGCCGTCGGTGACGCCGGCGCCTCCCCGGCGGATCGGCAAGCCGATCGAGAACGGCGCGCTCGATCCCTACGGGCCTTAGTCTTCGGCGGCCTCGCCGAACTGGCCCGGGTCGACCTCGTGCTTGGCGAGCCATCGGCGAAGCTGGTTGCGATGGAGGCCGAGTGTTTTGGCAGCGGCGGTCACGTTGCCGCGCGCCCTCTGCAAGGCCGTTTCGATCTCGGCGCGCGTCGGTTCGGGCTGCGACCTCTCGCCAGCGCCGGTCGTCTCGAACGCCAGACCCGCGTCGGGCTCCAGATCGCGATCCTCGACGATCGTGCGCTGGCCGGCGCGCGCCGCGTGGCCGGCGCGGCGGACGGCGGCCATGAGCTCGCGGACGTTGCCCGGCCAGGCCCGCACCGCGCAGGCCTCGACGAACAGCGCGTCGGCCACCAGTGCCTTGTCGATCTCGTTGAGCGCGCGCGCCAGCAACCAGGGGATCTCCTCGACCCGCGCCCGCAACGGCGGCAGCTCGACCTCGGGGCGGCCGACCCGGAAGTAGAGATCGCGCCGGAACGCACCGTCGGCGACCGCCTTGCGTACGTCGCGGGTGGTGGCGGCCACCACCCGCACGTCGACGCGTGCGCCGTGGGTGGCACCGAGCGGGACGATCTCCCGGGTCTCGAGCGCCCGCAGGAGCTTCCCCTGCACGGCCAGATCGAGCTCGCCGAGCTCGTCGAGAAAAAGCGTTCCCCGATCGGCGGCGCGGAAATAGCCATCGGCATCGGCGCTGGCGCCCGAGTAGGCCCCCTTCTTGGCGCCGAACAGCAGCCGCTCGGCGACCCCCTCCGGGATGGCGGCGCAGTTGACCGCCACGAACGGGCCGCGCGGGGCCGGGCCGGCGTCGTGAAAGGCACGCGCCGCCAGCTCCTTCCCCGTACCCGTCTCGCCGGTGACGAGCAGCGTGTCGCCCGCGGTGGCCGCGCGTTCGATCTCGCTCCAGGCCCGTCGCAGGGTAGGGCCGACGATCGCGCCCGAGGTGACCGCAACGCCACCGGCGAACGGGCGCACGTCGGCGGCCAGCAGGAACAAAGTCCGGCCGATGCGCAGCAGGCCGCCGTCGGCGCGCACCGCCTCCGACTCGACGCGCGCCCCATCGAGGAATGTCCCGTTGCGGCTCTCGAGATCGCGCACCCGCCAGCGGTCACCGCCGCGCGCCACCTCGGTGTGGCGGCGCGAGGCGCGCTCGTCGTCGATCCCCGCCGCCCCCCGCCCCAGCTCGACGCCGCCCCGCTCCAGTCTGATGACCCGCGCGCTCGGTCCTCCGCGGTCGAAGAGGACGACCAGGCCGGGGACGGGGCGCTCGGCGGCGCGCGCGGCCAGCTGCTCGTCGTCGATCGTGCTCTCGCCGCTCCCGGCCACCGACGCCAGTATTGCACGAAGGGGCCCGACGGGCCGAAGCCCGCCGAGCCCCTCGGCGTGAACGACGTCGCGCGCGCGCGCCGCCGGTTACTGGACCCAGTAGTTCACCACCTGGAACGCCTCCTTGCTGGTCGGATCCGTCTGCGTGTAAGCGAACATGTTGAACTGATAGAAGCTGTCGCTGAAGTGCGCGGCGTCGATGCTGCCCACCGTGCCGCTGAAGCTGGTGTTCTGGCCCATGGTGACGCTGAGCGAATCGGTGACGCTGGTTCCCACGCCGAAGCCGAGCAGCACGACGCCCGCGGTGGCCTCCACGTCGAACTGTTCGTCGAACTCCACCGCGCTCGAGATGCTCATGTCGCGCTCCACCTCATCGGTGAGAGTGGTCGATCCGCCGCCTTGCCCGGCCGCGCTCAAGTCGCCCACCAGAACCTGGCCCGGGGGCAGCGCCCCCTCGTCAGCGAGCGTCGGGTAGGTGCTGATGTCCCCGATCGTGTGGCGGAACACCTTGTCGTCGATGGTCAGGCTGCCGGGGACGACGGTGGAGTTGTAGAAGCTGCGTTCGGCGATCAAGACCACCGGCGCACGCGGGATCGAGACGGTCAGCGGTGTCCCCGCGTTCCTGCCGGAGAGCACCGTGTAGTGGTACTGGTCGTAGGGGACCGTCGCGAACACCACGCTGTCCTCCATCGATCCTGACGAGTAGGTGACCTGACGGGTCAACGTGTAGCTGCTCCCGATCGAGCTGCTCGCCGTCGCGGTCACCGTCGCCTTGGCGGTCAGATCCCCCACCAACCCCCCGTCGATGTGAACACCTGCCGTCACGCTGACCGACTGCGAGCTGTCCTGCTCCTGGCCCTCTTCGCTGCTGGTCGCCGTGCCGTAGGTGCTGACGCACGCGCTGGTGTTCTGGCCGATCCCGTTCTCACAGGGCGGCGCGGCCATCGCCGCGATCACGATCGGCTGAGTGAACACCAGGTTGTGGGTCAGGTCGGTCCGCTCGAGCGTCACCGAGTCGCCGTCGAAGTCGACCGGCACCAGGATGGGGTAAGAAGGGCCGTTCGCCGAAGGCCCCATGAAGGTGGTCGCGACAGATGGCTGCGGAGCGGTCTTGCAACCGAATACCTTGGTCGTGCTGTCCACTGCGCAGGTCAGGGCGTAAGCGGTGATCTTGTTGCTGTCCTGCGTGTAGACGAGCACCTCGTCGCCGCCGAGCGGACCGTTCGCCTCGGCGGTCGCGATGACGACAGAGGCGGTGGTGGGGTTGAACTTGTCGCTGGTGTCGCTGTCGCCGATGTAGGCATTCGCGGGGAGGGTGCCGAGCACCGTGAAGTTGTCGATGTCGGTGTGGCCGTTCGCCGAGATGACGCTCGTCATGTTGTTGAAGATCGTGTCGCCGATCAGGATCTCTTTGGCGGCGTTGCTGGTGTCGGCTTGCAGGACGCGGACCGGCGCCCAGGCGATGCTCGGAGCGTTGAGGCCGTCGCCTCCACAGTCTCCCCAGTGCGGATGAAAAGAGTTCGGGGCGCTCAAGGGGGCGAGCTTGTGGGTCGCGTCGTCGAGCGCGACGGCCACGATGTTCGGCGTGCAGCCGGCGGCGATGGCGTCCGGACCGCCGAGGACGATCTCGTCCAGCCCGTCACCGTCGATGTCGCCCGTCGCGATGTCGGCCGAGACGACCGGGTCGGTCTGGCTGCCGATGGGGCCGTCGCCGAGGGACACGAAGCCGGACTTCGCGTCGTCGTAGACGTAGTAGTGCGCCGCGTAGGTCAGGTTGTCGTTGGTCCCGGACGCGGTGTTCGCCACCAGCGCCAGCTCCGAAGGGCGATCGCCGTCGAGCTGCGCCGGGGCGAGCACCAGCGTGGCCTGGCTCGGGCCCCCTGCCGTCGCGGCCACCACGGTGGTGGTGTTCACCAGGGTGAAGGTACCGCCGCCGGTGTTCTTGAAGAACAGGACCTGCGCCTGGGCGTTCGCGGCCGGTCCCTGGAGCTGCACCGCCGAGGTCACCCCCACCGCCAGGTCGATCTTGTCGTCACCGTCGA
>DATAVR010000149.1:0-37464 GCA_036267635.1 Polyangia bacterium | reverse complement strand
CCTGGATCGAGATCAACAACCCGACCGGACAGGACATCGATCTGACCGGCTACGCGCTCACCGACGACTTCAACAACCCCCGCAAGGCGGTGCTGCCGGCGGGGGTGGTCGCCAAGGCGGGCGGCGACCTCCTGCTGTGGGCGGACCAGAATCCGGCGGCCGGTCCCGCGCACGTCGCGGTCTTCTTGCCGGCGGCCGGCGGTTCGCTGGGGCTGGCGCGACCGGATGGCTCGTTCATCGACCGGCTGACCTTCGGCGCCCAAGAGGTCGATCTCTCGGCCGCGCGCGAGCCCGACGGTTCGACCAACTGGGTCACGGAGTGGAACGCTTCACCGGCCGCGGCCAACCCGACCGGAACGGGAAAGGCGCTCTCTCCTCAGGCCGCCAGCGATCCACCGGAGATGATCCCGGCGGCCGGCGATCTGACCGACCGCGTGCTCGGCTACGACCTCCAGCCGGAGTTCGACCTGCAGATCTCCGACGACGGCATCGCCTCGCTGCGCGCCGCCCCCAGCACCTGGGTCCAGGCGACGCTCACCTTCGCGGGCCGCGCCTACGGCCCGATCGGCGTGAACCTCAAGGGGACGTCGTCGTTTCAGCCGATCGACCAGAAGCCGGCCTTCCGGGTGAACATCAACAAGTTCGTCAAAGGGGCGCGGCTGTTCGGGCTCAAGGAGATCCTGCTCAACAACATGGTTCAGGACCCCTCCATGATTCACGAACGGCTGGCCTACTGGATCGGGCGCCAGATCGGCACCGTTCCGACGCCGCGCTGCAACCACTCCTGGGTGACGATGAACGGCACGGCGCTCGGCCTCTACGCCACGGTCGAGGAGGCCAAGGATTCGATGATGAGCTACTCCTTCACTGACGCCTCGGGCGGCGTCTACACCGTCAACTACGCCGACTTCTCCACCAAGTATCTCTCCAACTTTCAGTACCAGGACGGCACCGACGACACGACTCTCATCACCAACACGATGAGCGCCTTGACCCAGCAGCCCGCGAGCGCCGCCATCGCGGCCGCCGGGTCGTCGGTCAACCTGCACGAGTTCGCGCGCTACTGGGCGCTGATGGTGCTCACGGCCCACTGGGGCGGCTGGCCCTACGCGCCCGATCCCGAGCCGGTCGGCGCGAACGCGCGAATCTACGCCGACCCGACCAGCAAACAGCTCTACTTCATTCCCCAGGGGATCAACGACGCCTACGAAACCGGCGACTTCGACTTCATCGCCACGCTGAAATCGAAGCTGGCCAAGGACTGCGCCCGCACGCCGTCATGCTTCCAGGACTTCAGCGGCCAGCTGATGGAGATCCTGGGGAAGGCCCAGCAGCTCAACTGGGTGGGCGAGGCGGCGCGGGTGTCGGGGCAGATCGCGTCGTACGTCCCGATGGACACCAAGAAGCCGTACAGCAACGCCGACGTGGCCATGTACCAGCAGCAGGTCGCCAACTTCATGAACGACCGGAGCGCCTCCGTGAGCAAGTACCTCGTCGCGCCGTCGAGCACCTCGACCGCGAGCACACCCTAAAGCCCCCAGCGCCGCCCTCAGGCCTTCAACACGCCCTTGGGCCTTCAGGTGAAACCTACCTCGAGCGACCTCGAACCCCGGCACGCGCGCGGCAAGGACCTGGCGTCGTGATCGGGCGCTGCTCGCCGCTACGAGCTTTTTGCGGGGCGTAGCCTGCAATGACATCCAGGCAGGCTACGCCCCGCAAAAAACCACGTGCGGAGAGCAGCGTCCGATCGAAGCGCGACGTTCGCGCCGCACGTAACGGGGTTACGGGTCGACCAGGAACCAGGACCGGAGGTGATCGCGTCGCGCGCGTGCGGGTTCTCTTTCGCCCGAGGGCGGTTGAGGGCGGTTCAACCGGAAGGCGGTCTAAGGGAGTCTTAGAGCGGTCTAGAGGGATCAGAGCGCGTGTCCGTGCGGCAGGCCGGTGCGGTACTTGCCGTCGCCATCCACGTCGAGGAACACCGGATTGGTCAGCGCGAACGGGTAGGCGGTGAACGTCTTGCCGTCGCCGACCACCGGAGACATCGACTGATCGCCGTCGACGCGCACGACGACGTACCCGTCGCGCGGCGTGGTGAGATCGAAGCTCTCTTTGAAGCGGACCGCGTCGGTCCCCGCCGGGACCGTCCAGCGCTTGGCCTCCTCGCCGTTGAGGTAGAGCGTCACCCGGTTGACCGAGACCCAGGGCGCCGCCTGTACCGTGATCTCGGCGTGCGCCTTCCCGCCGCGCGCCGGGACCAGATCGCCGATGTTCCCCCCGTTGACCAGCAGCGAGACGAACGGGCCGGTGGTGAGGAAGGCGTGGTGGCCCTTGATCGCGCTGGCGATCTCCTTGGGATCGATCCGCTCCGGCTTGTCCTCGCGGACCTTGACGTAGTTGCGCGGGTAGCCGCCGATGTTGAAGGTCAGGTGGTGGGTGTCGGAGTTCCCGGTCGCCGTCACCAAATGATCGTGGTTGAGCAGCGCGAACCAGTCGTCGACGACGCGGTCGACGCTGCGCCGCACCGGATCCTGATAGCCGTTCATCACCTCGAGCGCGTCGAAGTCCCAGGAGAATCCGGCGCGCCCCGCCCGGTCACTGCGCGCGTCGAACTGTCCGAGGTCGAAGTAGCCGATCTCGTTGTCGATGCGCGGGTGGTGCACGTTGATGACCGCGCCCGGCGCGTCGCGCCGCACGTCCTTGAAGAAGTCGTCGGGCTTGCGTCCGTGGACCAGCACGGCCCCCTCGCCCGCGCGCTCGATGTCGCGCGGGAGCGGAAAAGCGCCGAAGTGCCCCCAGCCGTTGGTGGTCAGCTCGTCCCCGACGGCGCTGGTAATGTAGCGGCCGGCGTCGAGCTCCTTGATGTACGGCTCGTAGTCGGAGATGACGTTGTGATCGGTGGCGACGATCATCTGCACGTCGTCGGCGACGAACTCGAAGATCCGATCGTACATCGGCACGCGCGAGTCGGACGAGCGCGCCGCGTGAACGTGAAAGTCGGCCGACAACCACCCCGGCGTCTCCACCACGTGCGCGAGGCGCGTGGTGATGGTCGCGCCGCGCGCGGTCAGCTTCAGCTTCTTGGTGGTGGAGATCTCCCACTCGGGCCCGCGGCTCACCGTCACGTCGTACGTCCCGAGCGGGACGTGCGTCACCCCGACCCCGGTCAGTGACATCACCCGATTGAACGCGGCGATCGCGCCGTCGCCCTCCTGCCGGGCGATGTCGACGCGGGTGAACTCCGGATCGTGGGTCCCGTCGACGCCGACGAAGGTCAGCTTGCAGGGGATCGGCTTACCGGTCTTGGCGTCGCGCACGTCGTAGGCCACGCCTGCCTCGGCCGCCAGCTTGGGGGAGGGGGCCGCCGGTGCGCCCAGGGTGGCGGCGACGACGGCCGAGATGCCGAGCGCGTACCAGATCCCGATGGTCAGGATCCGGGTCAGCGATCGGACGCGCTTCATGCGCCGACGATACTACGACGACTTCGGCGCTTCGGGAGCGGCGGGCTCGGACGCTTCGGGCTTGGGTGGCGGAGGCGACTTCGACGGCGCGGGCACGACCCGATCGGGATCGATCGCGCTCGGGTCGGCGATCGGCCAACCCTTGGCGTCGCGATTGGGCGCACCCGAACGCGCGCCGCCCGGTCCGCCCTGGCTGCCACGCCCGAACGCCGGACCGCGACCGCCGCCACCACCACCGCCCCGGCCAGGACCGCGTCCACCACCGCCACCGCCGGGGCCACCGGGGCCGCGTCCACCACCCGGACCGCGACCACCGCCGGGGCCGCCACCGAATCCACCGGGACCACGCGGACCACCGGCAGGTCCGCCAGGACCACCGCCGCCAGGCCCGCCGCCACCGGGGCCACCGCCAAAGCCGCCCGCACCTCGCGGACCGCCGCCGGGACCACCACCCGGGCCACCGCCAAAACCGCCGGGCCCGCGCGGACCACGTCCGCCAGGTCCGCCGCCGGGGCCACCGCCAAAGCCGCCCGGCCCCCGCGGACCACGTCCGCCACCGGGCGGAGGACCGCCGCCGGTCCGCCGATGATCGCGGCGCCCTTCCGCGGGACCCCCGCCAGGCGCGCGGGTGACCATCCAACCAGGACCAGCCATCGGGCTGCCACCGGGGCCGGGCCGATCGCGATCCTTGTCGCGGCCCGAGCCGAACTCGAAGCGGCCCGGCTTGTTGCCGCCGGGACCATGGGCTCCTCCTGGCGCGCCGGTGCCGCCGCCGGGCCTGCCGCCACCGCCACCACCACCGCCGCCACGGTCGTGGCGTCCGGGTCCGCCGCGCCCGCGGTCGTTGCGCCGGGGCTCGGAGCGGGGCATGAGATCGACGAGATAGTAGAAGTCGCCCTGCTTCTTCGCGCCCGGTGGCGGATCCTCGCCGCTCATCACGCGGATCAGCCGAACGTTGTCGGCGCGGTCGCGGATCACCTCGAGCGCTTCCATCAGGCGCGCCAAGCGATCTTCTTTTATTCCGAGCTTCTCCTCGATCTCGGCGGCCGCGATCGCAGCACCAGGATCCGGGGCAGCTTCCGCGGGCGCACCCGCCTCCGCGTCCGCCGATTGCGAGGCGGCTTCGCCGTCGCTCGCTTCGCCGTCGCTCGCTTCGCCCTCGCTCGCTTCGCCCTGCTCACCCTCCGTGGGGGCGGGCGTCTCCCCCGCCGGCGCGCTCGCCTCGACGGGCGCCTCCTCGGCCGATGCGCTCGCCTCGACGGCCGCCTCCTCCGTGGAGGCGCTCGCCTGGGCCGGCTCTGCTTCGCTCGTGGCTTCTGCGCCCTCCGACGTCGTCGAAGCCTCCGCGCTTTCGGCGGCTGCCGAGATCGCCGCTTCGATTCCCGGCTCCGCGCCGGCCGCCTCCGCGAGCGGCGTGGATTCGATCGCCGCTTCGATCGCCGCCTCCTGCTCGGACACGGCAGGTTCGGCCGCAGGCTTCGGCGGCGGCGCCGGTCGGTGCGTACGCCGCACCAGCGCTGCTTCGCGAAGCAAGATCCCGGAGAATTCAGTGACGGTTTTCATCGTTTCTTCGTTCGTCGGTGCGGCTCCGCGCTGGCGGCGCCGGACGTTCCTTTATTTCTTGGTCTGGGCCGCTTCGAGCTTCTTGTAGTCCTCGGTGGCGGTCTGGGTGAGCGCGTAGTTGTCGAGATCCTTGTGGCAACCGTCGCAGGTGAACTTCTGCCCGTTGTTCTTGGCGTTCTTGACCATCTCCTTCATGACCTTCTTGGCTTCGGCGCGCCCGCCTTTCGCGCAGGCCTTCCCCGTCTCCGTGTCGGGCTTGGTCGCGATGGTGCACTTGCCCTCGTTGCCCGCACGGGCGGCGCCGGCGGCCCCGATGGCGATCGCGGCGAAGAAGAACAAGGCGGTGGGGAGCTTGGCGGTGGAGCGGGTCATGGAATCTCCTCAGTTGGAGCGATGCGAGATTGACTGGGCGACGGCGCAGAGGCTTATAGCGCGCTCCGCGCCGCCTGGACAACCTCCCCGTGCGCACGCCAGGAGTTTGACCTTCCGGAGCCCGGCGGAGGAATCGGACCACCACGACCCGGGCACCGTCGCTGCGGTCTTTTCGCATCGGGCCAAACGGGTCTATAGTCATGGAACATGGCACAGACTTTCCGGAGGAGATCGC
This sequence comes from Polyangia bacterium, assembly GCA_036267635.1. Classification (GTDB taxonomy): domain Bacteria; phylum Myxococcota_A; class Polyangia; order Fen-1088; family Fen-1088; genus JADGRB01. Next base: position 31,836 of record DATAVR010000149.1, on the reverse strand, counting down.
GCGTCGGCCTGGCCCTGGCGGTCGGCGCTTGCCTGTCCTTTGCCGCGTCGCACGCGTCGGCCCAAGACAACAGCGAGGGGATCAGAGTCCAGCTGGGTCTGACCGGCGGCTACCATTGGTTCGCCAACAACCTCGAGCTCGGTACGCGCGACGATCCCAGCTCTTCGAGCCCGAAGAGTGCGCCGGCTTTCGGCCTCCGCGCCGGCCTCATGCTGAACTCGATGTTCGTGATTGAAGGCGAGGCGCTGCTGATACCCAGCTCCGACAACCATTCGGGCCAGAGCGTGCTCGTCAGCGCGGAACGCATCCACCTGCGGTTCAACATCGCGCCCGGCGCGATCGCCAACGGCGCGGTCACACCCTTCATCCTGGCCGGCGTCGGGGCTTCGACCGTCCTGTCAGCCAGTCCACCCGCCACCGACGTCAACAACATCTTCATTCACAAAGGTGACACCGACGCCAACTTCTACGCCGGCGCCGGCGTCATGTTCGCGCTCAACAAGCTGCTGCACCTCCGCCTCGACGGCCGCGTGCTCGCGGCCCCCAACAACACCAAGGACGGCTTCTCCCCCGACTATGAGCTGACCGCCGGCATCGGCATCACGCTCGGCGGCCATCCACCGCCGCCACCGCCGGTGGTCGTGCCGCTGGTGAAGGACACCGACGGCGACGGCATCCCCGACTCCGAGGACAACTGCCCCAACGAGGCCGGCCCGCGCGAGAACAAGGGCTGCCCCGACAAGGACTCCGATGGCGACGGCGTCATCGACCGCAAGGACAAGTGCCCCGACAAGGCCGGCCCCCCGGAGCGCGACGGCTGCCCCGAGGAGGATCGCGACCACGACGGGATCGTCGACTCCAAGGACAAGTGCCCCGACGACGCCGAGGACAAGGACGGGTTCGAGGACACCGACGGCTGCCCCGATCCCGACAACGACAAGGACGGCATCCTCGACAAGGACGACAAGTGCCCGAACGAGCCGGAAACGAAGAACGGCTACCAGGACGAGGACGGCTGCCCAGACGAGGTGCCGGCGCAGGTCAAGCAGTTCAGCGGCGTGGTCGGCGGGATCAACTTCCGACGCAACTCGGCCGACATCAAGGCCTCGTCGTTCCCGACGCTCAAGAAGGCGGTACAGGTCTTCAAAGACTACCCAGCCCTGCGGGTGGAGATCTCGGGCCACACCTCCAACGAGGGGAAGCGCGAGTTCAACATGAAGCTCTCGCGCAAGCGCGCCGTCTCGGTGAAGGAGTTCCTGGTCTCGGCCGGCATCGACGAGAAGCGCATCGGCACCATCGGCTACGGCCCGGACAAGCCGATCGCCGACAATGACACCAAGGACGGCCAGGAAAAGAACCGGCGCATCGAGTTCCGGCTGCTCTCGGCGAAGGAAGAGATCAACAACCAGGCCGAGCCGGAGGACATCAACCCGTCGCCCGATCGCAAGCACCCCAAGGGCGCGAAGCCGGCCAAGGCGAAGGGCTCCAAGCCGGCCAAAGCCGACAAGCCGGCCAAGGCCGACAAGCCGGCCGACGCGGCGGACAAGAAGCCCAAAGCCGACAAGAAGAAAAAGAAGGGCTCGGCCCCCGACGACGAGCCGATGCCGAAGTAGCGCGCGGGGCTGCCGGTTAGGTCGAGATCCCTACCTCGGTTTCGACCGGCAGGGTGTAGTCGACGCCGGGGACCTCGAACCCGAACAGCCTGCGAAAGTCGGTCCGGAAGCCGGCGTAGTCGGAGAGCGCGCCGAGGTTCTCGGTCGTCACCTCGGCCCACAGAGCGTCCACGCGCGCCTGGACGGCGGCATCCAGCTCCAGATCGTCGAGGCGGATGCGCCCCTCGGCATCGGTGCGCGGGGTCTGGCCGGGAGCGAGGTGATCGCGGGTGAGGCGGGCGATCTGTTCGGCGGTCCCCTCGTGCGTCCCGGCCCCCTTCATCACCTTGTAAAGCAGGCTGATGTAGAGCGGGACGACCGGGATCGCCGATGACGCCTGCGTCACCAGCGCCTTGTTGACGCTCACGTAGGCGGCGCCGCCCACCCGCGCCGCCAGCAGCGCCGACAGCTCCCTGGTGGTCCGTTCCAGATCTTCCTTGGCCTTCCCGATCGTTCCCGAGCGGTAGATGGGGAAGGTCAGCGCCGGGCCGATGTAGCTGTAGGCGACGGCGCGGCAACCGTGCGCCAGCAGATCGGCGTCGGCGAGCGCGCGCACCCAGGCGGCGAAGTCCTCGCCCCCCATCACCTTGCGCGTCGCCTCGACCTCGGCGTCGGAGGCGGGGCCGATCTCCACCGCCGTCACCTGCTCGTTGCCGAGGTTGATGCTCTTGCTGCGAAACGGCGCGCCGATCGGCTTCAGGACCGAGCTGTAGCTGACGCCGTCGGCGGAATCGACCCGCTTCGGCGCTGCCAGGCTGTAGACGACGCTGTCGAGCCGGCGGCCCGATTTCTTCAGCTGGTCGATCGTCTGCTCCTTGATCTCGCGGCTGAAGGCGTCGCCGTTGACGACCGCGATCTCGCGACCGGCGGCGCGGGCGCGCCCTTGGGCCGCCGCCAGGTTGTACCAGCCGGCCGACGCCGTCTTCTCCCCCTGCGGCGGTCGCTCCAGGCAGACGGCCGTCCCGTGCGCACCGTAGCCGAACACCGCGCTCACCACGCTGGAGAGGCCGTAGCCGGTGCTGCCGCCGACCACCAGGGCCGCGCCGAGCCCGGCGCCCGGCGCGTTCTTCTGGGCGACCGCGATCTCGGCGTCGACGTTGGCGGCACAACCGGCGGGGTGGGCGTTGAGGCAGATGAACCCGCGGATGCGGGCGGCGATGACCTGGCTGGACATCGGGCCTTCCTGCCAGTGCCACGCCGGAACGTCAAGCGCCACGGTCGAGGTTTGCGCCAGCCGATCCGTGAATAGCTTGGAGATCGTGGACCTGACGGCGCTCAAACGGATCCTGGTCCCGACCGATTTCTCCGATCCGTCGCAGGAGGCGTTGACCACGGCCATGGCGTTCGCGCGGATGTTCGGCGCGACACTCGATCTGGTGCACGTGGCCGTCGAGATCGCTTACCCGCTGCCGCCGCCGATCGACGTCGCCTCGTTGCCGATCGACATCGGTCCTGTCCTCGATCGCGCCGCCGACGGGCTGGCCGCCGAGGAGGCCCGCGTGCGCGGCGCTGGCGTCCTCTGCGAGAGCGCCATGCTGGTCGGACGCCCCGATCAGGAGATCGTGAGCCGGGCCCGCGCGACGGGCGCCGACCTGATCGTCATGGGGACCCATGGCCGCAGCGGCCTGGCCCACGCGCTCCTGGGGAGCAACGCCGAGCGCGTCGTCCAGCACTCCCCCTGCCCGGTCCTCATCGTCCCCAGGCGCGACCGCGCTTGAGTCAGGGACACCACGCGGGCGCGATGGCCCGCACGGGAATCCCTCCGTGGCTGGGACAGGCCGCGTAGTGGTCGCGCAGGTAGACGTCGACCGGTCCGGTCCGCGGGTAGTTGAGGTGCGCGATCATGTCGTAGTCCAGGAAGGCGAGCTCCGGCTTCACCTGCGACAGCTGCGCGACGAGGCGCCGCTGGCAGTCGTCGTCGCAGACGACGGTCTCGGAGACGAAGAAGGGATTTTTCTTCCCCAGCAGGTAGTAGAGGCCAGGCAGGAACGGCCCCGCATAGATCGCGCGCGCCTCGGCGATTCGCGGCTTCACGACCACCTTGGGGCGGCCCCCCAGGAGATCGGCGCGCAACACGCTCACCTCGGCGTAACGGGCCCCTGGAACCGTGGCGAGCGTCCAGACCAGAAACAGGCCGGCGAACATGGCGATGACGGGCAGAGGGGAAACCTCCACCCCTCCGCGAGGCCTGACGAGCCGTTCGTGCACCAGGAAGAAGGCAAAGACGACGGCCGGGAACGAGTTGATGGCGAAATGGCTGGCCTCCATGTTGTGGCTCATCCCGACGAACAGCGCGGCCTGGACGACCGTCAGCGCCTTGAGCGCGCGATCGCCCAGCCAAAAGGCGATGACGGCCATCGCGGCCACCATCACGATGGCGGCGAGGAGGTAGCCTCCAGAGGCCCCGGTGTGACCGAGGTAGTTGCCCGTGATCGGGATGATGAGCCACTGGCGAACCAGCGTGGCTGGGCGCCATATGAGGAAGAGCGGGGCGACGACGGCGACGAACCCCGCGCCAAGCGCGAGCACCGGCCGGAAGCGGCGTTTTGGCGGACCAATGGCCAACAGGAACGCCGCCGCCGCAAAAGCCAGCAGTGACCCCTTGATCGGAAGGAACAGGAAAACCAGGCCGGCAGTGGCCCCCAGGACCACGTGATCCCGGGTCCGATCCCGTTCGTCGCCCTCCTCGAGCCGCACGGCACGCACGAAGGCCAGCAAGAACCAGATCGCCGCGAAGGAGCTGAACGTATTGTGGTTCAAGAGCACGTAGAGCGAGGCCACGCAGAGCCACAGGACGACGGCCGTCGCCAGGCTGACCCCCCAGAGGCCCAGACGGCGGAGCAACAGATAAAGCGCGGTGGTCGAGGAAAATGACAGGCCCAGCGAGAGCCAGCGGGCGGCCAGGTAACTCGGGCTGCCGATGAGCTTCCAGACCGCGAAGATGGCGTAGCCGGAGCCCGGGCCGACGAACAGCCGGAAGTCGTCGTACATCCGCAGGCCGTTCCAGAGCTGCCAGGCGGCGTTCAGCGTGTAGCCTTCGTCCGATTGGATGACGAAGCTGCGCTCCAGCATCGCGGTGAGCAAGAAGGCGCAGCCGAGGAACAGAGTCGGCCCAACCGCGCGGCGGATCCCCGTCGCGAGACCGCGAGACATCCTCGCCACGATGCGGCCAAAGCGGACCGATGTCTACATCGCGCGGTGACGACCTTCGCTACGCCAGGAGCGACCCCGAGCCATTGCCCCCGCGCCGGCAAGCCAGCGCGAGATCGATGGTCCACAGCAGGTCGTCGAGATTGATCGGCTTGGTCAGGCAAGCGACCGCTCCATAGGCCGCCGCATCGGTACAGAGGTCGAAGCTCTCCATCCCCGTCGTCAGCACCACGGGGACATCGCTCTGACTCCGGATCCTCTGCGTCAAGTCGATCCCGTGCATGCCGGGCATCCGCAGATCGGTCAAAACGAGGTCGGGGAGCGCCCGCGGCAGCTTGGCGATCGCTTCGAATCCGTCGCCGGCCACCTCGACCGCATAACCCGCCTCAGCCAACACCTCGCCGATGAGCTCGCGTGCGTCCCGATCATCGTCGACGATCAAGATGCGATCCCGCCGCCGCACGGCCTCCTCGCCTCCCATATCGGTGGTTCTCACGAGCAGAGATCGAGCAAGAATGAAACCAACGACGGCGCCGCACCCCCCGATCGCGCCGGGGCGGGGCGGGCTTCTCGATTCGGTTACAGCAGCGTAACCCTGCTCCGAGCCGGGTTACTTGTGTACGATTGGGGTCTTCCCACCTAACCTCCGCCGCCGCCTCAGCCATTTCGCCCCTCCCATGCCGCCCGACGCCCTTATTGACGTACGCAACCTCTCGAAGAGCTATCGCGTCCACAAGCGGCCGCCGGGCATCGGGGCCGCGCTCCGCTCGGTCCTGCGCCGCAAGTACGAGCTGGTGACGGCGGTCGACGAGCTGTCGTTCCAGATCGGGGAGGGCGAGCGGGTCGGCTTCCTCGGCCCGAACGGCGCGGGGAAGACCACCACGCTCAAGGTGCTGGCGGGCCTGCTGCACCCGACGTCGGGGTCGGTCCGCGTCGGACCCTACATACCGCAGGAGCGCGATCCGCGCTTCCTGCAGCTCATCACGCTGGTGATGGGGCAGAAACAGCAGCTGCTCTGGGATCTGCCGCCGTCGGAGACCTACGCCATGAACCGCGCGATCTACGACATCCCGCGCGCGCAGGCCGACGAGACGGTGCGTTCCCTGGTCGAGCTGCTCGAGATCGGTGATCTGGTGAACAAACCGACCCGGCAGCTGTCACTCGGAGAGCGGATGAAGTGCGAGCTGGTGGCGGCGCTCTTGCACCGCCCCCGCGTTTTGTTCCTCGACGAGCCGACCATCGGGCTCGACGTGTCGATGCAGGCGAAGATGCGCGACTTCATCCGCGACTACAACGAGCGCTACGGCGCCGCCGTGCTGCTCACCAGCCACTACATGGACGACGTGGTCGCCCTCTGCCCGCGGGTGGTGGTCATCGACCACGGCCGGCTCATCTACGACGGCGACCTGCAGGAGCTGGCGCGGCGGGTGCGCCCCGACAAGCGGCTGACGGTGCGGCTGTCGCGCGCGGTCGACCGCGCCGACCTCGAAAAGCTGGGGACGGTGGTCTCCGCCGACGCCGCGCAGGCGGTGCTGTCGGTGCCGCATGCCCGCCTGCAGGCGGTGGTGCGCGACGCACTGGCCGCGCTCCCGATCGTCGATCTCACCATCGAGGAGGCCCCGCTCGAGGAGGTGATGCGCGAGCTGTTCGGCGCCCGGGCCAAAGAGGCCCAGGCCAAAGAAACACAGGCTAAAGAGACGCAGGCCAAAGAGATGGAAACGCGCGACGAGCCGCGCGCGCACGAATGACCGTCGACGCTGCTCCCGCTCCGACGCGCCCACGCTTCGCCAGCGAGCTCGGACGCGCCGCCCGGGCCTTCCCCACCCTGCTGCGGGTCGGCGTCTCCGAGGTGGTCGCCTACCGCGCCGAGTTCCTGGTCTGGATCCTCACCACCAACATGCCGCTGGTCATGCTGGCGATCTGGCACGCGGTCGCCGCGGACGGGCCGGTCGGGCGGTTCGATCAGCGCGCCTTCACCGCCTACTACCTCGGCGTGCTGGCGGTGCGCCTCTTGACCAGCAACTGGGCGGTCTGGCAGCTGTCGATGGAGATCCGCGACGGGACGCTGTCGGCCAAGCTGCTGCGGCCGATTCACCCCATCCTCGCGCTGGCCGCCGAGCACCTCTCGGCGGTGCCGATGCGCGCGGCCGTCATCTCGCCGGTGGTCGCCATCCTCATCTACAGCGGGCGGGATCGGCTGCTGCGGCACGACACCGCGCTGCTGCTGATCCTGATCGCCTCGCTGATCGGCGCCTGGCTGCTGATCTTCTTCTCCATGGTGCTGATGGGATCGCTGTCGTTCTTCGTCGAGAGCGCGCTGGGGATCTTCGAGCTGTGGCTGGGGGTGCACGCCATCTTCTCGGGTTACCTGGTCCCGCTCGAGGCGCTGCCGCGCTGGGTGCGCGGCGCGGCCGACGTGCTGCCGTTCCGGTTCATGCTCGGCTTTCCGGTGGAGACGCTGGTCGGCCTCCTGGATCGGCACGAGGCGCTCCGGGCGCTCGGCGCCCAGTGGGGCTACGTGGCGCTCTTCGGCCTGGCGGCGCTGGGGGTCTGGCGCGCCGGCCTGCGCCAGTTCTCGGCGTACGGAGGGTGAGCGTGTCCGGCGAGCGAGCGCCCTCCCCTCAAGCCGTGTCGGCGCGCCCTGCCGGCCTGGTCGCGCTCGGGCGCCGCTACGCCGGGCTCTTCCGGGCGCAGCTTTCGATCTCGGCGCTCACGGCGATGCAGTACCGCTCCGACTTCATCGTGCGCGGCCTCATCGCGATCTTGTGGATGGCCGTGACGCTGGCGCCGGTGCTGGTCGTCTTCGGCGTGCGCCAGACCGTCGCCGGCTGGTCGTTCCACGAGTCGCTGGTGGTGGTCGCCTGGTTCACCCTGCTGCACGCCGTGCTCGAAGGCGCCGTCAGCCCCAGCCTCACCGCCGTCGTGGAGCACGTCCGCCACGGCACGCTCGACTTCGTGCTGCTGAAGCCGGCCGACGCGCAGTTTCTGGTCTCGACCGCGAAGATCGAGCCCTGGCACGTCGTCGACGTGTTCGGCGCGCTGGCCATCTTCGGCTACGCCTTCGGCAAGCTCGGCCGCTGGCCGCGCACCCTCGAGCTCGGCGCCGGGCTCGCCTTCCTCGCCCTGGCGGTGCTCATCCTCTACTCGTTCTGGATTCTGGTGGTGAGCGCGTCGTTCTGGGTGGTGAAGGTCGACAACCTCTCCTACCTGTTCGGCTCGCTGTTCGACGCCGCCCGCTGGCCGATCACCGTGTTCCGCGGCGCGCTGCGGATCGTCTTCACCTTCGTGTTCCCGATCGCGCTCCTCACCACCTACCCCGCCATGGCGCTGCTCGGGCGCCTCGACGGAAAGACGGCGCTCGGCGCCCTGGTCGGCGGCCTCGCCTTCGCCGCCGTCGCCCGCCGCGTCTGGCGCGGGGCGCTGGCCCACTACACCTCCGCCTCTTCGTAGATCGCGTGAGCTCGGGGGGGCGGGCCCCTTGGAGAGTCCCGATCTAAACGGGCACTTTGACCGGCAGGTAGGCGCGGCGTTCGAGGCTGTAGGCCCAGGGGCGCGGCACGGCCGCGAACATCAGCGACGAGCCGAGCAGGGCAACGTTCTTGCCGAAGTTGGCGATGTCCATCTGGCGCATCGTCGCGTCGCGGTCGGCCCAAAAGGCGTGCATGATGAACGTGACCGGCACGAAGAAGAGCACCAGCGCCGCGATGCCGAGATCGGGGTAGATTCCGAGGATCAGCGTCAGGCCGGCGATGGCGAGCAGGATGCCCGTGACCGCGACCGCCAGCTCCGGCAGCGGAACGCCGAGTGAATCGGCATACCGGGCCATCGGCCCCAGCTCCGCGAAGTGATGGAAGGCGCTCAGCAGATAGAACCCGCCCACCAAAATCCGGCCGGCCAAGAAAATTTCCCCCATGTTCTGCCCCCTCCCCAGGCAAGAACGTAACCGCGCTCTCGACGGCAACAAGCCACTTCGTTAACGTGGCGTCGATAACGGGCCATGAAGACCGACAGCGAAGCTGGTCCGTCCGGCGCAGCCACCGCCGCCGACATCGACGCCGCGGCGCGCGCGTTGGCCGACCGCTGGCGCGCCGGCGACCCGACCGATCTGGCGTTCCGCGCCTCCTGCGGCGGCGCGCTGGCCGACCTGCGCGGCACCTTCAAGCGTAGCCCCGGCGCCTTCAGCCCCGCGGCGGTCAGCCTGCTGCGCGACGTCGGGCGGGCGCTGTCGGTCCGGCCGCCGTCCGGCCCGCCGCCGCTCGAGGTGCTCCGCCAGGTGTTCGGCTACCCGTCGTTCCGCACCGGCCAGCTCGAGATCATCGAGGCGCTGCTGGCCGGGCGCGACTGCGTGGGGATCATGCCGACCGGCGCGGGGAAGTCGCTCACCTACCAGATACCGGCGCGCGTGCTCGGGGGGATCACGCTGGTGGTCTCGCCGCTCATCGCCTTGATGAAGGATCAGGTCGATGCGATGACCGAGGTCGGCCTGCGGGCGACCTATCTGTCGGCGTCGCTGCCGGCCGACGAGCGGCAGCGGCGGATCCGGGCGCTCTCCGCCGGCGAGTACGAGCTCTGCTACGCGGCGCCCGAGGGGATCGAGGCCTCGGTGGGGCGCGTGCTCGGCGGGCTCGACCTGCGGCTCATCGCGGTCGACGAGGCCCACTGCATCAGCCACTGGGGGCACGACTTCCGCCCCGCCTACCGGAACCTGACCGGGCTCAAGCGGAAGTTCGGCGGCGTGCCGGTGCTGGCGCTGACCGCCACCGCCACGCCGGCCGTCACCAGCGACATCATCAGCCAGCTGGCCATGATCGACCCGGCCTGCTTCCGGGGCCGCTTCTTCCGCCCCAATCTGCACATCGCCGCCTACCGCAAGGGTGACCACGGCGAGGCGAGCTCGGGCGCCAAGGGGGTCCGGTCGGCGATCACCAGCCTCGTGCATGCCCGCCGCGGTCAGAGCGGCATCGTCTACGCGCTCTCCCGCAAGTCGTGTGAGGCGCTGGCCGATCACCTGCGGGAGAGCGGCGTCGCGGCGGCCGCCTACCACGCCGGGCTGGAGCCGGCCGAGCGCAACCGGGTCCAGGACGCCTTCTCGCGCGACGAGATCGACGTGGTCGTGGCGACGGTGGCGTTCGGGATGGGGATCGACAAGTCGAACGTCCGCTACGTGATCCACCGCGACATGCCGCGTTCGATCGAGAGCTACTACCAGGAGATCGGCCGCGCCGGCCGCGACGGGCTACCGAGCGACTGTGTCCTCTTCTATTCGTGGGCCGACGTCATGGCGTTCGAGCGGTTCGGCGAGCGCCCCGGCGACGAGATCGATCCCGCCACGCTCGCCCGCCAGCGCGAGCAGATCCGCGAGATGTTCAGCTTCGCCTCGGCGCGCGACTGCCGCCACCGCCTGGTGGCGCGCCATCTCGGCGAGCAGATCGACCGCTGCGGCGAGTCGTGCGACGCCTGCGCCGGCCTCGACCCGCTGACGGCCGCCCGCGCTACGCGCCGCGTCCCCCAGGGTCCGACGACGAGCCCCGGCGATCGGGGCAGCAACCCCGACCGTTCGTCAGCCCCGGAACCGACGGCTGAGACTGCCGAGCTGCTCGAGCGGCTGAAGGCGATGCGCAAGTCGCTGGCAGTCGCCCGCGGCGTCCCGGCCTACGTGGTGTTCAACGACGCGACGCTGATGCGGATCGCCGAGGAGCGGCCGAGCTCGCCCGACGCCCTGCTCGGCATCTCGGGCATCGGACCCAAGAAGCTCGAGTTGTACGGCGACGCCCTGCTCGAACTGGTGCGGCAAAGGCCCTCTTCACCGAGCGCGAGCGATGGCCAAGTTTGAAGCGGGGCGGGCGGGCGGCCAGGAAGAGGGCAGGGGCGATGGAAGAAGCGAGCATCAGGACGTTGATCGCGTTTCTGCGCGACGAGCTGGCGACGGTCGCCAGCTACCGGCGCGCGCTGCCCAGATTCAGCGACGCGCCTGACGCCGATGAGCTGCGGGCCTGCCTGGCCTCCCACGAGCGGCGAATCGCCACGCTGGAACAGCGGATCCGTTTTCTCGGCGGCGATCCGAACGAGGAGGAGCAGGAGGATGACGACCCCTCGGCAGGAACGAGCTCCACGGCGTCGCTGGGCGTCGGCGGCGACGCGGCGATCGCAGCGCTCGAGGCGAGCGAGGATCGTGGCCTCAAGCACTACCTCGACGACGTCTGCAAGCTGGATCGGGACACCCGCAGCCTGGTCGCCCGCGAGATTCTCCCTGAGCAGGTCCGCACCTACGACTCGCTGACCGACCTGAGACTCACCCGGCGCCTGTAAGCTCGACGGGCCCCGAATCGATCGCCGTCGCCCCGGTCACGCTCGGGAATTCTGCGGTCGGGGTATGCTGCGGCATGCTCGCCCCGGCCGGCGTGCGCCTCCTCGCCGTGGCGATCCTGTTGGCCGGCGCGCGCGCGGCGGTCGCCGGATCGGCGGACGAGGTCGACCTCGACAACCCTGCCGCGTCGGCCGGCCAGGCGGAGTCGGACGCCGCCGCCTTCCCCGACGCGCGGTTCGGCCCCCGCTACGTGATCGAAGAGGTCCGGGTGACGGGCAACCGCAAGACGAAGACGTCGCTCATCGTCGGCGAGCTGGCGGTGATGGGCCTCGGGCCCGGCGCCGCCGTCGACGCCTCGGACCCCCGGGTCGAGGCGGCACGCTACCGGCTGCTCTCGCTCGGTTACTTTCTCGACCTCCACCTCTCGGTGACGCGCGGATCCAAGCGAGGCGCCGTGGTGCTGGTCGTCGAGGTCGAGGAACGCGGCACGCTGGTCATCAACGAGCTCTTCCCCGCCACCAGCGAGGCCACGCTGTTCTGGGGGGGGGCCGACCTGTCGGAGACCAATTTCCTCGGGCGCGGCATCAACCTGGGGGCGGGCTTCGTCGCCTCGACCAAGCCGCTGGTCCCCGACGCCCACGCCGGGCTCGGCCTGCGCTTGCACGTCGGCGTCCCGCCGCTCGGCGGACCGAACGGTGTCGGGCTGTCGGTGACGGGGCTCTACAACGACGGCAGCGAGTTCTATCGGGCCTCGGGCGCCGACAGCGACGCCGATCCCGGCCGCTTCGTGGCCACGCGCGTGCGGCGAATCGGCGGCGTGCTGACGGTCGGCAAGATGCTCCCCCACAACCTGCACGCGACGGCGGCCTTCCGCGAGGAGCAGCTGTCCGCGACGCTCCCGACGGTCCAGACGCAGCGGCTTCCGGACGGCACCGACGCCAAGATCGATTTCATGATCAACGAGGGCGCCAGCCGGGTGGGAACCGTCGCCGCCGGGCTCGACTACGACACCCGCTCGGACCCCGTCCTGCCGCGCGCCGGGATGCGTCTGTCGCTCTCTGTCGAGGCGGGGACGTCGCTGCTCGGCTCGAGCTACGACTTCGTCAAGGCCGTCTTCGACGGGTCGTTCTACCTGAAGCTGCCGCGCGGGCACGCGCTCGGCTTTCACCTGTTCGCCGGCGCCATCGACGGCGACGCCCCCTACTTCGACCGCTTCTTCATCGGCGATCTCGATCTGCTGCTCCCGCGGCGGGCGCTGGGGATCAACTTCTCGACGCAGCCGGCGCCGAACTTTCTGGGGACCGCGATCGCCGGCCAGCGCTACGACAACTACGCCGGACGGCTGCTGATCGAGTACGCGATCCCGATCTGGCGCCACCACGGCTGGGTCTACGGCGGTGACGCCTTCGTCGCGGCGGGCCTGTTGGGAATGGCGAGCGACGAAGACATGTTCTCCTCGCCGCCGATCGATCTGACCGGCGATCTCGGGCTGCGCCTCGACACCTACGTGGGTGTGTTCACGATTTCGATCGCCAACGTGCTCAGCCGCAGCTCGTTCTGATGCTTTCCCGTCGTGCCGCCGCCGCCGTGGTCCTCAGCAGCGCGCTGGTGGTCGCGCCCGCCCGTGCCTGGGCCGCCGATCCCGCGCCCCCGCGCGAGGTCGGCTTCGCCACCAAGACCGGGCGCCTCACCGCCTCCGTCGGTCTGCAAGATCTGTTCGGTGAAGCGGAGCGACAGCGCCTCAAGTCCGGGTTCGCCACCCGCGTCCTCATTCGGGCGGCGCTCGAGGAGGCGTCGACGGGGGAGCCGATCGCCGTCGCTGTCCAGCGCGCGGAGATCGTCTACGACATCTGGGACGAGAAGTACGGGGTGCGCACCTCCGACGGCCTGGGGATCGAGCGGCGGGCGGTCACCCCCACCGCCGACGAGGCGATCTGGCGGGCCGCCGTCCTCGTCGAAGTGCCGCTGATCGAGACGGCGCGGCTGCGTCCCGGCACCGAGTACGTGCTGGCGGTGCGCGGCGACCTGAACCCCATCTCCGAGGATCTGTTGATCGAGGTGCGCCGCTGGCTGGTCCAGCCGGCGCGCGGCCAGCGGCGCCTCGGCGCGGGCGACAGCTTCTTCGGATCCTTCGTCAGCATCTTCGTGAACCCGCGCATCGAGGACAGCGAGCGCCAGGTCCGTTTCGTCTCGCAGCCGTTCGTGCTGGGCGCCGTGCCGCCCCCGCCGAGGCCGCAGCCAGGGAGGTCCCGTCGATGAAGCTGTTGCGTCTGCCCGGTCGTTTCGAATGGAAGATCTTGCTCGCGCTCTTCACCGTCGCCTCTCTGCCGCTCGGCGCGGCCGCCTACCTGATGTCGGTCACCATCGGCCGCATCGAGGCGATCACCGACCAGCACCAGGAGGCGGTCCGCCAGTCGCTGGGGGGCGCGGTCGAGGTCTACAAGGCCTACTTCGAAAAGATGAAGGACACCTTCCACGCGCGGGCCGCCGAGATCGCCGCCGGCCCGATCGAGCACGCCGCCGAGCTCTACGACGTTCCGGACCTGCTTCGGGCCCGGATCCTCGCCGGCCCCCGCCCCGTCGACGAGTGGTCCGCGCCGCCGAGCGTGATCGCCGATGCGCGCGAGGCGCCGCCCAACCTGGTCGCGCTGCCGACGACCGGCGGCGAGCCGCGCGTGCTGGAGTTGACCTTCGGGATCCCACGCGAGATCTACGCCAACTTCTTGGCCTTGCGGGCGGCGATGGAGGAGGAGCACGAGCTCGATCGGCTGCTCCCGGTGGTCCTCCCCCGCATCTTTCACGGCCTGGGCGTGGCGCTGGTGCTGGTGCTGGCGATCGCCGCGGCGCTCGGCCTCTTCATCGCCCGCCGCGCCACCGGCCGCGTCGCCGCGCTGAGCGACGCCGCCCGGCGGGTCGGGGAGGGAGATCTGACGGTGCGGGTGGCGCCGCGCGGCTCGGACGAGCTGGACGATCTCGGGCGCGCCTTCGATCGCATGGTCGCCGAGCTGTCGGAGGCCCGCTCGCGCTTGGGGTATCTGCAGAAACTGTCGGCCTGGCAGGAGGTCGCGCGCCGATTGGCGCACGAGATCAAGAATCCGCTCACGCCGATCCAGCTCGCGGTGCAGGAGCTGAGCTCGAAGTACCGCGGCGGCGATCCGACCTACGAGAAATTGTTGGTGACCGCGCAAGAGATCCTGACCGAGGAGGTTGGCGCCATCCGTCGCCTGGTCGACGACTTCTCGGCGTTCGCCAAGCTTCCCAAGGTCGAGCCGGTCCCGGTCGATCTCGGGCCGGTGGTGGACGACTTCTCGCGGGCGCACCCCGAATGGCAAAAGGCGCTGGTGGTCGAGCGACGTGGTCCCGTCGGTGCGCTCTGCGATCGGATGCTGATCCGGCGTGTGCTGGCCAACCTGGTGGAGAACGCCGTGCAGGCGGCCGAGGCGTCTGGCCGCACGCCGGTGGTGCGGATCTCCGTCGCGGAAGGGGAGAATGTGGCCTGCCTGTTCGTCGACGACAACGGGCCCGGCGTCGCCCAAGAGGCCCGCGAGAGGATCTTCGATCCGTACGTGACGACCAAGGAGCACGGCACCGGGCTGGGGCTGGCGATCGTTCGCAAGATCGTCCTCGACCACGGCGGCGACGTTCGGGTGGCGCCGGATCCGTCGGCGCTGGGCGGCGCGCGCTTCACCCTTACTTTGCCGGTCGTTCCGGGAGCGGGAACGTCCGCCCCGCCACGCGCAACGCCGGGTGCCCGTCGGACGTCTCCGTGAGCAGCTCGCCGAGCGCCGCGACCGCCGAGGTGGCCAGCCGCGCTTGCAATCGACCGCCGCGCACCCAGGCGCGCAGCACCCCGCCAGCGTCGGCGGTCAGCGTGGCCGGATCGAGAGGCTCCTCCGCTCCGTCGGAGAGCGCGAGCCAGATGGCGCCCGAGGCATCGACCCGAGCGGCGCGCGCCACGAGCGGCGTGTCGTCGACGTCGAGGTAAGCGAAGCGGCGCTCGTCGAGGCGCAGGATATAGCGCCCGTCGGGTGGCGGCAGTCGATCCAGCCAGCGGAAGAGCGCCCGGCGGAGCCCCTCATGGGTGACCACACCTCCTTCGTGGATAAACCGCCCCTCGCGATCGATGCGGATACCGGACTGGCGGAGCCGCTCGATGAAGGCGGCGTGCTCGGCCGTCTCGTCCAACCGCCTGGTCTCTTCTCGTCGCTGGTGGCGCGGCCTGCCCGGGCGCCTACGGAGCGCGGACGGCGCCCAGGCGCTGCAGCTCGTCCTTGGTGCGCAGCTTCTCTTTCTTGAGGCGGCTGCGCTCGATCTGCTCATCCGGCGTCAGTGAAAGGTGGCGTTCCAGCTCCGCCAGCCTTCGCTCCAGCTCTCCGTGCCGCTCCCGCAACCTGCTGACCATCTGAACCGCCGCCGAACCCGGATCTACGCGGATCTTCTCCATGCAGCGAGCCTCCGTCGCCCTCGATGATAGCGCTCCCCAGGGCAACGAATCAATCTACGGAAAACCACGATTCTCAGCCGGCGTGGCGCGCCTCGAAAGCGGCGATGGCCGCCTCCTTCGAGAGCAGGAACTCGAGCTCATCCACGCCGTTCAAGAGGCAATAGCGGGCGAAGGGGTCGATCGGGAATGACGCGCGCGATCCGTCGGGGAGCGTCAACGTCTGGTCCTCGACGGAGATCGTCAGGCTGGCCCCCGGCGCCGCCAGCAGCTTGGTGTGCGCCGCCATGTCGACGACCACCGGCACGAGGCCGTTCTTCAAGGAATTGTTTCGAAAGATGTCGGCGATCGACGTGCTGACCACGGCCCGAAAACCGTAGTCGACGAGGGCCCAGGGCGCGTGCTCGCGCGACGAGCCGCAGCCGAAATTGTCGCCCGCCACCAGGATCGCGGCGCCGGCCGCCTCGGGCCGGTTGAGCACGAAGTCCTGCTTCGGCTTCCCCTCGGCGTCGAACCGCCAGTCGGCGAACAACTTGGATCCGAGCCCCGCCTTGCTGGTCGCCTTGAGAAAGCGCGCCGGGATGATCTGATCGGTGTCGACGTTCTCGACGGGGAGGACGACGGTGCGTGACGTGAATGTCTTCAGAGGTTCCACTTCAAATCCTTTCTGTAAAGACTGGGTGAGCGCAGCGCGGCTCCGCCGCGCGAAGCGAAGGGGGTTTGGGGGTGCCGCGAGCGGCAGCGAGCCGGCCCCCCATTTGACTAGACCAATTCGCGGGCGTCGGTGACGCGGCCGGTGACGGCGGCGGCGGCGGCGGTGAGCGGGCTGGCCAGGAAGGTCCGCCCGCCGGCTCCTTGCCGCCCCTCGAAGTTGCGGTTGCTGGTGCTGACCGCGTACTGCCCGGGCTTCAGCTGATCGCCGTTCATGGCGATGCACATGGAGCAGCCGGCCTCGCGCCACTCGGCGCCCGCCGCCAGGAAGACGCGGTCGAGGCCCTCCGCCTCGGCCGCCTTCTTGATCGCCTGCGACCCCGGCACCACCAGCGCGCGCACGCCCGGCGCGACCTTTCGGTCTTTGAAAATCGAGGCCGCCGCGCGCAGATCGGAGAGGCGCGAGTTGGTGCAGCTGCCGATGAAGACGACGTCGACCTTGTGGCCGAGCAACTGCTTGTCGTCGGTGAGGCCCATGTAGGCGAGCGCCTTCGCGTCGCTGGGGCCCTTCGAGGCCGGGATATCGCCGCCGATCGCGATCCCCATGCCGGGGTTTGTCCCGTAGGTGATCATCGGCTCCAGCTTGGCCGCGTCGAACTTCTCCTCGCGATCGAAGCTGGCGCCTGGATCAGACGGCAGCTGCCGCCAAGCCGCCACCGCCTTGTCCCAGGCGGCGCCCTTGGGCGCGCGCGGGCGATCCTTCAGATAGGCGAAGGTCGTCTCGTCGGGGGCGATCATCCCGGCGCGGGCGCCGGCCTCGATCGACATGTTGCAGACGGTCATCCGCTCCTCCATCGACAGGGCGCGGATCGCCGAGCCGCGGTACTCGATGACGTGCCCGGTGCCGCCCCCGATGCCGAGGCGGGCGATCACCGCCAGCACCAGGTCCTTGGCGGTCACGCCCGGCCGCAGCGTCCCCTCGATGGTCACTGCCAACGTCTTGGGCGGCTGCTGCAGGAGGCTCTGCGTGGCGAGAACGTGCGACACCTCGCTGGTGCCGATCCCGAACGCCAGCGCGCCGAACGCGCCGTGCGTGCTGGTGTGGCTGTCGCCGCAGACGATCACCTCGCCCGGCTGGGTGACCCCCAGCTCCGGCCCGATGACGTGCACGATCCCCTGACCGTCCGTACCGAGCGCGTGCAGCTCGATCCCGAAGTCGGCGCAATTCTTCTCCAGCGCCGCGATCTGCATCGCCGCCGCGTTGTCCAGGATCGGGATCTTCCCGTCGCGGCCGCGCGGCGTGGTCGGCGTCGAATGGTCCATCGTCGCCACCGTACGCTCGGGACGACGGACCTTGAGGCCGCGCTCGCGCAACCAGGTGAAGGCCTGCGGCGAGGTGACCTCGTGGACCAGGTGCAGGTCGACGTAGAGAACGGCCGGCGTGTCGGCGGTCGGGGGCTGGACCAGGTGCGCCTCCCAGATCTTCTCGAACATCGTGCGCGGTTTCATGGCTTCACCTTGCCGCCGCAGGCCCGGCCGCGTCCAGTGACAACGGCCGCTCCGATCGTTAAGTTATACTTAACGGTCGAATGGACCCTTCGCTCATCCCCGCCTTTCACGACGCGCTGGTGGTCGCCCAGACAGGCTCGGTCGGCGAGGCGGCGAGGCGGCTGCACAAGACAGCCTCGGCCGTGTCGCAGCAGATCCGCCGCATCGAGGCGCGGTTCGGCGTGGCGCTGTTCGAGAAGGTGGGGCGCGGCATCCGCCCCAGCGCGACCGGCGAGGCGCTGCTCGGCAGTCTGACGCGCCTCTTCGACGAAGCAGACTCGCTGGAGGCGCTGCTCGGCGAGATGACCGCCGCCCGGGTGACCACGCTGCGCATCGCCGCCAGCGACTATCTGGGCGAGGCGCTGCTGCTGCCGATCTTGCGGCGGCTCTTCGCCGAGGGGGCGCCGCTGCGCTTCGAGATCACCACCACGAACTCGATCGAGGCGGGGCGGCTGGCGTCGGCGGGCCAGGTCGACGTGGCGGTCGTCAGCACCGACCGTCCGCTGACCGCCGACGAGACGCCGCTCTGCGCGCAGCGCTTCTTCTGGGTGGCGCCCCGCCCCGGCTCGAAGCGCGTCGCCGCCGAGCCTCTGCGGACCCGCCTCGGCCGAGAACCCCTGCTTCGTCTCCGCGCCGGCAGCCAGGGGCGCCGCGTCCTCGACGAGGTTCTCGGCCGCCTCCGCCTCCGCCCGCTCTCGACGATCGATCTCCCCAGCGTCTCCCTGCTGCTCTCCTACGTCCGCCAGGGATTGGGGATGGGCCTGGTCCCGGGCCTCGCGCTCCGCCCCGACGATCGCCGCCATCTCTTCGTCGAGGCCGCCGACGTCCCCGCCATCGACGTCCGCCTGGCCTGCCGCCCGACGCTCAAGCGCACCAGGGCGGTGGCGCGGTTCCTCGACGGCCTCCTCGAAGAGACGCGGCGGACGGCGGCGCAGAGCCTCTACCCCTTGAAGGTGTCGTAGTCTTTCGCGCGCGGCGCAATCCGCTCCTCCAGCGCGCGGCGCTCCGGCGCGCCCATCGGCAGGAGGCCGCGCGCCACGCCCAGGTTCTCCCGCACCTCCGCGATCGTCGAGCAGCCGACGATGACGGTGTCGGCGATCGAAGCCGCATAGCCGATGAGCTCGCCGGCGCTCGCCTCACGCAGCAGCGGCCCGGCCGCCATCACCTTCATGCCGACGACGCCGATCCCCTGCCGCCGCGCCTCGGCCACCACCGTCGGCGCGAACGGGCGCCGGCGCGGATCGGCGGGGTTCAGCGCCACCAGCACGCTGTCGAAGGGGAACCGGCGCATCGCCTCCACCAGCACGTCAGGATCGTGGTGGCCGGTGAGCCCGATGAAGCGAATGCGGCCGTCGGCCTGGGCCTCCCGCGCGGCCTCGATGGCGCCGCCCCGACCGAAGAGGACGTCCAGCTCGCCGAAGCGGCGGAGATCGTGCATCTGCCAGAGATCCAACCGATCGGTGCCGAGCCGCCGGAGTGAGTCGTCGAGCAGGCGCAGCGCCCGGTCGCGCGTCCGCTCGTGGGTCTTCGAGGCCAGGAACACCCCGTCGCGCGCGCCGGGCCCGACGCTCCGGAATGCCTGACCGTAGTAGTCCTGGCTCTGCTGGTAGGCGGGCGCGGTGTCGCAGTAGCGAACGCCCAGACGAAGCGCTTCGATGATCACCGGCACCGCCTCCTTCGCCCGCCCCGTGGTGCGCAGAATCCCCTCGCCCCCCAGCGACACGGGCAGGACGCGCGCGCCCGTCCGTCCGAGCGTCCGCTCGTTTTCCCCACTCATCGCGTCGGCTTCCGGCGCAGCTCGGGAGGCAGGGGTGGCGGCGGGGGTTCCGGCTCTGGTGGCATCTTGGCGTCGAAGCCGGGGTGGTTCGCCGCGTAGTCGGCGTACGCCTTGGTGAAGGCGCGCGCGGCGTCGCAGCTGTCGACGCAGAAGATGCCGATCGCCGCCGCGACATCGGGGAGATAACGGATCCTCCGGTTCATCGGCTCGAGCCGGTACACCTCCGACGGGCCGCATACGATCCCGCGCGGGGCGTGACAGGCGGCCACCTCGGGCGACGCGGGCGGCTGAACCGGCAAGCTCAGGTCCTGCGACTTGGCGCTCCAGCGCTCGCGCGGCGCGATCGCAGCGAGGCCGCCCGGGCCCGCGACATCGTCCGGGCTCTCGAACGGTCCCTCGGCGCTGACGGTGGCGGTATAGGAAGCAGGCGGCCTGGGGAACGCGACGCCGAGGTCGTCCAGATCGGGCCAGGCGGCGCTCGTCTCGGGCGTGACGATCTGGATCCGTGGCGCGTCACCGGCCGGCTTCCGCGAACCGAGCGTCAGCAGGTAAACACCACCGGAGACCGCGGACCAGGCCAGCTTCAGCCCGACGGTGGGAGACGTGTCCGACGCCGGCGCCCAGAATGCGGGGGCGGCTCGTAAATCGAGCCTGACGTCCTTGCCGCGCGGTAGCGGGCACACGAAATCGGTGCTCCGCAGATAGGGATTCTGGATGAACGCCTCGAGGCAGTACTCGATCCCCTGCGGGCCGAGGTCGGGACCGTACGAATCGCGCCAAGGAACGAAGTCGGGCCCGTGAAACAGCCGGTCGCCGGTCGGGCTCCGGTAGTGCGAGTGCGCGGGCGGTAACGGGTAGTCGCCCGCCATCGCCACCGAGACCTTGGGGAGACGCGTCTGTGGCAGCTCGGTCAGCTTCAAGTCGACCTCGAGAACGTCGTGGTCGCGCAGCCAAACATCGCCGTCGCGCCCAAACCAGGCGGGCCCTCCCCCGGGCGTCTGGTCGTCATGCCCGAGCTGGAGCGCCAGCATCTCACCGTGCAGAGCGTCGGGACCGTTCCAGTCGATCGAGATCGGCCCGTAGTCGGGGCCGCGGGGGCCGCCGCCGCCGAACCTGCCGAGGATGACGTCGGCGCTCGCCAGCGCCGAGCTGAAGTGAACGTGCATCGAGCGGAAGGGACCGCCGCCGATCAACTTCCCCTCGATCAGCGCGTGATGGCGACCGCCGCCTGGCAGGTTGACCGCGTGCACCAGAATCGGATCGCGGCGGGTGAGCCCCTGGTAGATCGTCACCACCGAGCGCCCGGAGTTCACGATCGTCAGATCGTAGCGGGGCGGGACGTCGGGCAGAGTGAAGCGCCCGTCGGCGTCGGTGACCGCGAGGTGTCCCCCCGCACGCACAGTCTGCCCCGGGACCGGCTGAGCGCGGCCGCCGCTCATTGCGACGACGGTGCCGGTGACCGGGCCGGGGAGGCCGCCCGCCGGCGGGCCCGCCGAGAGCGCCAGCAGAAACGCCGCCGCCGCGAACATAGCGGAACCTTCGCGCCGTTTGGGCGCGATGTCGAGCGGTCAGGGTCGGCGCTTGACGGTGATGTCGGGCGGGCGGCCATAGAACGGGACCGCGGAGGCGAGGTCGGCGGCTTCGCCGCGAGCCCGTTGCAACAGCGCCAGGATCCCCACCGAGACGGCGGTCGGCCCGGCGACGTCGGCGACACCCACTCCGGCGAACGCGTCCGGGTGGCGCGCGGCACCGTTGCCGGCGGCTCGCGGCGCCGTCAGCGCCGCCAACCAAGACGCGACCACGGCCGGGGTCAGACGGGCGACGGGCGCGACCTCACATACGCGCCGTTCGGGATCGGCGACGTAGCCGGCCACATACACCTCACCCTTGCCGGCGTCGAGGCAAGGAACGGCGGTCACCACCAGGTGCTCTCGCCCGCTCGCCTGCGCCAGAATGTCGAGTGCCAGCGCCTCCAGCGACGAGACGAGGTAGAGCGGTACGTCGGTCGGCAGCGCGAGCCCCTTGGCCGCCGCCAGACCGACGCGCAGTCCGGTGAAGCTCCCCGGACCGCCGCCGCAGGCGATCCCGGCGAGCTCGGCCGGCGCGACGCCGACCGTCCGCAGCGCCTCGGCGCAGAGCGGAAGCAGATGGGCGGCGTGGCGCTCGGCGGTGACCTCCGCCGAGAAACGCACCTCGGCGTCGGCGTCGAGGATCGCCACCCGAGCCGTCGGCGTCGAGGTGTCGAGGCAGAGAAAGAGGTCACTCATTCCCTTGTTCATCTTCGTTGCTCACCTTCGTTGCTCATCTGGGCAGAAGATAGCGGACGACGTCGTTGCGCATGGCGAACAGCATCAGCGTCACCACCACCACCAGCCCGACGTAGGTGGCGATCTCTCGCGCGCGCGGCGACGGCGGACGGCGCTTGAACAGCTCGAGGGTGAAGAAAACCAGGAGGCCGCCGTCGAGGATCGGCACCGGCAAGAAGTTCAGCAGCCCGAGGTTGATGCTGATGAGGGCCATCAGCCAGAGGTACTGATCGATCCCCTGCTCGGCGGCGACGCCGGCGGCGTAGCCGATCATGATCGGCCCGCCCAGCGTCGTGAGCGGGACGCGGCCGCGCACGATCTCGGCGAACCCGAAGGTCATGGCGACGATGATCTGGCCGGTCCGCTCGAAGGCGTGGCTGAAAGCGTAGCCAAAGCGGTTGGTGATCGGGACGGGCGGGTCGGTCTTCCAGGCCAGCCGGTTGAGCGCGCCGAAGACCAGGTGCTGCTCGTCCTGGCGGTAGACGTCCAGCTCCGAGCGAACCTCCTGGCGGAAGCTCGCCTCGTGCTTCTCGCCGCCGGGCGAGAGCCAGCCGAGGCGGAAGGTCCGTTCGGGATGATCGGCCAGCCGCTCGCGCAGGACGTCCCAGTGGGGGAGCGGCGAACCGTCGAGCGCCTGGATCTGATCGCCGCGGCGCAGGCCGATCTGATCGGCGGGGCTGCCCGGCTCGACCGAGAAGACGAACAGCTCCGCCGAGAGGATCCCCGTCTCGTAGTGGCGGTGGTCGGCGGCGTCGAACACGGCGGTGGGGATGACCGTCGCCGACCCCGGCTCCTGAATCTCGACGTGCGCGAACGGAACGGCCGAATAGCCGCCGCGCAGGTAGTTGAGGCGGAGCGGCGAGGCGCCCGCGCGATCGATGGCGTTGGCGAACTCGGTCCAGGTTCCGACCGGCACGCCACCCACGGCGGTGATGAAGTCGAAGGTCTTGAGGCCGGCCTGCGCGGCGGGCGACGCCGGATCGAGCACGCCGATCTCCGGCAGGTGAAAGCGCGGCGAGACGCCAATCCAGCCGACGTGCTCGCGCGTGTGCAGCGGGCCGAGCCGCTCGAGATCGATCGGCGTCACGTCGCGCTCCTCGGAGTCGGGGCCGCGGTGGATCCCGAACCGCAAGGTCTTGCCGGCAGAATTCGAGATCACCCGCTCCAGCTCCTCCCAGTAGCGGATGCGGCGGCCGTCGACGGTCTCCACGCGATCACCGGGGAGCAGCCCGGCCGTGGCCGCCGGGAGATCCGGCAAGACGGTCCCGATCGTGGGCGGCAGCAGCGTCCGCTGGCCGGCGTAGTGGACGAAGTAGATCAACAGCGGCAGCAGCATGTTGAAGAGCGGGCCGGCGACGACCACCGTGTAGCGCTGCCAGAGCGGCTTGGCCGCCAGCGCCCGCGGCCGATCGATCGGCGGAATCGGCTCGCCCGGATCCTCGCCGAGCAGGCGGACGTAACCCCCGAGCGGCACCAGCGACAGCCGGTACTCGGTCTCGCGGTGCGTGAAGCCGAAGATCTTGGGGCCGAACCCCAGCGAGAAGCGCAGCACCTTGACGTCGAACAGCCGCGCGAAGATGAAGTGCCCGAGCTCGTGCACCAGGATCAGAACGCCCAGGAGCACCAGGACGGCGAGCGCCCAGAAGAGCAGGCTCACGGCGCGTGCGCCCCCGTCTCGGGCCCGGCCTCCGCGGCCGCCTCCGGGCGCCCGGCCAGACCGTCGCGCCAGAGTGCCGCCTCCACCGCCACGAGCAGCGGGACCAAGGTCGTTCGATCCTGCGCCGAGATCGGCACCGCCGGGAGATGGCGCTCGCCGCGCGGCAGCTGAGTCCGCTCGTTTTCGGGGACGAGATCGATCTTGTTGAGCACCAACATGCGCGGCGTCTCGGCGAGGCCGAGGTCGCCGAGGATGGTCTCCACCGCCGCGATCTGCTGCTCGTGCGCCGGATCGGCCGCGTCGACCACGTGCAGCAGCAGATCCGCCTGGTCCAGCTCCTCCAGCGTGGCGCGAAAGGCGCGCGCCAGATCGCGCGGCAGATCGCGGATGAAGCCGACGGTGTCGGCCAGGATGATCTCTCGCTCGCGCGGGAACCGCAGCCGGCGCGTGGTCGGATCGAGCGTGGCGAACAGCTTGTCCTCCGCCAGCACCTCGCTCCCGGTCAGCGCGTTGAGCAGCGTCGATTTGCCGGCGTTGGTGTAGCCGACGATGGCGACGATGGGGAGGCCACGCCGCACCCGCTCGGCCCGCCGCCCCGCGCGCTGCTCGCCGAAGCGGTCGATCTCCTTTTCCAGCCGATGGATCCGCTCGCGCGCGCGACGGCGATTCTCCTCCAGCTTGGTCTCGCCCGGGCCGCGGCCGCCGATCCCGCCGGTGAGCCGGCTCATCATGGTGTTCTTCTCGTGCAGCCGCGGCAGCCGGTAGCGCAGCTGCGCCAGCTCGACCTGCAGCTTGCCGTCGCGGCTCTTGGCCCGCTGCGCGAAGATGTCGAGGATCAGCATCGTCCGGTCGATCACCTTGAGGTCGGTGAAGTCGGCGATGGCGTGCGCCTGGACCGGCGTCAGATCGGGATCGAAGATCAGCGCGTTGGCGTCGACCTGCATCGCGCGGATGAGGATCTCCTCCAGCTTGCCGCGACCGACCAGGTACTTCGGATCGGCCTCGTGGCGGCGCTGCTCCATCACGCCGCTCACACGCACGTTGGCGGTCCGGCAGAGCTCGCGCAATTCGGCGACCCGCCCGCCCGAATCGGCCGCCTCCGATGCCGCCGCCGGCGGAGCGCCCGGACGCCGCCGGCGCAAGTCGACGACCACCAGCAGCGCGCGGGTGCGCGTGTCGGTGGCCACCGCCGCCGGCGCCACCCGCTCGAACTCCTCTTCCAGCGACTCGGTCAGCGCCACCGCGTCGAGCGTGCTGTGGTGGAACGGCTCGCTCGGCAGGATGCGCCAAGGCGGCTGACCCGGCAGCGGCGGCAGCAGATGCGCGACGTGCAGATCGGCCGGCCGCCCGTCGGGCTGCAGGCCAATCGCCGCCACCAGGTCGAGCCGCAAGAGCGCCAGGTCGACGAGATCGTCGCGTGTCAGCGGCTCGTTGCGCAGGTGCGTGTGCACCAGGCGGAGGCCCCGGAAGCGCCCGCGCCCGGCCCGCAGGCGGCCAATTTCCGGAAGATTGATGCGCGAGGCGTCGCCGACGAAGACATGCTCAATCTCGCCCCGCCGGTCGACCAGGATCCCGACCTGACGCTCGATCTCTCGCGAGACGCTCCCCAAGAAGGTCGCCAGCTCTGCCGACGCGACCTCAGACGGTTGCAGGCGCCGGCGGTAGACGCGCTCCAGCGCGTGTTTCTGGCTCGGCTTTAGCCCGGTGATATTGCCGGTGACGGTTTTCAGGACCCGGAGGTTAGCATGCCCCTTCCGCCCCGATTCGGCGCTGAACCCGACGATTGTCTGCCTGCTCCGGCACGTACCTCGTAGTCTGTGAAGGTTCCGCGCACCGGACGCCCTTTGGCCCGACAGGCCGGCGTTCTCGTCCGGTGTCACTTGGTTCCGGACCCCCAGCCGGAGGCTGCTTCGATGCCATCTTCTTCGCTTCGTAGTTCGCTTCGCAGTTCGCTTCGTAGTTCGCTTCGTAGTTCGAGCTCCGTTTTCATCGTCTTCACGTCGCTGGCGCTTACATCGGCCGCCTGCATGAGCTCCGCAACGGGCGGCGCCACCAGCGGAACCGGGGGTGGCACGACCGGCGGTGTGACCGGCGGATCAGGAGGCGGGTCAGGCGGGAACGGGACCGGCGGCAATGGCACCGGAGGCAACGGCACCGGAGGCAGTGGCGTCGCGACGGGCGGGGCCACCGGCGCCGCGGGAACCAGCAACAGCGGCGGGAGTAACGGCACCGGCGGTTCGGCGACCGGCGGTAACATCGGCAGCGGCGGTAACATCGGCAGCGGCGGTAACATCGGCAGCGGCGGCAACATCGGCAGCGGCGGCAACATCGGCAGCGGCGGCAGTGGTGGAGCGAATGCCACGGGCGGCTCCGGTGGCTCGGCGACCGGCGGATCCGGGATTGGCGGCACGAGCCCGCTCAGCACGGGCTGCACGCCGACCACGCTGGCCACGACCGGCGTGCTCAACGGTCGCTACGGGTCGATGTTCTTCGACAGCAACTACTACTTCATGCAGGTGAACGAGTGGAACTCGTCCGCGTCGCAGGTGATGACCTATGGCGGCGACTTCTTCTTCAAGATGACGACCCAGATGGGGAGCACGGCCATCAACGGCTCGCCCACCGGGTTCCCATCCATCTTCATCGGCGCCAACTCCAAGCACACGACGACGGGTAGCAACCTCCCCAAGGCGGTGAGCGCGCTGACGACGGTCCCGACCACCTGGAACTGGAACGACAACGGGACGCTGACCGACGACACCACCAACAGCTACGACGCCACCTACGACGTCTGGTTCAGCACCAGTTCGGCGGGCGAGCCAATGGCCTCGGGTCCGACGGGCGGCTACCTGATGGTCTGGCTCCACAAGCCGGCCGACGCCCAACCGATCGGCGGCGCGCCGATGAAGAAGGCGATCACCATTCCCGGCGTCCCCGGAACGTGGGACGTCTGGATCGGCCCCAACGGCACCCGCCCCTGCATCTCCTACGTCAGCACGCAGACGACGCTGTCACTGTCCTACGATCTGAACTTGTTCATTCAGGACGCCGTCAAGAACCAACCGAACACCATCCTCAGCACCTGGTACCTGACCAACATCTTCACCGGCTTCGAGATCTGGCGCGGCGGCCTCAACGTCGAGAGCACCTCGTTCTGCGCCGTCGTGAACTGACGCCCGCCGTCCGCCGACCCCGCATCTCGTCCAGCAGCCGATCGACCGACCGTAGAAGATTCAATCGGCCGTACAGACGATCGACCGGATGTCGCCCTTTGGACGAGATGCTCGTCCGGCGTTACGAACCGAAGACGCGCTTCTTGAGGTCGCCCGTGACGTCGAGCTGCATGAGCTCGTGGAAGCCTCCCACCGGTGTTCCGGCGATGACCACGATGGGGAACTCCTCGCTCTTGGCGGCGGTGATGACCCAGGAGCGCTCGGCCTCGTCGTTGGTGACGTCGAGGATGCGGAACTTGATCTCACGCGCGTTGAGCAGCTCTTCGACCTTGATCCTCGTCCGCTGGTCTTTGCCGTCGAAGTAGACGATCACCGGCGCCTGTTCGCGAACGATCGGCGTGACGATGATCGGCCCTGCGCCGGTCGCCGAATCGGCGCTGGCGGTGTCCGGCCGGATCGGCTTGCCGAGCAGATCGTTGAAGGTGCTGACCGCGTCGCGCAGCCGCCGCACCAGCGGGCCGTCGGCCTCGCGGGCCTCCAGCTGCTGGTGCGCCAGCGAGCGCAGCTTGCCTGTCAATCCACTCAGCATGTCGCCGTTCATGAGGGCGACGGCGCCTAGTTCGCGCTCGCCGCGGCGCGCACGTCGCTCGAGGCGACGGTCGCGTTGACGCCGGCCTTGGCGGCACCACGCTGCAGGAGCCGTTTGGTGAAGTCGATGACCTTGGCGGTGCGGGTCTTCTTGACGTCGTCGACCACGTGCTGCACCAGGTTGGCCGCCGTGCTGGCGACCGAGCCGTGGCGCGGGTAGAAGAGCGACGAGCCGCGCCAGTTCTTCTCCTGCAGGTACGCGCGCAGCTCGGCGACGGTCAGACCGTTCTTCTCCAGCTCGCTCTGGTACTCGGCCCGCGCCGCGAGGCGCGCCTTGAACAGCATCATCTGCACGCGCGAGTAGACGTTCACGGCGCCGTCGCCGTTGGTCTCGATCGGGCAGAAGATCCCCTGCGGGTACTTTTCGGTGATCATGGATTGAACGCCGTCCGAGACGCCCGCCGACGGCATGCAGCCGAACGGCTTCACCGACAGCGTCATGGTCGCCTTGGCCTTGGCGATGTTGAGGATCAGCTTGCCGACCTCCATGTGCCCTTCACCACCGCGCAGGTGGTTGTTGTAGTAGGGCGCGGCCGCCTCGGCCACGGTGTCCATGTCCGACAGGTGGACGCCGTGCAGGCCCATCAGGTGGCCGATGCCGTAGAACGTCCCCTTGATGGCGTGCTTGGCCAGCCAGAGCATCAGCAGCTTCTTGCGGACGTTGACGCCCGCCAGACCCTTGCGCGACTTGTCCTCGCCGCGAAGGACCATCCGCTGCTGCGTGTCCCAGGTCTGCTCCCAGATCATGAAGAGGATCCAGGCCGTGACCGGCTGGATGTCGCACTCGGCGCCCTCTTGCTCCAGGAACTTCTGCAGGCCGTAGTTGCCGTCCCCTTCGGTCGTCATCGCCCAGAACTCGCCGATGATCGAGACCTTCGGTTTGACGATGGAGCGATCGACCTTCACGTTCATGAGGTTGCGGCGCGTCTGGAGCATCGCCCAGAGCAGCGACTTCCCCTTGGGATCGGCGAAGGCGTCGTGGATCAGCTTCTTCGAAGCCTCGACCGCCTCGTTGGTCGATCCCGGCACCACCTCGTAGGGGCGGATGCGGTAGCCGACCATGTTCAGCACGTCGCCGATCAGGATCGCCTTCAGCAGCGAGGTGAAGAACTGGGGGTTCATCTTCAGGCCCTGCTCGTCGCCGGTGGCCTGCTTGAGGCCGCCCTGCTGCTGGAACAGGAGGACGCGGAAGCCCTCGAAGCCCGAGTCGCGGAGCGCCTTGCGGTACTCGGTGACGTAGGTGCCGAAGCGGCAGGGGCCGCAGGCGCCCGCGGTCACGAAGACGTAGTTCTCGACGATGTCTTTGACCGGGATCTTCTGGTCGTCCCGCAGCCAGGTGACGTACTTCACCAGGTTACCGACGGTGAAGTAGGTCGGGTTGCACTGCCCGCGGTTGCCGAACTCCTTGCCGAAGGTCAGCGCCGAGTTGTCGGGCATGTCGATGGCCTTGACCTTGTAGCCGATGCCCCGCAACGCCCCTTGAAGGAAGAGATCGTGCGCCATGGTCAGGCCGGAGATGAGGACCGTGGTGTGCGCGCGCTGGCCACCAGTGAAGGTGGTGGGGTTGTCGTCGCGCCAGTGTTCCTTGCCGGCTTCCAGGCCGAGGGCAGCCATCTGCTCGATCTCGAACTTCTTCAGCTCGGCTTCGACGTCGACGTCGACGTTGGCCTTGGCGCCGAGAATCGGGAGGCGTTTGCGGGTGTCGGTCTCAGTCTTCACGATCGTATCGACTTGGGTTTCCACTGTGAGTCCTCCGTCCGAGTTAAACGCGCGCCACAACTTCTTGATCGTTGACGAGCTTCTTGATGCCCATCCGAATCAGGCCGGCATCCTTGGCTGCCAGCTCCGCCGGGTTCACAGGCCGGTTGGCCTCGACCCGCTTCGAATACGCAGAGACCTTCTCTTTGGTCTCGGTGATCATCTTCTCGAGCGCCGGATCCTGCTGCTTGCGGGCCTCGAGCTGCTGCCGCTTGAGCTCCAGCAACTGGAGACGCTTCTCCTCCATGCGGAACTTCAGCTCGTCGGTCCGCTTGCCCGTGTCCTCGAGCCGCTCCTCGTGAAGCTTCAGCGAGTGGGCGTAGGTCTTGACCCGGATCTTGATCGAGCCGCCCGGCTTGTTGGCGTCGATGTCGTGCAGCGCCGAGTACGGCGTCGCCGAGGTCGAGATGATCGAGTCGATGAGGCCGTAGGTCGGCGCGTCGTGCCCGCACTTGAACGACGACAGGTCCAGAACGACCACGTTCGGGTGGCGCGCCGCGAACTTCGCGGCCCAAACCTTTTGCACCGAGTTGGCCGAGTAGTTCTCCGGCCAGACGTCCTGGACCTCGAGCGCCGTCTCGATCCGCCCCGCCTTGATGTCGCTCTCGAAAAAGCGATGCAGCCAGGCCGGATCCTTGGGGATCGAGCGCATCGAGAGGATCGGGTAGCCGAGCACCTGGAACTCCTCGAGCACGCCGTGGTTCAACCCCGGGTCCGAGTGATACGGGCGGCCGATCATGAGCACCGCGACGCGGTTCTCCTCTTCCACCGTTTCTAGAATCGCCCGCCCCTTCTTCTGGAGGTCGGCGTCGACGATGTCCATCGCCTTCTGCCCTTGCTGGCAGGCGAAGTCGCTCTCGTCCTCGGAGACCCCGAGCAGCGGGCCCCACGTCGCAAAGAGCTGGCTCTTCAGCAGCGACGGCTCGGTGAAGGTGAGCGCCGGATCGACATAGGTGATCCCGCGCTCCGCGAAGAAGTCGGTCTCCTTGGTGAAGGCCGCCTTCATGACCTCGGGCGCGCCTGCAACGATAGGACAGGACGCCGTGTCCATCAGCTTGTTCAAGCCCGGCACAACGTGGGTGATGCAGGGGAAGAACAGATACTTCAGCTTCTTGCCGCCCTCGGCCTGCTCGTGGTGCTCGAAGAGCAGGTTGTGGATGTGGGCCTGCGAGACCTTCGACGGGTAGCAGGGATCGATCGAGCCGTACTTGCCGCCCTTCTGCCACATCTCCTCGGAGGTCTCGTCGGAGAAGACGATGTTCTGCTTCTGCAGGCCCAGCGTCTCCAGGTAGGTGCGGAAAAACGGCGCCAGCGTCCAGTTGTTGAGGACCTTGGGAATCCCGACCCGCACCGTGCGGCGCGCCTGCCAGGACTCCGGCGTCGAGCGCACGAACGCGCGCTGGATCGCCGTCTTCTTCACGCCCAGCGAGAGAAAAGCCTTCTCCACGACGACGTCGCTCACCATCTGCGTTGCTTCTGGCATCGGTTCCGGATCGTAGAAGTGCCGGAAGACCTGCTTCGACTCGTAGTCGACCAGATTCGGGAACTCCTTCATCAGTTTCTTGCGCTCCTTGCTGAGCGCGATCATCGCCTCTTCGGATTCGACCGTCCCCTTCTCGCAGGAGAACCCCGAGATGTAGCGGGAGGTCCGGCCGTCCGGCGTCTTGGTGTCGATGAAGGTGCGGGCGCAGTTGTTGGGGCAGAAATGGCAACGCGTCGACTCGTCGTTGACCGCCTGGAACTCCAGGTTGATCGCGGCGTCGATGCCGATGAAGGTCGAGGTCCCCCCCTTGCGCATGACGACCCGTCGGGTCTCCATGGCGGCGCCGATCGCGCCGGCCTCACCGGTGTGCGGGTGGACGAACACCTCGGCGCCGGGAACGCGCGCCTTGATGTAATCGACCTGCGCCTTGAGGGCCGCCAGGTTGTGCTGGGTGCCGCCCTGGAGCACGAACTTCTTGCCCAGCTCGGCCATGCGGGGGATCTGGACCACGTACTGCCAGACGTTCTTCGGGAGGACTTGCGCGAGTCCCGCTAGAAGCTCCTCCTTCGAGAAGCCCTCCTTCTGGAAGTTCACCCGGTCGGAGTCGAGGAAGACGGCGCAGCCGTAGCTGAACTTGGGCGAAAGCTTGGCCTCGAAGGCGACGTCGGCGTAGTCGGTGACCTTGACGCCGAACTGATCGGCCATCGCCTGCAGCAGCATGCCGTTGCCGGCCGAGCACTGGTTCGACAGCCGGAAGTTCCGGATGTCGCCGTTCTGCATGAACAGAACCTTGATGTCCTGCCCGCCGATGTCGCAGACGACGTCGATGTCGCCGAAGTAGTGGGTGGCCGACATCATGTGGGCGACCGTCTCGACGATCGAGGTGTCGGACTTCACCGACTCCTTCAGCACGTCGGCCGCGTAGCCCGTCGCGCCGAAGCCCTTGACTTCCATGGTCGCGCCCTGGTCGGTGATGTACTTCTTGAGCCCCGCCAGGATCTCCTTGGTGTCGGCGATCGGGTTGCCCTTGGAGAGCATGTACGACTTCTTGAGCAGCTCGCCCGTGTCGTAGTCGATGAGGACGGCCTTCGAGGAGGTCGAGCCGCCGTCCATCCCGATGACGACGTTGACCACCTGCCCCGGCGCGAACGTCGCGTCCTGGAACTTGGGGATGGTGTAGAGCTTCTTGAACTCGTCGAGCTCCGCCTTGCCCTGGTCGGCGCCCTGCGTGAGCAGCGGAGGGCCGGCGGTCTCGCCGAGGCGTGCGGCGCGGCCGTTGAGGATG
>DATAVR010000148.1:0-14059 GCA_036267635.1 Polyangia bacterium | reverse complement strand
CCGGCGGCACCACGGGCACCGGCGGCGCGACGGGCACCGGCGGCGCGACGGGCACCGGCGGCGCGACTGGAACCGGCGGCAAAGGTGGCGCGACTGGCGCCGGCGGCGCGACCGGAACGGGCGGCGCAACCGGCACTGGCGGCACCACGGGCACCGGCGGCGCGACCGGGACGGGCCCATGCGCCGGGTTGTGCAGCAACCCGGTCAGCGCGCCTCCCAGCATGACTTTCAATCTCGGCACGGGTGCCACCTGCAACGAGGTGGTGGGAAGCGTGACCCACCTGGTCTGCGGCAATTTCGTCGCGCCTCGCACCTTCTCGGTCAACGGCACGTCCTTCGACTGTGTCGCCGGCAGTGGCGGCGTGCTGCCGGCGCCGATAAATGGCGGCTTCTGCATGGAGGCGAGCGCCGGCCAGTACTCGTACGCCTACTTCACGACGTACTGATCGTCGCGTCTGGGATCTCCGTGCGAGCCGCGCTAGAATTCGTCCGCTTTCAGAATGTCTAACCTTAGAGCTTTCGTCTGCCGGTCGTTGTTTCTTGGCGCCACGTTTGGTGCGGCCGGATGGGCCTGCCAAGGTCCCGAGCCTTTCTATCGAGCGACCCCTGGTGAAGAAGGCGGTTCGCTCGGTACCGGTGGCAGCGTCACCGGTGGTACCGGGGGCACGCTCGGAACTGGCGGCGTGACGGGGACCGGCGGCCTCACGGGAACCGGTGGCGGTATCATCACGGGCACGGGCGGGAAAGGTGGCGTAACCGGAACCGGCGGCCTCACAGGAACTGGCGGCGTCACCGGCACTGGTGGAAAAGCTGGTGGGACAGGAACCGGCGGCGTCACCGGCACCGGTGGCTCGACTGGAACTGGCGGCGTCACCGGTACCGGTGGAACCGGCGGTGTGAGCGGAACAGGCGGCGTCACGGGCACCGGTGGCGTCACGGGCACCGGCGGCGTCACGGGCACCGGTGGCGTCACGGGTACCGGCGGCCTCACGGGCACCGGCGGCGCCACGGGAGCCGGCGGTGCGGCAGGCTCGGGCTCGACGGGCACGGGCCCATGCGCGGGACTTTGCAGCAACCCGACAGTGCTCACCGGGCAATCGGCCAGTGGAAGCAACAATCCGGCGGGCTCTTGCTACTCGTCGACCGCCACCATTCAAGGCGCCGAGTGCACCGGTTCCAGCGGCTTCATGGTCAATGGCACGGCCGTGACCTGCAACGGATCCGCCATCGCGCTCCCCGCCAAGATTATGGGCGGGTATTGCTTCCAGTTCGGCACCGGCGATCCGACGTACGCAGGTTTCTCGACCTACTGAGGTGTCCATGTCTTCCGCAAGGCGCTCACTTGTCTCGCTGTTGCTCGGCCTTGGCGTTCTCGCGTTCGTAGGCATCGCCTGCGCGGGAGCGGGTTCGGGCGGCTCGACGGGGAGCGGTGGCGCGACCGGAAACGGCGGTTCGACAGGAACCGGCGGTGCCAAGGGCGGCGCGACCGGCAAGGGCGGCGCGACGGGGACAGGCGGCGTGGTCGCGACGGGCGGCACGACCGGAGCCGGCGGTAGCACGACGACCGGCGGCACGACCGGGTCGGGCGGCACCGGCAACGCGTGCGTCGGTTGCAAGCTGACGATCTCGGCAGAATGTCAGAGCGGCGGAGATACCGAGACGATTCGTGCCATCGTCGACGTCGTGGACGGGACGATCTCCGCCCTCCCACTCAGCGGGGTGACGTTTCGTTATTGGTTCGTGCTCGGCGAGACGGCGGATCCGCCGGTGCTCACGATCGACTACGCCCAGATGTTCCAGGGCGGCGTCGGAATCACCTCTCAGTTCGTCCCGGTTTCGCCGGCGGTGACTGGCGCCAACGAGTACCTCGAGGTCGGGTTCACCTCGGCCGCGCCGACCCTCACCATGTTCGGCGACACGGGCACCATCCAGTTGCGGTTCTTCGGGATGAACAACAACAACTCGTTCGACCTCGACCAGTCCGCCGACTACTCGTACCAGCCGTGCGGAGACGCGTCCGCCACCACGTTCGTCAACGCACCGACGATCACCGGCTACATCAACGGCGTCCTCGCCTGGGGCAAAGAACCGAAGTAGTTGGCATCGAAGTCGGCGTAGCCTAATAGCCGCGCCGAAAATAGCGGCACCGCGTCGAAGCCAGCTCACGCGCCGTCTTCCAAGCGTGGAATTTTCGGAGTACCGTCACGCCGCCGGCGGTGTGCCGGTTCCTCTTCCCCGAGGTCCCCGA
The DNA here is from genome assembly GCA_036267635.1 of Polyangia bacterium. Taxonomy (GTDB): domain Bacteria; phylum Myxococcota_A; class Polyangia; order Fen-1088; family Fen-1088; genus JADGRB01. The sequence continues at coordinate 11,811 of DATAVR010000148.1, read as the reverse complement.
ATGGTCGAGATCGTTCTTCGCCGACGCGCGGCCTCGCCGCGCGCCATCGCTTTGTGGCTTGCTCCCCTGGCTGCCTGCAGCGCGCCCGCGGCCACCGCGCCACCCGCACCGGTCACGCCCGCCGCGCCGGTCGTCGCGCCGCCGCCCGCGTCAGTGGCCCCCGCGGCGCCGGTCTCGGACTGGACCGCCGCGCCGACCAACGGCTCGCCCGGCGTCAACGTGCCGAAGCTGTCGGGGAACGATCTGCTCAAGAACAACAGCTTCGACGGCGGAAAATTCATCCCCTGGAACACCTCGTTCTCCGCGCCGGCGAACGGCGCCGCGTCGGTCAAGGACGGCCAGCTCTGCGTCGTCGTCGACAACAAGGGGGTGAACGGCTGGGACGTGCAGGCCCGCCACCGGGAGATGGTGATCCAGAAGGGGCACACCTATTCGATCTCCTACCTGGCCCACGCGACCAAGCCGATCCAGATGAAGGGCAAGGTAGGGATGTCCGGGCCGCCGTACAAAGAGTACTGGACCGACACCGTCGATCTGACGACGCACCCGCAGACGTTCGTCGGCGCGTTCACCATGGAGAGCGGCGACGACGCGACGGCAGAGCTCGCGTTTCACTTCGGCGGCGGCTTGGCCGGCGAGACCGCGGCGCCGTACACCGTCTGCCTCGACGACATCCACCTCGACGATCCGCAACTCACGAAGTCGGCGAAGACCTCTTCCGAGGACGCGCCGATCCCGAACGTGCTCGTCAACCAGACCGGCTATCTGCCCGAGCTCCCCAAGCTCGCCACGGTCAAGACCGCGGTCAAGACGCCGCTCAAGTGGGAGCTGCACAAGAAGGGTGGCGCCATCGTCGCGTCCGGCGAGACCAAACCGGTCGGCAAGGACGCCGCCTCGGGCGACGACGTTCAGATCGTCGACTTCTCCTCCTGGAAGACGCCGGGGAAGGACTACACGCTCTGGGTCAGCGGCGACGGCAGCCACCCGTTCGACATCGGCAAGGACGTCTACAAGAAGCTCAAGTACGACGCGCTGGCGTATTTTTATCAAACCCGCAGCGGCATCGAGATCAAGATGCCCTACGCCGGCGGCAAGCAGTGGACGCACCCGGCCGGGCACGTCGGCGTGGCGCCGAACCAGGGGGACAAGAGCGTCCCCTGCCTGCAGGGCTCGGGCTGCGACTACAAGCTGGACGTCAGCGGCGGCTGGTACGACGCCGGCGATCAGGGGAAGTACGTGGTCAACGGCGGCATCGCGGCCTGGACGCTGATGAATCAGTACGAGCGCGCCGTCGCGCGTGGGACCGACGCCGAGTTCAAAGACGGGAAGATGAACATCCCTGAGCACAAGAACAAGATTCCCGACCTCGTCGACGAGGCCCGCTGGGAGGTCGAGTTCATGCTGAAGATGCAGGTCCCCGACGGGCAGCCGAAGGCGGGGATGGTGCACCACAAGATCCACGACATCGCGTGGACCGTGCTCGGCACCAGCCCCGACAAGGACCCAGAGCCGCGCTTCCTCTGGCCGCCGTCGACGGCCGCCACGCTGAACCTGGCCGCCACCGCCGCGCAGTGCGCGCGCGTCTTCGAGAAGCTCGACAAGGCGTTCTCCGCCAAGTGTCTGGCCGCGGCCGAGAAGGCCTGGGCCGCGGCCGTCGCGAACCCCGCCGTCTACGCGGGGACCTCCGCGGTCGGCGGCGGTCCTTACGACGACATGAACGTCAGCGACGAGTTCTACTGGGCCGCGGCCGAGCTCTTCATCACCACCAAGAGGGACGTCTACAAGACGTTCCTCGGCAAGTCGCCCCACTACAAGAAGATCCCGACCACGCAGGGGGGCGACGGGATGCCATCAGCGTTCGACTGGGGCAACGTCGCGGCGCTGGGGACGATCTCGCTGGCCCTGGTCCCGAACATGTTGCCGCCGAAAGAGATCGACGACTGCCGGGTCGCCGTCGAGACCGCCGCCGATACCTTCCTGGCGCTGGTTGCCGCCGAGGGTTACCGGCTGCCGTTCAAGCCCGGCGCGAAGGGCTACCCCTGGGGATCGAACTCCTTCGTCCTCAACAACGCGATGGTGCTCGGACTGGCCAATGACTTTTCGGGCGAGGCGAAGTACCTCGCCGCCGCCGCCGAGGGGATGAACTACGTCCTCGGGCGGAACCCGCTCGATAAGTCGTATGTCACCGGCTACGGCGAGCGGCCGCTCCAGAACCCGCATCACCGATTTTGGGCGCACCAGGCCAACGCCGCGTTCCCGTCGCCGCCGCCCGGCGTCCTTTCGGGCGGCCCCAACTCGGGCCTGCAGGACCCCTACGTGCAGGCCGCCGGCCTGGCCGGCTGCGCGCCCCAGAGATGTTACGCCGACAACATCGAGGCCTGGTCGGCCAACGAAGAGGCGATCAACTGGAACGCGCCGCTCGCCTGGGTCTCGGCGTTCCTCGACGAGAAGGCTGAGGTCAAGGCGAAGCCACGGGCCAAGCCCAAGGCGCCCAAAGGGACGGCAGCGCCCGACGCGACCAAGAGCACAGCACCCAAGACCGCGGAGCCCAAGACCGCGGAGCCCAAGACCGCGAAACCAAAGACCGGCGAGACGCCCGCCAAGTAGCGCCGACAGGCCTAGAAACCTGATAACGTAGTCGCCCTAGACTTCAGCAAGGAGCCCCCAAGGATGATTTTGCGTCGCTCTGTCTTGGCTTTGGCCTGTCTGTCGTTCGCCGCCTGCGCCACCCCCGGTGGCGGCGGAAGCGGCGGTTCCACCGGCACCGGCGGCGCGACCTCCACGGGCGGCTCCACCGGCACCGGCGGCGCGACCTCCACGGGCGGCACGACCGGCACCGGCGGCGCGACCGGCACGGGTGGCGCGGGCGCCGGCCTCGGCACCGGCGTCGGGCACGCCTTTCCGCAGAGCATGAAAACCGGCATGTGCATGCTGACGACCGTCAGCGGCGCCGCCACGCAGACGATGAGCGCGTACAACAGCTGGAAGTCGAGCTTCCTCGTTTCGGGGAACCCCGGCCTGCGCGTGCAGCGCCCCGAGAACGGCAACGACACCGTCTCCGAGGGAATCGGCTACGGCATGCTGGCCGCGGTCTACATGAACGACCAGTCGACCTTCGACCAGCTCCTGGCCTACCAGCAGGCGCACCTCGACTCCAAGGGGCTGATGAACTGGCACATCACCTCGGGCGGCGCGAACGCCTCCGACGGCGCCTTCTCGGCCTCCGACGGCGACGAGGACATCGCCTTCGCCATGCTCATGGCCTCCGACCAGTGGTCGGGGACCGACTACCTGACGCCGGCGCGGGCGATGATCGAATCGATCCGGATGTACTCGCTCTTCTCCAACGGGGTGCTGCAGAACGGCGACAACTTCAACACAGCCGACGAGCTCAACGTCGACTACTTCTCCCCGGCTTACTACAAGGTATTCGCCAAGGCGATCCCCGACGGCGGCATCTTCTCGTTCTCCGTCAGCCAGGGGTACCTGCACCTCCTGGCGCAGATGGGGACCGACGGATTGGTCCCCGACTCGTCGAACCTCCAGGACTCGACGACTTGCACGACGTGCAAGGCGACCTACGGCTACGACGCCTGCCGGACGCCCTGGCGGATCGCCATGGATTATTGCTGGAACAACGATCCGAGCGCCACGATGTATCTCGCGAAGGTCGGTGCATTCTTCAACGGCGTCGGCGCCGCCAACATCTGCGACAGCTACAACGCGAACGGCACGCAGGGGAGCACTTGCAACCACAACCTGGCCTTCAGCGGCCCGGCCGGCGTCGGCGCCATGGCGGGCTTCCAAACGCTCGTCGACGGCTCGTTCAACCTGATGGTCACCCCGCCGAGCGGCAACACCGCCTACTTCCCGCAGTCGCTGCGGGTCCTCAGCATGCTGATGATGTCGGGCAACATGCTCGACTACTCGCAGATGTAGCCGCCGGCTACTGGGTCATGTCCCAGAAGTTGCCGGACATCGCCATCAGGGTCAGCACGCCCCACGAAGCGTTGAAGTAGCTGAACGTCCCGCTGACCTTCATCTGGGGGCCGGTGGTCTCGGACTTCATGTAAAGGTAGCTCACGTCGCGCAGCGCATCGTTGCCGGCGGCCATCGCGCCGACGCCGGCGGGGCCGAGAAACGCCATCCCCGCCGCGTAGGTCATGTAGGGGGGCACGCCGCCGGTCGTCGTGTAGCCATCGTTGATGCCCGCCAGCGAGGTGGCCGTCGACTTCGAGGCATAGAACGACGAGATGAGCCTTACGTAGTTCTGCGCTTCCGCCGGCGCGGAGCTGCCGTTGAGGCAAACGTCGAGGCCGATGCGGAAGGGGATGCGGCAGGCGTCGTAACCGAAGTAGATCCCGTGCGTGGAGTCGACGTTGCTGATTCCGGCCCCGCTGGTGTTCACCCAGTTCGGGACCAGACCGTCGCTGCCCTGGGCATTGCTCAGAATCGAATAGCATTCGCTGAGGACGCCCATCCAGTCGTGGCCCGAGTCGACGGCGGCGAAGGCGCGGTAGTACGAGGGCGCGAAGTACGAGGCGTCGAGCTCGTTGGCGTTGTTGAAGCCGTCGCCCCCCTCGAGAATGTTCCCGTTGACCTCGCCGTTGAAGATGTTCGAGATCAGCGTCGACGCGTCGGAGGCGTAAGTGCCGCCGCTCCACTGCTTGCTGGCCATGAGCAGCGCGTACGCCATGTCCTCGTCGCCGTCGGTCGCCGACCCCGAGCCGGAGCAGCTCCCCGAGCCGCCGCTCGGAATGCACCAGGTCATCAGCCCCTTGCCGTCGAAGTGCGACTTGGCGTAGCCCCAGAGGGTGTCGAACATCGGTTGGTCGTCCATGAAGACACCGATCAGCATCCCGTACCCGATCCCCTCCGAGACGGTGTCGTTGCCGTTCTCCGGCCGGATGACCTTGGTGCCGTCGAAGAAGGCCGCCTTCCAGTTGGTATAGGCGGTCTCGACGGTGTCGGTGTTGTAGGCCGGGAAGGTGCAGTTGGGGAGGGCGTGCCCCTGCGGGTAGGGGAAGGCCGCGGTCGAGCTATTCTGCGAGTAGCTCGACGGTGGGTTCATCACGATCCCCGAGCTGCCGCCGGTGCTGCTGCTCCCGCCGCTCCCGCCGCCGGTGCCGGTGCTCCCCCCGGACCCCGACGTCGTCCCGGGCGCCGCCGCCGCGCACCCCAGGAACGAGAGTCCGACCAGCAGTCTCAGCGCATCGCAGCGTGGCATCGAAGGGGCCTCCTTAGACTAGGTTCAAGCGAGTAACGACCCCGTCCCCTCCGGGGCGCCTTTGGTACGCGGCGCCGGCTCGGTCTTGACGGGATAAACGTCGGGGAAGATACTACACCTCTTTTCGTAGGGTGACCCCGAGGTTTTTCGGGGGCACTGCGGTGGCAACTTTTCCCCAGACCCCCCAGAACTCCAACGATCACACGAGGCCTAACATCATGAAGAAAATGACGAGTCTTTTGATTACCACCTTGGCGGGCGCCCTGGCGCTCACCGGCGGCGCTTGCAGCAGCAGCGGCGGCGGCAAGACCGGCACCGGTGGCACCGCTGCCACAGGCACCGGTGGCGGCACCGGCGGCACCGACGCCAACCTGATCCCCCTGCCCTCCACGTCGACCGGCTTCGTCCAGGACCCGGTCTCGATGGTGGTCGGCGCCTGGTTCGCCTACGGCGACGGCGTCGGCGCGAATGCCAACACCACGACCACCGACAACGCGAACAGCGACTGCGTGTTGAAGGGTGGATTCTCGCCCAGCGACTGCTCGCAGATCAGCACCCCGACGCCCGGTATGGCGTTCGCGCCGAGCGACGCGGCGAGCAGCAAGATGTGCACCATGGGCATCGCCGCGCTGGTCATGAACAAGGGCGCCACGGCCGACTACTCCGACCTCTGGGGCGCCGGCATCGGACTCGACTTCAACAACCCGGGCGGCGACGCCGGCCCGGCCGGCTACTTCGACGTGACGCCCTACAAGGGCATCTCGTTCGACTTTAGCGCCGACGTGCTGCCGGTCGCTTCGATGCGGGTCAATTTCCCGTTCAAGACCGAGCATGGCACCGACTCGCCCTACTGGATGGGCGCGACGATGAAGAACTCGCCCCTCACCGGAACGACGGCGATGCCCCAGCACGTGGAGATCGACTGGGCCGACGTCGGCGGCCCGTATTATCTGTCGCAGCAGACCCCGGTGGTGCCGGCGCCCGCGTTCGACGCGACGGCGCAGGCCGCGGTGCAGGCGATCCAGTTCCAGGTCTTCACCAACGCCATGACGACGACGCCCTACAGCTTCTGCGTCGCCAACCTGGCGCTGGTCAAGAAGGACTAGGCCGCACCCAGGCGCGCGAGCGATCGCGCTGCCCGAAAAACAAAAGCCACCTGCGGTGACCCGCAGGTGGCTTTTTTGTTGGAGGCAGGCCGTACCCTTGCCGCCCTCGTGCCACCAATTGACTTAGTCCAGATCTTAGTCCACAGTTGAGTTCGTGAAGGCGGTGAACGTCCATGAGGCGAAGACGCACTTCTCGAGGCTCCTTGCCCGAGTCGAGCGTGGTGAGGAGATTCTGATCGCTCGCGCCGGTCAGCCGGTCGCGCGTCTGGTTCCCGAGAAAAGGCGCCCCGCGCCCGTGTTTGGCGCCGATCGAGGGAAGCTCAGCCTCCCCAAAGACTTCGATGCGCCCCTGCCGGACGACTTGCTCGAGGCGTTCGAGGGCCGGAAGAAACGGTGAGAGTCCTGATCGACACGCAGTGCTGGCTCTGGCTCTGCGCCGAGCCGGAGCGCTTTTCGAGCGCGACGCTGGACCGATTGGCCGATCCCGACTGCGAGCGGATCGTTTCGTCGGCGAGCATCTGGGAGATCGTGATCAAGCATGCTCTCGGAAAGCTCTCGCTGCCGGTGGCCCCTCGCGACTTCGTTCCGTCTCGGCTCGAGATGACGCAAACCGAGGTACTCCCGATCTCGGCGGCGCACGCGCTTCGGGTCGCGGATCTCCCGAGCCACCACCGCGATCCATTCGATCGGATGATCGTCGCTCAAGCGCTGACAGAGGCTGCGCCGCTGCTGACCGCCGACAAGACCCTTCGGCGCTACGGCGCCGAGCTGCTGCCGGTCTGAAACTTGGGGCTCAGACCTCGCAGTCGACGATGACCGTCGAGCCAGGCTTGGCGTAGGGGACCAGATCGCCGCTCAGCGGCTTGCCGTCGACGGTCAGCTTGGGAGCGCCGCCTTTACCGCTGTTCTTCACGTTGATGCGGTACTCGGCGCCACGGCACTTGCGGGTGACGGTGAACTTACCGACCTCGCCGCCCATGCAGGGGTGGACCCGCAGGCCGTCGAAGTCGGGGCGCACCCCCAGGAGGTATTGGGAGACAGCCACGAAGTTCCAGGCCGCGGTGCCGGTGAGCCAGGAGTTCTTGGCCTCGCCGTGGCGAACGGCGTCCTTGCCGGCGATCATCTGCGCGTAGACGTACGGCTCGAGGCGGTGGACCTCGCTCTGCTCCTCGAGGTAGGCGGGCGCGATCTTCTTCCAGTAGTCGAAGGCGCGATCGCCGCGGCCGATCATGGTCTCGGCGATGATCACCCACGGGTTGTTGTGGCAGAAGATGCCGGCGTTCTCCTTGTAGCCCGGCGGGTACGAGGAGATCTCGCCCAGCTCGACGTGGTACTCGGAGTAGGGCGGGTTGTTGAGGACGATCCCGTACTTGGTGTCGAGCCGCTCCTTGACCGAGTCGAGCGCTTTTCGGGCCTGGCCGCCCTCGACGCCGACGCCGGCCATGATGCAGAAGCCCTGCGGCTCGATGAAGATCTGCGACTCTTTGTTTTCCTTGCTGCCGACCTTGTTGCCGAAAAAGTCATAGGCGCGCAGGAACCACTCGCCGTCCCACCCGTGCTTGAGGATGGTGTCGTTCATCTTGGCCGATTCGCCGCGCGCCTTCTTCGCCTCGTCGGCGAAGCCGAGCTTCTCGGCGAGGTAGGCGTAGTCGGGCGCCACGCCCACGAACATGCCGGCGATGAAGACCGACTCCGCGGTGCGGCCGGTCTTGTTGCCGGTGGTCTGGAACGATTCGTCCGGCGTCTCGGAGAAGCAGTTCAGGTTGAGGCAGTCGTTCCAGTCGGCGCGCCCGATCAGCGGCAGCCCGTGCGGCCCCAGGTTGTTGAGCGTGTAGTTGAACGAGCGCTTCAGGTGCTCGAACAGCGTGGTCTTGCTCTTGGGATCGTTGTCGAACGGGACCTGCTCGTCGAGGATCGTGTAGTCGCCGGTCTCCCGGATATAGGCGGCGACGCCGAAGATCAACCAGAGCGGATCGTCGTTGAACCCGCTGCCGACGTCGTTGTTGCCGCGCTTGGTGAGCGGCTGGTACTGGTGGTAGGCGCTGCCGTCGGGGAACTGCGTCGAGGCGATGTCGATGATCCGCTCGCGCGCGCGCTCCGGCACCAGGTGCACGAACCCGAGCAGGTCCTGGTTGGAGTCGCGGAACCCCATGCCGCGGCCGATCCCCGTCTCGAAGTACGAGGCGCTGCGCGACATGTTGAAGGTGACCATGCACTGATAGGGATTCCAGATGTTGACCATCCGGTTGAGCTTCTCGTCGGTCGACTCGACGGAGTAGTTGGAGAGCAACCGCGACCAGTGATCGCTGAGCCCCTTCATCGCCGCGGCGACCTGCTCCGGGGTGGAGAACTGCTCGATCAGCGCGTGCGCGGGCTTCTTGTTGATGATGCCCGGCTTCTCCCACTTGTCTTCCCGCGGGACCTCGACGTAACCGAGGGTGAAGACGAAGGTCTTCTCTTCGCCGGGCGCGAGATCGACGTCGAGGCCGTGCGAGGCGATGGGCGACCAGCCACTGGCGACCGACTTGGACGAGGCGCCCTTCTGCGCCACGTCGGGCGCGCTCCAGTCGTTGTAGAGGCCGAAGAAGGTTTCGCGGTCGGTGTCGAAGCCCGCGACCGGGGCGTTCACGTTGTAGAACGCGTAGTGATCGCGGCGCTCGCGATACTCGGTCTTGTGATAGATGGTGCTGCCGCCGCGCTCGATCTCGACCTCGCCGGTGGAGAAGTTGCGCTGGTAGTTGGTCATGTCGTCGTAGGCGTTCCAGAGGCACCACTCGATGAACGAGAAGACCTTCAGGTTCTTGGGGCCCGCCGTGGTGTTCTTGATCCGCAGCTCGTGCACCTCAGCCGTGTGCCCGGGCGGGACGAACATGAGCAGCGAGGCACGGACGCCCTTCCGCTCGCCGGTGATCCGGGTATAGCCGAGGCCGTGGCGGCACTCGAAGGCGTCCAGCGCCGCCTTGGTCGGCGCGAAGCTGGGGTTCCAGACGTCGCCGCCGTCGTTGATGTAGAAGTACCGCCCGCCCATGTCCGTCGGGACGTTGTTGTAGCGGTAGCGCATGAGGCGCCGCAGACGCGCGTCGCGATAGAAGCAGTAACCGCCCGCTCGGTGCGAGACCAGCGCGAAGAAATTCTCCGACCCCAGGTAGTTGATCCAGGGGTAGGGAGTCTTTGGCGTGGTGATGACGTATTCGCGGTTCTTGTCGTCGAAGTATCCAAAGCGCATCGTTCGGTCCTCGTTCGTTCCTTCGATTTACTCGCAGAAGAATTTCACGTCGTCGACGTAGATGTCGTACGTGGCGCGCGGCACGTTCACCTGGAACTGGATGCCGTAGAGCTTGGAGGGGTTGATGTGGGGCTTGTGCGGCGCGCCCCAGTCGGGGAGCTGCTTCATGCTCTTCCAGGGGAAGCTGTAGAGCTTCCATTCGGTGGTGAGGTTCATGTTGGCGCCGAAGTCGTTGAAGCACTCGGTGCAGACGCCGCCGTCCGGATCGGTGTTGCTGTCCGGCACCTTCAGCCGAACCTTCCCGGTCGAGTCGGCCCCGCGCTTCGCCCAAAAGGAGACTCCGGCGTATTTCGAGGCGTCGTAGGCCCCCTTGGGGTCGATGAAGTTCACCCCCATCCCCGAAAAGACGATGGCGCCCGTTCCGATGGTGCCGTGGTAGCGGGCGGCGTACTGCGAGTCGTGGCCCCCCTCGCTCATCGCGAAGGTGCCGCCCTCTTCGCCCGCCGCCGGCTCGACGGTCGTCGTCCCCTTGTCCTTGAAGGTGTACCAGTAGCCGCCGCGGTTGTCGTTGGGCAGGTTCTGGTTGTTGCCGTCCTCGCCGTCGTCGATGAGGGCGGTCGGCCCGCAATCCTTCCCGACCGCCGCCGCCGGCGCCGCGGCCGAGGCGCCGCCGCCGATCGAGGCTGCCGAGCCCGGCGCCACGCTGGGCGCCGTCGCCGACTTGTCCGGAATGATGCAGCTGAGCAGCAGCAGCGAGCCACCGGCCAGAACCAGGAACACTCTCTTCGCTTCGAGCTTCGTGTCGATCTTCATGGGGAGTCCTCGGAAGATTGCAGTTGGTTAGAAGCAGCTAGAACCGGCTAGAACCAGATGATCGCCGCGATCTGCGCGGCGTTCTTGTCGACGCCCAGACCGGAACCGCCGTTCTGGCTGTTGTACGGGAACTGCGACCCGCTCATCGACCCGGGCTGCGGCCCCAGGTTCGGCTGGTAGTCGCTGCCGTAGAAGTACCGCGAGTATTGGATCATCACCTGCTCGTGCGTCACGAACGCCGTCCGGAAGATGATCCGCGGCGAGATCACCGAGAACGACTCCGCCGACCGGTTCAGGTTCGGGTCGACCACGTCGTACCGGCCGCCGACCCCCAGCCAGGAGAACGGAACGTACGTCCACTCCGTCCCGAACTTCAGCTTGGAGAGCGAGTAGGTCGGGTTCATCGGCGCGTTCACCTTGTTATACATGGCGAAGATCGTCCCGATCAGATCGGGGCCGTCGCCCCAGAAAGCCTGCGGGTAGTGAAACAGCTGCCCGAAGCTGAAGCTGTACTGCCCCTCGATGCTGTTGATCGTCCCGGTCACCGGATCGGCGTTCCCCGGCGCCCCGAAGTAGTTGTCGTGCAGCTGCCAGCCCCCGAACGAGTGCAGCACCTCGATGGCGTCCGCCAGATAGAGCGCGTTCGTCGCCGACAGGTGCGAAAACCCGATGTACCCGTCGCCCAGCACGCCGCCCAGCAGCTTCACGTCCACGCCGCTGATCGTGATGCTCGGCTTGGCGGCCTGCGGCTGCCGCGCCGGGGCCATGGTGTTTCCATTGCCAGGCCCGTCCCACGCGCCGCTCGCCCCCTGGTACGAGCCCGCGCGCTCGTTGTCGTTGGCGAACACGTCGATGTAGTGCGCCCCGATGATGACCTCTTTCTTGAACACCGCTCCCACATGCAGATGTGCCACGAACGTCGACTCCTGCGGCACCGGCCCCGGGTACGGCTCCCACGCCGGCAGCTGCTCGTTCGCCGGCGTCGTCGGCCCAGGCGCCCCCGGCGGTCCGTAGAACGGGATCGGCTCCAGCTTCCCGCCGAATCCCTCCTCGACCTCGAACGTCCAGTCGTTCCAGTCGTAGTCGATCGTCCCCGTCTCGCCGGCGGTGTGCGTCCGACCGAACAGGTAGGTCTCGTACCGGCCGGCGTCGTAGCGCCCGGCCGCCCCGTAGCGGTTGGTGTAGGCGCCCGCGATCAGCGTCAGCCGCGCGTCCTCGCTGACGAACTCCGGCCAGGTCATCGACAGGAACGCCTCGTTGATCCCGAGGTTCGACTCCAGCCGCCGGTAGCCCGAGTCGGTGATGTTGTACGACGCGATCTGCACCGTCGCCTTCACCCGGTCGTTGCCGTAGTGGAAGTTGAGCTCCGTCCAGGGCCCCACCATGCTGTTCGTGTAGCGCCAGTCGATGTAGTTCGCGTCGGGCACGAGCGGCGGCGT
>DATAVR010000147.1:0-9916 GCA_036267635.1 Polyangia bacterium | reverse complement strand
AACTGGATCTTCCCGTCGCAGAAGCTCACGAAGGGCGGCATCGGGTTCGGCGGAGCAGCCGGCGGCTCGTTCGACACGGCGGGCGGCGCGCCCGAGACGTACGCCTACCTCGACGACGAGCTCATCGAGGCCAAGATCGTCGACGAGATGCGCGACCACCCGCTGCTGCTCATCCCACGGCTCAAGCGCCGCGAGCTCATCGAGCAGCGCCTCGCCGCCGAGATCAAGGGCGGCTTCCGGCCCGCGGACTACCTGCTGCGCGGTGATCTCTCGCACCGCAACCGGCAGATCTTCGAGGCGCTGCTGTCCTCGTACCACGGCGATCTGGCGAAGGTGCTGCGCCACGTGCAGGTCGAGCGCTTCTTCGTCTCGCGCCGCTACCGCCAGGCGGCCGCCACCGTCGAGCCGCAGCTGGCGGTCGACGCCCGCTCGCGGCAGCTCACCATGGATCGCTCGCTCGGCTCGCTGCCGCCGGCGCTGCAGTCCCTGACGCTCTACGAGTATCAAGGGGAGCTGGTCGACGGGAACCGCGGGGTGATCGACTTTGCCGATCTGCTCAAGCGGCCGCTCGAGTCGTACAAGTATCTGCTCGGCACCGTGGAGCAGGGGCGGGTGTCGCTCGACGTCGCCAGCCTCGAGCTCGACACCGTCTTCATCGGGTCCTCCAACGAGGGCTACCTGGCGGCGTTCAAGGAGATCCCCGAGTTCCAGTCGTTCAAGGGGCGGATGGAGCTGGTGCGGGTCCCCTACCTGCTCGACTACCGTGTCGAGCAGCGGATCTACGAGGCGCAGATCCGCGCCGCGCACACCGAGTCGGGACGGCACGTGGCGCCGCACGTCGCCTGGGTCACCGCGCTCTGGGCGTCGCTCACGCGGATGAAGAAGCCGCTGGCCGAAAAATACGGCAAGTCGCTCTCCGACATCGTGGCCAAGCTGGGGCCGATGGAGAAGGCGCAGCTCTACGCCGACAACGCCACGCCCGAGGGGCTCACCAGCGAGCAGCAGCGCGATCTCGTCGGTGGCATCGACAAGATCGCCCGCGAGTCGGACAGCTACCCCAACTACGAGGGGCGCACCGGCGCCTCGCCGCGTGAGATGAAGCTGGTGATCATGAACGCCGCCCAGAGCACGCGGTACAAGTGCCTGTCACCGTTCGCTGTCTTCGACGAGCTGGAGGACCTGGTCCGGGGCGTGACCGTCTACGAGTTCCTCAAGCAGGAGCCGCTGCCGGGCGGTTTCCACGAGAACCGCAAGTTCATCTTCCAGGTCCGCGACAAGCTGATCGACCGGATCGACGACGAGGTGCGGACCTCCATGGGCCTGGTCGACGAGCGGCGCTACATCGACCGCTTCGAACGCTACGCCGCCCACGTCTCCTACTGGGTCAAGAAGGAGAAGGTTCCCAACCCGATCACCGGCCGCGACGAGAACCCCGACGAGGAAATGATGGCCGACGTCGAGCGGATCCTGCAGGTCTCGGGGCGACGCGACGAGTTCCGGCGCGAAGTGATCAGCCGGATCGGCGCCTGGTCGATCGACCACCCCCGACAAAAGCCCGAGTACGAGCAGATCTTCCCGCGCCCGATCGCCGAGCTGCGCGAGTCGTTCTTCGAAGAGCGCAAGAAACAGGTCCGCAAGATCAACGAAGACCTCCTAGTGTTGCTGACCGACGGCGCGGCGCGGATGCAGCCCGACGCCGCGACCGCTTCGGGCAACACGCTCGCCACGATGAAGTCGCGGTTCGGCTACTGCGACGATTGCGCCAAGGACGCGGTCCTGGCGCTGATCCGCAAGCGCTACTCCTGACCTGCCGATCTTGCTCTGTCGGTCAGTCCTGTGCCGCCGCGGCGCTCAGGGCGCGGGCGCGCCCTGCTTGGGCAGCGCGGCGGGAGTAGCCGGGGCGGCGGGCGTCTCGGATCCGCTGGCCGCCACCGGGCTCGACGTGGGCGACACGGCCGCCGGATCGCGCGCCGACGCCAGCCGGTCGACGGTGTCGAGCAGGTTGCCCGCCAGATCGCGCGCCACCGGCACGTCGTGGGCTATCGCCCGCGAGAGATCCCGGCCCCGCCGGCGCTCGTCCGGCGAGCCGGGGTTGGCCAGCGCCTTGCGGTAGTCGACGGTGTGCAGGATCTGGAGACGGATCGAATCTCCCACCCGCGCCAGCAGATCGCGCTCGTCGGTCCCCAGCGCCGTCGGCGGCCAGTCCCGCCATCCGGTCTGCCCGAGCACCCACAGCCGTCCGAGCTCGCCGAAGCTCCCCTCCTTGGGACGATCCTCGAGGACCGCGACGCGCCGATCGTCGAGCGGGAACTGTCGGCCGTAGAAGTGATAGAGCAGGGCGCCGTCGGACTCCTCGGCGCGGACCGTCAGCCCGCCGAAGTCGAACAGCGGCAGCGAGCCGGCGGCGAGCGCCTCCTTGACCCGCGCGCGATCGGCGGTGCTCGGGGCGCCTGGCCCCCCCTCGGTCAGCGCGCGGGGGATGCGCCGCTTCTTGTGCATGAACTCGGTGAGCTGGTCGATCCCCACCACGACGTTGAGCGCGCCGTGCCCCTTGTAGCCGGCGTGGTAGACGCCGACCAGCTCGAGGTCGCGCGACTTGCAGGACGCCGCCAGCACCGGGCTCCCCGAGTTCCCCTCGGCGAGGAGCGCGTCGATGACGAAGTCGACGTGATCCCATCCCTGCTCTTGGTCGCGATCGTAGGGGTTGACCACCTTGCCGCCCGAGACGGCCTGCATGACGCCGAGCGGGAAGCCGCGCACCTCGACGGCGTTCCCCTGGCGCAAGGCCGCGCTCTTGCCGATCTTGTACGGCAGCACGACCAGCTTCTGCCCCGCCTTCAAGATGGCGGCGTCGAGCAGCGGATCGACGGCCACCCGGGTGAGGGCGATCTGCCCCGGCTCGAAGTCGTCGCGCTCGTCGCGCACGATCCGCAGCTTGTCCTCGACCCGCTTGCACCCCTCGGGGACCCCGTCGATGCGATGAAAGGTGTCGGTCACGTCGGGCCAGGCGGCGACGTGCTCGTTGGTGAGGAGATAGGTGTCGCTGCCGGAGGCCTCGTAGGCGAAGGCGGTGCCGAGCTCGCTGGCCTGCACGCGCCGCCGGCGCAGCTTGCCGTCGGGGCCGAAGAAGGGACATTCGTATTTCGCGGAGCTGCGAACCAGGTAGCTGAACTGGCTCTTCGGCCCCTGCTCGATCTCGCGGGTGCGCGCCGATTGGACCTGCAGCGTGTCGGCGTACTCCCCTTCGCACATGAGCGCGGTCGTCGCCGACAGCTCGGAGCGGGTCACCATGTCGAAGGCGATCCCGATGACCACCAGGGCGCCGAGCAAGAGCGGCATCCAGCGAGGCAACCAGCTCTTGAGCGGTAACTTCATCGCGAGCGTTCCATTTTCAGCGTAGCATGCGCCTCCGAGGAGCGCCGAATATGGCCAAAGCCCCCACGGCGATGCAGGCCGACGTGATCCGCAGCGCGGTCGCGCTCGCCGCTCGCCCCAGCGTCGACCACCTGCTCTATGTCGGAGATCTGCCGCTCCCCGAGGAGCTGTTTCGCGGCAAGCCGCGGGCCCGCAAGCGGCTGGTGCAGGCGGTCGTCAGCGAGAACCAGCGCGACATTCTCGAGGCCTCCGGCGTGCGGGTCCTGCCGCTCCCCGACTACGATCTCGGCCGCCCCGAAAAATTGAAGATTGCCCTGGTGAGCGGGATCGCGCGCGGGATCTACAAAGAGGGGGACGTGGTGGTCGGCCTCCTGGCCAGGAAGCCGGCCGCCTACCCGGACTCCATCCTGGTGGTGACCGTCGGGCCCGAGGACGGAGAGGGCTCGTTCGGATTCCTGCAAGCAGAGGGGGTATCGGCGGGCGTGATGGACACCTTGATCGAGCTGGCGGTCTCCGTCGGCGTCGAAGGGTGGGAGGGGCGTCCGGTGGGCGCGCTGTTCGTCGTCGGCGACTCGAACACCGTGATGGAGAAGTCGCGCCAGCTCACCCTCAACCCGTTTCAAGGTTATTCGGAGGACGAGAAGAACATCATGAACCCCGACGTGCGGCACGCGCTGCACGCCTTCTCGGTGCTCGACGGGGCGTTCATCGTCCGCGAGGATGGCACGGTGGTGGCGGCGGGCCGCTACCTCAACCTCGACGACGAGAAGGAGCTGGACCTTCCGCTCGGGCTCGGCGCCAGGCACATGGCCGCGGCGGGCATCTCGCGCGACACCGAGGCGATTGCCATCGTCGTGTCGCA
This sequence comes from Polyangia bacterium, assembly GCA_036267635.1. Classification (GTDB taxonomy): domain Bacteria; phylum Myxococcota_A; class Polyangia; order Fen-1088; family Fen-1088; genus JADGRB01. Next base: position 5,679 of record DATAVR010000147.1, on the reverse strand, counting down.
AACCTCCGGGTCGGTCCGCGTCTTCCGGCGCGGCAAGGCGGCGCTGGAGCTGGCGCCGCGCGTACGCCGATCTTGAGATTGCGCCGATCCTGAACGTCGCGCCGAAGCCGCCCGCCGGGATTTGCTGGCGTGGGGCCTTTCCAGTTACGATGAAGGGCGGTGCGAGCAGGCGCGTGTCGGGTTGCCCTGGCGATGGCGATGGCGATCGTCCTCGTGGCGTTGGGCGCATCCCCCGCGCGCGCCGATGACGCTCAGAAGGCGCGCGAGCTTTTCACCCAGGGGAACACCTACTTCGACCTCGGGCAGTTCGACAAGGCGATCGAGGCCTGGCAGGGCGGCTACCAGCTGAAGAACGATCCGGGCTTCCTCTACAACATCGCGCAGGCCTACCGCACGACGGGGGATGCCCAGAAGGCGATCTTCTTCTACAAGCGCTACCTGAGCAATTCTCCCAAGGCCCACAACCGCGCGGAGGTCGAACAGAAGATCGAGGCGCTGCAGGAACAGAGCAAGAACCTCCCGCCTCCCGGACCGTTCGGTCCCGGCAACCCCGGCAGCGCCGGCAATGTCGGCAATGTCGGCTCGACCGTGGCGCCCACGCCCGGCGAGACGGCGGCGACCGAGCCGCCGTCCGTCGCGGTCACCGGGACCTCCCGGACCTCGCCGCCCGCCGAAGAGACGCCGGGCGGAAACTCACTCCTCGAGCCCGGCGCGCCGGGACCCGCCGCGCCGCCGCCGCATCGAATCGATCTGCGCGCCGCCTTCGGGTTCGACACCTGGTCGTCGGGGCTGCAAGAGAACGCGCAGCCGTCGTTCGCCTTCACGCTGGCCGGCGGCTACACCTTCGGCCCCCCCGCCGCCCGGGTGCGGTTCCGCTTGGGCGCTCTGTTCGGCTACACGTTTCTCAAGGAGAGTGAATCAAAGGAGAGCTTCACCTCGTTCCTCGTCGACCCGACGGTCGTCGTGCGCCTGGCGCCGCGCTTCGCGCTGATGGGGGACCTCGGGATCGGCGTGCTGTCGATCGGCGGGATCAAGAGCACCTCGGCGCTGCTGGAAACCTCCAGCGTGAGCGTCAACGGATCGCAGGCGTTGGGCCTCGTCCGGATCGGCGTCGCCGGCGAGTACGATCTGACCCGCAACGTTTCGCTCTTCCTTTGGCCGGCCTACGCCAACAGCCCCAAGAAGCAGTACTTCTACCAAGACATCGGACGCTTCGAGATCCTGGCCGGCGTCGCCTATCGTCCCTAGCGGGGTTGCGGCCGTGCAGTGCCTAATCCTGGCGGGTGGCCTCGCCACCCGGATGCGGCCGCTGACGGAGACGATCCCCAAGGCGCTGATCCCGATCGCCGGCCGCCCCTTCATCGACCATCAGCTCGACTGGCTGGCGGGGCACGGGGTGACCGACGTGGTGCTGTCGATCGGCTACCTCGGCGGCGCGCTCCACGCCCACGTCGGCGACGGCGCGGCGTACGGCCTGCGCGTCCGGGTCATCGACGAGGGGCCGAACCTGCGGGGAACGGCGGGCGCGGTCCGGTTGGCCTTCGACGAAGGGGCGCTCGACGAGCGGTTCCTGCTGACCTACGGCGATTCGTTCCTGCCCATCGACTTCGGGGCGGTGTTTCAGGCCTTCGCCGCCTCGGGGGCGCCGGCGCTCATGACGGTGTTTCGAAATCAGGGGCGCTGGGACACCAGCAACGTCATCTTTGACGGACGGATGGTGACCCTCTACGACAAGCAGCGCCGGACCCGCCCGGCCGAGGACTTCGCCTTCATCGACTACGGCCTCACGGCGCTGGCGCGCCAGACGGTCGCCGCGGGGATCCCGAGCGGCGTGAAAGCCGATCTGGCCGACCTATTTCACCGGCTGTCGCTGCGCGGGGAGCTGGCCGGCTTCGAGTCGCGCGAGCGCTTTTATGAGATCGGCTCGCCTGCCGGCCTGGAGGACTTCGAGACATGGGTGCGGCAGAGACCCTGATCGTCCTCGACCGGGACGGCGTCCTCAACCGGCTGCTCCCGAACCCGGCCGAGCCGCGCCCCGACAGCCCGATGCGCGCGAGCGAGGTGGAGGTCTTCCCCTGGGTGCCGGCGGTGTTGCGCGAGCTGACGCGCGCCGGGTTCGGCCTGGTGATCGCCAGCAACCAGCCGGCGGCAGCCAAGGGGAAGACGACGCGCGCCGATCTCGAGGCGGCCCACGCCGCGGTCCTCGCCGCCGCCACCGCCGACGGCGGGGTCGTGCTCGGCTCGTACCTCTGTTTTCACCGCGCCGAGGATGGCTGCGCCTGCCGCAAGCCGGCCACCGGTCTGGTCACAGAGGCGTTCGCGCGCCACCCCGGCTACGTGCGCGCTCTGTCGTGGATGGTCGGCGATCGGGCGCCCGACGTCCTCTGCGGGGCGGCCTTCGGACTGAAGACCGCGTACCTCGGCGAGGCGACGTCCGCGGAGTACGCCGAGCTTGCCGCGCGGGGCGTTCGCCCTTCGTTCCACGGGCGGGACCTGCGGAACTTCGCCGAGTTTCTACTTTCGACCCGCGACCTCGGTGCCTGATCGACCGCCGGAGAGGGCGTAGACCTGGCGGACGATCGAGAGCGCCGCCTGCGCATCGCGCAGACCGACCGGCGGCGCGCGCCGCGCCTCGATGGCCTGGGCGAAGGCTTCCAGCTCGACGTGCCACGACCTGTCCTCGCCGGGGTACTCCCAGATCGTCGTCTCGGGCGGGCCTAAGGAGGGCTTCATCTTGTAGTAGCTGAGCCTCTCGACCCCGTAGCTGCCGCCGAGCCCGTCCACCGCCAGCTTGGCGTCCCGCCCGAAGATCTCGAACGAGAAGGTGTTCTTCCACTCGGTCCAGGTCGCGTGCAGCCAGGCGACCTGTCCCGCGGCCGTTCGCAACAGCAGGAAGCCGTTGTCTTCGACCGGCATGTTCCAGAAGAACGTCGCGACGTGCCCCTCGACGTGGGGGAAATCTCCCAGGAACCAGCGCGACAGGTCGATGAGGTGAACGCCCTGGTCGAGCAGCTCGCCGCCGCCGGAGATCGCCGGGTCGGCCCGCCACTCCTTGTCGTAGCCGAGGCGGCCACCGTGCCCGTAGCGGGCCCGGATGAACATCAGCGGACCGAGCACGCCCGAGTCGAGCAGGGCGCGCGCCTGCTGGAACGCCGGATGATACCGGTGATTGAACCCGACCTGAACGCAAACGCCCCGCTGCTCTGCCGCCGCGATCACCGGCGTGAGCTCCTCGGGGGCGCGCGCCGCCGGCTTCTCGACCAGCACGTGCTTCCCTGCCTCGACGGCCCCCAAGGTGACCGCCGCCAGCGCGTCGTTGCTGGTCGACACGAATACCGCCTCCACGTCGGTGCGTTCGACCGCCGCGCGCCAGTCGGTGAACACCTCCGCACCGCGCGCCTGCGCGGCCAGGTTCTGGGCGCGCTCCCGCGCAGGATCGACCACCGCCACGACCTCGTCGCCCGGCCTCAGCGAACGGAGCCGTTTTGCGCCGATGAGCCCGCAACCGACGATGGCGATCTTCATCGCGTGCTCCTCACGGCTCGCCCCAGTTGCGACCGCGGTCCTTGGGGACGATCCGGCGGAGCGTGTAGATGTCGCTCTCCTCGAGCTCGGCACGGCGTGCGGGTAGGTCCGCCCAGGGATCCCACACGGCGCTGAGCAGCCTTCCCTGGATACCGTCGCTCTCCGAGGAGAGAAGGAACGCACAGAGCGCGGCGCCTTTCTCGAGTGGTGCCCCGCCTTCCGCCTTCTGCCGGAGGGAGCGATCGTAAAAGGCCTGGCCGACCTTGTCCGGCCCCGCCGCGATCGCCTCTTCGAGCAGCCTGGTGTTGAGCGCGCCCGGCGCGACCGCGTTCACCTGGATCGGAGTCCCCCGGAGCTCCTCTGCGAGCGTCTCCGTGAAGCGAACCACCGCCGCCTTCGACGCGGCATAGGCGCTGAACCGGGGCAGGGGAGCCGTGGCGCCCCCGCCTGAAAGGTTGACGATCCTTCCCGATCCCTGCTCCCTGAAGCTGGGCAGGACGGCCCGGCAGGGGAGCACGGTGCCGAACAGGTTGACCTCCACCGCCTTCGCCCACTCCGCCCAGTCCACCTCCTCGGTCAATCCCTTCGGTCCATAGATGCCGGCGTTGTTGACTAGGCCATCGAGCCCCTCGAGCTCGCGCCGCACGCGCGCCACCATAGCCTCGACCTCCTCGGCGTTCGAAACGTCCGCCACCGCCGCCACCACCCGCTGCGCCTTGGCGGCCCGCGCCCGAAGCGACGCGCCGACCCGCTCGACGGCCTCGGAAGTCCGCGCGCAGATCGCGACCTCGGCTCCTTCGTCCAGACAGCGCTCGGCCACCGCGAGCCCGAGCCCCTGGCTGGCGCCCGTGACGAGAATCTTTTTCCCTTGAAGCTTCACCTGTTCGTCGTGCTCCTCTTGGCGGTCCCCACCGCAACGTAACGGATCCGGGCGTCCCCCGCCAAACCGCCGGCCAAGAACCGATTGGCGTCGAGGACCACGGCGCCCGGGGTGGCGGAAGCGACCTCATCGGCTGTAAGCGCGCGAAAAGCCGGCCACTCCGTGGCGACGACGATGGCGTCGGCGTCGCGGATCGCCTCGGCGACGGTGCCGCACAAATTCAACGGACCTGCGAGCTCGGGAGGCTGTTGCCGAATCGAAGGATCGTGGGCGCGGACGATCGCGCCTTGCTCGACGCACCAGCGGCAGAGCGCCACCGACTCCGAGCGACGGAGCGTATCGGTGTTCGCTTTGTAGGTGAGGCCCAGAACCGCGATGGTCTTCCCCCGCAACGGGCCAAGGAGCTCACCCAGCCTTCGGCGGGTCCAGGTTCGGTGGACATCGTTGCTCTGCTTGACCCCGGCCAGGAGCGGCGTGGCAAACCCCAGCCGCTCCCCGATCCCGAGGAGAAAGGCGACGTCTCGGGCGAGCGTTCCGCCCGCGAAGGCCGCCCCCGGTCCGAGGTAGGCGCCGGGTCCGATACGGGCCTCGCTCTTGAGACCGCGTTCGACCTCTTTGCCGTCGGCGCCGGTCGCTTCGCAGGCGGCTGCAATCTCGTTGATGAAGACCACCGAGGTGGCGAGAAACGCGTTGACGGCGTGCTTGGTCATCTCCGCGGATTCGGTGGTCATCCACAGGATCGGTCGCTCGAGCGGCGCCAGAAGTTGCTCGATACGCCTGCGCGCCTCGGGCGTGCGCGTGCCGACCACGATCCGGTCGGCTCGGCGAAACACCTCGATGGCTTTCCCCAATCTGAGATTTTCGGGAGAGTAGGCGAACTCGACGCGGCGACCGCCGGAGGCCGCCGCGAAGGCGGCCTCCAGACGGGCCGTGGTCCCCACCGGCATCTGTGAGGAGAGCAGCACCACCGCGCCGTCGGCGAGGTGAGGAAACAGCCGCTCCACCTGCCTCACCACCAGCTCCACGTCGGCGCGATCGTCCTCGTCGACCGGCGTGTCGAAGGTGACCCACACGACGTCGGCGGTGGCCACGCGCGCCAGGTTGGCGGTCACCTCCAGCCGACCTGCGGCGAGGCCCCGGCGAATCAGATCCTCGAGCCCGGGCTCGAAAATCGGCGGATGGCCGTCGCGGAGACCGTCGACTACAGCCGGATCAGGATCGAGCCCGACGGTGGCAAAGTGCTCGGCCATGCAGGCCGCGGTCACAGAGCCGAG
>DATAVR010000146.1:0-16167 GCA_036267635.1 Polyangia bacterium | reverse complement strand
GTCGGCGACCAGGATCAACCCGCCGTGGCGCGCGCCCAGGACCAGCTGGATCGCGCGGCGGAGCAGATCCTGCCCGATGCGACCGACCAGCGACGGCTCGGCGGCCGTCGGGACCGGCGCCTGGGCCTGCAGCGCGGCGTGCTCCCGGCGAACCTCCTCGCGCTCGTGAACGAACATCGCCGGCAACCACTCGGAGTCGAACACGTCCATCATCGCGTCGACCAGCGCCCCCTGTTCCAGCGCGCCGATCAGCTTGCCGGCGCAGCGCACGGCGACGTGACCGGGGCCGGTCACGTGGACGATCGGATCGAACGTCCAGTTGGGCACCACGACCCGCCCCCCCCAGGTCGGCGCCAGCCAGGCGGGCCCGGAGTGCGCGAGCCCCCAGATGCGCAGCTTCCCCTGGACGGCGTGGACGCCGATGAGCGTCGTCTCGAACGGCGCCGAGGGGGCGAGCTGGCGGAGCTCGTCTGCGGTCGCCGCCCGCGTGCGATCGAAGACGAGACGCAGGACCCCCTCGTTCGGCGCGCCCCGCTCGGGGAGCGCTTCGGGCGACATGAGCAGCAGCCGAAACCGCGTGGGCCGCGCCTCCTCCGAGGTGAGCGAGGCGTGAAAGGCGATCGAGAGTGCTTCGCGCAAGAGATCGTCGGGGAGCGCCAGCACGCGCCCCGCCGGCCAATGCTGGCGGACATACCCCGCGAGATCTGGCGGGTAATGATATCCCGGCGTCATCAGCCGTTAGCATGCCTCGATTCCGGGATGTGGGCCCGTGGTTCCCCCAACCCGTCCGTCCAAGCGGTCGGGCGCGCGGGCTCGGGCGCGGCGCCGCAATGGCTCGAGCGTCAGATCTTCAGCTGAACCTGGGTCACGAAGATGGTCGCGCTGTGCGTGAAGACACCCGGTGGTGCCGACGACGGATAGGTTCCCGAAGTCAGCTCATCCCGGGACAGATCGAGCAACAGCCGGACGTGCACGGTGAAGTCGAAGTTGAGCGCGGCCGAGGCGAGGTAGCGCTGCCCCTCGGGGTGCTGGCGATCGATGTCGAGCCATTCGAACCGCAGCGCCGGCATGGCCAATACCTTGGCCACCGGAAACCGGACCGCGAAGATCCCCCAGGCGGCCATGAAGGTCTGCGCGTTCATCCGGTTAGCGACGTCGGTGCGATCGCCCCACAGCCATTCGCCGCGCAGCTCGAGGTAGTTGTTCGAATAGGTCGCGTCGGCGCTGGTGGCGGCGCCCGAGGTCACCTGGCTCTGCGGCGGCAGCGCGATGGCGGGGGTCCCGCTCGGACGCCAGGCGCCGTCGGCGCCCAGCGAGAGGTGTTTCACCGGCCGCGACTGGAGCCGTGCGGTCAGCAACAACGTCGGCGCCGCCAGGTCGGGGCCGGTGTTGACGTTGTTGGTGGTCCCCGTCAGCCCCTCGGCCCCTTCGCCGGCGCCGCCGAACGCACCGAGATAGACGTGCAACCAGCGGCGCTTGGGGAGCGGATCGCCGCGCACCATCGCGCCGACGTCGCGTCCGCCGAACTGCGCGTCCTTGATCAAGTTGTCGGTGGGGCCGGTGTCGGCCAGCTCGTACTCGGCGATCGGCAAGAGCTCGAGCAGCGAGTAGGTCCGCTTGAAGAGGCCGAGCGTGAGCTCGAGGCGCTTCCAGGGCTTGATCTCGCCGTAGGCGAGCTTCAACGCCTGTTGCGGGTTCGAATAGGCGAGCTCGGCAAAGTCGACCAGCAACTTGCCGGAGAGCCACTTGTAAGGGTGGACCACGCCGCGCAAAAACGCGCGGTTGAGCGCGAACCCGTCGTTGCTCTCGGCGTCCTTGACGCTGACGTCGTCGAAGAGGTGCGTGTACCGCGTCTGCAGCAGCAGCCGAAACGAAAACCCCTTGGTCTTGGGGCCGTTCTCTGGCTCGTCGCCGAACGGATCGCCCTTGGCGCTGGGCCGTGGCGCCACTTCCTGGAACTCCTCTTCTTCCTCTTCGCTGGCGCCGGCTTTCTTCGAAGACTCGCTGGCCCCTTCGTTCGTGCGTTCCGGTTTCTCGCTCACGGGGGGTGGCGGGGGCGCGGGCGACGCGGGCGGTGGCAGAGCAGGCAGCGGCGGCGGGCTCGGGGGTGGTCCGGCGTCGGGCTCCGGGGGAGCGCCGGCGTCGGCGTCCGGCACCGGTGGCTCGCCGACGTCGGGCTCGGGGACGGTGTTCGGCTCCGGGCTCTCCTGGGCGAAGGCGCGCGCACCGAGCGACAGAGCGGCCACCAGAACCACGACTGCGAAGCGCACGCCTTCGACACGTAAGGATGAGCCTGCGCGTGGCAAGAGGCGGACGCGCCGGGAGCTCAGAATCGAACGAGGAATTGCGCCGGCACCAGCACTCCGGTTTGACCCGAGCTGTAAACGTAGAGCGCGCTGGTGTAAGGACAGTTCTTGATCCCGATCACTTCCAGACTGAGCCAGACCTGACGCGTCGGGAACGGATACCAGTGGGCGCCGGCCGCGCCCTCGACCGCCGTCGCGAAGGGACCGGCCACGAGCGAGCTGCGGAGGTACGGCTCCAGCCTCTTCGGAAGCGCGAAATACCCCAGCGAGGCTTCGAAGCCCCAATCGAACATGCTGGCGAGCGGCAACGGCCCGTCGGCGACGAATTTGTCCAGCCAGCGGAAGGCGAACTCGGCGTTGAACGCGAAGCCGCGGTATTTGATGCCGGCGTCGACGGCGTAGAGGTAGTAGCTGGCCAGCGACACCGTCACGTTCGGCGCCAGCGTGCCGGTGCCGAACAGCAGCGTCCCGTCCGACATATAGGTCGAGTTGTTCTCGGGGTTGGCCTCCGAGAGATCGGAGAGGCGATCCTCGCGCGCGTAAGTGAAGGCGCTGCCGATGCGCAAGGCCGGCGACTGGTGGCGCTCGTAGTCGTTCCAGGCCTTGCCGAAGTCGTTGAGGTCGTACCAGAGGGAGACGGCGTAGGCGAAGCGGTAATCGATCCGGGAGGCGGCGATGTTGAGCGTGTTGAGCGAGTTGCCGATCATCGCGATGTAGTTGAGGCCGGGAAGCGGCTCGCCGGTGGCCCAGACCCCCTGGGTGAACCCGGGCCGCATGTAGTTCACCTCCATGCTGCGATCGGTGCCCGCGAAGTAGGGGTAGGTGCCGGTCATGGCGCGCAGGCTGGGCAACGAAAAGAATCCGGCGCGCAGCGCGAACGCCTTGTGGAACACGTAGCCGACATAACCGGCGGCCGCCGCGGTCAAATCGGCCGACGAGGTGTAGAGGATGATGTTGTAGTCGAGCCGTTTGTCGAAGACGTAGCCCGAGAAGTAGAAGACGTCCCGGGTGAGCTGAAAGTCGTTGCGCTTGTTGACGTCCTTCACCTCACCGAGGTGGGTGAGGTAGGTCGAGTGCACCGCCTGCGTGTTCGTGTACTTGAACTGCGAGACGTGATTGAGCTTCAACAGATACGGCAGCGGCGCCGAATCGGGCGTCGAGACCAGGACGAACCCCTCGTCGTAGTGCGGCGGCAGCCACGTCCCCACGGGCTTGTTGACGTCGGCGGGCTTTTGCTCCGCCGGCGCGGGCGCGGGCGCCGCGGATGCCGGCGCCGCGGGCAAGGGCGCCGCGGGCAGGGGCGCGGGAGGGAAGTCGGGCGCGCGAGGCCCGTCCGCCCCGGCGGCGGCATCGGGCATCGGGGCGGAGGCGCTTGCCGGAGCGGCGCCGGCATCGGGAACAGCCGGACCTGAGGCTTGTCCGACGAGCGCCGAGAACAGGAGCGCGCCGCCGAGCGCCGCCGTCATGACGGCCGGTCGACCGGAACCCGCGGGGGACCAGCGCCGTCGCCGTTCGGGAGCGGGTTCGCCGGTGGTGGGCCGAAGCCGTCCAGCTCCGAGAGGAAGGCCGTCGCCTGGGCCTCTCCGTTGGCGATCAGCCGGTCGATGTGCGCGGGGAGGCGCGACAGCTTGCTCGGGTAGTCCAGGTTCTCTTGCAGAGTCTGCGACATGCGGATGAAGCGCACGGTGATTCGCTCCGTCGCGTCGAACCCAAAGCGGGCGCGGAATTCGGGCGTGAGCGCCCCCTCCTGCAGCAGCAGGTTCACCATGTCGATGACCTCGAGCTCGTGCTGCAGGCTCAGGTTTCCGGCCAGGTCGTTGCGGCGATCGGAGATCTCGCTGGGCGCCTCCGGGACCCCTTCTCGCTGCGAGCGATTCACCTGGATGATCCAGATCTCGTCCGGCACCTTCCCCTTTCCCATCAGCGGCTCCCTCAGGAAGGAGATGACGGGCGGGTTGGAGGCGAAGATGCCGTCCCAGTAGGCGTGCCCTTCGACCCAGACCGCCGGGAAGAGGTTGGGGATGGCGGCGGAGGCGAGCACCGCCTCGGCGGAGATCTCGCCCCGCGCCGAGCTGAAGATCTTGAATCTCCCCTCGAGCACGTCGCCCGCTCCGAGGAGCAGCGTCGGGCTCTGCGCCTCGATGAGTGGCGGGAGCGCGTCGAAGTCGATGTGCTTGGTGATGAGCGCGCGGAAGTCGGTGAACTCCGGGCGGCCGATCATGGACGAGGTCACCCGTGACCAGAGCTGAAACTGCAGGGACGACGGGCTGCTGGCGACGGTCGGCAAGAGGCCGTGCTCGGCCAGCCGGACGAGCTGCGTGCAGAATCCGTCGAGCAACACCTCGCGCGGCGTCTGGGCGGTGAGATCCCTCCAGCAGGCGATGATCCGGTCCCCCACTGGGGTCCGATCACCCCGCGCCTGCAGCAAGAGACCGTCCCAGGCCAGCGCGGCGGTGAGAGCGCCGCCCGAGGTTCCACTAAGCCCGACGATCCGGAAGCGCTCCTGAACGCCCCGGGCCAGCAACGTCTTGAGCGCGCCTGCCACGAACGCGCACTGGCTTCCGCCTCCCTGACAGGCGATGGCGATACGTTTGCGCTCCACGGTTGTTTTCTCCGAGCGGTCGGACGGCCCGATCCGTTGTGGGGTCGCCGCGCGCACTGTCAACGCGGAGGCGCGACATTGCGCCGACGGATGACACTAACGGGATTTGCCTTACTGGCTGTTGGTCAGGTGCGACTCCATAGTTCGGCCTTCACCAAAGGGAGGACGAGATGGCCGACCAACTGTTCGATACCTATCGCAAGGCTTCCGAATCCTGGATGCAGATGCAGCAGGATCTGTTCCGGAACGCGGGGCAGCCGTCGTTCTTCGCGCCGCCGCCGGGGATGGCCGGCGGACCCGACTGGGCGCGCAACGCCCACAAACGATGGGCCGAGCTGACCGGAGAGATGCTGAACCGACAGCGCGAGTCGGTCGACGCGCTCTATAAGTCATTGATTCAGGCCGTCGAGCAAGCCTCCCGGATCTCCGAAGCGAAGTCCTCCGAGGACTATCGGCGCGCCACCGAGGAGATCTGGGGCAAGTGGTTCGAGAGTGTCAAGAACCACTCGGAGGCCCAGTTTCGCGATGCCCAGACCTTCGCCGGCAAGTCGATGGAATTCGGTAGTTCTCCCTAATTGCTGTCGCGCTTCCTACTCTTACTATCCGACCCGCGAACAACACGGCCCCACGAACACAATGGAGAAGAAGTCATGGTCGAACAACTTTTTGACGGTTTCCGCAAGGCGTCCGAGTCGTCGTTGCAAATGCAACAGGAGATGCTCAAGCACTGGACGCAACAGTGGACCACTGTCGCTCCCCAGGCGACGAGCGCCTCCAGCGATGCGGTTCGAAACGCCCAGCAACGATGGCTCGCGCTGGGCGTCGAGCTGCTCGACAAGCACCGGACGTCGATCGACGCGACGTATGCCGCCGGCATCCAGCTGATCGAACAGACCTTCCGCACCTCGGAGGCCAAGTCGCCGGAGGACTATCGCCGCCTGACAGAGGAGCTGTGGCGCAAGTTGTTCGAGGCCTACAAGACGCAGAGCGAGACACAGTGGAACAACTTCCAGGAGTGGTCGGCCAAATCCGCCGAAGCAGTGCGAGATGTCCGCACCTAGTCGACCGCCCGACCCTGTAGAGCGCTGGTTCGACTCCTGGCGCTGGGCGAGCACGCTGGGGTGGGACGCGCTGGAGACGCTGTGCGGTCTCCAGTCCCCCCAGCGGCTCCGCAGCCGCTGGCTGGCCGAGGCCCGGCAGGCGGCAGCCGAGTATTTGAGGTCCCCCGCATTCCTCGAATTGATGCGGTTGAACCTGAACACAATGACCGTTTCAAATCGTTTGATCTCACCAATCCGAATCCACTAGGAGAATCCCAATGACCGTCGCAATCCAAGAAGCTCCCGCCCCGCTCCTGCTCCCGAGCTTCAGCGTGCTCGGCAAGAAGGCCTTCGTGACGGGCGGGTCGCGGGGGATCGGACGGGCCTGCGCCCTGACCCTGGCCGCTGCCGGGGCCGACGTGGCGGTCGGCTCGAGCCCGAGCGGGGTCGAACAGGCGGCGAGTGTCTGCAACGAGATCCGGGATCTCGGACGGCGCGCCGAGGCCTACGCCTGCGACGTGGGGACGCGCGGCGCGCTGAAGACGATGTGCGCCCAGGTGACCGACGACTTCCAGGTCGACATCCTGGTCAACAACGCGGGCGTCACCCGGGACGGTCTGTTCCGCCGGATGGACCGCGAAGCCTGGGACGAGGTCATCAACACCAACCTCAACAGCGTCTTCGAGATCACCCAGCACTTTATCGAGGCGATGGCCGGCCGGGGATGGGGCCGGGTCATCAACATCTCCAGCATCGTGGGCCGGATCGGAAACTTCGGCCAGGCCAACTACGCCGCCGCCAAGGCCGGCCTCATCGGGTTGACCAAGACCCTGGCGCGCGAGTATGCGCGCAAGGGCGTCACCGTGAACGCCATCGCGCCGGGCTTCGTCAAGACGCGCATGCTCGACGGCGTCCCCGACAAGGCGCTCCAATCGGTCCTCGACATCACGCCGGTGGGACGGCTGGGCGACCCGATGGAGATCGGGGCCAGCGTCCTCTACCTCGCCTCGCCGTCGGCCAGCTTCGTCACCGGCCACGTGCTCGACGTCAACGGCGGGATGGCGATGTAGCGGCGGCCGAGAGCCAAAACGGGAGAAGTGGCGACCATGGAGAGTCCCGCGACGGCCGACAACAGCCAGCCGCCGCTCTATGCCGAGCAGGAGCGGATGTGGCGGCGCCTGCTGAGCGCGCCCCAGGTGCTGCAGCTCGCGCGCGAGACGCGCGTCGGCACCACGCCCGCGGACGTGGTGTTGACCGAGGGGACACACAAGCTCCTCCGCTACCGGCGCGAGACGCCCGCCAGCTACGCCGAGCCGGTCCTCTTCTGCTACGCGCTGGTCAACCGCGCGTACATCCTCGACCTGCAGCCCGACAAGAGCGTCGTCCAGCAGTATCTGAAGCGCGGCTTCGAGGTCTATCTGATCGATTGGGGCGTCCCCACCGAGGCAGACCGGTCGCTGACCCTCGAGCACTACGTCGCTGGATTTCTCGAGCGCGCCTCCTCGTTCATTCTCCAACAGCAGGGCGGCGAGCGGCTGCACCTCCTCGGGTACTGCATGGGGGGGACGATGGCGGCGCTCTACACCGCGCTCTGCCCGGAGCGCGTCTCCAGTCTCACGCTGCTCGCGGCGCCCATCGACTTCGAAGGCCAGGAGACGCTCCTCAATCTGTGGACCGGCCGGCGCCAGTTCGACGTCGACGCGATGATCGACGCCTACGGCAACTGTCCGGCCTGGTTTCTCCAGACCTGTTTTCTGTTCATGAACCCGGTGGCCAACCTGATCGAAAAGAACATCGCCTTCTACGAGCAGATGGACAACCCGCGCAGCATGGCGAATTTCTTCGCGCTGGAGAGCTGGATCAACGACAACATCCCGGTCGCCGGCGAGACCTTCCGGGAGTTCGTCAAGAGTCTCTACCAGAGCAACCTGCTGGTGAAGGGGGAGCTCTGGCTGGGCGGCCAGCGCGTCGACCTCGGGCGAATCTCCTGCCCGCTTCTGCTCTTGACGGCCAAGAACGACCACCTGATCGCGCCGTCGTCGACGGAGGGGATCCGACCTCACGTCGGCACCCGCGACATCGCGTCGATGGAGATCGGCGCCGGCCATGTCGGCCTGGTGGTGAGCGGCAGGGCGCATCAGACCTTCTGGCCGGCGGCGACCCGCTGGTTGGGTGAACGCTCGACGTCGCTGGGCGGCGGCGTCGAGCGCCACCCGAGCACTTAGGAGCATCAACCATGGGGATTCGGATTTCGGGCATCGGGGGCTACGTGCCGAGCAAGACGGTGACCAACCAGGAGCTCGCGATGCGCATCGACACCTCGCACGACTGGATCATCGCCAAGACCGGCATCGTCGAGCGGCGGCTGGCCGCCGACGGCGAGGCGCCGAGCGACATGGGCTGTCAGGCGGCGCTGCGCTGCCTCACCGACGCCGGCGTCGAGAGGTCGGCGGTCGATCTGATCGTCGTCGCCTGCGCCACCCCCGACCAATCCCAGCCGGCCGTCGCCTGCCTGGTGCAGGAAAAGCTCGGGGTGGCCGAACGGCAGTGTCCGGCGTTCGACGTCAACTCCGTCTGCGCCGGCTTCGTGTTCGCCCTCAACGTCGCGCAAAGCATGATGTTGACCTCCCCCGAGCGCTACCGCCACGCGCTGGTCATCGGCACCGACGCCTTCTCCAAGATCATGAACTGGAAAGATCGCCGAACCTGCGTCTTCTTCGGCGACGGCGCGGGGGCCGTGCTGCTGTCGCAGACCGATCAGGCGCCGGGCCGCATCCGCTTTCACCTGGGGAGCGACGGCCGTGGCAGCCGCCACATCCAGGTGCCGGGCGGCGGCACCAAGCTGCCGATCAGCCCCGAGGTGCTGGAGAAGCGCCTCAACACCTTCGTCATGAACGGCCCCAAGGTCTGGGAGTTCGCCGTCGATACGGTGCCGCGGGTCATTCGGTCGCTGTTGGCCGAGCACGATCTCGCGCCGAAAGATCTCGACCTGCTGGTCCTGCATCAGAGCAACCTGCGGATGCTGGAGGCGATCATGAAGTCGCTGGAGCTGCCGATGGAGCGGACCGTCACCACCGTCGAGCGTTACGGCAACACGGCGGCCGCCAGCATCCCGCTCACTTTGCAGAAGGCCTCCGAGGCGGGCCAGCTCCACCCCGGCTCCCGGGTCATGCTCTGCGGCTTCGGCGGCGGCCTCTCCTGGGGCGCCGCCCTCCTCGACTGGTGACCGCGGCGCTCAGGTCCACCTCCATGTCACCGAAGAGCATCCTCATCACGGGCGCCGCCAGCGGGATCGGCGCCGGCCTGGCCCGCGAGCTGGCCCGCGCGGGCGAGCACGTCATCGTGAGCGATCTGAACCTCGACGAGGCCGGCCGGGTGGCCGCCGGGATCGAGGTGGAGGGCGGCTCGGCCGAGGTGGTGGCGCTCGACGTCACCTCCGAGAAGAGCGTCGCGGCGGCGCTGGCCTCGCTCTCGCGCCCGGTCGACGTCCTGGTCAACAACGCCGGGCTGCAATTCGTCGCTCCGCTGGAAGAGTTTCCACTTTCCAAGTGGGAGCAGCTCATCGACGTCATGTTGATCGGCGCCGTGGCGCTCACCCGCGCGGTGCTGCCGGGAATGCGCGCCCGGGGCTTCGGCCGCATCATCAACATGGGGAGCATCCACTCCATCGTCGGGAGCCCCTTCAAGAGCGCCTACGTCGCCGCCAAGCACGCGCTGGTCGGCTTCTCCAAGGTCATCGCGCTCGAGACGGCGAACACCGACATCACGGTCAACACGCTCTGCCCGAGCTACGTGAAGACACCGCTGGTCGACAAGCAAATCGCCGATCAGGCGCGCGTCCGGGGCATGCCCGAGTCGGAGGTCATCTCGCAGATCATGCTCAAGCCGATGCCGAAGGGCGTCTTCATCGGGATCGACGAGCTGGCGGGAATCACGGCCTTTCTCGTCTCTCCGGCGGCCCGGAACATCACCGGGCAAACGATCGTGATCGACGGCGGCTGGACCGTACAGTAGCTCCAGCTCCAACCCCGTTGGTTGAGCTGCCGCAGCAATGCAGCTCAACCACGTATCAACGTCGATGCTGCAGGCGGACCATTTCTTAGGGAGGATCGCCTATAATCAATACGTGCTCTACCGCCTCCTCGAGTACAACCGCGCCCTCTTCAACCCCGCAATCGAGATGGCCGAGGCCGGCGCGCGGATGTTCTCCGCTCCAGGAAGTTGGCTCTCCCAACTGCCTGGCGCCAACAGCGTCGCCGCCGGCTACGAGTTGCTCTATCGGCTGGGGAAGACCTACGACAAGCCGGAGTTCAACATCAAGGAGGTCGACGTCGGCGGCGCCCGGGTGCCGGTCGTCGAACAGGTGGTGCTCGACAAACCGTTCTGCCGGCTGCTTCGCTTCAAGCGGTTCAGCGATCAGGCGGAGATCGTCACCAAGCTCAAACGCGATCCGGTGGTGCTGGTCGTGGCGCCGCTCTCTGGCCACCACGCGACGCTGCTGCGCGACACCGTGCGGACGCTGCTCTCCGGCCACAAGGTCTACGTCACCGACTGGGTCGACGCGCGCAACGTCCCCGTCAATCGGGGCGCTTTCACGCTCGACGACTACGTCGGGTACGTGCGCGAATTCATCCGCCACATCGGGGCCGAGCATCTGCACGTGATCGCGGTCTGCCAGCCGGCGGTGCCGGTCCTGGCCGCGACCGCCTTGATGGCGGCGGCCGGCGAGCCGCAGCCGCGCAGCCTGATCCTCATGGGCGGCTCGATCGACGCGCGCCGCAGCCCCACCCGCGTCAACGACTTCGCCACCGCCAACCCGCTCCGCTGGTTCGAGACCCACCTCATTCAGCAGGTGCCCGAGAGCTACCCGGGGCGGGGCCGCCGGGTCTATCCGGGCTTCCTGCAGCACGCGGGCTTCATGGCCATGAACCCGGTGCGCCACATCGGCTCGCACTGGGACTTCTATCAACACCTGGTCGAGGGCGATCTGGCCAGCGCCGAGGAGCACCGCCGCTTCTACGACGAATACAACGCCGTGCTCGACATGCCGGCCGAGTACTACCTCGACTGCATCCGCATCGTGTTCCAGCAGCACCTCCTGCCGCGCGGCCTCTGGCAGGTGGACGGGGAGCGGGTCGCTCCCGAGGCGATCGATCGCGCGGCGCTGCTGACGATCGAAGGCGAGCTGGACGACATCTCCGGCATCGGCCAGACGCGCGCCGCGCTCGATCTCTGCACTGGCCTCCCCGCCGAGCGAAAGCGCCACCTGACCTTCCATACCGGCCACTACGGCATCTTCAGCGGTCGACGCTGGCGCGAGACCGTCTATCCACAGGTCCGCGACTTCATCGCCATGGCCGACGGCCAGCCTGGCAAGAACGACGGCTAGCTCGGACGCGCGGCGATCGCCAACCAGACGTCGATCACGAACAGCGCGACCGCCAGATCGTTGAACAGCGTCGCCCGCGGCGACTCGGGCCAAAACTGATTGGCCGACCAGAAGAGAAACGCCGCCGCCAGCAGCATCGTTCTTGCGAGCTCGGCGCGCGTCGGCCGCTGCTCCAGCCGGTGGACCAGCGCGGCGAGCGCGATCAGCGCCAGCGGCAGCGCCGACAGCGTGTCGTGCGACCCGGCCGGGAACCGGGCGGGAACGAAGTCCCAGGTCAGGAGCAGCGCGACGGAAGCCAGGGTGACGAGCCCGAGCACCACGGAGACGGAACGGCGTGATTGGGCGGCGCGCGCGAACATGGCCCGAAGCTACGTGGCGCCGCGTGCCGCCGCAACGCCACAAATTTCATCTCTCGTCGACGTTGGATGCTGCCGGCGCCGGTCGTGCACTTCGCTACGCGAGCCGCGGTAAGGTTCGCGGCGATGATCACCTTCGAGCGGATCGGGGTCGAAGGGGAGGCGATCCTGCGGAACCTCTATCAGCTCTACATCCACGACATGAGCGAGTGGCTCGGGCTCGAGGTGGCGGACGATGGGCGCTTCGTCTTCGACACTGGCGCCATCTGGCGGAGCGACGGCGCGGTCTATCTGGCGCGGTTCGCCGGCGCGCTGGCCGGCTTCGGCGTGGTCAGCTCGGCGAAGCCTTGGCTCGGACGGGAGGCCGCGCGCGACGTCAAGGATCTCTTCGTCCTGCGCCGCCATCGTCGGCACGGCGTCGGGCGCGCGCTGGCCCGGCACCTCTGGAGCGAGCGCCCCGGCGACTGGCTGGTGCGCGTGCTGGCGGCGAACGAGCCAGCCGTACCATTTTGGCGGGGGGCCGTCCGCGACCTCCAGGGCGACGCCTTCGAGGAATCAGCCGTCGAGAGCCGCGGCCGCGCCTGGATCCACCTTCGCTTCGACAGCTCTCGCTGAAGCGTCAGTCGCCGGCGATCTCGGCGGCCACCGCCTCGGCCCGCCGCCCGATCTCGCGCAGGTGGCCGGTGGGGACGACCTCGTAGCCGACGAAGAAAAGGTTCGGGCAGGCCTCGCCCCCTCTCCAGTCGCGGGGATGACCCGCTTCGTCGAGGACGCCGGGGACGTTCACCATCTCCTCGAGCGCCGGTCGAAAACCGGTGGCCAGGATGACGGCGTCGAGCTCGGCGACGCTGTCGTCGGCGAAGACCGCCCCCCGTTCCGTGAAGCGAGCGACGCCCGGCTTGACCGCGATCTCGCCCCGCTTGACGGCGGCGACGGTGCCGACGTCGATGAGAGGGATACGCCGTCGTTTCTTGATCGCCGAGATCGGCCCCATCTCCGGCCGCGGGAAACCGTGGCGGACCAGGTTCCCGAACGCCAGCCGTGAGGCCATCCGCCCGATCCCGTCGGCCAGGGCGAGCGGTGCGTGGCGCATCCGGATGCTGGTCAACTGGATCGGCATGCCGAGAAGCTCGCGCGGAACGACGTTCACCGGCGCGCGCACCGCCAGCGTCGGATGGGCGCCGTGCTCGGCCAGATCGAGCGCGATCTCCGCTCCCGTGTTGCCGGCGCCGACCACCAGCACGCGCTGGCCGGCGAAGCCGTCGCCGTTGCGATAGGCGGACGAATGGAGGAGCGTGCCGCGGAAACGCTCCTGCTCGGGCAGCCGTTCGGGGTTCGGCAAGCGGTTATAGCCGGTGGCGACGACCACGGCGCGCGCCTGATAGACGGCGCGCGCGCTCTCGACCAGGAGGCCGCCGTCCGCCGCGCGCACCCGACGGACCGGCTCCCCCGTGCGGGGCGCGATCGAGAAGCGCGCCGCGTACGACTCGAGGTAGGCGACGAAGTCGGCGCGCGACACGTAACGTGGCAACTCCTTGCCGAATGGCAGCCCCGGGAGATGCGACTCTTCCTTCACCGTGTGCAGATGCAGCCGGTCGTAGTGGTTTCGCCAGGCGTTGCCCAGGCTGGGTCCAGCCTCGAGCACCAGCGCGTCGACGCCTCGCCGCGCGAGGCATCCCGCGGTGGCCAGACCCGCCGGGCCGGCACCGACGATCACCACCGGCGACGGAGCCGTCGGCGGTGGAGCGGGCGCTGCGCTGGACATGATGCCGGCATCATACCCGCGGCGGCGGGCGAACATTTTCGGGAACCGAGTCGCCTCTTCCATTGTCCCTTCCTCGAGCGAACCGGACGCCCTTCGGCGATGCCCGTTCGCGGGAGGGCAACATGCGGCGACCGCGAACTGCGGTGCTGCTGGCCTTGGTGGAGCTCGCGCTCGCGCCTGCGTCCATCTCGGCGGCAGCACCAAAAACGGAGAGATCTATCCCCAAGAAACGAATCATCACCTCCTGCCCGGCTTTTCATCAGGCGCGGGTCGGCAACGAAGGGCTGCGGTTCGAGCTGCACAACACCTGCAGCTTCCCCGTCGCCTGCACGCTCACCTGGGCCGTTCATTGCCGCGGTCGCGGCGAGAGCCCAGGCGAGCGCTCCGGCAGCCTCGAGCTGGCGGTCGGCGCCAGCGACAGCCTCGTCGCCTCGGGCGACGCGTGCGGGCCGGACGGCTGGAACATCGACGGAATCCGCTGGAGCTGCGATCCAAGACCCGTCGACCGCGGCAATCCTCTCGACGCCAAGGACGGCGAGCTCTGACGAGCAACCGCGCCGCCTTACGCTTCGCCGACTACGCTTCGCCGACTTTACGCTTCGCTGACTTTACGCTTCGCCGACCTTACGCTTCGCTGACTTTACGCTTCGCCGCGGCGCGCGCGTACCGACGAACGAATTCGCATCAATCGCATCCGAAGCGCGGCCGGCGTCAGCCCCAACTCGGCCGCCAACGTTTTCCCGCTGACCTTGCCGACGTAGCGCCGAACCAGCAGCGCGACGTTCTCGCTGTCGTCGCCCATGGCGCGCTCGAGGGAGACGCGTGCATCGGCGATCCGGTCCGGCGCCGCCTTCGGATCGCGAATTTCGTCCAAGAGGTGCTCGTCGTGGTCCTGGTCGATCCGCACCCGACGGCGGCGGCGCCACTCAGAGCCAATCACGTTGCGCGCGATCCCGCAGCTCCAGGCGAGAAAATTTTCAGAGTCGCGAGGTCCGCCGCCCGTGAGCGCGCGAAGGCTGACCTCCTGCACGACGTCACTGGTCATCTCTCGATCGCCGACCAGACGACGAACGTAGGCGAACAACGCCGGCATGCAGCCGACGAGCAAATCGCCTCGCGTCTTGTCGTCCGTTGGGATCATCATGCGTCACGACTGCGGACCTTAGGCGAGTGGGCCGGTGCCCTCGGCGCCGGTCAGGGGTTCGTGGCTCAACGCGGATCGTGCTCGCGGCGGCCGAACCGACGCGATTGTTTCCAGTGCTCATTTCGTGCCGAGCTCAGCGCCGAATTATCAAAAAAGCTGCCGACGCTGAGCCGAAACGAGGGTTTCGCTGTTTTAGCGAGTGATAACGCAATGATGGCTGGCGCAGGTGCCACCACTATTTTCCGTCTGTGGTTGTCGAGAGCGACGACGGTCACACTTTGGGTGACGCCTTCGCCCTGGATCCAGGATCTTGGTGGCGATCCGTCTGCAGCAGGAGCTCGGGCGTCGGAAACCGGACGCCGCTGCGGGCGAACGCCTGGGCGATCGCAAATCGCAGCTCGGAGCCGATGCGCACCGTCGCCGGTGGATCTGCCACCCAGACGATGAGCGCGAAGCGGAAGTCCGAGCCAAGCAGCGCCTCCAGCCGAACCTTGGCAGGCGGGTCGCGCAGCACCTCGGGGTGGCCCTCGGCCACGCGGGCCAGCGTCGCTCTGACGATCTCGACGTCCTCGAGCAGGGAGACCGGCACCTCGACCGCCAGGCGCGCCTGTGGCAGCGGGTGCGAATGGTTCGAGACCTCCGTCGTCACCAGCAGATGGTTGGGCACCACCAGATTGATTCCGTCGGGCGTCAGCAAATGGGTGGTGCGCAGCCCGATCTCCCGGACCGTCCCCGCCGTCGCGCCGAAGGTGACGAAGTCGTTCTTTCGAATCGGCTGCTCGACCAGGAGAATGATGCCGGCGACGACGTCCTGGGCGACGTGCTGCAAGCTGAGGCCGAGGGCGACCATGAGCGCGCTCGAGGCCAGCACCAGCGACGACAGGGGAACGCCGAGCATGCTGAGACCGGTGACGAATCCGATGAAGACCAGGACGTAGGTCAGCAGCTTGCTGAGGGCGAAGACCGGCCCGCCCCAGTCGACGCCCCGGGCGACACGCCGGCGGAGCAGATGGCCGGCCAGCTTCGCCACCAGGAAGAACGCCAGCATCACCCCAACCGCGAACAGCCCGCGGCGCCAGGTCAAACCCTGCAGCGCCTGGCTGGCGTCCTCCGCTATCTCCGTCACCACCTTCGGGTCGCCCATCGTTGGACAACGTGGGCGCCGCGCCCGGGCCTCTGCAAGGTCGGGATTCGCGCCTAAATGTGCCCCGGGCGAAGATACTTGTCGCTGATCTTCAGGTTGCGAGTAGCCTGGGCGTCATGTCACTCGCCCATCTCCGAGTTCTGAGGCCGGGCCGCACCCGCGCGACGGCCGGCGCCCCGGCGGCCGCCAGAGCCGCCAACCCTGCTGCGTCGTTCTGCGGCGCCAGCCGGGAGCCGATCTACCGCACCATGGACGAGGCGACCGAATCGGGCCTCGAGCTCTGCGTCAGCTGCCTGACCGACTTCCGCAAGCAGCAAAAAGGGCACTGAGCCTGGCGACGAACAGTCAGCGGGGCCTGGCGGCCGAGGTCGCGATCGCGAGCGCAACCACGATCGACGGAGCACAAAGCGCGCGCGTGTGG
>DATAVR010000145.1:0-9934 GCA_036267635.1 Polyangia bacterium | reverse complement strand
GCACGGCGAAGGCGGCGTCGCCGCGCTCGACGGGATGTTCGCCTTCGCCATCTGGGACGCCGGGCGCGAGCGCTTGCTGCTGGCGCGAGATCGCTGCGGCATCAAGCCGCTCTACTACGCCGAGCTTCCGGCCGGGGGGCTGGTGTTCGCCTCCGAGCTGACCGCGCTGCTCGCGCACGGCGGCATCGATGGCGCGCTCGGCGCCGAGGGGCTGGCCTCGTACTTTTTCTCCGACTACGTCCATCCGCCCCACTCCATCGTCGGCGCGGTGAAGAAGCTGCCGCCCGGACACACGCTGGTTTGGGAGCGCGGGACCCTGGGCGCGCCGCGCCCGTTCTGGCAGGTCCCCGCCCCGGGACCGATGCCGACGGAGGACGAAGAGGCGCTCGGCCGCCGGCTGTGGGCGGGGATCGAGCGCTCGGTGGAGGCGCAGCTCATCTCCGACGTTCCGGTGGGAATTTTCCTCTCCGGGGGGATCGACTCGTCGCTGGTCGCGGCGGCCGCCGCGCGCCGCGCCGGCACGCGAATGAAGGCCTTCTCCATCGGCTTCGAGGACGGCTCCTTCGACGAGAGCAACTACGCGCGGCTGGTGGCCAAGCAGCTGGGCGTCGAGCACGTGACCGAGACCTTGCGCGAGGAGAACCTGCTCGACGTCGTCGACCTGGCGCTCGACAAGCTGGACGAGCCGCTGGCCGATCCCTCGTTCATCCCGACGTTTCTCCTCTCGCGGCTGGCTGCCCGACACGTCAAGGTGGTGATCGGCGGCGACGGCGGCGACGAGCTGTGGGGCGGCTACCCCACCTACCGCGCGCACAAGCTGGCCAACGTCTACGGCGCGTTCCCGGGATGGTTCCGTCGCGGGATCGTCGAGCGGGTGGTGGCGCGGCTGCCGATCGACGATCGTTATCAGAGCCTCGAATGGAAGCTGCGCCGGTTCACCGGCCGCTGGGACGACGCGCGCGTGGCCCGCCACCTGCGCTGGATGTCGACCGTCGATCTCCCCGAGCTGGGGGCGGCGGTCCCGGCGGCGCGCGGCCTCCTGCCGGCGACGCTGGGCGCCCGGCTGCCCGAGACCGACGACTGGCTCAACCAGATCCTGGCGCTCGATTTTTCGACGTACATGTCGGGCTCGGTCCTGACCAAGGTCGATCGCGCCTCGATGGCGCACGGGCTCGAGGTCCGTCCGCCGCTGCTCGACGACGCGCTGGTCGACTTCGCCTTCTCGTTGCCCTCGCGCTTCAAGCTGCGTGGCCGCCGCGGCAAGGTCTTGCTCAAGCGCGCGGCGCGCGGCCAGATCCCCGACGCGATCATCGATCGCCCCAAAAAAGGCTTTGCCATCCCGCTCGCCGCCTGGCTGCGCGGCCCGCTGGCCGGGCGGCTCGAGGCGGCGATCGCCGAATCGCCGCTCTGGGACCTGGGGCTGGTCGACCGCGCGGTCTTCTCCACCTGGCAGAGCGAGCACCGCGAACGGAAACGCGATCGCAGCAAACCGCTGTGGGCGTTCTACGTCCTCGATCGCTGGCTGCGGCGGACGAACGCCGCCGTCAGAAGCTCGGGAAGAACGTGACCAGGATGGTGAAGTCGCGCGAGACCGGCGCGGGCGGGATGCCGAGGCAGTTGCCGGCCGGCGGGCGCGGGTTGATCGGAATCCCCAGATCGATCGCCAGCAGCTGCTGATAGACGCCGAAGGCATCGTGTAGGACGCGGAAGCTGTAGCCGACGTCGTAGAAGACGTTCTCGGTCGAGAAGTGGTAGTCGCCGCAGTTGCTGACGGCGGCGGCGTCGGCGAACAGCGTCCCGGCGAACCCGCGCACCGTCGTGAAGTGCAGGAGGTTCCAGTCGAGACCCGAGACGTAGTCGTCGCGAAGCTGCACGCTGGCGATGGCGTTCGCCCGCCCGAGGAGCACGCCCGGGAGGTAGCCGCTGAGCGCGCCCTGGCCGCCCGCGTCGGTGAGCTGGACCGGGAGCTCGATGTCGCCGAAGGTGGCCGCGGCGGTGGCGTTCAGCCCGAGCACGTGACCGGGCGCCATCTCGATGAGACGCAGCGCCCCCGCCGCGACGCTGACCTGTGACAGGTGCTCGCCGTCGTCGAGCGCCGTGAGCGCGTAGCCGACGCCGAGGCTGGCCCCCACCGCGTGCCAGGGGTCGAAGAGAAAATCGCGCGTGTCATGCGCCAGCACCAGGCGCCCCGAGACCTGATACCCGGGCTGCGGCACGCCGCCGGCGCCTAGCCCGAAGTTGGGGTTGATGCGCGACAGGTTGACCCCGCCGAGCAGGTAGCTGTCGAGCGTGTTCTTGTCAGCCTGGCCTCCGAAGTTCCAGAAGTAGGCGCCGCCTGCCCCGATGTCGGTCTTCTCGCTGTGATACGCGGTCAGCAGGAAAGCGTGGCGGAGATCGTGCTGCGGCTTGAGCAGGAACGCGGCCTCGAAGTTGGCCGTCAGCGCCGTGATGTTGAGCAGCGCGCCGAACCCTTCATAGAGCAGCCGCCAGCGGGCCGGGCGGCGGTTGTCGTAGCGGGGATCGTCCGACGGGCGCAGCGAACCGAGCGCGGTCTCGACCAGGCGCTCGCGCGGATCGACCTCCACCGACTTGAGCCCGGCGGGGAGATCGACCACGAACCGATGCGCGGCGGTGGCGTCGTCCCAGCGCAGGACGTGCGAGGCGCCGGCCCGATCGACGACGGCGATCTCCACCGGCTCCCGAATCAGCTCCCCCTCGCGGCGGACCTCGATCTCGACATGGTCGCCGCCGCCTGCCGCCGGCGTGACCCGCACGGATTCGAGGCGGTAGTTCACGCGCGGCAGCGGCCCCAGCCACTGCCGCCAGAACCAGCCGAGATCGGCCCCGAACGTCTCGGCGGCGGCGCGCCGCAGCGGCTCCCCTTCGTTCAGCGTCTTGCGCGCGAGCGCCGGAAACTTGGCCGTGCCGATCAGATCGAGCAGCTTGTTGTAGACGAGCCGCGGGCTGGGGGCGGTCGGATCGGCGAACAGACGGACATCGTCGCGGACGCGGTCCTCGTCCCGGACGTCTCCGAAGTAGCTCGACGAGGAGGCCAGCAGCGGCGCGTAAATGAGCTGGTCGACCGCGGGGACGAAGTCGAGCGGCCGCAAGAGGTCGGCCGCGTATTCCAGCTTTTTGAACTGAACGACCGCGAACAGCTCGGTCAGGTAGTCGCCGAGCGCGCCCGCCGCCAATGTTCGATCGGTGCGATCGGTGCCATCCTCGGTGGCGCCGATCCGCGCGTCGACCAGCGCGGTGAGGACGGCGCGGGCCAGCTCCTGGTGGTGGTACTTGCGCAGCCGGTTGACCGGGAAGATGCGAAAGATCTGATCCGAGACGAGGATGACGTTCCCGTGCACCTGCACCAGCTGGTGGCGGAGCGGCGCCTCGATCAGCGTGATCGGCAGCGTGAGCGCGAGATCCGGCTGCGGCGCCCTCGGCGACAGGCAGGCGCCGCCGCAGACCATCGCGTCGCCGAGCTGCAAGGCCCGCTGGGCGGTCTTGAGGACCAACGCGGTCACGTCCTCGCGCACGTAGGGGAGCGCCTGGTCCTCGCTCCCGGGTGGCCGCGGATTGCGGTGCAGGTAACGGACGACGTGACGACCGACGGTGATCGTCTCCGGCCGCAGCACCCGATCGGTGACGATGGTGGGGTAAGGGACGTCGGCGCTCTCGACGGTGACCGCGCCGGTGGCGCCGGGCCAGACGCGCGGCTCGCCGTTCACCACCAGCGCCAGCGGCGTCGGGGTGCGGAGCGTGAGGCGCGTGCGGCCCGCGCGAGCCGGCGCCGCGTGCAGATCGAACCCGGTCGGGGTTTGCGCCGCGGGCATCGGGTAGAAACCGCCCATCAGCCGGCAGCGGCGGCCGTCGCAGCCGAAGCCGCCGAAGCGGCGGGGCAGCTTGGTGTCGAAGTCGACCTCGATCGTGGCGGCCGCCCCGGGTGGAAGCGGCGAGGCCAGCGTCACCCGGGCGATCGTTCGCGCGCCGGCCGGCGTGTCTTCGAGGGCGACCGCCGCCGGCGCGCCGTCGACCCGCGTGTTCGAGACCGTCATTCCCGCCGGGGAAAACCCGCCCGGATAGACCCAGTGATAGTTGACGTCGCCGAGCGCCTTGGCGCGCGTCGCCAGGTGGTTCGCGTAGAGCCAGAGCGGAACCTCGCGCAGCGCCGCGCCCGTCTGATTGACGACGCGCAACCGTGCGTGCCCGACCGCGCGCGACGCCGCCGGATCGAGCGTCAGATCGACCGCCACCGCCGGCCTGGCGTCGGGCGCCGCGTGCGCCGGACCTGCGGCGACGATCGCCGCAGCCAGCGCGAGGACCGACACCCCAGCGCGGGCGATCATCGCGCGCGCGCCGGGCTCAGGGACCGATCTCCGCGGCGCCCTCGCCGCCCGGCGCGGCGATCGCGGTCGACGCCGCGGCGTCGCCCACGGCGGGCGCGGGGCCGTAGTCGACCCCCGGCTTGCGGACGAAGGTGGCGATCGGCTTTTTCACCTCGCCCATGATTCGCCCCTCGAGCACGTTGACCGGCACCGGATCGGCGAGCTCATAGTAGTAGCCGCGCGTCTTCAGCGCATAGTGGTAGACGTCGCCGTCGACCTCCAGCCGCTTCTTCAGGTTGAGCGGCACGTTCCCGATCCGTTTGAACGCCCGGTGCCGCAGCACGAAGTCGTAGAGGCGGACCGCGCGGTTGTTCACCAGCCGGTGGCAACCGTGCGAGAACCGCCGGGCGATCGAGGTGTAGTCGACCGAGCCGTGCGTCCGGATCTGGTTGTCGAAATCGCCGCGCTTGGGATCGACGTGAATCCCCATCACCAGACCGTAGGCCGAGCCGTAGCCAGGTCCCATCACGTCGGTGTTGACCATGACGACCGGCCCGACGTTGCGGTCGAGCACCTTGCGCGTCAGCAGATCCTTGGCCGGCGTGCCGTCGGGCGGGATCCAGACCGGCGCCGCGACGATCTCTTTCCAGACGCGTGGCCCGATGTCGGAGTTCTTGTACTTGAAGTACTCGTGTCCGTCCTCGTGCATCTCGCTGCGCCACGACCCGATCGTCGTGCGCCACCAGCAGAGTGGAATCTTCTGCCCGTGCCAGTGGACGAAGAGCGTCAGGTGCGGGTAGTGGTCGCGCCGCTGCACGACCGGCTTGCCGCGCCCGTCGAACGGCAGGTCGTACCAGACGTCGCCGCGGTCGATCTCGGCGGAGAGGTCCATGTCCTTGCCGCCGTCGTAATACGCCGGCAGCGCCGGCGGCTTGAAGGCGACGTGCAGCCCCGCGAGCCCCCCCCGGTGCGCGCGCAAGAACGCGACGGCCTGCTCCGGCGTCTGCACGCCGAGCGCGGTCAGGAGCACGTTCACGTAATCGTCGATCAGATCGGGGACCGGGTGCGTGGCGCCCGCGTCGTCGCGCCAGACGGGCGGGTTCTTCTTGCGGGCCTGATTGATCGAGCCGTCCTCGACGATCCCCGCCGCGTCGGCGACCCGCTCGGCCAGCAGGCGGCGCAGATCGTCGAGCAGCAGCGACCGCGTCGGCGCCAGGAGCATCCCCAGCGTCTCGCCGCCGAGAAGTCCCCAGCCGAAGATGTCGTGCTTCCGCTCCCAGGTCGCCAGCGCCTCGTGCGTCGCCAGGTCGTAGCTCCCCGGCGTGTAGCGGCTCTTGACCGAGAGCATCCCCTCGCAGAGGAGCCGCGCCTGTCCCGCGCGCACCGCTCGCACGCGCGCCTTGCCGCGCAGGTAGCGATCGACGCGGCCGCGCGCCTTTGGATCTTCGCGCAGCTGCGCCAGCACCGCGTCAGGCGCCAGCGACACGCCGGCCGAGCGGGCGGCCGTCTCCTTGGCGATCCAGTCGGCGTCGTGCAAGGCCTGCTCGTAGTCGCGCTTCGACCGATCGCGATCCAGAAAGCCGACGTCGCCGGTAAACTCTTCGAGCCCCTCGCGATCGACGGCGTCGACGCAGGCTTCCCGCGCCGGCGCCACCTCGGCCTCCACCCGCGCCGCCAGCACCGACAGCGTCGGCGGGATACCGAACACCTCGAGAAAGTTGTCGTCGCCCGCGCTGGTCGATTGCCCGTCGGCGGTGAGCTTGTCGTCGGCCAGCGAGACGAACGTCT
This sequence comes from Polyangia bacterium, assembly GCA_036267635.1. Lineage (GTDB taxonomy): Bacteria > Myxococcota_A > Polyangia > Fen-1088 > Fen-1088 > JADGRB01. The sequence continues at coordinate 3,824 of DATAVR010000145.1, read as the reverse complement.
GCCGATAGTCGTTCGGCTTGGCGGCGTCCCCCTCGCCGCCGCCGTCCTGCAGAATGAACGGCGCCCAGTCGTCTCCCAGATCGACGTCCAGCAGGCCCGCCGCGCGCGCGGCATCGGCCGTCAGCCGGCGCGCGGCGCCACGGTCGTAGGCGTAGGTCTCGCCGGCCGCCAGCGCCGGCAGTGCTGCGCGGGTGGGGATCGGCGGCCGCGCTGGCTTGGCCGCGACCGGCGGCGCCGGCGGCGGCGCGGAGGGCCCGCCCCGGTGGTGGCAGCCAGAAGCCAGCAACACGCCCGCGACGAGCGCGCGCCAGGCCAAACGGATTCTCCGTCCCCACACGGCCCGGATTTTAACGCCCGCCTCCAGCCGGCGCTCTTTTTACGACGGACGAACTGTGCTTGCCCGAGCTTCACTCGGTGCACTGGATTGGCTGCCAGGTCCCGCACAGGCACTTCATGCTCTGCCCGTCGCAGATCCCCGAGCCCCACGTCATGCAGGGCGCGGCGCAGGCCGTCCCCGCGTGCGGCCGCGTGGCGGGGCAGCCCGCCGAGGCGGGCGCGCTGCAGGTGAAGCCCGCCGCCGTGCACCCGCAGGCCCCCTCCGGGTAACGGCAGGTGAGCTCCCCATCCGGCGCCAAGGCGCAAGTGCTCTGGCCGCCGGACATGGCTTCGGCGAACGAGGCCGGGCAGCCCGACGGCATGGTGGTCGGGCAATCCGGTTCGCTGGAGATCACCGTGTGCCAGCCGCCCTGAGAATCGCAGTACGCGACCGTGTTGCAGCCGTACCAGGGATCGTCTCCATACTCGCAGACGGCGGCCAACCCACGCGCCGTGCAGGGCGCGCCCATGGATGGCAGCGTTGCCGGGCAGGCCGCGAGGAGGGCCGGACAAGTGACCTCGTTCCCATTTTGGCAGCCGAGCACGCCGGCCGCCGCCACGAGGAACCCCCAACCATAGAACCAACGATGAAACCTAAGATAAGAGGTAAGCATGAGCTCATGCTAGGGCCCCGGTGCCGGGAACGGCAACGCGTGGCGCCCCGCGAACCAGTCGCGCTCACTCGCGGAAGTTCACGAACTGCAGGTCGAGCCCGTAGTCCCCCTTGCGCAGGAAGGCGATGGCCGACTGCAGGTCGTCCCGGTTCTTGGCCGAGACCCGCAGCTCGTCCCCCTGGATCGCCGCCTGCACCTTGATCTTGGCGTCCTTGATGGCCTTGACCATCTTTTTGGCCGTCTCGATCTCGATCCCCTGCTTGATGACGATGAGCTGGCGGACCGTCTGCCCGCCCGCCGCCTCGACATCCTTGGGATCGAGGCAAAGCTGGGAGACCCCACGCTTGGCCATCCGCTCGCGCAGGACGGTCAGCGCCGCCACCGCGTGCGGCTCGTCCGATGAGCGGAGGATGATCCCCTCCGGCCCGCGCTCGAGGTTGGTCTTGGTGTTGCGGAAGTCGTACCGCTGCCCCAGCTCCTTGCCGGCCGTGTTGAGCGCGTTGTCGAGCTCCATCAGATCGACCTTCGAAACGACGTCGAAAGAGGGCATGCGCCAATCATAGGCCATACTGAAGAGATGGCGCAGGCCAACGCCGACCGCCCCCCCGCAAACCTCGCGACCGGCACCGCGCCGACCTCGCTGCCGAGCGCGGCCGCGCGGTTCGTGCGCGGCGAGCACCTGACGACCGACTATTCGCCCGGCCGCCACGCCGCGCTGACAGTCACGATCGCGGCGGGCATCACCACGGTGGGCGGCTTTCTGGCCGCGCGCGCCCGGCCGCTCGACTGGGCACTGGCGCCGATCTTCTTCGTGGTGGCGAACTTCATCGAGTGGATGGTCCACCGCCATCCGATGCACCACCCGCAGCCACCGAGGTTCATGTATGCGAACCACACGCTGCTTCACCACCTGGCGTTCACCGACGGCAACATGCCGATCACCCGCCCGGCCGAGCTGGGGCTGGTGATGATGCCCTGGTACACGATGATCGGGCTCTTCGTCCTCGCCTCGCCGATCATGGTGCTGGCCGGGTTCGTCCGCGGCCCGGGGTTGGCGGGCGTTTTTCTACTGGCCGCCGTCGCCTATTTCCTGATGTACGAAACCCTGCACGCGCTCTACCACCTGCCCGGAGAGGCGCTCGATCGGCTGGTCGTCGGCAGGTCGCGCCTGTTTCGCAGGATGCAGGCGCACCACGCCCACCACCACGTCCTCGGCCGGATGGCGCACGTCAACTTCAACGTGACCATCCCGCTGATGGACGTCGTCCTCGGGACGAACGAGCGGAGCGAGTAGCCCTACTTGATGGACGGGGCCAACTTCTTGGCCTCCGGCTTGGTGCAGACCTTCACCGACGCGTTCACGCTGACCGAGTATCCCTTGCCGGGCATGTAGAGCCCCGTCTGCGAGGCGAGCATCGGCGCCGACTTCGGCGACTTGGCCTTCTCGGTCACGAACACCTTGCCGACCTTCTTGTAGCCGAAGAACGGATCGTTCGGCTCCGTCAGGACCTCCTTCTGCACCGGCGCGTAGACCTGCACGTAGGTGTCGTCTTCCTTCTCGTTCGCCACCTTGAAGAAGTACTTGCAGGTCTCCTTCTCGCTGCCGTCCTCACCGAGATAGGTGGCGTCCGACTCGCCGCAGGCCTTGTAGACCGCCTCCTTCGGCAGGTGCGCCGCGATCGCCGGATCGCAGCACTTCTTGCCGTGCAGCTTGCAGGTCGGCGCCGCGGCGGGCGCCGACGCCGGCTTCCCCTGCGCGTGGGCCACCAGCGACGGAACGTACGCCGCGCCGAACCCCACCGCCGCCGAGAACGTCAGGCCGAACATGATCTTCCGATGCGACATCGAGCGCCTCCTTAGAGAAGAAGGGCCGGACCGTACCACAGCCATGATCCCCCCGCGCCTCCGGTTGACACCCAACTCGGCGACGTGTAGATCCACCGACTCGCACCACCTGGGGTGGTAGTTAAGCTTGGTTATAACGCCGGCCTGTCACGCCGGAGGCCGCGGGTTCAAGTCCCGTCCACCCCGCTGAAATTATTAGGGTTTATCGCACGCGGTTGACAGCCAGACCGCCCCGTACTCCGATGGTACTCCAGATGCATTCGTGAGCGCCGCAAGGCCTCATCGACGGAGTACGAAAGGAGTACGGCATGGCTGGCATCTTAAAACGCGGTCCCCGGAACGCACCGAAGTTCTACGTCCAGTTCGATCGCGGACACACACCTGGCGGGAACCGCGTGAGGTGTACCCGAGTGCTGATGGGCGTCGAGAACATGTTCCAGGCTCGGCAGGAACTGGCGCGTGTGGAACGCGAAGTGGCCGCCGGCCGCGATCCGTTCCCCGACCCGATCGTGGTGCCTGTCCCGGGTGGCTTGGCGGGACCTTTGTTTCGCCAGTGGGCGGGAACCCTCATGAATCGCAACGCACGCGACGACCGGTCGCGGATCACGCGATACCTCGTACCTGAGTTCGGGAAGATGAAGGTCGAACAGTTAACCCTTCCCGTGGTGATGACGTGGATCGATCGGCTGGCGGCGTCCGAGCTGTCGCCGCAGTCGCAGCGACACGTCCTCGGACTGCTGTCCCGATTCTTCTCGTGGTGCATCGAGCGTGGGCTCGCGAGTTCGAACCCCGTCAAGATGGTGCCGATCGGCAAGCGCCCCGTGGTGCGCCTGGACGCCGATCGACCTTGGCTCGAGGAGGAGAAGAAGGTCCCCGAATTGATGGCCGCGCTCGGGTTCGAGGTGGGCCTAATGTTCTACCTGGGCAATCGATCCGGGCTGCGTCCGGGTGAGGTCTGCGGCCTGAGGATGGGCGATCTCGAATTTCTGA
>DATAVR010000144.1:0-4573 GCA_036267635.1 Polyangia bacterium | reverse complement strand
AGCCCAGCAGCCCGAGGCCGGCCGCCACCAGCCAGCTCATTGCCACGCTTCCCCGCCACGACTTCCCGAGTTCCATCGCCTTCGAGACACAAGCAACTCGTCGGCCAGCGGCCGGGTCTGGTGCAGCGCCGTTCCGCGCGCCGTCTTCGCAGGTTCCGTGGTTACGGAAGCACGACATCGTGGTTTCCGTTTGGTCGGGCTGCACGGTTTCCACCGGCCGATCTCGGGGGACCCGCCGGCATCACGCTTGCTGAACTATCCCGCGGCAAGAGAACCCATGAACGGTCGTTACGAATTTTTCGCAGTCGCCGTGGCAACGGTCGTTGCGACCGGTTGTGGCAGCTCGAGCGCGAAGCCGGACGCTTCGATGGTCGGAGCCACGCCTGACGGCGGCGTCTCGTCCGCCTGCTCGGACCTGTTCGACGAGGGGACGCTGCGGACCTACTCGGTCGACATCTCCGACGGGGAGTGGGCGGCGATGAATACCGAGTTCCACGACGTCGCGGCGCTGGAGAGCGGGGCCGACTTCACCGTCTACCACCCGATCGTCTTTCACCTGGGAAGCGAGACGGTGAACAACGCCGCCATCAAGCTGCACGGGCAGTCTTCCTGGGACCAGACGGTCACGCTCGACGGCGACCGCGCAAAGATGCAGTTCGACGTGTCGTTCGACCAGACGGATCCGAGCGGCGCGTTTCACGGCGTGACCCGGCTGGTGTTCGACATGCCGCGCTCCGACTGGACCTTCTTGCACGACCGACTGGCGGAGCACTGGCTGCGCCAGGTCGGGATCTTGGCCCCCTGTTCGGCCAGCGGGATCATGGCGATCAACGGCGCCAGCTACGGCCTCTACTCCGTCGAGGAGGGGGTGGGGAGCCATGTGGTGCAGCAATTCTTCCCGCAGAATCCGAACGGCGATCTCTGGAAGGGGGGGAGCGAGGCCGAGACCAATCAAAAGGGCCCCGACTACGGTCGGTTGACGACCTTCCAGATGGCGGGGAGCCTCGACGCGCTCTCCGCCATCGTCGACGTTCAAGACTCGGTGACCTCCTGGGCGGCCGAGGCGCTGCTCAACGATGCCGACGGCTACTACGGCGGCTCGCACAACTTCTACCTCTACGATCAAGGGGCGGCGGGCTACGTCTTCCTGCCCGACGACACCGACTCGACGTACGACTGGTTGTCACTGTTCGACCTGGTCGGCGCGACCGACCACCCGATCTACTTCTGGTACGCGCGGTCCAGGCCGCCGCCGCTCCCGGGCGACAAATGGATGATCGTGTTCGGCGACGCCGGGTGGCGCGCCCGTTACGCCGAGGCGATCGCGGCCCTCCTGGCGAAGTGGGACGTCGGTCAGATCCAAGCGCTGATCGACAGCTGGTCGCAGCAGATCGCTGCCGCGGCCGACAGCGATCCCCACGCCTGGGCCACTGCGAGCGAGATCCAGCAAGCGACCGCCACCGCGCGCGCCGTCGTCGCCCAGCGCGCCTCTTATCTCCAGACCTTCGTCGACTGCGAGCGGGGCGTCCCCAGCGCCGCGGCCGACGCCGACGGCGACGGCTACCGGTGGTGCGACGAGTGCGACGACGGCAATCCCAGCGTCAACCCCGGCGCGCCTGAAATTTGCGGCAACGGCATCGACGACAACTGCAACGGTCAGATCGACGAGGGGTGCGGGGGCACAGACGGCGGCGGTCAATAGGAACCAACGAACCAACGAACGAAGGGGCGGGGTGAGGTCATGGGAACAGTCGAGGGGCCTGAGGGGCGGAGGAGCGAGATTCGAGCACGCGGTCTCGGCGCGGTGCTCGCCTTGCTGGTGGTGGGCGGAGCGGCCTGCGGGGGCGGCGGCAACTCGCAGAGCGGGAGCGGAGGTAGCTCCGGATCGACGGGCGGGATCGGGTCGCAGTCGGGCGCGGACGGAGGCAGTCCGACCTCGAGCTCTCCTTGGACCGAGCTTTCGGCCACGCTCAGCGTTCAAGGAGGGACGGCGCCCTCGGCCGGTGGGCAGGGACAGAACGGCGGCGTGGTGCACCTCGTCTCGCAGGGGGACACCTCGTTCGATCCGACGCAGGCCCCGCCGTCGATGGCGGCCCCTTCGGCGCCTTCCAACGCGACGGCGGTGACCTCTTCTGCGCTGGCCGCCGACCTGTCGATATCGGGTGACGCGGTCGTCGCCGGCGACGTGACGACCGGCGGCGGCGAGGCCGTCCGCAAGATCAGCGCCAGCGGCAACCTCTACCTCACCGGGACGCTGCGGGCCGGCGGCCTCGGGAGCGCCCGCCAGGGGCTGGATCTGGAGGCGGGCGGCACCATCTACCTCAGCGGCTCGGCTGACGCGAGCGGCGCCTCCGGATCGGGGGAGCCGGCGGGCACCATCCGCCTGGTCGCCGCCCAGGTGGTGGTCACCGGCCAGCTCTCGAGCGCCGGGGGCGACGGCATCAGCGGCGGCGGCGCGGCGGGCGCCATCACGGTCCAGGCGAGCGGCAACGTCCTGCTGGACGGCAAGGTCCTCCTCCGAGGCGGCGCGGCGATCGCCAGCGGCGACGCCGCGCAGGGCGGGGCCGGCGCGGCGCTGACCATCGACGCGAGCGGCAGCGTCGCGCTGGGCGGCGCGATCGACGCGCGCGGCGGGGTGGCCACGGCGGCGACGGCCGGCGGAACGGTCGCGGGGGGCGCCGCCGGCACCATTCACGTCGGCGAGACCACAGCGCCGACGGCGATCACCATCTTCGTTCCGGTGGTCGCCAGCGGCGGCTCGGGCGACGCTTCGGCCGGAACCGGCGGGACGATCACGCCGGAGCCCGGCACGGGCAACGTCAACATCGCCGGGCCGCTGGAGCTGGATCTGCGGGGCGGCGATTCGATGTCAGCGCCCGGCACCGGCGGCCTGCTCAACGGCGGTGGGCGCACGGATCCCGGGAGCGGCGGCGTGAACGTGAGCGGCGAAATCGTCGCCAGCGGCGGCTCGATCATGATGGGCGGCAGCGGCAACGGCGCCGACGGCGGCCGCGTCGACATGGAGCTGACGCCGACCGAGGGCGCGGTGACCATCGCTCAGTCGGCCAAGATCACCGTCGAGGGTGGCGCTTCGGGGGGCAGCGGAACCGCGGGCGGCGGCGGCCACGTCTGGTTCTTCACCAAGGACGGCGACGAAACCATCTCCGGAAGCGTCAGCGTCCGCGGCGGCAGCGCGCCCGATCCGGGCGGCATCGGCGGCGGCGGCGGGATGATCTACTTCCTCTCGGACAACAACCACAACGCCGTTGAGGTCTGCAAGGGGAACCTGGACGTCACCCCCAGCGGCCTGCTGGACGCCTCGGGCGGCAGCGGAAGCACGGGGGGCAGCGGCCGCAACGACGGGACCGGCGGCGTGGCCGCGTTCCCCGAGAACCAAGAAAAGATCGCCATCTTCCTCAACTGCGACGCCGAGCATGGCAACACCTGCAATTGGATGAAGAACGACGGACAGCTGACCGCCCGCGGCGGCGTCCACAACGGCAGCGGCGGCGACGTCGTCTACCACGGGATCCCGCCGGGAGTTCTGGGGACCCCCAGCCCGCAGGCCGGCGACTACCCCGTCCCGCCGGGCATGGTCGACAACGCCGCCGACGGAAGCGGCATGCCGGGCGACTTCGACGGCGAGTGACGCGCGCTAAGGTGTCCGCGCGATCTGGTCGAGACGATCGAGGATCGCGCGGACGCTGAGCACCCGCGAAAAGACATAGAACGCCGCGGTCTGCGCGTCGTCGAGCAGAGCCTCGCCGACGCGCAGGCTCTTGCTGACGGCGAACAGGATCTTGTGCGGCAGGCCGGCGCACACCAGGTCGACGCGCCGGAAGACCGCTTCGCGGCTCCAGAAGCCGAGCAGCTCGAAGTAGACCCGGGCGCCGTCGCCGGCGCGCACGAATTGCAGATCGGGGACGCAGAGGCCCGCGCCCGGCAGGTCGAGGATCGCCGGCGTCCGCTCGATTCGCCAGCCGCTGCCGGCGCGCTCGAACGCGGCGACGAAGGTGGCGAGCTCGTCGGGGAGCGTGTCATCGGGCGCCGCAACGCCGGATGAGTCGACCGCGGCGGCAGCCTTCCCGCCGAGCCGAAACCGGAGCGGTCGGCGGTCGGCGCCCCAGCGAACGTCGGCGTCGATTGCCCAGACGTCGCAGGCGGCGATCGACGGCAGCGCCAGGGCCAGGGAGAGGCCGTAGCGGCCGGCGCTCTGGAACAGGCTGAGCGGACCGTCCATCTCGACGCGATAGCCGTCCCGCGTTTGATCGAGCCGGGTGATGACCGGGAGGAGACGCAGGAACTTGAGCGCGCGGAACAGCCGGCGGTAGATCGCGGCGTCGCGCGCCGCCACCTCGGCGACGATCTTCGTCGCCCGCAGCAGGACCGCCTGCGCCTCGCAGATCTCGAAGCTGGCCGCCAGCAGCGCGGGGGCCGGCGTCTCGACCGCCAGCAGGCGCTGAGCGCCGGGCCGATCGGCGAACAGCTCCCGCTCGAGCGCGGTCCCCGTCGTTCCGCGCTCGCGCGCGAAGCCGTCGAGAAAAATTGAACGATCGAAGGGCCCCGCCGCGAA